>DATAKM010000164.1:0-25398 GCA_036261665.1 Chloroflexia bacterium
CTACCGGCTTTAGGTACACCCTGGCAGGCCGGTAAGCTCTTCAGCCGCGCTTCCAGTGATCAACCCACTGGATCGGGCAAGACACCCCGTGAAGTACCGCAGAGTTAACCAAGAGTAGCTAGCTAAGCTTAGCTAGCTAAGCGTGGGGATAGGAGAGGGGAAGTCCCGGTTCGGAATGGGACTTCCCGGCCAGACAGAAAGCACAAGCACAAGTAAAGTTCAAAACAAGTAAAATAAGTAAGACGAGATAAACAAGAAAGCGTGATAGATTATGAGTGGAAAGCAAGGGCAGTCGAAGCTAAGCGGAGCAGTGCTGGGAGGAGCGGGGCTGATCGGAGGGTTGTGGATGGTAGTAGCACCCTTCGTGCTGAACTACGAGGGGATCACAGTGCTGGATGCCAAGAGCAAGAAACCGGTCTCGGCAGAGTTAGGGGCAGTCACGACCAGTGACATCATTGTAGGGATCGTGTTGATCGGGCTGGTAGGTTTGACCATCCTGACCGCCAACAAAGCCAGCCTGGCCAAACTCCGGCTGATGGCGAGTGTAGCGGTGGTAGGCGTAGGGGTCTACCTGATGGTAGCGCCTTACCTGTTCGATCTGCTGAAGGTAGCGGAGTACCTGAGCATCAACAAGCCGAACACGAATGATGTCCTGATCGGGCTGTTAACGATCATCCTGGGAGGGATCGCCCTGCAGAGAGAGTTCAGTGCGGTGGAGAGCAACCCACAGATCACAAGCCAGGTGGCTACTACCGCCTAGTCCCTCTCAGCTTCTTGTTCTTGTTCACATAGCCCGCTGCGCAATCGCAGCGGGTTTTTAATTTTCGCTGCATTTTTCCGAGGTTATTTGACCGCCTACAGGCCTGAAGTACTTTAGGGAACATTTTGTTATAAATCTCGCGCCAAAGAGAACCGAAATCGGTCCGCACCACTGAAGATCACGGCATCGGAAATAGCCTGACAGGTTAAAATCAGGTTGTTTAACGAGCAAAGAGAGCTTCTAGCTCAGACTTAACTTCTTCCGGTTGGGATGTGTAAGCATAGAATTGTTGCACACTGGAAGGACCAGCCACTACAATTCGTAACCCTGCCTCTATCGTGACAACTTTAAGATTGATGCCACTGCCCTTACGGGGTTTGATAACTCCGATCACAATTTTAGTTACCCGGTTATCCTCGCGCAAGAATTCTATTGCAGGATAAGCCGGTGCAATCACTGTACTGTGTTTACCATTAAATTTGGGTCCGCGCAGTAAGCCGCGCGGTTTGTCTGCCATTTGCTTAAGACCATTCCTATCTTCATTATTTATTGTCTTTACTATTCTCTTTCTTATTATATCATTTACTATTCCAGCCCTGATGCTGGGAGTAACCTTAATTCCAGTGGTCTCATAATGGTGTCATAATGAAGGTAAAGCAGGTAAATTTTAGTATGAGATTCTCAAGTAATGGCTAAAAGTTTTTCTGGCAAGCCGTGAGGAGGCCAGTATTTCTGGCACGTTTCTTGCTGCTGTATCTGCCAGATTTTTCATATTTTCAGACCCTATTGAGGTAACAAAGATTTACTACACATTTACATGTGAATGGCGTTGATATGGCAAACACAAGTCCTCATTAAGTGTTGTATCTCAGTAAGTTACCAAAATCTAGTTTGTTAAAGCAAACAAGCATGGCGGTTCCCGTATCGGTTAGCGCTATGAGTGAGATGCATACCGGAAAGATTCCTGCCTCTCTATGGATAGACACATCTACCCGGATTGACCTGGAAACAGGTTCAACTTCAATAAATGACAGTACTCTTCGAGTTCAGGAAGTTCGTTGAGAATTGCCGGACGTTGCACAGGCTGTGTTAGAGTTAATCCCTGGTAATGATTGTGCTGAGAAAAACCTGGGAGCAGGTGCCATCCAGGTTATCACCATCATAGGAGCGAAGAAGCATTATAAATCATACAGGGTTGTCCTGATTCTGGCTTAAGAATGGCAAAGTACATGTGTAAGCCTTAAAATACAGGTATTTGATCCAGCACACAAAAGGCTCCTATTTAGCGCTGGCAGTGGACACCCAGCCAGATATGGGCAAACTAATTAACACGGCAAGACTATTACGCAGAGCAGTATACCTGGTGGACTACAGGTGGATCTAAGGGCAGTCTAATATTTTAAAAGCTATGAGTAAGTGATACGGGCAATCGAAGTAAGGGGTGCAATTGTTGCGTTATGGCACAAAAATTTATGGATTTTAATTCGCATGAGAATGAAACCGGGCGGAAACTACAAAAGCTTGAAAAGGTCGTAGAAAAGAGAAATCACAAGGATCAAATAGCAAAAGAAGAAGCAGAATCTTTTGTCTTACTGGTTTCGAGCGTAAAAGATTATGCTATTTTTTTGCTTGATGTGAATGGAAATGTTGCAAGCTGGAACGTGGGGGCCGAACGTATTAAAGGATACCGGGCGGATGAAATTATAGGCCAGCACTTCTCCCGTTTTTACCCGGAAGAGGATCTGGCCTGGGGAAAACCGGAGTGGGAACTGGAAATAGCTCAAAAGATAGGCCGTTTCGAAGACGAGGGTTGGCGCATTCGTAAAGATGGTTCCCGCTTTTGGGCTAATGTCGTAATAACGGCTCTTTTTGATCAACAGGGCCAGTTAAAAGGCTACGGCAAAGTAACCCGCGATTTAACCGAACGCAAGATCGCAGAGGAAAAAGTCCGGCAACTCAATACTGTCCTAGAAAAACGGGTGCTTGAAAGAACGGCCCAACTGGAAGAAGCGAACCGGATTAAAGATATCTTACTTCGTCAGGAGCAGGAAGCGCGGTTACTGGCAGATAAAGCGGTTAAAGAACGTGAGCAATTTTTGACAATAGCCGCTCACGAACTGAGAACGCCGATTACCTCGCTGCATGGTTTTGCCCAACTGTTAAATCGCCGCCTGGAAAAACACGGTGAGGTGGATATCGACAGCCTTAAGAAGATGATACAGGTCTTTGAATCTCAAACTGTTAAGTTAAATCAATTGATCGTTCGTCTGCTCGACATCTCCCGGTTACAAACCGGCAAGTTAACCATAGAGCTTGAAAGAGCGGATGTAGCCGATTTAGTCCAAAGAATAGTTGAGAATGCTAGAGAAAGAACTGAAAGGCACTCCATCAACCTCATAGCTCCTGACTCCTTAATTGGTTATATAGATCCGGTACGCTTTGAACAGGTAGTGACTAACCTGGTTGAAAACGCGATTAAGTACAGCCCGGAGGGAGGGCTGGTGGAAGTCAATTTAAGCTTAGAAGAGTCAGGCATGATTCGGCTGGCGGTCCAGGATCAAGGGGTAGGAATTGCCCTGGAAGATCGTAACCGAATTTTTGAAGCCTTTTATCAAGGGCAACAGGCTAAGTATGGTGGCCTGGGTATCGGTTTGTATATTAGCCGGCAGATAGTAGAACTGCACGGAGGACAAATTTTGTTGGAATTTCCAGAAAAAGGTGGAACTCGTTTTGTGGTAGAAATACCGGTTGGTACAGATTCCTGAGCGGCATCGTTTGATGATTCATTGAAAGTTCAAGAACCCCGCCTACCGGTAACAGCAATAAGCTTAGCTTGTAGTACGTACAAGCCTGCCTGTTACTCTACTGGCTGAGACTGGCTGAAGGTGTCGCGGCGAATTCCGTAGCAACTACCGTCTGACCTTCCTGCAAACCATAACCGCTCTCAATCAATTCCACTAATCTCCGGGTAAAGCGGGCTGCCGGAGCGCCGTCAATCACGTCATGGTCAAGCACCACAGTCAGGTTGAGGATTTCTCGCGGCTCGACCTGCTCTCTTACCAGGACAGGTTTGCGGGCTATACCACCTACAATCAGGCAGAGGCTATGCTCCATAGGAGCCAGCCCCCAACCCCCGCTGTTACCGAACATTCCAACCGCGCTGATACCCACAGTGCCTGCCATTGCCACCCACATCCTGGCTGGGTCCCGGCGTTTCGCCAGACGGACGAGAGCAGGGAGCAGTTTTGTCAGCGGCCAGGGCACTCGCAGCAATAACCGCAGCCAGGCTGGTATCTCTTTACTGGAAGGGGCGGGAGCGGCCTGGGCTGCCCGGATCTCCCGGTGAATCTCCATAAAGCTCTTTTGATTGGCACGACGGATCACAAAGCCGACCGGAGCACGGGTCTGATCTATCTGGCGCTCGACCATCATGCCTACATCTACATCGTCAAACATCACAAGCTGCTTGCGGCCCTTAAGGTAAGCCTGTACCGATTTGTCCTGATCGACTGCCCGTGCCAGGCAAAAGGCCAGGTAACCGGTAAATGATAATCGCTCGCCTGTGCGCCCTTTGTATTCTTCCATGAGTTGCCTGGCAACCGTTACGTCCACTTCCAACAAGCCGTACATGTAGTGCTCCCACGAAGATAGTTCGTCCACGAAACTGAGTACGACCCGGCGCACCAGCGGGAGATCGACCACATGATAGTTTTTTATTTTCTTGTTCATGGCCTGTTAGCCTCCACTTGAATCGGAATAAAAGCGCGGATGCTCAATCTGAGGGCTCAGTGGCAAGACGGCCACTTCTTCTCAAGGCCCGCAGGACTAGCCCGGTGCGTAAAAAGCTCCACCCCAGTGAGAAGCCACCGCAGACGATGGTCATTAAGGAGTAGTCTGGCATGTAAAGCCTCAAATAGCCACGTCTTTTACTCAAAAGGGGTAGCATGGTGAGGGCTAACGCCAGATTGGAGATCAGCGGGAGCAAGATGTGCCGCCCCCAGGCCCTCCTGCCACTCGGACGTCCTTCCGGCTCGAAATGCCAGCGCCGCAATAGCCGCAAAGTGGCGGCGACACCGGCAAGCTGAAAGGCCGGGATGAGCACCTGGCCGCGCAGGGCCCAGGGAATGAGGCGCATAAACAGGAGCGGACCGGGCTTCTCGCCTGCCAGCAGCGCCGCCACACCTGTCCCGAACTCTGTCAGAACAGGGTTCATCCAGTGGTGGCTGGCATTGAAGAGCAGCACCAGGCCTTTCTTCTGCTCTGGCAGAAGCGCCATATAGGCGGCAAAGTCAGGGAGAGTACCGCTGTGCCAGAGGAGCTTTGTCTGGCCCAGTTCACTTTCGAACCACCCCATGCCGTACTTTCCGGCTGAAACACCCATTTTGCGGTACTCGATCACGCCACGGTGCAATTCAGCCATGCCTGCGGGCGAGAGAATTTGAGCTGTACCGTAGCGACCTCCATTCAGGTGGGCGATCATGTAGTGGGCCATATCTTCCATAGTTGATATAACCAAACCGGCAGCCAGCGAACCATGTGGCAACGGCAGGTTAGAGGACGGGATGGGAAAGCCAAACCAGTAGCGGTAGCCTGCTGCCAGGCCGCGCTGTTTCGCCTTAGAGGGTGAGGTATAGGTATGCCGCATCTCCAGCGGGTCAAAGATCTGTTTTTGGAGATACTCCTCATACGATTCCCCACAGACAGCCTCGATAATCAACCCCAGCAAACTGTAATTGGTGTTGCTGTATTCGCATTCCGCACCAACCGGTCGTTTGAGAACAAGGGTGGTCAGGGCGCGGGCCTGTCGCTCGCTGGCGCCCGGACTATTATCGAAATTGGCCAGGGCAATCTCTCCGGCCGATGTGGGCAAGCCGCTGGTCTGATTCAAAAGATGGCGCACGGTTATGCGGGCAGAGGCCTCCGCGTCCACCACTCGGAACCAGGGCAGGTAGCGTTGAACCGAGGCATCCAGTTCGAGCTTGCCCGCTTCGACCAGTTGCATCACCGCCAGGGCCGTAATGGATTTAGTGAGTGAGCCAATAAAGAAAGGCGTCCGGGAGGTTGGCGCTTCTCCGCCAGGCCGTTCCCGCCCAAAGCCTCGCAGGTATACCAGCCTGTCGTTTTCGACTATAGCGAGAGCTACGCCGGGAATCCTCAGCCGTGCTATTTGTCGTTCGATATAAGACTCAATCTCTCTGTATCTGGTAGCACCTGAGGTAAGAATGCTGCTATGGCTCTTGAGATCACTGGACGAGGCGAGATCGGGCTGGTACACGTGCAGTGAGTCAAGTAAAGACTCTAAATGCTTCATGATCCCCTCCGTAATTGCCGCTACCGGAAAGCCCTGAATTTCCTCGGAAGAGTAAGGCAAACTTATCCAAGATAATAGTATCCAGAAACAGTGTAAAGGCTGGTATACAGGGGATACAGTTTTGTAAAAGAAATCCAGACAGCTTTTAAGGCATGAGGGCCTCTTTAAGGGGGGTTTCTTCCTCATTACTTTCTGCCAGATTTTGGTTGTTAAGGGGGACCAGCGGCAAGCTGAAAGTAAAGAGGCTGCCGCCATAGAGCCGGTTTTGAGCCCAGATCTGGCCGCCGTGCGCTTCAATAATCCCTTTCGCGATTGCCAGGCCGATACCGGTGCCCGGTACGTTCATTACTATTCCTTCCTGGCTGCTACGCACCCTGTAAAACTTGTCAAAAATCCGCTCCAGTTCGGCAGGCGGAATACCAGGGCCTTCATCCAGCACTTTAACTACCAGCACTGGCAGGTGACCCTGGTCTACTTCTGCATAATCTTCGGGTACTTTAACCTGGCTGGCCTCCTGAAGAGTCACCTGGATGGCAATCGGTCGCCCGGCCTCGGAATATTTGGCCGCGTTTTCCAGCAGGTTAGTTAGAACCTGGTCAATTTGCATATAATCCATTCGGACGAGAGGCAGGTTGCGGTCAAAACTGGTGGTTACCGGGTGAGAATTTGTCACCGCTCTACCTTTGAGGCGGTCGACTACTTTTTCTACAATTTCGGGTAAATAGTACCAGCCAAAATCCGGCTTGAGAGCATGCGCTTCAATTTTTGATAAATCCAGAACGTTGGAAACCAGGCGGGTCAACCTGTCTGTCTCTATCTCGATCAGTTCCAGAAATTCGTCTCGCTCTTCATCACTCCAGTCAATATCCCTGGTCTGTAGATTGGCCGTAGCTGTCTTGATAGCGGCCAGGGGGGTGCGTAATTCGTGTGAGACGGAAGCCAGTAAAGAGGATTTGAGTTTATCCGAGTCTCGTAAAGTGGCGACCTGGGCCGCTTCCCTGATAAGCCGGGCATGCTCCACCGCCAGGGCCACATGATTGGCCAGCACCTGCATCAGGCGTTTCTCTTCAGGACTAAACTCAAGTTGATGCCCGTCATCAGATCCCACCAGAACCATCACCCCCAGCGTTTGGGAACCTGAAGAAATTGGTACATACGCCACGGAACCGAAACTGGCAGGCAGGCTTTCTTTGGAAGGTTGTTCCCCCTGACTACTCTGGTGTAGTGTACCGCGCTGGCCTGGCAGGAAAGCCGGGCGGTGCTGATTAAAGACCGCCTGGGCCAGGGCTAAATCCGGATGGCGGGGTGGGGCAACTTCCTTTTGAAACTGGAGTGGTTCAATCCGGGCAGTCTCCACCAGTTGATCTTCATTCTTTTCATCTTTTATGAAGAGAGTACAGTCGGTTATGCCCAGGGCTTCACATACCTTTTGCAAAACTAACAGGAGCATCTCGGTCTGGTTAACTTTAGTGATTACGGCGGTGGCCAGTTCATAGAGCGCGGAAGCTTCTTGAGCACGGGCCTGAGCCTGCTGATTGCCAAGCCGGGCTCGTCCGGCTACCTGGTTGGCAAACAAAGCGGTCCCCAGGAAAAGAAAAACGGCCGTCCAGCCCTGGAAAGCATCTATAATGAAGGTGAAGTAAGGTGGGATAAAATAGTAATCAAAACAAAAAAAGGCGGCTATGGCGGTCAATACTCCCGTGCCCAGGCCAAACCAGACCGTGGCGATGAGTGTCAACGCCATGTAAATCATGTTGACGTTGTAGAGTTCAAATTTGAAGTTGAACATAATGATGGTGGTCAGGGTGAGACCGCTCAGACTAAAAACAATTCCCTGCCAGCGAGGTCGGCTGGTAGAAGAGTATTTTAAGTTAATTTGAGCTAACAGGTTTTTGGATTTAATAGTCTCTCCCGTTAACCTTAGCACGCCAGCACCTCACTATCCTTTTGACAATGAATCGGATAACCCCATTTTATTTTAGAGGATTGCTCTAAAGAACTTCTAAAGAAGAAATTTAAAACCCTAAATTTTTCCTAAATTTTTTGAGAAGAGCCAGCTATTTACGGTCATGTTGAGTTGAGAGAGCCCATTTTTAGAATTTTTTTAGAAAAGTTTTAGAAAAGCTTTAGCCTGAGGATTGTTTAATTTAGAACTTCTTTAGAACTATTAGCTAATATGAAGATAGCTCAAAGTTGCGCCAGGGCTTGATCGGAAAACATGAGACCCGGTTCACTGCTGATTATCCGGCTAACCTCTTATTTTTGAAGTTAATAATTCGAAAGGAGCGCATCTAATCCATGTTAGATGTTTTGTTTGTGATTGCCGCTGTGGGGTTCTTCGTGGTGGCGATCCTCTATGTTTATGGCTGCGAGTGGTTTATTAAAGAAGGTAAAACTACGGTTGCCACTGCTCGCATCCAGACTACCAGGGAGCAGGCCGAGCAATAGACCCTCTAAGCCGCTCAAGCTTAAAGGAGAGATAGAATATATGCCGCTAGATATGTTACTGGCCCTGGTCGTGGCTGTGCTGCTGCTCGGCTACCTGACCTATGCCTTGCTTCAGGCCGAAAAGTTTTAAGCTGGTCTGCCACATTAAAGGCAGGCTTGCACCGGGCCCTTTTCAGTAATAGGCATAACAAAGAAAAGAAGATAAGCGTACAAATTGAGGATACAAAGTAATGACACTTAACGGGTTGATTCAGATCGCCCTCTACTGCCTGGTGGTTTTGCTCATTACGAAACCTATCGGTGTTTATATGTACCGGGTGTTCGCCGGAGAGCGTACTTTTATGCACCCGGTTTTACGCCCGGTTGAGCGTGCGATCTATAAAGTGACCAGGATTGACGAAACCAGAGAAATGCACTGGACTGTTTATGCCCTTGCCATGCTCCTCTTCAGTGTAGTAACCCTGCTCCTGACCTACCTGGTGATGCGTTTTCAAGACATTTTGCCGCTAAACCAGGCTATTGATGGCAACGGCACGCATGTAGGTAAAGTGCCTGAAGCGCTGGCTTTCAATACGGCGGCCAGCTTTGATACCAATACCAACTGGCAAAACTATGTGCCGGAAGCCGGGACAGCCCCCGCTTCGGGTATAGCCGGTCCAGGCAGCGGCATGACTTACTTTACCCAGATGACCCAGCTTGCCTTTCACAACTTTATCTCTTCGGCAGTGGGCATCTCGATTGCAGTGGCTTTAATCCGGGGGCTGGCTCGCCGCCAGGCTCGCGCCATCGGCAACTTCTGGGTCGATCTGGTGCGCTGCTGCCTCTACATCTTGCTTCCAATCTGCCTGGTTTTCGCGGTCGTTTTGATCTGGCAGGGTGTGCCGATGAACTTCAACGATTACACCATTACCAGAACTCTGGAAGGGAATCAGCAGATCATCGCACAGGGGCCGGTCGCCAGCCAGGAAGCGATTAAAATGCTGGGGACCAACGGGGGCGGTTTCTTCAACGCCAACTCGGCCCATCCTTTTGAGAATCCCACCCCTTTCAGTAATTTTTTGGAAATGCTTTCGATTTTTACCATCGGCTTCGGCCTTACCTACACCTTCGGGCGCTGGGTAGGTAACCAGCGCCAGGGCTGGGTGATTTTTGGCGCAATGGCTTTTCTCTTTCTGCTGGGAGTTTTTGTGGTCTATCCGGCGGAAGCAGGCGGCAATCCCATCGTGGCCCAGCAGGGGATCAACACTGCTGTTACGGATACCAACCCCGGCGGCAATATGGAAGGCAAGGAAGTGCGCTTCGGGATTGTGAATTCAGCCCTGTTCGCCACGATTACTACCGATGCCAGTTGCGGGGCAGTCAACAGTTTCCACGATAGCTTTACGCCTATCGGCGGAATGGTCCCGCTCCTGAATATTGCCCTGGGCGAGATTGTAGTCGGCGGAGTCGGCGCAGGCTTCTATGGAGTGATCGTCTTTGTGATCCTGTCAGTCTTTATCGCCGGGTTGATGGTCGGGCGCACGCCGGAATACCTGGGCAAGAAGATCGAAGCGCGCGAGATGAAGATGGTCATGCTGGTGGTTTTGATCTTACCGCTCTCCATCCTGGGCTTTAGCGCCCTGGCTTCCATCAATGATGTAGCTCAACAGAGTATTGCCAACCCCGGTCCGCACGGCCTGACCGAGATGCTGTATCTCTTCACCAGTTCCACCGGCAATAACGGCAGCGCCTTCGCCGGGATTACCGGTAATACCGATTTTTACAACATCACCGGCGGGTTTGCCATGCTGATCGGGCGCTTCCTGATGATTGTGCCAATCCTGGCTATCGCAGGCTCGCTGGTCAGGAAAAAGACTGTTCCGGCCAGTGTCGGTACTTTCCCCACAACCGGGCCGCTATTTGCCGGGCTGCTGATAGGCGTGATTGTGATTGTGGGCGCACTTACCTACTTCCCGGCTTACGCGCTTGGCCCGATAGTCGAGCAATTCTTGATGAATGCCGGGAAACTCTTCCAGCCAGTTTAGGAAAAAAGGAGTGAGGTTTATGTCTGAGATTAATTTGAACAGGCTGGAAGTGGCGGGGGATGGTAAAGCACCGGCCTCCACTACAAAGCCGGAAGGAACCCTGCCTACTGTACCGGGCAAACCGGGGGGCGGCCGGAAAATGCGCCGGGCCAGTTCAATCTTCGACCCGGCGATTATCCGGCAGGCGATTGGACCTTCCTTCGCCAAACTCGACCCGCGGGTCCAGCTCAAGAACCCGGTGATGTTCGTGGTCGAGGTGGGTAGCCTGATGACCACCATCATCTTTATTACCGAGTTTTTCAACGGGGCCAGCCAGAAAGATCATTTCTTTATCGGTTTTACCAGCCTGTGGCTGTGGTTTACGGTTATTTTCGCCAACTTTGCCGAGGCGATGGCCGAAGGGCGCGGTAAGGCCCAGGCCGATGCACTGCGCCGAACCAAGACCGAAACAATGGCGAAGTTAATTACGGCGAATCAACCGGGAACTGAACAGGTACCCACCCGCGAGTTGCCTGCCCCCCAGCTTAAAAAGGGGGATGTGGTGCTGGTGGTGGCCGGCGAACTGATCCCGGGAGACGGAGAAGTAATCGAGGGTATCGCCAGCGTGGATGAAAGCGCCATTACCGGAGAAAGCGCTCCGGTTATCCGCGAGAGCGGCGGGGACCGTTCGGCAGTCACGGGCGGTACCCGGGTGCTCTCGGACTGGATCAAGGTTCAAGTTACCTCCAATCCCGGCGAAAGCTTTCTGGACCGCATGATTTCGCTGGTGGAAGGAGCTAACCGCCAGAAAACACCTAACGAAATCGCACTTAACATCTTGATAGCCGGGCTGACGATTGTCTTCTTGCTGGTCATTATCGCTTTGCAGCCCTACGCTATCTATAGCGGCGCTCCCCAGTCTCTTACTATCCTGGTGGCTCTGCTGGTCTGTCTCATCCCGACCACTATTGGCGGGCTTTTGTCAGCTATCGGTATCGCCGGGATGGACCGGCTGGTACAGCGCAATGTACTGGCCATGAGTGGCCGGGCAGTAGAAGCCGCCGGCGACGTAGACGTACTTTTGCTGGATAAAACCGGCACCATCACCCTGGGTAACCGCCAGGCCGCCGAGTTTATTCCCCTGCCGGGGGTCAGTATTCGCGACCTGGCCGATGCGGCCCAGCTCAGTTCCCTGGCCGATGAAACACCCGAAGGCCGCTCGATTGTGGTACTGGCCAAAGAAAAGTACGGCCTGCGAGGGCGCGAGGTCTCAGATACGCATGCCCAGTTTATCCCTTTCACCGCCCAGACCAGGATGAGCGGGGTAAACTTTGATGGTACGGAAATCCGCAAAGGAGCAGCCGATTCGGTCGTGAAATATGTGCGAACTAAAGGCGGCAGCATACCCACCCAGCTTGAGGAAACTGTAAGCACCATCTCTAAAAGCGGCGGTACGCCCCTGGTGGTGGCCAGAGATGACCGGGCCCTGGGGGTGATCTACCTCAAAGATATTGTGAAGGGCGGGATGCGCGAACGTTTCGATGAATTGCGCAAAATGGGCATTCGCACCATCATGATTACGGGGGATAACCCGCTCACCGCCGCCGCCATTGCCGAGGAAGCCGGGGTGGACGATTTTCTGGCCGAAGCCACGCCGGAAACCAAGATGAAACTGATCCGGCAGCAACAGGCCGGGGGAAAACTGGTGGCAATGACCGGCGACGGCACCAATGATGCCCCGGCCCTGGCCCAGTCCGATGTTGGCGTGGCTATGAATAGCGGCACCACCGCCGCCAAAGAAGCCGGCAATATGGTAGACCTGGACTCCAACCCGACCAAGTTGATCGAGATCGTAGAGGTAGGCAAGCAGATGCTCATGACCCGGGGCGCCCTGACCACCTTCTCGATTGCTAACGATGTCGCGAAGTATTTCGCTATCATCCCGGCCATGTTTGCCATTGGACCGGTAGTAGCGGAGCCTAAGACCCAGCAGGATTACCTTAACTACCTGGGGCCGCTGAATATCATGGGCCTGACTTCGCCCTACACCGCTATTCTGAGCGCGGTAATTTTCAACGCCCTGATTATTATTATGCTGGTTCCCCTGGCCTTGCGCGGTATCAAGTACCGCCCGCTGGGGGCTGCCAGTATCTTGCGGCGCAACTTGTTGATCTACGGCCTGGGTGGGATTATCGCCCCCTTTATCGGGATCAAACTGATTGATATTATCCTGACGGTGTTGGGCGTCAGGTAGAGAGCAGAAAAGCACTAAGCCGGGAATTCCCTTTGACAAAGAGGGACTCCGGATTGAATAAACCTGATGCTTTATCACTCATCTTTTGCAACAATTCTTTAGTAACTATAAACAAAAAGGAAAGAGCAATGTTAAAGACACTCGGCAGAGAGACCTGGAACTCCATAAAAATAACGCTCGTGCTGCTGGTGCTTTGCGTAATAATCTACCCGCTGGTGGTCTGGGGAATCGGCCAACTGGCTTTCAATAACCAGGCCAACGGCAGCCTGATTAAAGATAGCAAAGGCCAGGTGATCGGTTCAAGCCTCATCGGACAGTCCTTTACCCGGCCCGAATATTTTCACGGCCGGCCCAGCGCGGTGGGCTATAACGCCGCCGGTTCGGGCGCTTCCAACCTGGGGCCAACCAACCCTCAGCTAATTGAGGGCAATGGCAGTGAAGTTATCGTCACTCCCGGCGCTACTCCTCTGCCGAACGGCACCCCGGTGGCCGGCAAAGCCAATACATACTATGTGCCTGGCAACTACCTGGGGGTGAAAAATTACGCCGACCAGTTCCGTCAGGAAAACGGCCTGGCTGCTGATACGAAACTACCCGCCGATATCGTCACAGCCAGCGGAAGTGGCCTCGACCCCAATATTTCGGTGGATGCCGCCAACTTGCAGGTGAACCGGGTAGTACAGGCCCGTAAAGCTCTGGGGGGTAACAGTACCGCGATTACACTTGAAAAAATCCAGGAGCTAATCAAGCAGAATACCGACGGGCGCGACCTGGGAGTACTGGGAGAACCGCGAGTGAATGTCCTGAAGCTGAACCTGGCCCTGGACACGGCTTTTGGCGCTCCGCCTGCTCCGGCTAAATAAAGACTTTAGCCATCGTCCTTTCTTTAGTCAGAGGTACTCCGGATAATTTGCTAAACGGAGTACTTTTGTCTGCCGGTAATAGTCGGGTAATGCTGTACCGGACTTTGTCCTTTTGGGTGTATTACCTGATTCGTTCTGTATCTTTTCTACTCGGAATGAATTATCATGATTTTTGACAGATTATCGAATTAGTTCAAGGCTTGATCAGGCCAATGAGCGAAGAAGAACACCAGCTAGAAAAGTTAAAAAAGGAAGCATCCAGATCTAAGCCGCGCCAGATTTCACTCTCTGAGCTTGAGTCAGAGTTGTCTGAGCCTGTTGCGGAAAGTTCAGTTGTCCAGCACGAATCTAACCCGACCTTCTGGAAGCCCTGGAAACACGGTCGCCTGAAAGTCTTTCTGGGAGCGGCGGCGGGTATAGGCAAGACTTACGCCATGCTGGAAGAAGCCCAGCAGCTTAAAGCCCAGGGTGTAGATGTGGTGGTCGGCTATGTTGAGTTGCATGGACGCAAAGATACCGAAAAGTTGCTGGAAGGATTGGAAGTGGTACCGCTCCGTAAGGTGGAGTATCGTGGAACCCTGCTCGAAGAGATGGATACCGCCGCCGTGATAGCCCGCCAGCCCCAACTGGTACTGGTAGACGAACTGGCGCATACCAATACACCCGGCTTAGCCACCGGCAAAAGATACGAAGATATTGAACAAATTTTGGAACAGGGGATTGATGTATACAGCACCGTAAATGTCCAGCATCTCGAAAGCCTTAACGACTGGGTCTACGAACTGACCGGCACGCGTGTCCGCGAAACCTTCCCCGACCGGATATTGAGTCTCGCTGGCGAGGTGGTGCTGATAGACCTGCCACCCCAGGAGTTGCGGGATCGCATTCGCCAGGGAAAAGTCTACCGCCCCGAAAAGATTGACGATGCTTTGAATAATTTCTTCAAGCTGGGTAACTTAATGGCTTTGCGCGAACTGGCCTTGCGCGAAACCGCCGATGCCGTAGAAAGCAGCGCCCCTCACCGTGAGTACAAAGCCCTGTACGAAGAAAACCCTCCCTCGGCCCACAGCTTTGTCTTGATTTGCATTTCGGGCAGGCCCTCTGATGCCCGGGTTATCCGGCAGGGTTGGCGCTTTGCCCGCCGCCTCAACGCCACCGCCACCGTAGTAAACGTCTCGCGTGATGACGAACGTAAATTAAGCCAGGAAGAGAAAATCGCGCCGCTGCGCCGCCTCACGCGTGCCCTGGAACTGCCTTTCCAGGAGCTTAAAGGCGACCCGGCCCTCAAAGTGATTGAGCTTGCAAAAGAGAAACAGGCTACCCTGATTGTGCTGGGCGAAAGCACCCGTCTAACCTGGCGTGACCGCTTCTCAGGCACTTTTACCGATAAAATTCTACGAGGACTGGACGGAGTAGATATTTATATTGTGGGAGACCCCAGCCGCCGAAGTGTCGAATAACAAAATTTTGGTGGGTGTGAGCGGAGGAACGGCAGGCTATTTCAGGGTTTAGCTCCACACGAGACTCTTATTTGCAAAGTGCCTGCCAGACTGACCTGTTTAGGCTGAACATCGCCTGGACTGTTCAGTTGTTCGAGCAATATCCTGGTAGCGACCTGCCCGGCTTCCACCATGGGCATAGAAACTACCGTAAGAGGCGGAGCGGTATAGGCTGCATGAGGTGGATCGCCCACCCCCACTATGGCAATATCATCCGGTACCCTGATGTGTAACTCCTGCAAAGCGCATAACGCGCCTATCGCCATTGTGTCGTTAGCGATAAAGATGGCAGTCGGACGGTTTGGCCCTCGCCCGGTCTGGTTAAGTAAACGCCTGATTGCGCCGTAACCTGATCTGTAGCTATAGTTGCAACTGATAACCCAGCTCGGTAGCGGAATAATATTATGTTCCTGCAAAGCCTCGCGCCAGCCCTGGTGACGCTCAAGCGCGCTAACCAGGGTAGCTTGACTGGCAATTGGCCCGGCGATAGTAGCAATTTTTTGATGGCCTAACTGGAGAAGATGGCGGGTAGCCAGTTTACCCATACTTACACCATCCAGTTTTACCAGATTTACCTCAGCCTCTCCCATATTACGGTTGATTACCACAAAAGGGAATTTTTCATCCCTGAGCGCAAATAAATGCTCGTTTTGATACTGGCCGGTAGTGGATAAAAAGACGATGCCGTCTACCTGTAAGGAACGCAGGGTTTCTATCGCCTGGATTTCCTCCTGGGGGGTAGCTGCTACGAAGAGTAGTAAATGGTAGTTACTGGCCCTTAAAATCTCTTCAACTCCGCGTATCACCGAGTAAAAAATACTGTTATCAACATCGCTGATAATCACACCGATAGTAGAAGTTGAACGTTTAACCATACCGCGAGCCATAGTGTTAGGCCGGTAATTTAATTCCTGGATCAATTCCAGCACTTTCTCGCGGGTAGCTAAACTTACGCGTTTATCATTACCATTCAACACGTAAGAAACCGTACTGACCGAAACTCCGGCCTGTTCTGCAATATCTTTGATTGTGATTGATTTCGGTCGCATTTTATTTTCACTCCGGCTAGATGAAGCGTTTCATCAAAATTATCATATTTTTTCTATTTGTCAAGCGGCTCTGGAGAAAGTCTACCGGCTTCAGCAGTAGAAAGACTGTTAAAATCTAAAAAAAGAGTGCTTCTGGCGCTTAATTCTGAAGAAAGTCGCATATAATTGCTCAATTACCCGAAAATATTCGAGAAAAGGGTATTGACAACTTTTTTCAGTGGTGTTATATTTTTGATGAAACGCTTCACCTGCTCTGTCGTACTAATGCCACAAACATCAAGGTGTTAATTATATATCCGCTATGTGACCGGCGGGTTAAATAAAAAGTAATGGTTTAGTTAATGGTGCTGTAGTACTTCAAAAGTAGTCCAAGTATTACCATTCTTTCATTTTCACTCAGCACGTGTTTTTGCACATTTAGAAAAGCAAATTAAGGTAGCCTTTTTGTCCAGCACATCAAGGTGTTTTTGAGTATGCCTGGATTAAACCTGTGCGTACTCAATCAATCTAATACGGAAGGATCTGTTAAATCTTTATGACCAGCAAGAACCAGCCAGTCCGCTTTTCGGTAATTGGCATTAATCATGGCCATATCTACGGCCAGGTAAATTTACTTCTAAGAGCCGGGGCAGAGTTCGTTTCGGTCTACGCTAAAGAACCGGAGCTGCTAGAACAGCTTACTAAAACTTTTCCCCAGGCAGAAGTAGTAGACGATCCGCGCCGGATTCTGGAAGATGCTTCGATCCAGTTAGTAGTAAGCGCGGGGATTGCCAGCGAACGTGCTCCACTGGGTGTCCAGGTCATGTTGCACGGCAAAGACTATATGAGTGACAAGCCAGGGTTTACCAGCCTGGCTCAACTGGCTGAAGCTCGTAAAGTTCAGGCCGAAACCAGCCGGATTTACTCGATTTGCTACAGCGAACACTTTGAAAATCAGTCTACGGTCAAAGCCGGGGAACTGGTGGCGCAAGGTCGTATCGGCAAGGTTGTGCAGACAATCGGGCTGGGGCCGCACCGCACCAATATTCCTACCCGCCCTCAGTGGTTCTTTGAAAAAGAAAAATACGGCGGCATCCTGGCTGATATCGGCTCCCACCAGTGCGAACAGTTTCTATTCTTTACGGGTTCTACCAGCGCTGATGTGGCGACTTCTGCCGTGGCAAATTACAAGTATCCCCAGTTTCCTGAGCTGGAAGATTTTGGCGAAATGGTCCTAAGAGGCAATGGAGGCAACGGCTACGTGCGGGTGGACTGGTACACCCCGGACGGCCTGCCCACCTGGGGCGATGGCCGGCTTACCATTCTGGGTACGGAGGGCTATATCGAGCTTCGCAAGTACGTGGATATTGCCGGTCGCGAGGGTGGTAACCACCTGTTCGTGGTAGACCAGAAGGGCGTCGAGCATATCGATTGCAAGGATGTCTTTTTGCCCTATGGCAGCCAACTGGTTAACGATATTGTTAACCGGACCGAAACAGCGATGACTCAGGCTCATTGTTTTCTGGCTTCAGAGCTTGCCCTTAAAGCCGAGGCCAATGCTACCAGAATAAGTTAAACGAGGGATAACTCTGATATGGCAAAAAATAAATTGAGAGTAGCGGTAGTTGGCGGCGGGATCGGTGTTGGCCACATTAAAGGCTGGCAACAGGTTCAAGATATGTTCGAGCTTGTAGCGCTTTGCGATATAGACGAGCCTAAAGCCAGGGGCATTGCCGCTGAATATAAGATCCCGGAAGTAGTAACTAACTTTGATGATTTGCTTACCCGACCCGACCTGGACGTGATTGACATCTGCACGCCTCCGCACCTGCATTTCGAGATGATTAAGAAGACCCTCGAAGCCGGTAAACACGCCATCTGCGAGAAACCGCTGGTAGAGTCAGTGGCCATGATTGACGAATTGAAGCAGGTCGAAGCCAGGAGCGGCAAGCGCATGATGCCGATCTTCCAGTATCGTTTCGGCCATGGCTTGCAGAAGCTGAAGATGCTGGTAGAGCAGAACATCGCCGGACAACCTTACGTGGCGAACGTGGACACCGCCTGGCGACGCCGAGCCTCCTACTACGATGTGCCCTGGCGCGGCAAGTGGAAGACCGAACTGGGCGGGGCCGTGCTGGGCCACGCTATCCACGCCCACGACATGCTGACCTATATCTTTGGTCCGGTCAAGACCGTATACGCCAAGACCGCTACGTTGGTCAACAAAATTGAGGTGGAAGATTGCGCGACTATTTCCCTCGAAATGGCCAACGGGGCCCTGGCTGCTATGACGGTTACACTGGGCTCGGTAGAAGAAATCACCCGCCATCGCTTCGTTTTCCAGAACCTGGTAGCCGAGAGCAATACCCGACCTTACACCAGTTCCGGCGAACCCTGGACCTTTACCGGCGATACCCCCGAAGCCAGCTCCCAGATTGAAAATGCGCTGAACAAGTTTGAAACTCTGCCCGAACATTATGCCGGGGAGTTTTACCGCTTCTATCAGGCCG
Source organism: Chloroflexia bacterium (assembly GCA_036261665.1). Classification (GTDB taxonomy): domain Bacteria; phylum Chloroflexota; class Chloroflexia; order Chloroheliales; family Chloroheliaceae; genus 54-19. Next base: position 18,677 of record DATAKM010000164.1, read on the forward strand.
TCGAAACCGGCGGGGAGTTGCCTGTGACCCTGGACGATGCCAGGGTTTCGATTGAACTGGTGACAGCGATCTATTTATCGGCCGAAACCGGCCAGGCGGTCAATTTGCCGCTCCAACCGGGGCAAACCGGCTACAACGGCTGGATGGAATTTATCGGTACCAGAGCTTAGCAAAGGGAGTAAGTAAGCAAGTCTTCGTAAAAATCCGGCAAAGAAGCCGGATTGCGAACACTGTCTGGTATGAAGTGCTTTGCCAGCCCTTTTATCAACTTATGTGGAAATTTATCTACTGAATACAGTGAAGCTACGCTGTGAGGAGGCAGCTTTATGAAGAGTAAGAAGAACAGGTTAAAAAGATGGATAGGTCTGCCGCTGGTCGGGCTGATGCTGGCTATGATACTGGCCGCCTGTGGCGATAACACTGCCGCTCCCGCATCGGGGACCGGTGCGACTACCGGCACGGGGACAGGCGCCCAGGCTGGAGCCAATAATGGCGCGCCGGTAGATTTGAACGTCTGGCTGGACCCCGCTTCATCCGAGAGCGGGCCACCCCCGGCTGACTGGGTTGGCTATAAGACTATCAAAGATAAGCTTAACATCAACCTGAAATTTACCATGACTCCGGTAGGCCCGGATGGTACTACCAAGTTGAACGCTCTGGCCGCTTCCAACAGTCTGCCCGACCTGTTCCAGCTCTCGGTCAACAACCGGGTGCTGCTGTACCAGTTTGTAAACCAGGGCTTGCTGGCCCCCGTGGATAGCCTGCTGCCGATGATGCCCAACCGCACAGCCGCCCGCTACAGCGACGAGAACCTCAAAAAGCTGGACACGGTAAACGGTAAACTCTATGGCTTACAGGATACCGCTAAACCGGGCCTCTTCAAGCGTTATGGCGTCTTCATCCGTCAGGATTGGCTGGATAAACTCGGCCTGAAAGCGCCCTCTACTCTCCAGGAGTACATGGATGTAGCCAAGGCTTTCACCGAAAAAGACCCTGACGGCAACGGCAAGAATGATACTTACGGCTTTGGCGTCTTCTACGATGGCGGGGCCGGTCTCGGAGGCGAAATGGACCCGTTCATGGGCGCTTTCGGTCTGCCCGGTGCCTGGGACTTCAGCAATCCGTCCGACCTGACCGCTACTTACACAAATCCTGATTATCGCAAAGGGGTCGAGTATATCGCTTCGCTCCAGCAGGCTCACGTGATTGATCCTGACTGGCCGACCATGAAATCCGACGATTTCCGCTCGCGCTGGAAACAGGGTAAATACGGCATCGTAGTGGAAGACTTCTGCGCCCTATCCTGCGGCTCGAACTACTCGGCTTTCGACAAAACCAACCCTGACGGCGCCTGGACCCCGATTGCTCCGCCCAAAGGCCCGGACGGCAAAAGCGCCGTCGGCACCTTTACCGCAGGTAGCGGCACCAATCTGGTAGTTTCCAAGAAAGCCCAGGACTCGGGCAAATTCCCGGCAATTGCCAAGTTCCTCGAATGGGCCCAGAGCGATGAAGGTTATTACTTGCTCGGTTTTGGAGTCAAAGGGGTGAACTACAACCAGGACGCCAGTGGCAACTTTACTAAAGATGGCATTACGGCTGACGATGCCTGGGATTCTAAGAAATCGCAGCAGATTCTGCAACTGAAGTGGCTGGCTTACCGGGGAGAGGATAAGGAACTGCTGGCCCGCTACGGTCCCTACAAGACCATCAAAGGACGTGATATGAACCCGGCGGGTGTTTACTACAAGTTTACTAACAGTTCTCCCTATGTTGATGCCACCGCCGCTTCCATTATCCCGCCCGCCGCGAATCAGGCCGATATTAACCGCTATGTCAGCGAAAACTTGATCCAGTTTGCGCTCGGCCAGAAGCCGATCAATGACGCTAACTGGAAGAGTTTCGTGGAGGGTCTAAGTGGGTTAGGTTTTACGGATTACGTGAACCAGTCCAAGCAAATTCTCAAGACGGCTGGTTTTCTGAAGTAAAGAGCTAATCCTGTAAAAACACCATCACCTTTTAGAGCCGGAAAAGCCTAAAAGGTGATGGTATTACACTTATCTTTTACCTTTCTGCTTAAAATGACGGAGAACGCGGCTGATATCTTTAATAAAAAACCCGATTTTAAGCGGGTTCAACCCTGATCCTTCTATTGTGAGGGTTGGCGATGACTATTATATTGCCACTTCTACTTTTGAATGGGTTCCGGGAGTTCAGATTCATCACTCGAAAGACCTGGTTAACTGGCGCTTGCTTACGCATCCCCTGTCACGGCTTAGCCAGCTTGATTTGCACGGCAATGCCACTTCGGGTGGGATTTGGGCTCCTGATCTGAGCTACGCCGACGGTAAATTCTGGTTAATTTATACCGATGTCAAAAACTGGCTGGGAGCTTTTAAGGATACCCATAACTACCTGGTTACGGCCCCGGATATAACCGGCCCCTGGTCAGACCCGATTTACTTAAACAGCAGCGGCTTTGATCCTTCGTTGTTTCACGATCAGGATGGCCGTAAATGGCTGGTAAATGAGCATCATGACTTTCGCAAAAACCATAATCGCTTTGCCGGAATCCTGTTGCAAGAATACTCGGTAAAAGAAGAAAAACTGGTCGGGCCGGTGCGGAATATCTTTAAGGGCACCTCGCTGGGCCTGACCGAAGGGCCGCACCTCTACCGGCATGGGGATTTCTACTATTTGCTAACAGCCGAAGGCGGCACTTCCTACAACCATGCCGTAACTATGGCTCGTTCGCCTCGGATAGAAGGGCCTTACGAAGTTGACCCGGCAAACCCGGTGCTGACCTCGGCAGGCCATCCCGAATTAGCCTTACAAAAGGCCGGACATGCCTCGCTGGTGCAGTCTCAGCATAATGATTGGTACATGGTCCACCTGTGTGGCCGCCCGATTCAGGTTGAAATTGCTCCAGAGCAAATGGCGGAGGCTCGCGCGGCTTTGAATCCGATATTTGATGGATCAGCCCTGCGCTGTAACCTGGGTCGTGAAACCGCTATTCAAAAATGTTACTGGACGGCGGATGGCTGGTTAAGGCTGGAATGGGGAGAGAACACACCCCGCCTGGAAGTACCTGGCCCTGATTTGCCTCTACATCCGTTTACGCCAGAACCAACCCGTGATGATTTTAACAGCGATCAACTAAGCCTTCATTTCAGCACTTTACGTACACCTGCCGACGAAAGCTGGCTCTCATTGAAAACGCGCCCGGGCTATTTGCGCATTAAGGGACGGGAGTCTATGAGTTCAAAACACCGCCAGAGTATGGTGGCCCGGCGCTTACAGCATTTTCAGGCCGAGGCTTCCACCTGTGTTGAGTTTGAACCACAGAACTTTCAGCAAATGGCCGGCCTCATTTGTATTTACGATACGGACAATTATTACTATTTGCGGATTAGCTATGATGAAGCAATTGGGAAATGCCTGGGCATCGTACTGAGTGATAACGGTAAATTTGATGAACCGCTTCAACATCATGAAATAAATATCGAGGGGTGGGAGCGTTGCCATTTAAAGGTGGAGTTTGATTATGCTACCCTTCAATTCTCGTACAGCCAGGATGGTCTGAACTGGCACAAAATTGGCGAGCCATTTGATGCCACCAAACTTTCAGATGAATATTGCCGGGAAGGTTCCTTTACCGGCACTTTTATAGGAATGTGTGTGCAGGATTTAAGTGGCACCGGGCAGACGGCTGACTTTGACTATTTTGAGTATATACCGAAGACTCATTAGCAGCTTTAAAGTTCTTTTTAGCTGGCGGCTCATACCTGGCAGGATGACACCTGTAAGTGTGTCGCAGGTTTACATAGTGTGGAGAGAAAGTTAGTTTGACTGTCGAGTTTGGCATAATTGGAGGCGGCTGGCGTTCAGAGTATTTTGTGAACGTAAGCCGGAAACTGGACCAGTCGTTTAAGGTGGCAGGAATTGTGGTGCCGGACAGGGCCAAAGCTGACCTGCTGGAACAAAAACTGCATGTCACCACTTATCGAACCCTGGACGACATGCTTAGAAATACGAATCCTCTCTTTGTACTGGTTTCAGTCTCGAAATCTGCTTCTCTGGCGCAACTAAATGCACTGGCGGACCGAGAAGTACCTGTTCTGGCCGAAACGCCGCCTGCCGCAGACCTGGAAGGTCTTAATCAGCTTTACCTGCGAACTTTAAAAGAAGCCAGGATTCAAGTAGCAGAACAATATGCTTTACAACCTGCGCACGCTGCACGCCTGGTTCTGGTGCAATCCGGTAAATTAGGGCGGGTAAGCCAGGCCCAGGTTTCAGTATCGCAGGATTATCACGCTATGAGCTTAATCCGTAAGCTTCTGGGACTTCAGTTTGAAAATGCTGTTATTATGGCCCGGCGCTTTATCTCGCCGATTGTCGCCGGGCCAACCCGCCAGGGACCGCCTACCGAAGAAAAAATCATAGAGATTCCCCAGACTATCGCATACCTGGACTTCGGCGATAAACTGGCAGTTTACGATTTCGCCACCGATCAACACCGCTCCTGGATTCGCTCGAACCGGGTACTGGTGCGAGGAGACCGGGGTGAGTTGAATAATAACCGGCTTAAATATTTAAAGGACTTTTCCACTCCCGTTACACTGGACCTCCTCCGCCAGGATACAGGTCAGGAAGGGAACATGGAAGGCTATTACCATAGGGGAATCCTGGCCGGGGAAGAGTGGGTCTACCGTAATCCTTTTGCGCCTGCCAGCTTAAGCGACGAGGAGATAGCAGTGGCTACCTGCCTGGCAAAGATGGCAGAATATGCGCAAGGTGGGCCATCATTTTACAGCCTGGCAGAGGCAGCCCAGGATCATTATCTTGGTTTAATGGTAGCGCAGGCAGTAGCACAGGGTACGCCAGTACGTACTACTTTCCAGACCTGGGCCAGTGCATAGTATTACCGGATTAATGGCTGTAATTATACCTATGCAGGAGAGTGTAGCGCCAGCAGGCATTATTTAGCGGGACAGGCTGTGGCCCTGACCGGACTATTGCTTTTTTGTGGCATTTGAGCAAAACGCTCAAGGAGGAGTTATGAGAGCTAAATCAATCGCGGTTTGGAATCCCGCGTCGGCTTCTTTTTTCAAAACCTTGACCCGCCAGATCTGGCGCTACCGGGTAGTCTACCTGTTACTGTTGCCGGGCCTGATCTACTTTGCCGTCTTCAAATATGGTCCCCTCTACTACGCCCAGATCGCCTTCAAGGACTTCAAACCCATCCTCGGCGTCGAAGGTAGCCCCTGGATCGGCCTCCAGAACTTCCAGACTTTCGTCAACTCCTACTACTTCGGCCAACTCCTGCAAAATACCATCATCATCAGCGTGGCTAAACTGATCTTCGGTATCCCACCCGCCATCATCCTGGCCCTCGCCCTCAGCGAAACCCGTTTCCTTAAACTCGGCCGGGTGGTCCAGACCGTGTCCTACCTGCCCCACTTCCTCTCCTGGGTGGTTATGTTCGGTATCCTTTTGGCTATGCTCTCCCCCAGCGAAGGCCTGGTCAATAAGGCTATCGGCGGCACCGGCGCTCAACCGATTGCTTTCCTCACCAGTCCCGATTGGTTCCGGGCGGTCATCGTGGGCTCCGATATTTGGAAGGATACCGGCTGGGGCGCTATCATCTACCTGGCCGCCCTCCTGGCGATTGACCCCACCCTGCACGAAGCCGCTTCCATTGACGGCGCTAACCGCTTGCAGCGCATCTGGCACATCGCCCTGCCCAGCATCAAAGAAGTGATTATCCTGGTGACCCTCCTAAGATTGGGCACCATCCTGGATGCCGGCTTCAGCCAGATCTTCATCATCTACTCCCTGCCGGTCTACAGCGTGGGCGATGTGATTGATACCTGGGTTTACCGCCAGGGCATCCTCAACTTCCAGTTCGGCCTGGCTGCCGCGGTCGGTATCTTCAAAGGGGTGATCGGACTGGTCTTGATTGTGGTAGCTAACCGGGCCGCCAAGCGGGTAGCCGGTAGTGGGCTCTATTAGCTAAGGAGGAGGTGTTGAATGGCTACGGCTACTAATACGAAAATGCGAGCGAGCGGCTTGAAGAAGCGCCGGACCTGGCTGGAAGACTTACCGCTCAATCTCTTCCTGGTGCTGGTGCTGTTGGTGACCCTGATCCCCTTGTGGTATGTCTTGATCGTTTCGCTGACCCCCCTGGCGGTGCAGGGTACCTCGGGCTACAACCTGTTGTTGCCGCCGACCCAGTGGTCCTTTGAGGCTTACAGCCAGTTGTTGAGCCAGGACAGCTTTATCAAGGCTTTGAGCAACAGCCTGATCATCACGGTGGGTGGGGTAGCGATCAATATGATCTTAACCGTGCTGACCGCTTATGCTCTCTCCTTTAAGGGTTTGCCCGGTCGCAAGCTCTTTATGGTCCTGATCCTGTTCACCTTCCTGTTCAATGCCGGGCTGGTGCCGACCTATCTGTTGGTCAAGAACCTGGGGTTGGTGGACAACTACCTGGCGGTAATCCTGCCGGGAGCGATCAGCGTTTACAACCTGCTGGTAATGAAGAGCTTCTTCCAGAACATCCCGGAAGCCTTGCGGGAGGCGGCCACGATAGACGGGGCGAATGAGCTACAGATCCTGATGCGGATCATCCTGCCGCTCTCCAAACCGATCCTTTTGACCATCGGGCTATTCTACGCGGTAACGCACTGGAACGAATTCTTCCTGCCGCTGTTGTACTTCAACAA
>DATAKM010000170.1:0-10181 GCA_036261665.1 Chloroflexia bacterium
CGTTTTCCTGAGTAACATCTGACGCAGCATCAGTTCTTCCTCTCTAACCTGGCTAATCAGGGTTATCAAAAAACTAAACGCGCTTACTCTATCATAAAAGTCGCCAACCCCTTAGAAAGAGGTGACTATTATGATAAAGGAAATGTAGTTACTTGTCACATTGGTCAAAACTGCTTGTACGGATCACATACATCATCACCTGGTCCTATTCGTTTGACATCGTAGCCATCTAACTCTGACTAACAATTGTCTAATTCTTCTGGGCTTAAGCCTTCAACCGGCTACGAAGTGTTACGAACAGGCAGGGGTCACGATGTTAGTTCTCCGTCACTTTATGTGAATCAGAGTCTGGGATTAACTCGCATTCAACTTCGACAAGTAACCTTTAGAGCCTTTGTCTACTACTCTCACATAAATGGGTGGAGAACCACGATGGTGTAAAACAGGACACCTGGTGACGACATAGGTAAACAGGACACATGCTTATTCCTTTCGTGGTAAGTATACTTTAGCGAACTTGCCTTTGAATACTCCACGAAACTGGTGCAATATCACCTTATAAGCTGAATGTACCGACCGCCGGAAATTCGCAGCCAGGCAAGCAGCTAAAACGGTAATATTCGAGTACCTGAAAGTGTTTTACAACCGGCAGCGATTACATTCTTCCTTAGGTTACGTCTCGCCAGAGAGGTTTGAAAAGCAGTTAGCTACACCTTAACTCGTCTTTTGACACTCCATAAAACTGGTGCAAGCTCAAACCAAGTTAAGAGGCTGATCCTGGCACCTGCCTGCCACGGCTATCAGGGTACGCCGAAATGAGCTCGGTAGTCTGAGTCCTCGTCTCGCAGGATTTGTGGTAAGATTGAGATACAAGGCCCTGAATAAAGAGCATGAGAGGTAACGTATGGCCCAGCCCAACCGCCAGTACTTGAGCATCGAGGAATACCTGTGGGAAGAACAGCATTCCGAAACTAAACGGGATTACTATAACGGCCAGGTTTATAACATGGCCGGAGGTACGGTTGCCCACAGCAGGATCGCGGTTAATGTGATCAACCGGCTATCGGAGACACTGGAACCACGTGGCTGTCAGGTCTTTAACAGCGACTTGAAGGTAGCGGTAGCCGGGAAATCTCGCCAGAGAGGCAAGCGCCGGGAGAGCGAAGACGAGTTTGTGACCTACCCGGATGTCAGCGTAGTCTGTGGGGAGGTGCAGTTATACCAGGAGGACGCTCAGACCCTGGCAAACCCGGTGATGCTGGTGGAAGTGCTCAGTCCCTCGACCCGTAACTATGACCGGACGGTAAAGCTCGAACAGTACCGCAAGCTGCCCAGCCTACAGGCTTATCTGATGGTTGACTCCGAGTGGGTCTGGGCCGAACTGTATTTGCGGCTGGATGCTGGTAACTGGCAGGTACTGCCCACCCTCGTAAACCTGGAAGAGACGCTCAATATTGAAGCCCTGGGTATTGAATTAACCCTGGCCGCTCTTTACCGGGGAGTTCAACTGAATGAAGTTGACCCGGCCTGACGGCGCTACTACAATAGAGCACCTACAGCTTTTCAAGCTCACCCAAAACTACTGACCGAAACACAGAATTCAATAGCCTGCTTTCGGGCTTCTTCCACCAGAGCTTCCAGGGTCTCAAGGGTGGTAGAGGCACTGCCGGTAGTACCGCTTTTGGTACCAGGGATGGTAACAGTGCCAGGAAGCCGGGGCAGGGGTCTATTCCAGTCTGCCAGAGGTGCGACCAGCTCCAGCCACTTCCTGGCCTGCCGGGGTGTTTCGACCGTCCGGCTACCCAGGCTTCGCCCGGACTGGACGTGGGTCAGAATATAACCGGCAAAAGGTGTGCTCAGTTCCCCATCCTCGTCAAAAAAAAGCTGGTTATCCCCGCTGTTATCCAGTCCGGTAGACAGGTGGAAGGCCAGCCCGGTATTTACTCCCAGCATCCCCTCCACCTCAAGCTGTCCTTCTTTCTCCGGTTGGGCCCGTTTGGTTCCCGATCCAGTAACCTTGATAGGATTTGCGGTATCAGGATAGGTGCCCACGAGGAACAACTTAACCGGTACAAATTCTACCAAAGCCGTCTCTGTCTGGTTATTATTGGCAGGAATACTCATCAAAGAGAATCCACATTCTTTTTAACAATAGTCGCGTAAGTTCCCTTGCTTTAGCTATGGGGATACAGCCCGCCGGTTGCGAAGCACCTTAATCGGAAATAGAAAAATCGACCTTGTCATAAATGGAGTTAAGGGGTACTTCTACTGCTATCGCTTCCAGTCTCAACACTGCTTCAATGGTGGTAAGTGTTTCCAGCAGCCAGTTATCGTGTTCGACCTTACGATAATACTCGATAAAGACTCGTTCTGAGTCTACTACCAGGTAGGCCTGCAAGGTCGGTATGCTGCGGTAGCGCTCAAATTTCAGCCCCCGGTCATAGTTCCTGGTTGAGGGGGAAAGCACTTCAATGATAATTAGAGGGTTGGTAATAGTGTCATTATGTTCCGGTACAAATTCAAGCGGTCCGCATACCACGCTGAGATCAGGATAGGTATAATAGCGCTTCACATCTACCGCAATCTTTGTATCGCTGTTTAACACCCGGCAGGGTTTACCTCGGAAGGCTAAGCCTAAATCAATGGTCAGATTAACCGCAATCTGATTGTGAGCAGGGCTACCTCCAGCCAGAGCATAAATTTCACCGTCAAGATATTCGCTTTTATAGTCCGCCCGTTGTTCCAATCGCAGATATTCCTGCGGGGTATAGTAGTTCTTAGCCGGTTGAAGCATGATGATTTTCCTTTGCGGCTGACAAAAGAGTCTTACCTTCTATTTACCAGGTTATCTTATTATACCTTAGATACTCTTTTTAGTGATACTCTTTCCGAGTTCTGGCTTATACCCACGCCCTAAAACGCCAGGGTCTTACGCGACTTATGTTAAAATTGAAAGAGTCTGAAAGCCGGAAAGAACAAAAGGCGGCACTTCCAACTTGCCGACCAGATCTGGTAGCGGGATGTCCAAAGAGTAGGCTTAAAATGGTCAAATTCGACTCTGAGAAACTCAAAACTGCCGAGGAAAAAGCCCTGGCTTTAATATAGCCGAGGCGATCAAACAAATAGAGATTCAGCGCGGAAATCTCTTTGCTGATGCCGAACGACAGGGCTGCAAGTTGAACTCCAACGAGCAAAAGATACTGGAGGCTTTCAATCAACGGGAACAAGAGCTGATTGGCAAGGCCAGAGCTAAAGGCTTACTCAAAGAGTAGTAAATTTCCCGGTAACAGGTAACAAAACGGCAGGCAGCAGGCTACCAGCCTCTCGGCACAGCCTCTCAGGTCCAATATTTCTGTAAGGCTGAATATCACGCAACAAATACAGCAACCACAACAGCCCTCTAACCTTAAAACCATTAGCGGGGTAGTTGAGCGAATAACCTTTCAAAATCAGGAAAACGGCTATACGGTAGCGCGTCTCTTGCCGGATCGCGCCCTCTCTCTACCTGCCTCCGGCTCCTTAACCTCAAACGGCGGCAACTGGCCACATAATAGCAGCGGTGGGGGCAAGCAGTACCGGAGTGGAGTAATGCGAGCGGCCAGGGGCGAGGACAACCTGGTGACGGTGACAGGCAACCTTTTGAGCGTAGTGGAGGGAGAAGCTCTCGAACTGACCGGCTACTGGCAAAAGCACTCCCAGCACGGCTGGCAATTCAAGGTCGAGAACTTCCGCTCGATCCTGCCCACCACTACCCAGGGCATCCGCAAATATCTGGGCAGCGGCCTTATTAAAGGGATTGGCCCAAAGACTGCCGACAAGATTGTAGCCACCTTCGATGTTGAAACCCTCGACATTCTGGATAACCAGCCTGAGCGCCTGGCCGAAGTACCCAAGCTGGGCCAGCATAAAGCCGGGCTGATCGCAAAAGCCTGGGTAGAGCAAAAAGCCATCAAAGAGGTCATGGTTTTTCTCCAGGGGCAGGGGGTTTCGACCAGTCTGGCCGTCCGCATCTACAAGCAGACGGCGATGCCTCGATCACAGTGGTCAAGAACGAACCTTACCGCCTGGCCAGAGAGGTTTGGGGTGTCGGATTTAAAACTGCGGACAAGATCGCCCGCAACCTGGGCTTCAGCGAGGATTACCTGGAGCGGGTGAAGGCCGGGACGCTCTTTGTGCTGGCGGAAGCCTGCGAGAATGGCGGTCATACTTACCTGCCGTGCCCCCTTTTGGTAGAGCAGGCCAGCGAGTTACTGGCGGTCGAGAGCGCCGCTATCGAGCAGGCTATCGAAGGGCTGGTGCTGGATTAGGGAGCCAAAGTCGAAACCCTGGCCGAAGATGAGAACGGTATCCTCAGCTTTGAGCCTGTAGTAGCGGTGCGCCTTTACCAGCCTTCCGCTTCCGTTACCCCGGTCGCACTTGCCCAGGCTCGCTCACAGGCAGAGCCGGTGCATTACAGCCGGGCCGCTGATCCTGAGCCTGAACCGGAAGTGGAGCAAGCGGAAGAAGAAGAAGTTGACCTGCTGGCCCTCGACCTGGAAGAAGAACTGACCCTCTTACATGCCCGTCACAAAAGCGCCAAAAAAAAGCCAAAACCAGCCGGTAAAGCTAGCGCCAGTGCCGCCTGCTACCCGGCAAGGACAGAAAGCGGCCCCTGCACGTGGTCCTGTTAGCCCTTCACCTAAAGCCGTGCCAGCGCCTCCAGCTTCCCGCTCTAAGCCTGCCAGTGCGCGTAGCAGCGCGGGAGCTACCGGCTCTCAGAATAGCCTTGAATTGGTAAACGCGGGTGAGGAAACTTCCCTGGCCGCCAGCCTGAACCTGAATACAGAAGGTGCTACGCCCCTCTTATCATATCAGTGCTGCCCGGCGAGCAGGCGGTCTACCTGCCGCCCTTCTACTACGCCGAGCAGGGCATCGCCCGGAACCTTATCAGGCTGGTGAACTGCCCTCCCAACAGGGACAAACTGGCCGAGTTCAGGAAAACCGACTATCCCAAAATGTTCGTCTACCTGGAGGGGAAGGAAGGCTTTAAGCTGGCGGACAAACAGCAGGAAGGCATAGTAATGGCCCTGGCAAAGCCGGTAGGAGTGCTGACAGGGGGGCCGGGCACGGGCAAGACCACTTCCATGCTGGCGCTCATCCGCATCCTCTCCCTTAAGAAAAAGACAATCGTGCTGGCCGCGCCCACTGGCCGGGCGGCTAAACGCCTCAGTGAGACTACCGGGCTGGAAGCCAAAACCCTGCACCGCCTGCTGGCGACCAGGCCGGGCGGCAAACCGCAGTATGACCAGGATAATCCCCTCCAGGCCGACATCGTGATCGTGGACGAGGTATCCATGCTGGATACTCTCCTCATGAACAACCTGCTCAAAGCGATAGCCAGCGGCACTCACCTGCTGTTAGTGGGCGATGCCGATCAGTTGCCGAGCGTGGGAGCGGGTAACGTTTTGGCCGATGTTATACGGAGCGGGGTGGTGCCTGTCGTGAAGCTCGACCAGATTTTCCGGCAGGGCGCGGACAGCGCCATCATCAGCAACGCCCACCTGATTAACGAAGGGAAAATGCCGGTGACAGGCGGGGAGATCAAGGATTTCTTCTTCTTTAACGAGGATGATCCCGAACTGGCAGGCGACCTGGTGGTGGACCTGGTAGCCAAACGCATCCCGGCCAGGTTCAGCTTCAACCCGGCAGATATTCAGGTTTTAAGCCCAATGCACCGGGGCAAGGCCGGGGTGGGCTACCTCAACGAGAAGTTGCAGGAGGTTTTGAACCCGGCAGGTGACGGCAAAGGCCAGAAGCAGTTCGGCGGGACGGCCTACCGGGTAGGGGACAAAGTGCTGCAACTCAGGAACAACTACGATAAAGAGGTTTTCAACGGGGATGGTGGAGTGATTACGGGCATCTCGCACGAAAATCAGGAAATCAAAGTAAGGCTTGAGGATGGGCGGGAAGTCAGCTATGACTTCGGGGAGTTGGACGAACTGACCCTGGCCTATGCCATGTCCATCCACAAGAGCCAGGGCAGTGAGTACCCGGTAACGGTCATCCCGGTGGTGATGGGCCACTTCATGCTACTGGAGCGCAAGCTGATCTACACGGCTATTACCAGGGCGAAAAAGCTGGTAGTGCTGGTGGGCAGCAAGAAGGCTCTCGCCATTGCGGTTAAAAACGGGCCGGATACGAGTGGCTTTCTCCCCACTCGTCAAGGTCAGGGAAGTGGCAGCAGCAGCGGCGGGGTAAGCTCCCGGCACAGGTCGGGGCGCTACACCGGGCTGGCCTTCCGCCTTTTGCAACAAGGCTAAGGCTGAAAACCAAAAAAACAATAAGCTACCTGCTATGGCAACATAGCAGGTAGTAAAGGCAAAGCATCAATCTTTTTCGTTAACAACTGGAAGGTTTTAAGTTTTGGAACTCATCCCACTAGGAGGCTCTGCTTTTTCTAAAATTTAGAGTTGCATGCTCCTAGTTGGAAGAGAGTTTGTCCTTGATCAATTCCCAACCGCGCGGCTTCATAACGTGCTCTTCTTTCAGACCGAGGCTTGTAACGGCTGCCAGGGCCACCTCCCGGCTAACCCCCCCGCGATTTTGTAAACCTTCCCAGATCTGCCGGGCGTGCTTCTCGCGCGCTTTGCCTTTGTTCTCCTTGATTTTAGAGCGTATGAGCCTGTACAGGAACATGCCGAGAGCTATGGCGCCGCCGACTGCTCCGAGCGCCAGGATGGCCCAGCCTACCGGGTTAGTAGCCAGCACTCCAAACAACCCTAGGATACCGAGAATACCGGCGGTAGTAGATGCAGCGTTGCCAAACAGGCTCAAGCCGCGCCGCCCGGCCTTTTTCTTCTTCTGCTGGACGGCAAATTCGAGGGCGGCTACCAGTTCTGGCTCGGCATTCTGCTCTTTAGCATCTTTGGCCAGGGTATCCAGTTTTTTGGATTTCCTGAGAGAACTGATTAAGGCCCGCAGGTCAAGGGCTGTACTGATGGAGCCGAAAACCGCTGAGAACCAGGGGCTTATTTTGCCAAAATTAGAGGCGGCACTGAGCGAGGAACCGCTGACAGAAGCCCCCACGCTCTGCAATTGCTGTGGGGATTTAACGCCCTCGGCAGCCAGACCGTAGCCGGTTTTAACACCGCTAAAGCTGGTGCCGACCGGGTTTTTCTTGAAAGCATTGACCCCGGCGTGGAAACCGCCCGAAACCGCGCTCGCTACCGCCTTCGCGCCGCTGGCTATGCCGCTGCCAATTTTCTTCAGTAACCACCAGGCTCCCATGGCCAGGTTTCCCAGCAAGGCGAAAGGCAGAACCAGGATGAGAGCTACGGCGGTCAGGATAGCCTCGGCGGTCCAGCTAATACCATCCGCAAGGTATTGGCCGATTCCTTTTTTCTCAGCCGCCTGTTTAAGTTCCTGATTTAAGGGTGAGCTTGCTTCCTGGGCTACCGCCGTAGCCGGGTTACGAATACCCTCGGCCTGTAACTGGGCCTGGGCTACTTGCGGGTTAGCGCTGATGCCCAGTTCCTGCACCTCGCGCCCAACCGCTTCCGGGCGGTTCACATCCGCCGCCACTGACCCCAAACCCGAGCCGGAGGCGGCAGCGTCTATGCGGTCTTCGGTCTGATCCTCATCTTCTACCTGAGTGCGCAACTCTGAAGCCACCAGTGCCGGGGAGAGAGACGGGGCAGTATCGGCGGCTTCTGCCGCAGGTGGACTATCAGTAAGATCACGGGCTACCGGCTCAGCTTCAGTTACCATACGCTCCAAAGTCGCGCCGGCTACTTCGGGCCCGGTAGCTGTGGCTGTAAGGGCTTGATTGGCGCGCTGTGCCCGTTCCTGCTGCACCATGCGTTGAACAGCTCGGTTGCCTACCGTGCGCTGTAAGGCAAGGAGATTCTGAGGAGTTAGAGCAGGGCGAACAGCACCCGACCTTGCGACAGGAAGGGTAGCCACATCCGGGTGGGAACTGTTTTGCTCAGTATTTTGGCTGGATGCAGCAGAATGGGAATCCTGAGGTATTTTGGCCTGTTGTGACTCTGGCTGGTGTGGTAGCTTGGGCATAGTTGTAACTTTCTTTCGTGCTAAATCTGTCTCAAACGCAGGTCAGTCGTGGTAACAGAAAGTAAGGTATAGCTGCTATCAGGATTAAGATTAAACTCGGGCAAGCCAGTTATAAATTCTGGATAAAGGAAATTAAGGAGTCAAATGATATTATCAGGCGCTCATTTAGGTTTTATTCAAATTAGCTTAAGACTATTGTGGAATTATTATTGCATGAGGGTAGAGTTTAAGCAATAGGATTTTTATTCATATAGGTTTTTCCGTGAAATTCGTAGAAAATTTCGCGTTTTTTAAAGACAAAATTTCCGCGCTACGCTCGTTTCCATTTCACTTAATTCCTCTATGAAGCTACGCCCATTTATGGGCAGTAGAGCATGACAAAATTCGTGGGAATCACCTCGGCTACTCGAGAGCGTAGCCGAGATGATGGAGAGTGGCTGGCTGGCAATTCGTCTTGTGCAACAAATGTAGGTTTTTAAGTTCAACCTTAAAAAGTAGCTGGCAGAGCTTTTTAAAAGCCGGGCGGTTGTTGACTCGGCACTTCATCAGGGGAGACTAACTCTACTTCTTTTCCTCGGCCTGGATATTTTTAGCCAGTTCGTTGACTGCCACACCCATCACCGGCTGGCCCAGCAGCGTCAAAGCTGTCCCCAGTACCGGCCCGCCTACCTTCTTGAAGGCCAGCAACAGACCATTCATGGTAAATTTATTCGGCTTTTTCTCGGGGTCTTTTTTGACGGTTTCGACCTCGCCTTCGAGAGCCTGGAGGGCCTGATGGGCTTCTTCTTTAGTCTCTTTTTCTTCAGGGGTAGTAGTGGGCAAGCTCGTGACCTGCTGGCGCAACTGGGCCAGTAGTTCATCCAGCCTGGCTACTTCTCCCGCTGTTACGCGATTATCCTGGTAGTTAATCGGCCCGTGCGAGGTGCCGGAGACATTCACACCGCCGCTATTATTCATGGTGCCGCCTTCGATATAGGCTCCGCCACCGGTATTAATACTGCGCCCACCACCCGCCGGTTTGCCTTCCTCGTTCCGGTTCCCGCTATCGCTCATTGTGAAGCTCCTGAAATTTTAGAATGTAGAATTACAAGGGTAACTTGATGCTTGGCCATCCCTTCAAGATGTTGCTAAGTATAATTTTAACCCAAATTTAAACTAATGCAACGATGCATGGATATAGAGCTGCATTAGAAGATGAGCGGGAGCCCTGATTTGCCCACTTTAAAGAGAAAACCTGAGAAACGTTAAAATTGTGAATATATGCATTGAGATGATTTAGAGCGAGTAGCAGTTTATCTTTTTCAAGGCTACTTACGAGAGTCTATTTTCTGTTAAAGGTTGCATCAAGAAAGTACATAAACTGGTTAATCAAAGCTTTCCTTTGGTCTGAAGAGATAAAGCATTTGCGCAGCAGCTTGCTGCACAATTTCCATGGTTTGGCAATTATTTATTCCTGAAAAGTACGCTCAGACGAGGAGCCTGGTTGGTATATTCAGCAGGCGATTGAGAATGGATGGAGCCGTGCCATTATGGTACACCGGATTGAGCAAGGCTATACCAGCGCAGGGGACAGATGAATACCAATATCGAGCACTGGCTGCTCGCTTCCCAGTCCGATTACTTTACCGGCACTATTCAAAGCCTGAATTCCCACTGGCAGGTTGACAATTCTGTCATAATAAGTTTAAAGCTTGCGTTTTTACTATATTTAAGGCTTTTCCAATCAATTGAATTTCTACAGGATGCGGCTATGAGCGAAAGTCAGCCGGACAACCGGCCGGTAGATACCAGGGGCGGGGCCTATGTCGAGGGCCTGGTTTACAACCTTGGGGGCGTGAACATTTTCGGCACGAACTACGGTTCAATTACTTACACCATCGAGGCGGATAAGCTGCTTTGCCCCGAACCACCTTCGCCGCCAGAAGTCTTTGGCGGGCGCGCTAACGAGCTATTAGAGCTTAAAAAGATGCTCAAAGCCGAGAAGATGGTAGCGATTACCGCCTTGCAAGGGCTGGGCGGTATCGGCAAAACTACCCTTGCGCGCCAGCTTGCCCACGAGCTTTACCACGAAAAGGGCGCGGAGCGCTGCTTCCGGGCGGTGCTATGGGTCAATTTTAGCCGCCTGCCCGAGC
>DATAKM010000175.1:0-17648 GCA_036261665.1 Chloroflexia bacterium
CGGTTGGCCCGCTAATCTACGCCGCCGGGATGCTCTTATTTTTGCGCCTGCAACCCGGCTCGAATTTATGGCTGGAGGTAGTTCCGGCGGTGCTGGTGATAGGCCTGGGAATGGTTATCACGGTAGCGCCACTAACCGGAACGGTCATGGGTTCGGTGCCGCCCGAAAATGCCGGGTCGGCTTCGGCGGTCAATAACGTGGTATCGAGAGTGGCCGGGTTACTGGCTATCGCGGGGTTAGGCGTGGTGATGTCAGCGGTCTTTACCGGTCAGGTTGCCGAACAAACTCAAAAACTGGACGCCGCTACCGCTGCCAGCCTGCATAACGCCGCGAAAGACCCTTCCAGCGCCCTGAACAACCTGACCGGCGGTTTCTCACCAACAGTCATAAACGCCATCAAAGAGGCTTATACTCCCGCTTTTCACTGGGTGATTATTGTTTGCGCCCTGATGGCGGCGCTCGGCGGCCTGATTTCTTTTATTATGATCCGCCGCTCGGCCAATCAAAGCAATATCGGAGCAAAAGAGAAAAACCAACCTGCCGCATGACTGGGCTTTCTCTTTTCTGGTCTAAACCTTCCGGGCAAGCATGAAACATGGCAGTTAAAACTCAAATCTCAGAAACGGCCCTGGCTGAAATTTTAGCAGGCTACGCTTTAGGCGAATATAAAAACTCTGCACCCATTACACACGGGTCGGTCCAGACAAATTATTTACTGGAAACCGGCAAAGGCAAGTTTGTTTTCAGATACTACGAAAACCGGGCAAAAGAATCGGTGCTTTTCGAGAGCAATCTTATCCACTACCTGAAAGAGAAAAATTACCCTTGCCCGGCCCCGATCAAGAACAGGCACGGAAAATATGTGGGTGACTATAACCGGAAGCCTTACCTGGTTTTTGAGTTTATCGAAGGCCAGCATCTAGAAGAGCCGGATGAAAATCAGCGAGAGCAACTGATTGAAAAGGTCGCGCAGTTACATAGGATCACCCGGCATTACAGGCCGCGTTACTGGCAATTCAGGTGGAATTATAATGTGGAGCTTTGCCGGGAACTGGCCCGAGCAGCGGCCAGCAGGCTAAACACCGACAACGCTCGCCAGAAATTGAAATGGCATGAGCAAGAACTATTAAAGCTCAGGCTACCGGCGGCCTTACCTAAAGGAATCTGCCACTGCGATTTTCACTTCTCGAACGTCCTCTTTGAGAACGGCCAGTTCAAGGCCTTACTCGATTTTGACGACGCGAATTATACCTACCTGATGTTTGACCTGGTTGGTCTGATCGAAACCGAAGCCTGGCGTTACGGTGTAGATGAAGTGCTTAACTTCGCCGAAGCGGAAAAGATAGTAAGGCTCTATTCGAAGTACCGCCCTTTAAATAGGCTGGAGAAGAGGCACTTATTCGATCTTTACAGGTTCAGCATTTTAATTGATTGCCTCTGGTATTTCGACAGAGGTGAGCCAGCCGATTTCTATGAAAAGAGAAAAATAGACTTTCTGGAAAGCGTGGGCCGAGAAGGTTTTTATGCAAAGATATTCAGTTAGGATTACTCGAATATTAGGTTCTTAACGCTTAAGCTCATCTTTTTCTACGAACCAGCCGCTCTTTTTAAGTAATTCGATGGTGCGCCGCTCCCCGATGAGGCCCATCAGCAACACAGGCGCGCAGGCGAGCCACCAGGAGAAGTAAGCCAGGAGGGCCATGCGCCCGTGCAAGGCCCGCCAGTTCTCTTTATGACGAATGCGGTCGCGCCAGCGCCAGCCACCTAAAACCGTAACGGTCATGGAAGCGGTCGGCACAAAGCCGGTAATGGCAAAGAAGAGGAAAATCGGCAGGGGCAGGTTCTTGCGGTCGAAGGGCAGGCCGCCCTTTTTGAGGATAAGCGGAGTAGCCGCGCCAAAGTAAGCCGAAATAGTCAGGTCGAGGGCAAAGGCCAGGGCCGATAAGCTTACGCGGTGGCGTTCGTGCCTGTCCGTTAGAGGCCGCTGGCGAGAAGGACGGTAGCAGAGCCACAGTACATAGCTGTATAGTCCCAGGGCAAATAAACTGACCAGCGACATTAAACGCATACTCCAGTGAAACCCCACCGGAACTTCTTGCTTTTCAGGGGGTTGCTCGGGTTCGAGAGTAGCGTAATCCTCCGGCTTGACTGCGATAGACACGACTATTCATCCTTTTTAGCGGCTATAAGTACACTCATTGAGCTAATAGTTGCCAGATTAACCAAGTATAGCCGCCAGCGGACGAATAAGATGTGCCTGAAGCTACCGGAAGCAAGGAGATGCCGTAGCCAAAGAATTTTACCGGCTATCGGGCGGGCCGAAGAAATCTTCATCGTCGGGAGGAACTTCGATACTATCGAAGACCTTGCTATTCAAGAGAGCCTGCTGGGTCTTTTCATCCTTGTTGGGATTGATACCCAGTTCCCCGAAAACCTCGCGGAAATGGCCGATGGGATCGGGATGGATGGAATAGCGATCATCAAACTGGGTGGCGCGTAAAGTCTGGGCGATTTCACGCGCGCGGTCGGTCACGATCTCAGGCTGCACCTCATAGCGGGCAGCCATATTCTCAGGCTCGGCTTTGTGGGTATCAAAGAGGTTGATCAGGTACTCTACCGCCGCAGCCCATGCGGCGCTGCTCTGCCTGTCCAGGCCAGCGCTGGAAAGTTCTTCCAGGTGGCAGAAATCGCCCCACATGCGGACGGCGTTAAAAAGCTCGGCCAGGTTGTAACTATCTGCCGCCTGCATTCCTTCCAGAAAGAGGGCTTCAACCGGGTCGAGTTTTTCCCGGCGCAGCGGCAGAGGCGCTTTACCCTGGTGCGCGGCGATGATTCTATCGTCAGAAGCTTCACCGGGACGCAATTGACCCCCCGCGTTCACCGGCAAGATTTCTTCGACCAGCCAGCCATACTCGCTGCCGGGCACTCTGCTCAGCACCAGGCTGGAACCAAAAAGCCGGACGAGATGAGGCCGGGCCCGGGGCTCGTCATTCTCGGGTGGGAGGGTGGAAAGCACGCCCAGTTCCAGCAAGGCCATTTCCGGCTCAATTTGCAGGTCGTAGGGCGCTAAACGGCCTTCCTCGCGCGGGTCATCCAGGCGCAAATCCAGGCGCAGTAAATCCAGGCCAAACAGCCGGACAGCCTGAAAAGCGGGCCCACCGGGAAGCAGTAAAGTTTCAACAAAGCCCAGTTGTCCGGCGCGCACCGCCGCTACCAGGGTTTCTCCCAGGCGGGCGGCCTCTTGAGCCAGCAGTTGTACGTTGGGCGAGTGCGGACCGGTTGCCGGGGCGCTGTGATCTTCGTTTGAGTGGGCCATTTTTAAAAGAACTTTCTAGGCTGAGTCGACCAGGATTGGCAGGGTATTAGTAGTCCAGCAGAGCGGTAACCCGGTACTGGGTCAGGCGTTCGCGGCCCTTCAAGAAAGCGAGTTCGACCAGGAAAACCAGGCCAACCACTTCGCCGCCCAGTTGCTCAACCAGGCGAGCGGTAGCCTGGACCGTACCGCCTGTCGCCAGCAGGTCATCGGCGATCAGGACGCGCTGGCCGGGTTTAATGGCATCGGCATGCATTTCGATAGTATTGGTGCCATATTCGAGCGAGTATTCGGCGGCAATCGTATCGAAAGGCAATTTACCGAGCTTACGGGCCAGCACAAAACCGGCCCCCAGGTTATAAGCCAGGGGCGCGCCAAAGATAAAACCGCGCGATTCGATCCCTACCACCGCGTCAATCTGCTCGCCCTTGTAGGCATCGGTCATTTCGTCCAGCGCCTGCCGGAAGGCTTGCGGGTCTTGCAACAAAGTTGTGATGTCTTTGAAAAGAATACCCTGAGTAGGAAAATCAGGTATATCTCGGATGTAGTCTCGCAGGTTCAAACCCGGTACTTCCTTCGCTTCTTCGGCCACGGTATCTCCTTAACACTTCTCACAGTCAGTCAGACGAAAAATAGAGCGCACTTAACCTGGCGACAGCGACAGGCCGGTGCTGGTCAGCATGATTCTAATCTACAAAGGAGAGTTATGCAAACGGCGGTACCGGCAATTTTGAAAAGCGTGGTGTTCGCATACTTTCCCCATTGTAGGAACAAAGCCTGATTCTTCTCATGATTGTGCCGCCGTTTAACCGCCCCGGAATACTCGCAAGAGGGGCTTTCAGCCAAATTCCAGGGCTATATCAACAAAATCTCTGCGAGATGGGCCGGGCGGTTGCGCCCTACCATGCTAAATTATTAGGGCTGATGCCTGCCGTACGGACCGCCGCGCAAGCTCTTTTCAAGATATGCTAGATAAGGCCATATTTGCGGGCGCTGGCCACCCGGCGCTCGGTTTGTGCCCGGCGCTCGGCCTGATAGCTACAGACCCGCGACCCGGCGTTTGTGGATAAGACAGCAGGTGGGTCGGCATTCTCGCTGATCACCCGGCGCAGATAAGCCTGCGGGTTCGCAATACTCTCCTGTCCGGCGACATAGCGCTGCCAGGCTTGCAGGTAAGTAGCGTCCCGCCCATTCCTGGCTGCTATGCGCGAGAGTTCTTGAACAGTCCTCGACTGCATTCCGGTAGTTTCCAGCACTTCTTCAGCAACAACCTCATCACACAACAGTGTGTGTTGTTTAGATCTGTTTTGATTAGATGTGTGTTGTAAAGATGTATTTTGTTTATAGATGTTTTTTGTATCCCTACTTTTGTCAGAAGGGTTTTCTGACAGAATATCAGGAAGGGTACCATCATAATTGTCAGGAGAGTCTTCTGCCAGAATATAGGGAAGGGTACCATCATAATTGTCTGGAAGGTCTGACAGAACTACGGAGGGAGTAGCGTCATATCTGTCAGAGAGTTCTGCCAGAGTTGCAGGAAGGATACCGTCAGAAATGTAGGAGGTTTCTGACAGAGTTGCAGGAAGGTTAGTGTCATATCTGCGGGAGGGTTCTGCCAAACTTGCGGAGGGAGTAGCCTCACTCTCGCGGGTGTTCGACCAGTGGGGCTCGCCGTCAATATTAAGTTCGTAGACGGTAGGGCGAAACCCGCCGTCCGGGGCAAACTGATAATGGCGGAAGATCAGGCCGCGTTCCACTAGCACGTCAAGGGCTCGCACCACGCTGCGCTCACAGACACCTGCGCCCCGATCCAAACGCCGGCCATCGCGGGTAGTGATGCCCTCGACGAATTGCGAGTAGGAGATGGCGTCGCAGTGCTTCTGAAAGCCGTAGGTATGGCGAAAGATATAGAGCATCACTTTCAGCTCAGTTCCGCTCAAATCCTGCATCTGCTGGTCCAGGAAGAGGTCAGGAATAGCGGTGTAAGTGGGCTGGCCGTAGCCGTGGAAGATTGATGCCGGGCCGGACATAGGGTTACCTCGCTTCAGGGATGGGGAAAGCCAGGCAGGCAGCAACGCTGACTACCGAAGCTTTCGGGCTAATAGGCTTGTACTTCAGAACGTCCGTTCGATGCTAGCACCTCTATTATTACATAAATTAAATGTAAAAGCAAGTGTTTGGGGTGCTAAATTAAGGTATTTGAGGACAAATGTTCTAAATGGTATTCTCAGGGGTTATTGACGAACATGAGGAAAACCGGGCGTTATGGTTAAAGCGGTAGCAGGCGTTCCACCGCCCGGTCATGAATGAACCGGGCTAGTTCAACGAAAGCGGCTGAACCCGCTTGATAACTTTTCACCGCGTTTGAACGCTTGCCATGCTATCAACCCCATTCATGGGGGTTCGTTGAACTAGCGCGGGGATTGATTCCCGCGCGGTCGCACTCTTAGCACTGGCGATCATCAGAGGCAACCCTTGTTCGTAGCCATGTCATCCTGAGGCCGCAGTGAAGGATCTCGGCCGCAAGGCGAGCGTACCAACCGTGCAAAGAGATTCTTCGGGCCTCCGAACGTGGTAAGGTAAAGAGCGGGGCAGCGGCGACCCTCAGAATGACATGGTTTTCAAGCGGGGCGTGATGGATAAAATGAGTGCTAAGCGAGCGACCGCCCGGAAATACCCGCAAGGGGGGCTGTTAGCCAAATTTCCGGTCTAATATAAAGAAATCTCTGCGAGATGGGCCGGATTGTTTTACTCACAAATTAGCCCATTCCGCAGGAATTTGGTTGAAATAACCCTGGAATTTGGCTTTACACCCCCTTTGCGGGTATTTCGGGGCGGTCGCTCGCCTGCCTCCGTTCTTACTCTCAAAGATTTATTTGAATGATATTGGAGCTAAAAAGCCGGGAAACGCTAAACGTTCCCGACCCTGGCTATCTTCTTTCTATAAGCGCTCGTAAGCCTTGAGAGTCATGAGGGCTTCCAGGGTGACTCGTCCTCGCCATTCCATTTCGACTGCCGGGCTGATGGTATCCCAGGAGAGCGGCCAACCGCCATCGGCCTGTTGCCGTGCGGCCAGGGCTGCAAGATGCTGCGAGATAGTCTCATCGCTAAAGTTGTTGCGCAGGTAGCTGTCGGGAGTAGAGGCCCACTCCAGCGGCTTGTGCACATAGCCTTCCGCCTGCGGGTCCAGGGCCACCACTCCCGGTTCCGCTACCCGGGCTGCCAACCGTTGCAACTCTGGCTCGGCTCGCCGCCTATCCGGGTTGTATTGCAAAAAAGTTAGAATGGGTATGATGTCGTGAAATTCGCGGGTTTCGGTCGCGGGAATGGCCTGCCAGCAGAAAGCGCTGGCCCGCTCCAGCCAGGGATGCTTTATACCGTGCTTTAAGAGCAGCCCCGCCAGGGAAGCGGTAGGATTTAGCGAAGCGGGCGGGTTCGCGTCTACCGTCCACCAGGGAGCGCGGGGGTAAGCATTGACGGTCGGCAGGGCAAAAGGCACACCGCCTTCGGGAGTAGTGATGGTCATGAGGTAATCGCAGGCCCGCGTTACCATCGGGTCATCGAAAGCGTCCAGCCAATCGAGGCTCTTGAAAGCTATTTCGATATCGACCGGCTGGCTATGCGGGTCGCGTTTATCCGGTTCGAGGGCGTTGCCAAAACCGCCGTCCTCGTTCTGGTAGGCCCGAAGAGTCAGCAGGGCCGGTTCGCGCTTACCGCCCTCAAAAAGAAAAGCGAATAGCTGTCGTTCCAGCAAGCGAGCATTCAGCAGTATAAATTGACGCGCTTTTTCTAAAGTTTCTCCGGTTGATACGCTCATCATAGTAGTCCCCTTAATCTAATTTTGAAAAGTTTTGTACCAGCTACTTTAAGTCTAACAGGAAAAGAGGATATAATTAGTCCTGCTTTCGGCGGCTTTTTAGAAAGGGGAATTCTGGCATGTACCACCCGACCTCGCGGGTCCTGACCGTTCTGGAATTGCTACAATCGCAGCCCAATATCACCGGGCCAAAACTGGCCGCCAGCCTGGAAGTAGATGTGCGGACGGTCCGGCGCTATGTGACCATGCTGCAAGAGATGGGCATCCCGGTGGAAGCGAATACCGGGCGCTACGGGGGCTACAGGCTCCGGCCCGGTTTCAAGCTGCCGCCTCTGATGCTGAACGAGGAAGAAGCCCTGGCCCTGACGCTGGGCCTGATGGCGGCCAAACGGCTCGGACTGGCCGCAACGGGCCTGGCAATCGAGGGGGCTTTATCGAAAGTGGAGCGAGTGCTGCCTGCCGAAGTGCGGCAGCGGGTCAACGCCGTGCAGGAAACTCTCATCCTGGATTTGCCGCCCACCGAAGTAACCGTGGCCTCTCGCATTTTAACTACCTTGAGTAAGGCGGTGCAGCAGGCACAGCAGGTCAAAATGAGCTACCGGTCACGCGATAACGGGACCTCGGAGCGCCTTTTTGACCCTTACAGCATCGTTTGCCACGGCGGGCGCTGGTACACCGCCGGGTACTGTCACCTGCGCCAGGATTTACGAGTCTTTCGCCTGGACCGGGTAGAGAGTGTGGAAGCGCTGGTTGCTCATTTCAGCCGCCCGGCAGATTTTGATGGCTTGAAGTTTATTCTCGAATCGTTCGCGGCTATCCCCGATAAGTGGGACGTTGAGGTATTGCTGAAGTGCGATTTTGAAGAGGCCAGCCGTAAAGTGATGCCCTCCCTGGCCCTGTTAGAACCAGCGCCGGGCGGAACGCTCTTTCGCTCCGCCTTCAATGACCTCGACTGGATGGCTCGCTACCTGGTCAGCCTGGGCTGCGATCTAGAAATCCGCCAGCCGCAAGAACTGCGAGAGGCCTTTCGGAGACTGGCCGAAGAGATTTTGAGTATGGCGCATTAAAGCTTAATCACTGCTATCCCGCACCTCGCGTAATGGGCCAACCGAGAGCCAGAGCAGGCCGATTAGTAGGAGAGGCAGCCCGGACAGGCCGACTACCAGCGCCGGTCCAAACCCCGCTACCAGGGTACCGGATAGAACACTTCCTAAAGGCGTTCCGGCAGGTCCAACAGTTCCGGTAAAGGCCAGCACTCGGCCCATGAGCGGGGCTGGAATACTGCGCTGCCGGATAGTAGTCAGGTAAATTGCGGCCAGGTCATCAAAAGCGCCGAGCGTAAAACTTAAAACCAGCGCTACACTAAATACCGGCAGACCACCCAGCAGACCATAGCAAAGGGCCTGCACCAGGAGCATCAGGCAGGTAACGCGACCGGGGTAGCGCGGTCGCAGCGGCCCAAAGATAAAAGCTGACAGCAGTACTCCCGCGGAATTAACCGCCAGAATCGCACCCATTCCAAGCGGGCCGGCTCCCAGGGGGCCATTACAGTAAAACGGTAACGCCACCTGATAAATACCCAACCCAAAATTCCACCAGAATGATACCGACAGTAAAACCAGCAGAAGCGGCCGTTGAAAGGTGAAGCGAACTCCTTCAAGCAGTTGCCTCCAGAAGCGTGCAGGAGCAACGCTAGTAGTAGCGCAGGTGTTACCGGAGGGAGAAGAGACCGGGCGACCACCCAGCCAGAGCAACAACAGGGCAAACACAAAGAAAGTAGCGCTATCAAGCCACATCAGGGTTAATGGCCCTATCAGTTCTACCAGCAGACCGGCCAGGGCAGGCCCCGCTATCGCGCTGAGCTGGCTTTGCATCACACTAAGGGAATTGGCAACGTTATACTGTTCAGGCGGAACGTAATCGGTGACCAGGGTGCGGCTGCCTACCTGCGTCACTACGGAAAGCGCGCCCAGCATAGCGATTATCAGGTAAAGAACCGGTAGAGGCAGTCCCGGTCCTGCACTCAAAAGTGGAATGAGGGTAACCAGCCCGCCCCGCAACAGGTTATCAGCCAGCATCACATGTTCACGGCGAAAATGGTCGAGCAACCACCCGGCCAGGAGACCGGAAAAGAGAGCCGGTAACTGAAAAATCAGAAAACTCAACCCGACATCAAGCGGATTGTTGGTGCGCCCCAGGATGTACCAGGCCAATCCAAACTCGGTCAGGCGGTCGCCGAAATTGGAGATCAGCAGCCCGCTCCACAAACCCATAAAACTGCGGTTGCTGGCTATACTCCTGTAATTTTCCAGCAGCATATTTTTGTAGTTCTAATTCCACTTTCGTTAAAATTTGCCGATAAGTTTTTAGAGAGCCTTAAGTGAGTTTTTAGCCCGGTTTAGCTCTGATGGCAACGATGCGCTAACCAATCTGATTGTGGAATGTTAGCCCTGATAATTTCGAAATTTAGCATATGATAAGGCTTGCAACAACTAAAAACAAACCGGAGAAAATTTGACCGCGTGCTATAATGAGAGCGCCAGAACGGTGCAAGGAAACTAGTAAGATTAGCTCAATGAGGAGTTATTGAAATATGTTGAAACTTCCGGCGCAAGTAAGCGTGCGCGAGGTTGGCCCGCGTGACGGGTTACAGAATGAAGCGGCCTGGGTGCCGACCGAGCAAAAAATCCAGCTTATTAACGCCCTTTCGCAGACCGGCCTGAAACGGATCGAGGCGGTCTCTTTTGTCCATCCCAAAGCTATTCCCCAGATGCGCGATGCCACCGAGGTCATTGCCGCGATTGAGCGCCAGCCCGGCGTTGTCTACAGCGCGATTGTGCCAAACGCCCAGGGAGCGCGGCGAGCGGTCGAGGCGAAAGTAGACGAGGTAGAAATCTTCCTTTCGGCCAGCGAGAGCCACAACCAGAAGAACGTGCGCATGTCCACCGCCGAGTCGCTGGCAGCGGCCCGCGAGATTGCGGCCATTATGGGTGAGGCCGGTATGCCTTTTGATGCCGTAATTTCAACCGCCTTTGGCTGCCCTTACGAGGGCGATGTGCCGGTGGAGCGGATCATGTGGGTGGCAGAGAAGCTGCTGGAGTTAACCCCGCAGCCCACCCGCATTACGCTGGGGGATACTACCGGTATGGCAAACCCGGCCCAGGTGGTTGAGGTGGTAGAAGAGTTCCAGCAGCGCTTTCCAGAAGTCACGCTCTCGCTGCACTTCCATAATACGCGCGGCACAGGGCTGGCGAATGTGCTGGCCGGTTTACAGTGCGGAGTGAGCTATTTCGACTCTTCGCTGGGAGGGCTGGGCGGTTGTCCCTACGCTCCCGGCGCGACCGGCAACATTACCACCGAAGATATGGTCAACATGCTTAACGATATGGGCATCAAAACCGGAATAGAGGTCGAAAAACTGATTGAGTGCGCCAGGATGGCGCAGGGTTTTGTCGGCCATGAGTTGCCGAGCCAGGTATTGAAAGCCGGGCCGCGCACTCGTTTAACGCCATTTAAGTAAGCTTTAAATATAGAAAGGGGCGCACGCATAATGCGCGATCTAGCCAATCTGGCTCTCGATACCGCGACAGGGTTGGGCGCGACTTACGCCGATATCCGGTTTGTAACCGACCGCAGCCGGAACGTCAACGTCAAGAACGGCAAAGTAGAGTCTTTATCGAACAGCGAAAGCCAGGGCTTTGGAGTAAGAGTAATTGTCAACGGAGCCTGGGGCTTTAGCAGCAGCAGCATTACCAGCCGGGCCGAAATCGAAAGAGTGACGGCAGAGGCAGTCGCTATCGCCCGCGCTTCGGCCTCGGTACACCGCCGCCCGGTCGAACTGGGAAAACCGATCACCATCCAGGACCGCTATGTAACCCCGGCGGATATAGATGTCTTTAGCGTCTCGCTGGATGAGCAGATTAAACTGTTATTACAGGCCGACGCCGAAATGCGCCGGGTCGAGGGTATTCGGGTAGCGACAGGCTTCATTACCACTCTTAAAACCAGCAAGGTTTTCGCCAGCACCGAAGGAAGCTACATCGAGCAGGAGTTGAGCGAATGCGGGGCCGGAATCGAAGCCTATGCGGTAGGCGAAACCGGCCTGCAACGCCGCAGCTACCCCAATTCGGTCGGAGGGGGCTGGGAAACCGGCGGCTACGAGTACCTGAAAAAAGTTGACCTGGTGGGTAACGCCGGGCGGATTGCCGAACAGGCTGTCCAACTGCTGACTGCCCCGGTTTGCCCTACCAAAACTACTACCCTGATCCTGGATAGCAGCCAGGTCGCCTTGCAGGTCCACGAAAGCTGCGGCCACCCGGTCGAGTTGGACCGCGTGATGGGGATGGAAGCCAGCTTTGCCGGGACCAGCTTTTTGACCCTCGATAAGAAGGGCCACTTCCGCTATGGCTCGGACCTGGTGAACGTCTACGCCGATGCTACCGTGCCGCGCGGCCTGGGTACTTTCGGCTATGACGATGAAGGCGTACCGGCCCAGCGCACTCCGCTGGTCCTGAACGGCATTTTCGTAGACTACATTACCGACCGCGAGACTGCCGCTATGATCGGGCAGCAATCCAACGGCACCAGCCGGGCCGATGGCTGGAACCGCATCCCGATTATCCGCATGACCAATATCAACCTGGAACCGGGCAACGCCGGGAGCGCCGAGGATATTATCGCCAGCACCGACGATGGCATGTACATGGAGACGAACAAAAGCTGGAGCATTGACGACAAGCGCCTCAACTTCCAGTTCGGTCTCGAAATCGCCTGGGAAGTCAAGAACGGCAAGCTGGGCCAGATGTACCGCAACCCGGCTTACACCGGTATTACCCCCGAGTTCTGGGGTAGCTGCGACGCCATCGGCAGCCGCGACCACTGGACTGTCTGGGGTGTACCGAACTGCGGCAAGGGCGAACCGATGCAGGGCATGCATGTCGGGCATGGCGCAGCGCCCGCCCGCTTCCGGAATATCAAAATCTTCGGGGCTGAAGGCTAGGAAGTAGTCAGGAAAGGAAAGCATAGCGGAATGTCTGAACAGATCATGGGGCGTGAGAAAGTCTTACAGTTGTTGCAGGACGTACTTGGTTACGCCACCGCCGACCAAACCGAAATTACTTTTAACGGCTACCGCAACAGCCTGACGCGCTTCGCCAATAATTATATTCACCAGAATGTAAACGAGACGAACACCAGCATTAAGGTGCGCTCGATTTTTGGCAAGAAAATCGGAACGGCTACCGGCAACAGCCTGGAGCTTGAGCACCTGAAACAGACTGTAGCCATGGCCGAACAACTGGCCCACCTGCAAGTGGACGACCCCGAGTTTGTCTCGCTGCCCGGCCCTTCCGGGGAGCCAATCGAATATCCCGAACCGGATGAAGCCACTTACTATTCGGACCCGATGCTCAGGGCTGCCGGGGCAGGGGCGATTTGCCGCAGAGCGCAAGAGGCCGGGTTTACCGGCGCCGGAGCTTTTGAAACCAGCGGTTACGAAGTAGCGGTGGTTAATTCGCTGGGAGTGGCCAGCTATTACCGGGGCGCGTCAGCCCATTTAAGCACTGTCGTGATGGGCGAGAACAGCAGCGGTTGGGCCGAACGCCTCAGCCCGCGCATTGGCGATATTGACTTTGAAGCGGTGGCAGAAGAAGCGGTTGGCCGGGCGGAACGCAGCAAGAACCCGGTAGCGCTCGAACCGGGCGAATACGAGGTGATCCTGGAAGAGTACGCCGTAGCCGAGATGCTTAACTACATGTCCTACCTGGGCATGGGAGCGCTTTCGGTCCAGGAAGAACGCAGCTTCATGAAGCTCGGCCAGCAGATCATGAATCCTTTGATTACGATCTACGACGACGGGCACGACCGGCGCGGGATTATTTCGCCTTTTGACGCGGAAGGAGTGCGCCGCCAGCACGTAGACCTGATTGTCAAAGGGGTGGCAAACGCGGTAGTCTACGACAGCTACACGGCTAACCGCGAACCGGGCAAAGAGAATACCGGCCACTCAATAGGCAGCCAGGGCGATCCCGGTCCGATCCCGTTGAACCTCTTTATCGCGCCGGGCGCTGCCACTAAAGAGCAGATGCTCAAAAATATCAAGCGCGGCCTGTGGGTTACTCGTTTTAATTATGTAAACCCGCTGGTCCCGGATAGAGCGGTCCTGACCGGGACGACCCGCGATGGCACATTCCTGATCGAAAACGGCGAGATAGTCGGGCCGGTCAAGAATTTCCGCTTTACCCAGAGCGCCGTGGATGCCCTCAACGATGCCCTTGAAGTAGGTAGCCAGCAGATGTTGCTGCCCTCTTTCGCGGGCGGCTCGATGGTCCCGGCCTTACACTGCAAGCGCTTTACCTTCAATAGCGCCACCCAGTTCTAAATAACAAAAACAGCCGGGCTTGCCTGTTAAGAGCAAGAAAGCCCGGCTGTTTTATTTTCAGAATATACCCTGCAAATCTTTAGAGGCCAGAGCTAGCCTGCGGCACTATCTGCAACTCGCCGCCGCCGCTATCCACCGTTTTGACCCCGGAAGAACTTACACTCACCAGTTGCATTTGCTGGTTCTCAATAGAAACTGTGCCCTTAAAGATCGCTACCCGGTTATCCAGCCAGGTGATATCAGTCGGGTCAAGGTCGAGGCTGGCTTCGGCTACCGCAACGCCGTCCACCCGGAAAAGGGTAAAGCGCTGAGTGCTGCCGGCAGGGTTAGAAGTGCCGAATTCGGGCCGAGGAGCCCAGGCCACCAGAGCTTTATCTGGTGAAAAAGAGGCTGTTACCTGCGCTTTAGGGTTGACCGGGCTGCCAAGCTTAACCCCTTCGCCGGCGCTTTTACCCTCGGCGGTGACGCGCTGCACAAGGGTCTGGCCCTTACTGTCCCGGTAGAGCAGCAGGTCGGCCTTGCAATCCAGCAATTGAACGGCGGCGGGATCAAGAGCCACGGCGCTGGCTTCAGGATGGTCTACCGAAACGGAGAAGATACCGCCGGCCTGGACGCTGGCAGGTTCCTGGCGCAGATAGAAGTAGCGCCGGACCGCCGGGCAAAAGGCTACTTGCCGGGAAGCATCCATCGCCAGTAAAGTCGGAAAGTCCGATTTTTGGTTGAGATCGTGCAGCCAGAGCGGGGTCGCTATCTGGTTGGAAGCCTGAAAGGTAAGAGCCAGCGGGCCTACCCAGCGCAGATTGTAAGCCGGGTTGGCGTAAAAGCTATTGCCGTTCACTTTCCCCAGGTCTGGCCCGGTCAGAAAAGCCAGGCGCGAACCATCTTTAAAAACCGACCAGATAGCAGTCGGATAGCCCGCCCCGGTCCCAAAACCGGGCGTGCGAATGAAAGCAATCCGGTTGCCGTCGGTACTCCAGACCGGATGGGCGATATAGTCCTTGTCGTTGGCGACCAGGCGACGCGGCGACGGCGAATTAGGGTTAAGGTCAGCCAGCCATAATTCGGTAGGGTACTCCTTACCACCGAGGCCTTCAAAGGTCGGGCCGCTCAGGTTAGCTTTAGTGTAGGCCACCTGCGAACCGTCCGGCGAGACCGCCAGCACACCGATTGCCCGGCTATCCACCCCGTAGACTCCCGAGGGGCTTTTGCTGGCCTGACCACCCGGCACGGCCACAAAAGCGCGATTATCAATGACTGTTTCAGCGCCATTCTGGCCCGGATTTAAAAGCTTAAACTGTAAAACCGTTTCCGCACCGGACTGCACTTTTTGAAAATAGAGTAACTGGCCCTTTTCGGTGCGTGCAGAGCCAACTACATTTTTAACCAGTTCGCGTTTGTTGGAGCCGTCCGGCAGGGCTGCCCAGATGGAACCCGCTTTGAAATAGTAGACCTGGACAGGCCCGCTGGCAGGCGCGGTCGTAGCCGGAACGCCGGTCGGCGCGGCAGTGGTGGCAGGCGGATTGGTGGTTTGCGGCGCAGCGCTTGTAGCTGCTGCGGTTGTAGCAGGTACTGCGGTAGCAGGCGCGGTGGTGCTGGTCGGGCCGGGCGTAACCGTAGGCAGTCCGGCAACGGTAGTAGCGGGCGCGGTGGTAGCCGAGGCGGTAGCTACTGTAGTTGTAGCTGTAGCCTGAGAAACAGCGGTAGTGGCGGGACCGGTAGCGGTAGTATCGCCACAGGCTGCCAGCAAGATAATTAATAAAAGAGCGCCGATAGCCGGTAGACGTTTCAGATTTGATTTGAGAGACATACTATCTCCTTTTCCTGGCATTTCTAATTACCCATTTAATTCCATTTTACATTCCGATAACCGATTTGTTATTAAAAGAATGTGCCGGAGTGTCTATTAGTTACGGTGCTTGCCGGGTAGAAATGAAGAATACCGGAGTAAGCCGGTAAATTTTGAGGGGGAGTGATGTAATGGAGTTGAAGCAGGTCTGACTTTTTATTGCCCCAGGAATTGCAAAGCGGCCAGCACCAGCTCCTCAATGCTCAATTCGCGGTCGTTTGGAAGAGAGGCCAGGGCCGTTTGAATCTCGACAGAGCTATAGCCTAGGTTGCTCAGGGCATCCGAGACCTGGGCGCGCTGTTGAGCGGCCACCAGGTTCTTCTGGCCTGCCGGGCCGGCGGCAGCCAGGGCGGCGGTTTTAGCCGGGCCACTGACCTCAACCAGCTTACCTTTCAGTTCCAGGATGATACGGCTGGCAGTCTTGACGCCGATACCGGGCACTTTTTTGAGGAAATCAACATCGCCCTGGGCGATTGCCAGGTGTATGGCATCGGCGGCGGCTTTACTTAAGACATTCAAGGCCGCCCGTGGCCCTACTCCCGATACACCCATCAATAGCTCGAAAAGGGCCAGTTGGTCCTGGTCTTTAAAGCCGTAGAGAGTCATCTGGTCTTCGCGGACGTAGAGGTGGGTTTGCAGCCTGACTTCGCTGCCGACCTCGCCAAGCTCATCGAGCAGAGTTGAGGGGACAAAAAGGCGGTAGCTGATACCGTGTACCTCCACAATCACGCTATCCGGCCCCATCCATTCCAGCTTACCGCGCACCGCTACTATCACGCCTGCACCTCGGCTATCTTCAGACCAAAGAGGTGCGCGGCGTTGAGGCCCAGCACCAGCCGTAACTCCTCGGCAGTCAGGCCACCTTCAGCCTGCACCCGGCCGATCAAACGGCCCTGCTTGAGCAGCGGATAATCGGAAGCAAAGAGAATTTTAGCCGCGCCGCAGGTATCCGCCACCGCCCGAAAGACTTTGAACTCATAGAGGTAAGAAGTAGCTGCCGTATCGTAATAAAGATTGCGCAGGGCGTTTTTCACTTCCGGCATCAACTCGTAGAAAGGCAGGCCGCCGCCCCAGTGCGCCGCGATAATTTTCAGTTCGGGAAAGGCGCCGGCCAGGGCTACAATTTTATGCGGCCAGGTTACACCTTTGCCGGGGTAGAGGTGGCCGACCGGTTCGCTGGTATGGATCATCACCGGGCAAGCCTGACTTTGCAAAAATTCCATCAGAGGAGTCATTGCCGGGGTAGCGGTCGGGTCGAAGTTCTGCCCATCCGGTAAAAGCTCGCCCACCCCGGCTAACCCGGCTTTAAGGCAGCGCTCGACCTCGTAAACCGCCTGCATGCCGTCCAGGGGTTGGACGGCAGCCAGACCGATCAGGCGATCCGGGTAGCGCTTAACCGCGTCAATGACATAGTCATTGGAGGCAGCACAAAGAGCGCCGTTCTCAAAGGCAAACCCTGCCACGACCGAATAATGCACCCCGGCTTTATCCATGCTGGCGATAAGCTGTTCGGCGCTGGCAATCCGCGCCTGGGGGTGGTTATAACACAGGTCGAACCAGCGGTCGCGGGCGCAGTAATCCGCTTTTGCGGCCGCAAGCTCCGGCGACATTATATGAGTATGAGCGTCTATTATCATCTACAGGATTATAACGCGCCAGAGCAGTTGCTGCAAAAGGCGGGAAAGTATTAGAAGAGGATCAACGGCGGCGGTTGTTTTACTCAAACTGCCCGATAGCCTCATGAAGGGCTTCGAGGGCGTACAAGACTACCGGCAGGTCATCCTGCGGTAACTGGCGTAGCAGCGCGCAGATATTCTCTTCCGCCTGAGAGCGGTAAGTGTGCAGAATATTAAGGCCTTCCGGGGTAATATGAGCATAGACCAGGCGGTGATCGTCCTGGCAGGCAATCCGCTCAACCAGCTTGGGACGGCGATTTTCCTCGCTGGTGCCGTTCAAGCGCCGCCGCCCTTCCAGTCCGTCAATAATACGCGACATGGTGGGGCGACTTACCTTGAGCATATCGGCCAGCTCGCTGATCAGCAGTTTTTGTTCTTGCAGGGCTTTGAGTACGTTATATTGCTGGAAGGTGATCTGAGTAGGGTCGCCCTCCCGGTCACGGTTTACGATCTGGCGAAGGGTTGGAAGTATGGTAAGCAATTTATGAGTGCAACTTTGTTCTAAAGCATCTCTCTCTAACCGGTTGCTACTATTTAAAGAAGTAGTAACCGGGGCCAGCTTTTTCTTTTCCAGTTGCGCTGTACTAGTTTTTGTTCCAAGACTCATATTTAATTTG
>DATAKM010000179.1:0-29413 GCA_036261665.1 Chloroflexia bacterium
ACGCCGCTTACAACATCAGGGATAAACACCTTACCAGCCTCGGTATACCCCTGGCTGGTGGGCTGCCTGTCAGTCAGCCTAGCGTATCGGGTGCAAACCCGGGTACAAGCCCCGGCCTTTAGGCCAGGGGTCTATTGACTAATTGATATTACTTTCAGGCTTCGCCAACCTGAAAATAAAAGGAAAATCCTAAAAGAAAGGCCCCGGCCCGGTGACAACCGGGGGTCTTTAGCTGTGGCACTAGAGGGATTTGGAAAGATTGGTCAGGATGGTGGCTTGCTGCCAGGTCAAAGCCTTGCCGCTCTGGGCCGCGACCTGCAAGCGCCCATTAGTATTAATGGTTGCACCGCTGTTGTTGATCAGGGTATTCGTGTCAAGAAGGCTATTGTTAATTACGGTACCATTGTTGGTAAGCGCCCCCTTAAAGACAGCAGCAACAGGGTCAGATACTATCAGAGTATCCCCCGCTGCAATGGTATAGTCGCTCAAGTTGCATATTAGGATATAAGGAGCATAAGTCGTATCATCCCAGGTGCCTCCGAGGGCTTCGCAGGAAGCCTTGTTAGAAATAGTAGTGGTCGCAGCGTTAGCGGAGACGGGCCACAGGGCCGAGGCTAAAAACAGGGTCAGTATTAAGATGCCGGTAAAACCGGCGATGAGTTTTCGCATTCAAGTTTTCCTTTCTATACAGCTTCAAAAGAAGTATCCTCCCCCCTGAGAGGTTTACCGCGATAGGTGGGGGTCAAACGAAGTAGGCCGGGTCGCGTCCTGTTAAATATTCCTCAGACGCTTACCGGGTTAACACCGGGTTAGCGGGATATTCTCCAGTAGGGCTTTGAGGCTCGCGAGGTCGCTTTGCAACCGGCCCAGCCTTTCGGCTTGCAGCGCTTCCGCCTTGCCTTCAAAGTAATCCTCCAGGTTAGACCGCACTTCCTGGGTGAAAATGGTGCCTTCAGGATGGGGTTCAAAGCGGTATTGCACCAGGCAGGTCAGTAGCCCCGCAATGCTTTTGAATAGACAACTCTGGTTGGGGGTATACTCGATCACCTGGTAAGTGTGACTCAAAGCGAGTTTCAAGAAGGTGAAGTTGGTATTTTGCCTGAAGATAAAACCTACCTTCACCGGCTCTGCCGCCAAGGCCTGGGTTTCCTCTACCTCGGCAGTCCACCTGGCCGTCAGCTTAAAGTTGGTCACGTAACTAAAGACCAGCTCTACCGGTTGGCGGATGACCACCTTATGACTAATTCGCATATTTAATAACTTTTCGTCTTTTATGCATTGATAACTGGTAAATAGTTATCTATAATGTATTCAGTTACCACCGGACAAACAAGCCTTTTTTAGACTGAAAGTTGACCGAAAGTTGACCGTTATTTTCAGGGGATAGATTCAGTTTCGACTATTCTCAATTCAATTATCCCGACTTTATTAGTGTTACTCAGGCAGTCTTTTTACAACGACCGGCTGAACCTGCCTGTAACTCCATCCTCCTGAACTGTCTCATTTAATAAGCTATTTAAGGCAAGTAGTAGTATGGAAGTTAACCCTGAGCAGGCTCATTTCAGGGAGCAAATTAAAGCTTTGCGCCGGGCTGCCGGTTTTTCTCAAAAAGATTTAGCTGAAGCTATTGGCTTAAATCATCAGGTCTTGAGCCGTAAGTTAAGCGGCAGAGGTCCTACCGGCCTGACCCGCCCGGAAGTCAGGCAAATCGTCAAAACCCTCGCCGGGTGGCAAGCCCTGACCAGAGTTAGTGAGGTTCTGGAATTGCTGGCCTTAATGGGGATGGGTAAGGAAGCTTTTAGCCTGGAAGAGTGGCAGCAACCGCCCCTTAATCTTCTCGAAGCCTCTAACAGTTCTACCGTTAGTAGTCCTGAGCCGCTCCCCTCAATCACTTCCGCTCCAGCCAGTGCTCCCTTACCTGCTCCACAGGTTTTTCCAGATGAACTCGCTAGCTTTAATAACTTGCCCGCCCCGCTGACCGATTTAGTGGGGCGAGAATGGGCTATAGAACAGGCCGGCTCGATACTGAAGCGGCGCGGAGTGCGAGTGCTGACTTTGCTTGGTCCTGGAGGGATTGGCAAAACCCGCCTGGCCCTCGCGCTGTCCCAGGAACTGCACTCAGATTTTCAACACGGGGTTTGTTTCGTAGGGTTGGGCAGCGTAACTGACCCTCGGCTGATCGTTCCCACTATCGCGAGCGCCCTGGACCTTAGGGAGCTAACCAATAATCCACTTAAACAACTGCAAGCCTATCTGCGCGACAAGCAACTCCTGTTGGTGCTGGATAATTTTGAGCAAATTGTGGAAGGGGCCACCCAAATAAGCGAACTATTGACCCGAGCCCCTGGCCTTAAGGTGCTGGTTACCAGCCGAGAGCCCTTGCGGATCTATGGCGAGCGCCAGTTTGGTGTACCGGCCCTGGATTTACCGGACCTTGACCATTTGCCTCAGGGCCAGCGGTTGCACCAGTATGAAAGCGTGCGGCTGTTTGTAGAACGAGCGCAGGCCGTAAGACCGGATTTCACGCTTACAGTCCAAAACGAGAGGGCTGTCGCCCGCATTTGCCAGCTTTTGGAAGGCTTGCCGCTGGCGATTGAACTGGCGGCCGCCTGGGTCAAAGTCTTACCGCCCCGGGCCCTGCTGGAACGCTTGAGCCAACCACACAAACTGGCAGTGCTGGTAGGGGGAGCGGCGAACTGGCCCGCTCGCCACCAGACCTTGCGTAATACCCTGGAATGGAGTTACCAGCTACTACCCCCGTCTCAGCAAGAGCTTTTCACCAGCCTGGCCGTCTTTCGTAACGGTTTTACCCTCGGAGCGGTGCACCAGGTATGCCCTGAGGAGAGCTATCCGGAGAGCCCTTTTTCCCTGATAGATCAAACGCTCGAAAAGCTGGTAGCCCTTCTGGAGAAGAATTTGCTAAAACAGGAATGGGCTGAGCCAGACGCCCAGGCAACCTCATCCCTGCCTCGTTTTACCATGCTTGAAACGGTGCGGGAATACGGCCTGGAACGCTTGAAGCAGAGCGCGCAAGTAGCGGATTTGCACCGGCGGCACGCGGTTTATTACACCCAGTTAACTGAAAAAGCTGCCACGAATCTGGTCGGTACGACTCCTCAAGTAGACGCCAGCCATCTGGAGCAAGAGCTGGACAATCTCAGGGCGGCTCTTGACTGGTGTCGCGAAAGCGGCGAGATGGCACTAAACTTTCGCTTGCTCAGTAACGTCTGGCGTTTCTGGCGTTTCTGGGGTCTAATCTCAGAAGGGCGCGGCTATCTGGAGAGCGCTCTGGCCCGAATAGTTCCCGCCGAACTGACTATCAACAGTACCTCAAAGGATTTTTGGTGGCTGTCCAGTTATGCCGAAGCCTTATATGGAGCAGGCATTCTTGCCGTGCGGCAATCTGACTATCCAAAAGCGAGTGACCATCTTCAGCAGGGGCTTGCCCTGGCAAAGCAGTCGGAAGATGAAATGGCGACGGCCAAGTTCTTATGTGCCCTGGGTGAGTTAAACCGCCGGCAAGCCTTATTTGAGGCGGCTTCCAGTTATTATGAGCAGAGCCTGGAGCTGTACCAAAAAATAGGCGATAAATCCGGAATAGGCGTGGTGTATCACAATCTGGGCGCGTTAGCCAATCTGCAAAATAACCACTCCCTGGCACGTCACTACTGTGAGGAAGCGCTCTCTATCTGGGAGAAACAAAATAATAAATTAGGCCTGACCGGCACCTATAATGTGCTGGCTGACGTAGCCCTGGCGGAAGGAAGTTACCGGGATGCCAGGCTTTTTAGTGAGCGCAGCCTGGCTCTTAAGCAGGAGCTGGGCGATAAAACCGGCAAGTCTCGCCTGTATCTTATTCTCGGCTATGAGTGCCTGGCGGAAAGAGCTTACCGGGAGGCGGGTGAACTCTTTTGGAACAGCCTGGAACTGCTCAGAATGGTAGATGATAAAGCGGACCTTGCTCGCTGCTTGAGTGGGCTGGGGTTTTTGCTTTTAGCTCAGAATGATTATACGCAGGCTCGGACCTTTTTCGTGGAAAGCCTCCGGCTCAAGCAAAAAGAATGCAGGCCTGGTAACCTGATAGGGTTAGCCACTTTATTGAAGGAACAGGGAGAAGCAGTCCAGTCTATTCAACTTTGCGGAACCATCCAGAAGCTGGTAGAAACTGAAAAAAGCCCTCTGATCGATTTCTTCCGGAGTGAGTATGAACATACTTTAAGTAGTCTGCGGGCAACTTATGACCCTGAGGATTTTGAAAGCGCCTGGCAGGAAGGTTATAGCTTTAAGGGAGCGGTCCAGAGTATCCAGGAAGGTAGTGGCTGGATCGCCATGTTAGGCCAGACAGTTTAATATCAAGTCTTTTTCAAATAAATACATTACCTGGCTTTAGCCGGACAGGAAAGACCTCGGCACTCTCTCAAGGGCCGGGGTCTTTTCTTTATGATTCCCCATCCAGCCTCTCTGAGGAAATTCGGTCAACTTTCGGTCAACTTTTGGTATAAAAAAGCCTTTTTTGACGGAGGCTAATTGATTAAAGTAGGGCTAACACTTCATCTACCACCAACTGAAACAGACAAACAACTAGCTAAGTGTACCTGATGTTGTAAGTAAGCTTTCATTTCAGGCTGGTGAAGCCTGAAAGTAAGACCAGTTAGCGAAAGGATGTGAGGCTAACCATGATTCAGCCTGGAATGAGCGCGATATTGAGGAAAATAAAACCGGGCGTTAGCCGCCTGGGTATGCTCACGCTCCTGCTAGCCGCAGTAGTGTTGAGCCTGATGGTGGCCACCCCGCGCACCGCCCACGCCGCCGAAATCACTATCTCCGACCAGGCTTCCTGCGAGGCTGTCAGTGGTTACTGGAATTCGGGTGCCAATATGTGCATGTTTTTCTCCGATTACCCGGTTGCAGCCGGTGATACCCTGACACTTAGCGTGAGTACCTATATTCACAGTCTTACCAACAACGGCACGGTGAATACCAGCAACTTTCTTCAAGCAGGTTATCTGACTAACAATAAGGGCGCAACTATTAACGTTAGTAGCGGTACACTGCAACCGTATAATCTTGATGTTTCGACCAACTCCGGCACAATCAACCTTAATGGAGGATTCCTTAACCTTCAGGGTGCGCTTACCAATAACAGCGATGGCCTGATTAACGTCAAAGGTACGGTGCTTACTAGCGATGGCTCGCTCTCTAACCAGGGAACGGTCAGGGTCTTTTGTAGCGGGTCCATTCTCGGCCACAACTTTTCAGGCAACCCGCCCCAGCATGACGATTGTACGCCGCCTACTGCCAATCCCAACCCGCTTCCTGCGGCTAACATTTATGGCTGGAACTTTACGGATGTGGTGGTTTACTGGAACTGGACCGACACCGGCGGCTCAGGGATTGACGATACCAGGTGCAATGTAATCAGCAAATCCAGCGGAGAGGGCGTCAATATTAAGGTGACCGGCAGCTGTACTGACAAAGCGGGCAACACCGGCACCGCCTCCTACACCGTCAACGTGGATGAGACCGCTCCCACCATTTCGGCCAGCGCCACAACCGCTGATGGAAAACCCTACAACCCCGGCACCTGGACTAACCAGGACGTGACTGTTCACTTTAGCTGTAACGATGACCGCTCCGGGATTTTACTGTGTACTGATGATCAGACTATCAGCGCTGATACGGGCGCCAGCGGCAGTATGGTTGAGGGTTACGCCAGAGACAAGGCCTACAACCTCACCAGATACGATTTCGGCCCGGTTATGGTTGATAAATCCGCACCCACCATTAACATCACCGCCACGACCGCTGACGGTCAGCCTTACACTTCCGGCGCCTGGACTAACCAGGATGTTACCCTGGTAGTAGCCTGTAGCGACGAGGCGTCGGGCGTTGCCGCCTGTCCTGATGCGGGTTCTTATACTATTTCTAGCGAAGGGACAACCAGCAAAACTTTCTCTTCTACCGATAATGCCGGGAATAGCGCTAGCAGCGCCTTTACGGTAAAAATTGACAAGACCCCGCCGCTCATCATCGGGCCTGATCCCCTTCGCTTCCCCGATGCCAATGGCTATTACAACCACCCGGTTCAATTCAACAACGGTTATGGTGATAATCCTTTGGGTTCGGGTATTGCCTCTTGCACTTTAGGGGAGTCTTACAGCGGGCCGGATAGTAATAACGCCAGCGTTACTTCAAGTTGTACCGACAATGCCGGTAACACGAGCAGTAACACTTTCACTTTCAAGTACGACGCCACTCCGCCTACCATTACCGCCAGCGCCAAAACCGCCGACGGCAAGCCTTACAGCGCCGGGACCTGGACCAACCAGAGTGTGACAGTTCACTTCACTTGCAACGATAACCTGTCCGGTGTCGCCAGTTGTCCCAACGACCAGACTTTTGGAGAAGGCGCTAACCAGTTGGCCAGCGGACAGGTCACGGATAACGCCGGGAATAGCGCCAGCACCGGCTTTGGCCCGATCAAGGTTGATCTAACGAAGCCAACAGTGACTTACACGGGCAACGCCGGAATTTACACCATCGACCAGACCATCAACATCACCTGCACACCCGCCGATAACCTGTCGGGCGTCGCTTCCAGCACCTGCGCCAACATCAACGGTCCGGCCTACTCCTTCGCCCTCGGTAACCATTCCTATTCGGCCACAGCGACGGATAACGCGGGAAATACGGGCAGCGGCTCGACCAGCTTCACCGTCGGTGTAACTTTCGACAGCCTGTGTAGTCTCTCGGCTAATTTTTCGACCAACCCGGCGGTAGATAAGGGACTGTGCGATAAGCTGTCCGCAGCCAAAGCGGCGGCAGCGGCGGGCACCACTATTGCCAAGAATAATGAACTCAACGCCTATCGCCAGCAGGTGGCGGCTCAGACCGGCAAAGCCCTGACCAAACAGCAGGCTACCATCCTCTCCAATCTCTCCAAAATGCTCTAATAATAGCAACTGTTGTGGAACAGCAAGACCCTGGCCCAGATGAGCCGGGGTCTTTTCTTACAGTAGGGCCGAATGAGCATGTAAGCCATAAAAGTTTATGTTATAAATAATTTATATTTATGCCTCCTGATTTTCAATCAGGTAATCCACTTCTTCCTCTGTCAGCCCGCTTTCTTCCACCGGCACTGGCTTTCTGTATCCCGGTGCGGCCAGGTAATAGCTGCCTTCTTTTTCCAGTACCAGCCCTCTCGCTTCCAGGAAGCGGTCCAGTTGTGCCCAGCTGGTAGCGGCGGTACGCAGCTGGCTCTCCAGCGTCCCCTCCGAAATCCTTAACAGCGCCTCAACCTGGTTGCGATCATTATAGCTTCTCGCAACTGCCCTTATCAGCATAATCAAGGTCACAAGAAACCAGCCACCCCGCTAATTCGCCGGCATTTATGTTACCGGGCTCTAGCTGGAGCGTAAGCAACTCAATGGGCTGCAACCGGAAGTTTTAGATCCTCTGTGTGGTGTGGCGACAGCCATCGACCACCTCAAAGATTCCCGGATAGGAATGGTAGCCCAATACCTGGCAAACTACAATTGTAGTTTGCCAGGTATTGGGCTTGTTAGAAGTAACAACTCAACTGGCTTTTACAATTACTCCCTGTAACTTATTCCCAGGGCTTTCCAGCACCAATTCTTTACCCTCGAAATTTTTAATGGTCAGGTTAACCAGAGTATCGTTACCGGTTAGAGTAAGACCATCCCCGCTCACTCCGTTACCATCCAGGACTATGCGGAAACTGCTGCCAAAAGTCCCTCCGTTGATTGTCACGTTGGCTTTAGCTTTCACACCCAGGCTGCCCGTAAAGGTAACAGTCTCACCCTGGCTGAGCGCAAAAGTAATTGTTTGACCGTCCGGGCTGTTGACCGGTTGGTTGAGGGCATAGGAGAGAGTACCGCAGGTGCTACCACTGCCGTCATCCGTGACCTCAGTGACTGCCAGCGCGTCGCAGGCTGTATTCACCTGTTGAGTTAGGGTGTTTGAGGTCGAGCTAGCATAGGTAGCATCCCCGGCATAAGCGGCAGTAATGCTATGGCTACCAGTATCCAGGCTGTTAGTAGTAAAAGTAGCGACCCCGCCGGTCAGAGTGCCTGTCCCTAAAAGGTTATTTCCATCACTGAATGTAACAATGCCGGTAGCCTGGGCAGGGCTGACTGTAGCAGTGAAGGTCACACTTTGCCCAACAGTTGAGGGGTTAGGGCTGCCGGTAAGGCTAAGGCTACTGGTAAGAGGGAGTACTAGTTTTCCAATCTGATTGCCCGCAAGCTCACTAAACCACAAATTGCCGTCCGGTCCGGTTGTGATGGCAACAGGAGCACTACTACTGGTAGGGATATCATATTCAGTAAGGAGTCCGGCGGTGGTAATAAAGCCAATCTTATTGCCACCCGTCTCAGTAAACCAGAGATTGCCGTCCGGTCCGGCGGTAATGCCTTGAGGAGAACTGCTGGCGGTCGGGACATTATACTCGGTAATGGCCCCGGCGGTGGTAATAAAGCCAATCTTATTGCCATTCGCCTCGGTAAACCAGAGATTGCCGTCCGGCCCCGCCGTGATCCCATAGGGAGAGCTAGAGGCGGTTGGGACATCATATTCTGTAAAGATCCCGCCAGGAGTGATCCGGCCGATTTTACTAACATTATATTCGGTAAACCAGAGATTGCCATCCGGCCCTGCCGTGATGTCCCAGGTATAGGCATTGGCGGTGGGGACCGGGTACTCGGTAACGACCCCGGCGGTGGTGATTTTGCCGATATGAGTGCCGAACTGTTCGGTAAACCAGAGATTGCCATCCGGCCCGGTCGTGAGGTAGTGAGGATAGCTATAAGTGATAGAGGCAGGATATTCTGTAATCACCCCTGCCGGGGTGATTTGGCCAATCTTATTGCCATTGCCCTCGGTAAACCAGAGATTGCCGTCCGGTCCGGCGGTAATACCTAGAGGAGAGCTGCTGCCGGTAGGGATAGTGTATTCAGTAATAGCCCCGGCAGTGGTGATTTTGCCAACCTTATTGCCACCTACCTCAACAAACCAGAGATTGTCATCCGGCCCTTTCGTAATACCTCTAGGAGTGTTACCGGTGAGGCCGTTATACTCTGTAATTACGGGAGCGGCCAAGGCAGTGAGTGGGACAACAGCGCAAAGTAGCCCGGCCAGCATAAAGGCCAGGGTGGTTAAAGAAAGCAGTTGAAAGCGGTCCGCCTGCTCATACTGGGGAAGCTTAGACATAATACTCCTTAGTGCTAAAAACTAAACTGCAACGTTAACTATGACCCGTAAGCCAGAAGGCTACTCTGTTTACCTGTAATTAAAATCTGGATGTCTACTAATCTGAAGGGGCATTACTTTCTATTACATTTGTTGGGGCTGTATAACAGGCTTAAATATAACATAATAACCTTACAAGTAACCTTA
This sequence comes from Chloroflexia bacterium, assembly GCA_036261665.1. Classification (GTDB taxonomy): domain Bacteria; phylum Chloroflexota; class Chloroflexia; order Chloroheliales; family Chloroheliaceae; genus 54-19. The sequence goes on from DATAKM010000179.1 coordinate 9,415, forward strand.
CAGCATAGTATATGGTATTTTAAAACTCTATCTAACTATTGTAATAAGCTTCTTATACAAAAATTTATCATTTGCTTACATACCACGGATGACTAAAATACTCATCACAACCACTAATTGCGCGAACAAGTAACAACAAAAGAAGCTCCCTCTTTCAAGGGAGTTTTCTTTTTAGAAGCGGCCAGCCGCTTTCTGCTGTTCCTTAGGAGTAATTTTCCGGTCGCGGCGGGGTCATTGCCCTTATCTAAGGCTTTTTATCCTTTAAGCCGCTGCCAGTTACCGGAGCGTAGCTCTGGTAGCAAAGGTGTAACATCCAGCCCTTTCTTGATGGCGGCTGTCACCGGAGGGGCGTCCTGGGGGTAGCCCAGCAGAATAGCCCCACTGATCTTACCGTTTGAAATTACCAGTTTGCGGTAAAGGTGTTCGGCCTCATTCCTGAAAACTATAACTTCGTCCAGGGGTGTAGCCGGTTCAAAGGCCCCGACAGAAGTCAGTTCCACGCCGACCACCTTCAGCATTGTGACCGGGACGGGCGGCTGATAGATTTCACTGCCGCCGATGGCGTTGATGGCTGCGATCTCCGCTTGAGCCAGGGCGGTTGCCCACAGGCCGGGGATCTGGCCTGCGTGTTCGGCTACATCTCCGGCAGCCAGAATATCGGGCTGACTGGTTCTCATAAAATCGTCTACCACAACCCCCTGTTTAATTTCAAGCCCGATTGACCGCGCCAGTTCCACGTTAGGTTTGATGCCCGCCGCTACCACCACAATATCGCAAGGCAGGGTCTGGCCGCTCTTGAGCCTGAGTTTTTTAACTTTCTCATGCCTGCCTCCAGCGCCTTCGAGCGTCTCGACCTCGCTTTCCAGCATAATGCGCAGGCCAAGCTCTTCCAGGTAGATTTTCAGCATTTGCCCGCTCTCCCGGTCCAACTGGCGGCGCAAGAGACTTTTGGATCGCTCCAGGACTGTCACCTGAAGGCCGAGTTTGTGCAAAGCATAGGCGGCTTCCAGTCCCAGCAACCCGCCTCCGGCGATTACCGCCCGCTGGCTGTTGTGTTCCTGGGCGTAAGCCCGGATCTTCATGGCGTCGGCGGCTTCCCGGACCACAAACGAACCGGGCAGACCATAACCAGGAATGGTCGGGACCGCACCGCTGCTGCCGGTAGCCAGAATCAGGCGGTCGTACTCCAGAACTTCGCCCGTACCGAGCGTGACGGTGCGGGTCGCAGCATCAATTATGCGGACCTGAGTGTTGAGCCAGCAGGTGATCCGGCGCTCGTCATACCAGGTTTCAGGCATCAGGTACAGCCCCTGCATGGCCGAGCGGCCGTAGATCAGGCGGGTGATACCCATCCGGTTATAGAGATGGTGTTCTTCGCGCCCGACCAGGTGAATTTCACAGTCGGGATGGCGCCGCCGGATGTGGTCGGCGGTTGTTACCCCGGCCACACCGTTGCCGATTACCACAACTTTCCTGACGACAGGGTCGAAATTAAACCGGCTTGCACCTGATCCGGCGAACGTAGCTGCCTGTTCCGCTTTAAGGGAGACCGTCACCCCGCCGCGTACCCTGGCACAGCAGGCCAAGCGGGTGTTTTCCGCCAGCCCCAACCGTCCCAGGGTGGTTCTTTCATCGTCCTCGATCGGGGAAAGGTGCTCCATCCCTTCCACAATCGCCACCGGATCAGCCCCGCACATCCCCATCCGGCAACCCGCTTCGAGCGGTAGTTCGTTACATTCCGCCACTTCGAGCAGGGTGGTGTCTAACTCGGTGACTGCCTGCCGGTTATCGGGCAGAAAAGTTACCGCCGGTTTTCCTGCCTTGCCCGCCCGGTTAATCAAAGGCAGCGACCGGCTACCAGCACCGCGCGGTACAGCGGCCTGTTCCAGCAGCAGACTTTCTTTCCGGTAGGTTCTGACCACCCAGTAGACGGACGCAAAATAAAGCAAAATACGAGCCGTCCAGACAAAGTTATCAGGTATTCTGGTGTGAAAATCAGCCCCGACAAAGCGGGCGGACAGGGGGAAGTTAAACCAGTAGTAGATGTTTAGAGCCGCCGCTGCGTAGAGGGTTGTTATCCGGTGGGAATTGGCCTTGATAAAGGAGTCAAGCAGATAAAACGAACCCAGACTAACCAGCATATAGAGTAGAAACCGGGCGTACATCTCGATAACGCTGACCGCAGGTGGCACCGGCACGGTGTAAAAAGCCAGGATCATACCGGGAAAGACCCCGGCGAAGAACTTGCGATAGCCGCTATAGTGTGGATTTTTGTCGTTCAAATCGTTGTAATAGGCAACCTGCGGGTTAAAGTCGTAGCAGTTGGTCGTGCAGCCGACGCAGGGCTGGCAATGACTGTTGGGCAGGTTCAGGTAAGGGGTTTGACCATAGAGGCGCTGCACCGGCAAGAGGGGACAAATACTGCTGCACCAACCGCTTTTGCCTTTGAAGATAGTACCCATAATAAAGGCGGTCAGGAGCGATCCCAGCACCAGCAGACCGACCGCCCAACCGCTGTTGTTCAGCAGGACTTTGCGGGAAAGCACCAGCACAATAAACATACCGATGCCGACCACGTAAGAATATTCTTTGAGCCGGGTCGGTAGCACCAACCCTCGCGTAAAGCCGAACAGGCGCGGCGTCTGGTTCAGGGCCGCCATTGGACAAAGGTTACGCCACAGACCGGGAGCGGCAAAGAATACCAGCGGTAGGATCGGGATGAACACGCCCCAGAATAGATTAAGCCCAATATCAGGCCGAATAAAAAGAGTAATGCCCAGGCTGATCGAGAAAATCACGCTAAATATCCGTAAGATGTGCCAGAACCAGACCGGCAAAACCCGGCGCATTTGCATATAGTTTGGAAAGGTTATCGAAGCCGGAACCGCTGAAGGCTGCCGGTTTGCTTCAAAAGCCTGACTTGATAGCGGTAAAGACTCTTGCTCAATACTGATATCTGAGAGAGGTGTATCTAGAGTGGATGAACTTGCCATAGTAATGCTTCTTTCCTGGTATGTTTAAAGAGCGGCCAGCCGCTTTCTGTTGTTCCGAAGGTATAGGACGGCCAGCCGCCTCCTGAAGTCCGGGTTGCTACATTTATAAGAAAAACCTGCTGGCCGCCCGTTGCTTGGTTGTTACCGGTTAGGTCGGGGAGGTTGGGCCGCTAGCCGTTTTCCAGCCTGGTTTTGCAGCCGGTTGGCGTTGTTAGCGCCCGGTGCGGTGGTATTATTGGGATTTGGTACCGCTGCAATCCTGTTCGAACCTGGCAGGGGATTAGTGCCGGTGTTGGGACTAGGTAATCCCGCCGCGCCGTTATTGGGAATGGGTCGTGCAACCGCCGCATTATTCGGTTCGGATACCGCCGCCTCTGCCTCAGGATTCGCTGAAGGAACAGTATCCGAATTCTGATTGGAGGCCGCTACAGCGGCGCTGTTCGCATCGGCTAAAGCCGAAGCGCCCGTAGTTGTGGCCGGTGTTACCTTCGCCGGGCTATTACCGGAATGCGTGCTCGCTACAGCTTCAGTACCCGTACTTGCGGTCTTTGGACTGTTAGAGGCTGTACCGGGAGCCTGGGCTGGAAGCTGACCGGCCTGATCCGGAGAAGGGGAAGGCGTGACCGAATTCGGAAACTGGCTGAGGGCGATCCCACCGCCGAAAGCTACCACGACCGCCAGGATAGTTCCGGCGATAGTACCCAGTAGCCGCTTTCGGGCCGGACTACTTTTTTTTCTGTTAGCCTTTTTGGGAGGGTTACTGGCTATCTCCATATTTTGCTGTTCGTTGTTCATCTTTAGGTCCTTCTAGTTGAATTTCATGGAATGCAGGTTAAGGCTTAGGCAAATTCGACCAGCGAGTTTTTTAAGCGTTGGTACTCAAATCGAACAGCACTGCCGCCTTCTCGGAAGTGCTCAGAGTTTCCAGGAAAGCGTTCGCCGCTGCGACCACTTTTGGCGAGGTATCCTAGGACGTGCTGGCGAGAGTCGTTCCAGCCGCCGTGGTGGTCACCGCCGTGGTGCCGGAACGATAGTTGCGGCTGAAGTAGCTGGCGCACTGGTCGTACAGGCAGCGGTAGTTGCCCCACGAGTTGTAGCGTTCTGGTTCGTAGTTGCCGCTGCAGCGCTGGCAGCACTGCCGGTTGTGGCCGCTAGCAGACTTACGGTGGTAGCGGTGTTCTCGCCGCAGTCCGCCAGGCTAAGCTCGCTACTATTAACAGTAGCAGAGCGAAAGTTATGGGGCGGATCAAACTTTTAACTCGTGCTTCTAGCTTATTTATCATCCGTTCTCCTGTTTGGTTCAGATTTTTGTTATAGCTTATGGAAAATACCGTAATACTTGCTTGATCGGATCTACAGGTAAGCCCGATGAACTCTAATATAACCGCCCTCTCTTACACATCCCTGAGAGAAAACTGAGAAGATGCTGAGAACCTGCGCAAGCTGAATCGCTAAATTTACGTCACCTGTAGATCTGACCGCCAGATTTGTGCTCAAAATGGGTCGAGCTGTCGACTTCGCCAGAACCGGCTCTCAGAAATTCTCAGCATTTTCTCAGTAAAATCCAAGCTTCGTTTAAGCTAGACAACTTAAAATTAAACTGAAGTAAAAGCCAGGCTCGTAACCATGCTTGTTTCTGAGCTGCCAAAAAGTTAAAATTAGTGAAAACGGGCCACTAGTGGCATTTTGCTGAAAAGAAGTTCAGGGCGGGTGCGATTTGGGTGCTTGTCTGGGAATTGGGGACGTACCTCTCAATATTCTATTTTTCTTCCTTTCCCGGTGGGTAGGGGTCAGGAGATGGAGTTAGCAAAAAGGGGCTGGCCACTCCCACAAAATCTTTAGTACCAAATAGCGGCTGATCGCCCCTTTCAGAGAAGAGGGACCAGGAGAATTTAGACGACTCTAATGAAGGAAGCAGAAGAAATAAAGCCTATTAATTCCAGACCGCGCATCCTGATTATCGAGGATGAAGCCCGGATGGTTGACTTTATCAAGCTCGGGCTGGAGTACGAGGGCTTTGAGGTAGAAGATGCCACTGACGGCAAAACCGGCCTGAAAATGGCCCTCGACCGGTCGCCCGACCTGATCATTCTCGATCTCATGTTGCCCGGTATGAATGGCTTTGAAGTTTGCCAGAGGCTACGAAAGACACACGATATCCCGGTAATAATGCTAACGGCGCGGGATGAACTGAACGACCGGGTGCAGGGTCTTGATATCGGCGCTGACGACTATTTAACCAAGCCCTTCCAGTTTAAAGAACTGGTGGCTCGTATCCGGGCGGTACTGCGCCGCAAACCAGCCTCAAATGGCAACTTTACTCCCGGTCAGACCGAAACCAGGCCGCTAACGGTCTATGACCTGACCCTTGACCCTGGTTTAAGAGAACTGCGGCGCGGTACCCAGATTATCGAATTCAGCCAGCGCGAGTTTGATCTCCTGAAGCTCTTGATGAGCCATCCTAACCAGGTGTTGAACCGTGAGACCATTCTGGAAAAGGTCTGGGGGTATGATTTTAACGGTGATTACAACATTATCGAGGTTTATATCCGCTACCTGCGCCAGAAATTGGGCGAACCAAACCTGATTTATACCGTGCGGGGTGTAGGCTACGTCTTACGCTCCCGGCCTAAAGAGAAAGAAGAAGCTATCTCAAGGGAAAAGGCCCATGATTAGAGGCTTTTTCAGTCGCTTCGGTACCCTTAGCTGGCGGCTTACTCTTTTCTATATCCTGCTGCTGGGGCTATTGGGTCTGGTGCTGGGCGGTTTTATTTACTTCCGGCTGGAAAGTTTTCTTTATGATGGGCTAAAGGCGCGGTTGCAAGATTTCGCCGTCACCCAGACTTTCCTGCCTGATGGCCGGCGGGATGGCCGGGAGGTGGCGGGTAACGACCGGAGTAATCCTCCGCGGTCGGGTGGTGATATTCTAGTTAACCTGAGCGATCAACTGGCCAGTAAACCAACCGGAGAACTCCAGCCGCTGGTCCTGAACTACCAGGGCCAGATTGTGCAACCTCCCCAATCTGGCCAGTCTTCGGCAACCCTCACTCCGGTCACGCCCCTGCCCTCCTCGGCGCAACTGGCAAAAGCGGCCCGGCAGGGCGCAATTTTCTACACCACTACAATCAGCCAGCAGCCAGGGGAAGAGGCCCTGGTCTATTTGCTGGTCGTGCGGGACAGAAATGGCTCCATCTTCAGCGCGCCAGGGGTTCCGGCCGGGTATGTCATGCTGGCGGCCTCGCTCCAACCCGCCAACCAGGTGCTCAATGAAATCCGGTTTCTGTTGATCTCCGGCCTGACCGGGCTGGTCGTGCTGGCCCTTCTGATTGGTTATCCGCTCACTCGAATTGGTTTACGCCCGCTCAAGAAGATCACCGCTATCGCTCACCGTACCCGTCTTTCCAGCCTGGAGCAGCGCGTGCCCTTACCCGCTTCACTCACGACCGGTAAAGTGGTTGAGCATGACGAGGTCTGGCAACTGGCCCTTGAGTTCAACGCCATGCTGGATAAGATTGAAACGGCCTTTAACGCCCAACAGCAGAGCGAAGCCCAGATGCGCCAGTTTGTGGCCGATGCTTCACACGAGTTACGCTCGCCGCTGACTATCCTGGGAGGGTATCTCGATGTCTTGCAGATGGGCGCGCTCAACGATGCGGCCCGCACCGAGCATATCATCGCCGCTTTGCGTCTGGAGATAGACCGCTTGAGCCGTCTGGTGGTAGACCTGCTGCTATTGACCCGGCTTGACGCCAATAACCAGAAAGGCTTGAAGTTAAACCCGGTCGAACTAAAGGAACTCTTGAGCCGGGTTCAAGAGAATATGCAGCTACTGGCTGGCGCACGCCAGTTAATCATGGAAAATACCCCTGGGCTGCCGGAGGTCTGGGTCCAGGCCGATTCAGACCAGCTTTACCGGGTACTGGTCAATCTGCTTGACAACGCTATTCGCTACACCGCATCCACCGGCCAGATCAGGCTCGATCTGGCGATTGAGCAAGACGGAGGTAGTGAGTGGGCCACTATTAAGGTCAGCGACAACGGCTGCGGCATCGACCCCGAACAGTTACCCTTGATCTTCAACCGCTTCTACCGGGCCGATAATTCCCGCACCCGCGAGACCGGTAACGCCGGGCTGGGACTGGCAATCAGCAAAAGCATCATGGAAGCTCACCACGGTACGATCGGAGTTGAAAGCAACCCCGGTCAGGGAACGCGCTTCACTCTGCGCCTGCCGGTGCTGGGCCTGGAACTGGAAAGCGATAGTCCGGATTTTATAGCCGAAGTTCCTGATTTTCCTGAGAATAGGAAGCCAGGTTCCAGTCAGACTCCCAACCGGGCTGGTTTAGCAGGTACACCGAAAACGCGGTTTTGGTAGCCCCTGGTTTTAACTATGAGGCGGAAAAACCGACCTTTAGCGACTCCGCTACTGCGTTCTAAGTCCTCTTGCTTTAGCTCTGACTCTTACCCACATTTTAGCAGGGATAATCTAGCAGCTAGTCGAACCCCTTCTAACAAAGTCTGGAGATAAAGCCAGCCTTTCCATAAACTTTTCCAGCCGGGTGGGCCATCACTTTTTCGTCCTAAATACCCACCCTGCCAGGCTACTAAGTGCCAGAATGCCCCTAATGTTAATTCGTCAGCTGCTTTGTTGTTTAGAAGGTGTTATGGACTTTGGGTAGCAAGCTGCACCAAACTACTGAGCATCAGAATAGCAAAGGCCACAAAATGCAGCCCGGCTAGAGTATCAGCCAGCCGCTCGTAGTCGCGGGCCAAGTGCCGGAAACGAGACATCCACCCAAAACTGCGCTCTACGACCCAGCGTTTGGGCAGCAGTACAAAACCGCGCTTGGCTTCACTCAGCTTGACTACTTCCAACTGGATACCGCGCTCGGCAGCGGCTGTCCGCGCAGTTTCGCCCGTGTAGCCCTGATCTACAAAAGCGATTTGGACGTTTTCGCCGGTCACGGCTTGCACCTTTCGGCTCAACTGGGCTACTTGTGCCCGTTCCTGCTGGTTGGCCGGGGTAACACTCAAGGCCAGCAAATGGCCGAGGGTATCTACCGCCAGATGCACTTTGCTACCTTTACGGCGTTTATGCCCATCGTAACCGGCCCGCTCTCCGCTTTCAGGAGTGGATTAGAGGGTGCGACCATCGAAGATTGCAGCGGTTGGCTCAGCTTCCTTACCAGCAGCCACTCGCAGTAAGCTCCGCAGGTCATGCACCATGCTTTCGAAGACCCCAGCTTTAAGCCAACGCTGGGTTTGCTGGTAGACGGTGTACCAGGGTGGCAGGTCGTGGGGCATCAAGCGCCAGGAGGCACCCGCCCGCACCAGCCAGCGCAAGCCATTAAAAACTTCACGCAAAGGGTAATCGCGTTGTGGGGCTTCTTCACTCATCAGCGTCAGATAAGGAGCGACGAAGGCCCCCTCCTCGTCGCTCACATCGCTGGGATATTGTTGGCGTTCCATATCCTTGATATACGTATGGTACGCTCCAAAAATTCATAACACCCTCTAGCCTGGCTTTTAGCAGCAGATACTCCAAGTAGCCTACACGGCAGGGAAGAGTTGCCGGCCGGGTTTGGGAGGGAGGATGCGGAAACGTACTGCTGCAAAGCAGTAAACGCGCCGTGTCCTTACCTCATGATTTCGGCCAATTTTAACGGCTTTGATTTTACTCGAAAACTGCCCGCAAAGCCGCGCCGATGTCGATGAGAGCTTGCTTACCCTTGTCCATCATTACGGCCATCACTACCCAGCCGTGAAGGACGCCATCGTAACGTTTGGCCTGGACCGAGACGCCTGCCTCGCGCAACTTTTCGGCGTAGATTTCACCTTCATCGCGCAGCGGGTCGTATTCGGCGGTCAGCACCAGGGCCGGTGGCAACCCGGCCAGATTGTCGGAGCGGGGCGGTGCAAAGTAAGGGTTTTGCCGGTCAGCTTCTCCTTGTAAGTAAATATCCAGGCCGTAGCGCAGGCTTTCTCTGGATATGCCGTATTTGCCGTCGCCAAGTTCTTGCATGGATGGCGTACCGGGGTCGGGATATTCCAGGGCCGGGTTGACCAACACCTGGAAGATAATTTTAGGGCCGCCACGATCGCGGGCCAGCAGAGCCAGACCCGCTGCTAAATTTCCTCCGGCACTGTCGCCCAGGATAGCCAGGCGCTTTGAGTCACCGCCGAGTTGCGCCCCGTGTTCGGCCGCCCACTGTAGCACAGCATAGCAGTCTTCCAGTGGAACCGGGAACTTGTTTTCGGGAGCCAGCCGGTAATCCACTGAAATCGAGATGCACCCCGCCCGGTTGGTAACGGCCCGGTTGTAGACGTCGAAAGTATCCAGGTTGCCCAGGATCCAGCCACCTCCGTGCATGATTATCAGAATCGGGAACGGTCCGTGGCCTTCCGGGGTATAAATTCTGACCGGGACTGGACCCGCCGGGCCGTCAATCTCGCGGTTCTCAACTTTGGCAACCGGCTCCGGTGCTCCCAGCATGGCCACCGAAGCGGCCTCCCCCTGGCGCAATAACTCGATAGGAACTGTATGGAGTGGAGGCGCACCCGCCATGCTGTCCAGTAGCATCCGTGCCTGTGGGTCCAGTGGCATTGTTTTTCTCCTTTTTATTTTCTAGTTTCAAAAACTGTCCGCAACGTTGCGGACGTTTCCTCAATGGCCTGGTTGGATGGCTCGGTCAGTGTGGTCATTATAAAGAAGCCGTGCAACACGCCGTCATAGCGCCGGGCGATAGTCGGGACGCCTGCTTCGCGCAATTTATCGGCGTAGATTTCGCCTTCGTCGCGCAGCGGATCATACTCGGATGTGAGGACCAGTGCAGGCGGTAAGTTACTCAAATTGGTAGCCTTCATCGGCAAAGCGTAGGAGTTAACCCGGTCGGCGTCAGTCGAAGTATACAGCTCGACACAATATTTTATATCTTTTTTGCTCAGGCCGTATCCTTCGCCAAACTCACGCATGGATACCGTTTCGCGGTCAGTATAGTCGAGCAGCGGGTTGACCAGCACCTGGCAAAGCATTTTAGGACCGCCCCGGTCGCGGCACAGCAAGGCCAGTCCGGCTGTCAAATTGGCCCCAGCGCTCTCACCCAGGACGGCAACCCTGGCCGGGTCGCCCCCGACAGCTGCACCGTGATTGGTGGCCCACTGTAGCACGGCGTAACAATCTTCGAGCGGGACCGGGAACTTGTTTTCGGGAGCCAGCCGGTAGTCCACCGAAATCGAGATGCACCCTGCCCGGTTGGTAAGGGCCCGGCTGACATTATCAAAAACATCTTTGTTCCCGGCGACCATCCCGCCGCCGTGCAGGCAGATCAGAATCGGGAACGGGCCGGTTCCATCAGGGGTGTAAATTCGGACCGGGATTGGCCCGGCCGGACCGGAGATTTCGCAGTCCTCGGTGCGGGCAACCGGCTCCGGCGCGCCCAGGTTAGGGATGAGTGCGATATTGGCCAGCCGGACTTCTTCAATAGTCATGGTGTGGCTGGGCGGCGTATTGGCGGCGGCTTCGACCATCGCCTGGAAAGTTGGATGAAGTGGCATCGATTCTACTCTTTTCTTAAAAATTTCCCCGATTAGACCAGGGCTTTCCATTCCGGGTAACGGTGACAGGCTGCGAACCCATCGTTGCCGGTCGGCACCAAAGGCGGGCGCTCGGCCCGGCATATTTCAAGCGCGAATGGGCAGCGGGACGCGAACGGACAGCCGCGCTCGGTTGTCACCGCGTTAACAGTGGTCGTGGAGGGTTGAGTGGCCTTGTGGCGCTGTTCGGTCTCGCGGCGGGCTCGCTGGACTTGCGGGTCGGCCACCGGGGCCGAGTTTACCAGTTCGCGGGTGTAAGGGTGGCCGGGGTTTTCGGTCACGGTCAGGGTGGCGCCGGTTTCCAACACCTGTCCCCGGTAGAGGACCGCCACCTGGTCGGAGATGAATCGCACAACGGAAATATCGTGCGAGATGAACAGGTAACTCAAGCCCTGATCTTTTTGCAGTTCCAGTAGCAAATTCAAAATCTGAGCCTGGACCGAAAGGTCGAGGGCTGAAACCGCCTCGTCACAGATCACTAATTCCGGGTCGAGCATCAGGGCGCGGGCGATAGCAATACGCTGGCGCTGACCCCCTGAAAACTGAGAAGGAAAACGGCTGGCGGCCTCCTTACCCAGGCCGACCCTTTCGAGAGCTTCCCCGACCCGCCGCTGGATGGTCGCCCGGTCCTTTTCCCCATGGGCCTGAAGGGGTTCGGCCAGCGAGCGCCCGACCGTAAGATAAGGATTGAGCGAACTGTTGGGGTCCTGAAAGACCACCTGCAAATTACGGCTCAAATTACGGCGGTCTTTGCGGTCGAGATGGGTTATATCTTTTCCGGCCAGCCGAATTGTGCCGGAATGGACCGGGGCCAGTCCCAGGATTGCTTTCGCGATAGTTGATTTACCCGAGCCTGACTCTCCGACCAGACCGAGGGTGGTGCCGGGGGCCATTTCCAGGCTCACACCATTCGAGGCTTTCAAAACTGGGTCGGAGCGCCGCCGCCGGTATTGGATTTCAAGGTCGCGGATTTCTAATAAAGACGTTTCCTGACCCTGGTGCTGGCTCATAAAACTTCCTCCTGCATAAGTTTATCAACCCGGATACAGCGGGTAAGCCGCCCGCCGGACTTCTCAATTAAAGGAATTGGCCTGACTTTACACTCCGGTGCGGCTAAAGCGCAGCGGGGCGCAAAGCGGCAACCGGTGGGCCAACTGCCCGGCGCAGGTACTCTGCCGGGGATAATTTGTAAAGGGTCACCCGGCTTGCCGTGCGACGGGTTGGCATTAAGCAGCCCCTGCGAGTAAGGATTCAGTGGTCTCTCGAATAGTTCGAAAACCCCGGCCTCTTCAACCACCTGCCCGGCATACATCACCAGCACCTGGTCGCAAATATCGGCTACCACCCCGAAGTTATGGGTTACGATAACCAGGGCCATTCCGGTTTCCTTCTGCAACTTTTGAAGCAAAGCCAGGATTTCTTTCTGGACCGTCACATCCAGGGCGGTGGTCGGTTCGTCGGCTACCAGCAGGCGGGGCCGACCTGCCAGGGCCATCGCCAGGGCGATGCGCTGGGCCATCCCACCGGAGACCTCGTGCGGGTAAGCTTTCAAGACCTGTTCGGGATTATTTAGCTGGACCTGGCGCAACAACTCCAGACACCGCGCCTTTAGCTTTGTCCCTGATATCTTGTCGTGGCGGCGGACCAGTTCGCTAAGCTGGCTGCCTACCGTAAAGTTCGGGTCGAGACTGGATAGCGGTTCCTGCGATACCAGGCCAAAGGCGCTGCCCCGCAGGCGGTCGAACTCACGGTTGCCCAGGGCCACCAGGTCACGGCCTTCAAAGAAAACCTGTCCGCCTTTGAGATGGGCTGCGCCCGGTAAAAGCCGTAGCAAAGCAAGAGCGGTAATACTTTTCCCGGCGCCCGATTCGCCGACCAGCCCGATCGTTTCGCCCGGCCGGATGTCGAAACTAACTTTGTCTACAATGAGCGTTTCACCACGGCGCCCTGCCACGACCACCGAAAGATCACGGACCGACATTAAGGCCTCTTTCAGGGGAGGCCGCTCTGCCTGCATAGCCAGAGATTTCTCCTGTGGGGCAATTTCCATTCCCGCTGGAGTAGGGGCAAGCACGTCTGCTGCAAGTGGTGCCGTAGCGTCATTTGTAGGAGCAGCCGCTAGCTGGTGCAAGCCGGCTCCATTGTCCGGGTTGGCATCTGAAGCAGTGGCAAGCCCAGAACTGGCACTGGCGCTGGCATCGCGCAAGGCGTTGCCGAACAGGGTCAGGGCCAGGATATTGAGGGCAATCAGGCCACCGGTCGGGACGAGCAGCCAGGGCTGGCGGTTGACCAGGGTCGCCGCGCTGGCAACCATCTGGCCCCAATCGGCGGTGCCGGGGCTGGCGGTAAGACCCAGAAAGCCAAGAGCCACCACGAAATGGAGGGCGCTAGCCGCTACAAAAGATGCCTGGACAATAGCCGTCCTGGTGACACCCGGCAGGATGTGCCGGGCCATTATCATGCCTTCGCTGACCCCACAAATGCGGGCGGCCGCCACGAAATCGGCATCTTTCAATGGGAGCGTCACACCCCGGATGACCCTGGCGAAACCGGGCGATACCAGCAGACCAAAGCTGATAAGGGCGATATGCGGGTTATTCGGAAAGATCGCCAGGACGACCAGCACCAGGATAATAGCCGGAATTGCCAGGATGGCGTCTGTCGCGGCCCCGACTATCCGGTCGAAAATGCCCCCCAGGTACCCGCTGAGAATACCGAGCGGAAGGGCTACGACCAGGGCGGTCAAAAGACCTTCGGCTACCCCGAGGACCGCTTGCAGCCCGGCGTAAAGGAGCCGCGACAGGACATCCCGCCCCAGTTCGTCCGACCCCAGGAGATGTTTTGCAGACGGTCCACTGAGCGGGTTCAGCACATCCAGGGCCGTCGGGGAATAAGGGGCAATAAGAGGGGCGGCCAGCGAAGCGATTACTACGACCAGCAGAAAGAACCCGGTAATAAGGGCTAACGGATTGTGCAGCAAAGCTGTTAAGAACGGCCAGCGTGGTGGCCGTGGAATACTGGTTGCGGCTGGAGCAGGCACAATTGGTTTAGGCATAATGACCCTGGTACTCATGATACTCTCACTTTTGGGTTAAGCCAGGCATAGGCCAGGTCTACCAGTAAGTTCACTACGATAACAATTATGGTGAAATAGAGGACCGCTCCCTGGATAACCGGCAAATCATGGCGGGAGGTAGCCTGGACCGCCAATCCTCCTAATCCGGGTAGCGCAAAGACGGTCTCCACGATGACGGTTCCACTTAACAGGCCCACAAAAGTTAGCCCGATGACGGTAACTATCGGAATGGCCGCACTGCGTAAGATGTGGCGGAAAAGGATGGAAGCAGGGCTGGCTCCTCCGGCCCGCAGTGTCCGGATAAAGGGTTTTTCCAGCACTTCCAGGATGGCGTTTCGAGTTTGCTGGGCAATCAGGCCAATCACCGGGGCGGACAGCACCGCTACCGGCAGCACCAGGCTTTGCAACCAACCGGTCGGCGACTTAGCCGGATCGACGTAACCAATAGCCGGCAACCAGCGTAAGGCGAGCGAGAAAATTGCTACCAGAATTAAAGCCAGCCAGAAATTAGGGACCGCAAAGCCGATTAGCGAAAGAGTGTCCACTATTTTAGCCAGCACTCCCCGGCGCACGGCCCCGGCCAGACCGAGACCCACTCCTAAGACCGCAGAAACCAGCGTGGTCCCGATAACCAGGGAAAGGGTTACACCCAGGCGGGCATTTAGCACCGAGATTACCGGCTCCTGGTTGAAAATTGATTTCCCAAGGTTGCCCGTTAGTAAGTCAGCCAGCCAGCTTCCATAGCGGATTGGCAGTGGCTGGTTTAAGCCAAGCTGCTCACGCACCCTGGCATAATCGGCGGCAGGGCGGTTCTGCCCGAGGATGACCAGGGCCGGGTCGCCGGGGGTCAGAGAAACGAGAAAGAAGGTCAGGGCTGTCACGAAAAATAGTAAGGGGATAGACACCAGCAGGCGACGCCCAATAATTTTAAGCATCCATAACTCCTGTGTTATGCCAGAGCAAGCTAATTTTTGCTTCTTTTTATCACTTTAACGGTTGCTCCCGGCCAGTCAGACTCCCGGTTTTGCCAGAAATTTGACCGGCCGGAGCATTTTTGGGGTTTTGCCAGGCCCTAAGCCGCAGGCTTTATATCCATCAGGTTGATGACCGGCTCGGTTGCGGTCGGGGTTACCCCGGTTACGCGGGGGTCATATAGAAAGTAAAGCTTGGTAGCGATAACCGGCAGATACCAGGCCTGCTCGGTCAGATACTTATTGACCTGCTTGGCAGTGGCCGGCATGTTGGTTGCATCCGTAGCACCAAGTTTATCAATCAAAGCCTGTAATTCAGGGGCCGCTGTTTTATCCGGGTTCCAGGTTGCCCCCGGTTTCATACAGCAGTTCCAGGTAATCAGGGTCGGCGAGACCGCTCCTAACCCGGCTACGGCCGTGGCGTATTTCCCGCTCGACAGACCGCCGACAAATTCGGCCAGACTGGCTTTGCTATCTATGGTTGTCTTGACCCCGATGGATTGCCAGTAAGCGGACACCGCCTGGGCCAACGTATCGAAACCCAGGAAGGGGGCCGACAGGATACTGACTTCAAAGCCGTTCGCAAAACCGGCGTCACTCAAAAGCTGTTTGGCTTTCGCGACATCATAGGTGTAGTAGTTATCGAGGGAAGCATCATAACCATCAGAGCCGGGCAGAAACTGGGTGGAGATCGGCCGTCCTTTGCCACCCGCCAGCAGTTTCGAGAGGGCGTTCCGGTCAATCGCGTAATTCAAAGCCTGGCGGACCCTGGGATCTTTGAGGGCCGGCGTAAGCGTGCCATCTTTATAGAGGAAGTCGAGACCCTGAACATTCAGATCAACGCCGGCCTGTTTCAACCCGGCGCTCACCGCGGCGTCTACTACCGAAGCATCGGCAGGGGCCACCACCTGGACCTGTCCGGTCTTAAGGGCGTCAAGCGCCGCCTGGGGGTTAGCGACTACCTTCATGACCAGCTTGTTCCAGTGAATAGCGTCCTGGTTCCAGTAGTTCGGGTTTGGTAGATAAGTATAGGTGTCGCCAGAAACGGTGTTTTTGGTATCAAGCGTGTAAGGCCCAACGCCGCAGGTCGCGGTTTTAACCAGGTCCGCATTTGTAACGGCGGCCGGGCAGGCAATAATCCCGGAAATCCAGTTGCGAGTCAGAAAGGTTGGCAGGAGAGAATTAGGCTGCGCCAGATGGAGTTGAATGGTCAGCGGGCCGGTAACTTCGGCGGTGTCGAGACCGATATTTGCGGCTGTAACAGTCTTATTGGTTTTTTGCAGTTCAAGCCAGCTCTTTACCGCGTTGGCGTCAAAGGTTGAGCCATCACTAAATTTTACATTTGGCCGGAGTTGCAATTCAAAGGTTTTGAAATCGGTGCCGACCCATTTCCAGGAAGTCGCCAGCATGGGCTGGTAATTTCCGTCAGCGTCAAAGCGCAGTAGAGAATCGTAGGCGGGTGTCAGGAAGGGTTCGTTCACCGGGTCGCCGGTTCCGGGGTCGAGCGAAGCCGGGAAGCTTGCCACCGCCACCGTCAAGGTCTGGCCCCTTGGTCCGGCTGCGGCCGCAGCCGTATTGGCGGTACCAGCCGCCGTCGGGGCAGCTGAAGTTGTAGTAGATCCCGCCACTGTCGTGGCTGCGCCGGTAGTCGCGCTTGCCGCCGTGGTAGAAACCGCCGCTGCTGTAGTAGCCGTCGCACCTGTGGTGGCCGCAGCAGCGCTGGTGGTTGCGGCTGGAACCGGAGTATTATCACTGCCACATGCAGCTAATACCAGGCTAAATAGGGTTAGGACCAGGGCAAGCCTTGCCCTTTTGTTTATTTGCAACATTGCCGTTACCTCCTTGTTAATAACGAACCAATCTTCTCCCTTTTTCATTAAAAGTTAGAATTATAAAGGTAAGAATTATTTGATTATTGTTTCCAGAACTGTTTTTCACAGGTTAAAAGCCGACCGCCGGGAATAGGCATCAACCTGGATTTACTTTAATCGCTTTCTGGCTTTATCAAAACTTCCATAAAACAACATCACTTTCAAAATTCGAATTTGCAGGAGACCCTCGATTAGTTCTAATAATTGAGAGCTTTCCTATTAATGTAAGCTCTTACATTAACCACCAAAAAAAATTTGGTAAAACTGCAATATATTATGTTTTTTCAGAGTTGAGTGTGTATGAGAATGCGTACAAAAGTTAGTAATTCAACCTTAAGCGGTTGCACGTTTTATCAGGCTAACCGGATACTCAGACCTGATAGCCTTTTTATTGTTATCCTCAATCTGGCCCAGTACCATTTCAACCGCTAGCCGTCCCGACTCCCTGAGGGGCTGGTGGATGGTCGTTAGCCCGACAAACTGGGCAATGGAAATATCATCGAATCCCATTACTGCCAGATCATTCGGGATTGACAGGCCGCGTTCACGAGCGGCGCTCATAACGGCAATTGCCTGGGTATCGGAACCGGCAAAAATAGCGGTTGGTAATTTCGGTAAATCTAGCAGTCGGAAAACCTGCTGCCGGGTTTGCTCCATATCCAGTGTCGTGAGACAAACATAGGAATCAGGAAGAGCCACTCCTGCTTCGGCCAGTGTCTGGCGAAAGCGGTCAAGTTTAGAGTCGCCGATGGAATGACTGACCATTTGAGGATAGGCATCCCCCACAAAAGCAAACCGGCGATGCCCCTGGTCGAGTAAATACCGGGCAGCCATTGCGCCCCCTTCCCCATGATCGAGTAAAAGAGCGTTAAATCCTTCATGAATAGGGGATTCAGTATCTCCTAAAAAGACTACCGGGAGCCGGTTAGCCACCAGACGCTGGGCAAACGAATAATCAAAATCTATCCCGATAATAATTAATCCGTCCACTACATGATTGAAGGCCAGGCTGGTCAGATATCCTTCTACCAGATAGGGTGTATTTGCGTTATAAATGGCTGTATCATACGGCAAGTCGATCAGCGCTTCGGAGATACCCCGCATCCGGTCCACAATAGAGTCAACAAAGGAGGGAGTTAGAACACCGATACGACCCAGTTGCTTTCTGGCCCGGGATATAGCCTCAATTTTAGGAACGAAACCAAGCTCGTCGATAGCCGAAAGCACGCGCTCCCTGGTTTCAATTGCCACTGTTTCGCGTTTATTAAGTACTCTTGAGACAGTGGCTATACTCACGCCGGCCCGTTTGGAAACATCATAAATTGTAGGTCCAGCCATATTTACCGACCATATCTGGAATAGAAAAACTGTTTTAAGAGAGATTACATTTTTATGTAAGCTCTTACAGAGTAAACGAGAATATGACTCTTGTCAATAGGCAAATTCTAAATACCGGGTTTGCCACAGACTCAGTTAAACCTCGGGGAAGATGCCTCTTATTGGTTACTTTCATGATCTGAGCTAAAATTTGCTCTTGAAAACGATAACGTGAAAGACAAAGCCAATCAGATGAACTTACTTTTCCAGAAAATAAGAATGAAGCTTAACGTACTCGGTGAATACATCCAACAAAAGTATCTTTTCTATTGTTAAAGTACTATCAGGTGAGGGATTGCCGCGCGGAATTTGGAGCCTTACGGGTTGAAAACCTGCGCTGGCTACGCCGCCACTTGTTAGGAGCAGCTAAAGCGGTAGAAGCTGAAGCTTATGCTCTTTTTGCCTTAAACCACGCCACCGCTCCACCTTTTCACAAATAGTCTCAACGCATCACTAATGAGCCATAATAGGAAATTTTGTTACTATGCCTGCTGATTTTCTATCAGATAATCCACCTCTTCCTCACTAAGCCCCGTTTCTTCCACCGGCACTGGCTTTCTGTTGCCGGGTGCGGCCAGGTAAAAGCTGCCCTCTTTTTCCAGCACCAGCCCTCCGCCTCCAGAAAGCGGTCCAGTTGTGAACGGCCAGCCCGGCTGATGGCGGCAGTACGCACCTGGCTCTCCAGCGCCCGCTCCGAAATTCTCACAAGGGTCTCCGCCTGGTTGCGGGATGATACTACCATTGACCCGGCC
This sequence comes from Chloroflexia bacterium, assembly GCA_036261665.1. Taxonomy (GTDB): domain Bacteria; phylum Chloroflexota; class Chloroflexia; order Chloroheliales; family Chloroheliaceae; genus 54-19. Next base: position 28,048 of record DATAKM010000179.1, read on the forward strand.
ATAATGAGAATGACCAGCACCACAAAGAACCCCGCCACCCCGATAATAACCACGGTATTCATGGTGCCGGGTGCTACCTGTAGCGAGAGCAACACCGCCAGCACCGCCCCAAATACACCTACCAAAAGTCTGAAAAAGTTCTTTACCATTCCCTACTACCCTCTCACTAACTCCTGGCCCTGCGCCACAGCCATTCCGGCAGGATAGCGCTGGGTACCGCCACTACCAGGCAGATGCAGCTGGCCATATCAGGCCTGTCGCCTGCCGGAGTAAACTCCCAGGGCCAGTAAAGCTTTGTCACTGCCAATAAATTCATGGTCCCTATCAAATTGACCCAGATATCGAAGGCGAAGATCACTCCAAAGACGCACCACTCCACCGGGGAGTGGTTACCTTTCCAGATCACAAACTCAACCGCAAAAAGGATAATCGAAAGCACTACCGTGGCCGCTATCGCTCCAGGGCTTACTCCCTGCCCTTCATTCACCCTGAAAGCCGGCACGAAATTGAGCATGGCCAGGTAGTTCAGAAAGGCGCTCCAGCCCGTGGTCACCAGCGCTCCCAGGAGAAAGATAAAGCGGTCCGAAGGCGAAACGGCATGCGCACTACTTCGCGAAACGCTCCTGGGCCTGGTAAACCAGCCGACCGCGTTGCCAATCCCGTTTACTCCATTTCGCGAAACGGCCTTCGCCCGGTTCTTCGCGATTTCGTACTTTTCGTTAGCAACCTCCTGTGCTTCCGCTTCGGCCACCGCCTGCCCCTTCGCACGCCCTCCTGCCGGATTACCAACTGTCCTACCGGGCTTCCTGGGCTGGCCACCCGGTACTGCCCCTCGTTACCTGCCACCTCTTCGATTTCCTCCTTTACTCAACCTAACCGGTAACAGCATTACAATCCTCTCCCCTATTCTTGAAAATTACCCCCTACCTAAAGCTCAACCTCCACTTTCGAGCTAGCAGTTGAGGTTGAGGTTGAGCCTTGAACAGCCGGTTGAGCCTCTCCAGCAGGGGAGGAACCGCTGACCACTTTCGCGTTGGCCGGGTATGTAAGCCGGTGCCTTCTTACGCCCTTGAAGAAATCCGGTTCTTCCAGGTAGCTGGTGGCATAAAGCTCCAGGGCCCTTGTGTAGCCCACCACCGGCACCGGCTTGGCTCCCGGCTTCACCTCCACCATCCGCAGTTCCCTGAAAATCTCCAGCCAGCTCCTGTATGTTTTCGCAGGATAGCCCCTGCCCACCCACAGGCTCTCCCCCACTTCCCCCAGGTGGAAGAAGCTGTAAAAGAAGTCGCTCACGTCCTGGGCCTCTTCCAGCTCCTCCTGGCTGTAACTTGGGGCCGTTTCCTCTTCCCGAGGCGCGGTTACCCGT
>DATAKM010000181.1:0-14858 GCA_036261665.1 Chloroflexia bacterium
CCCGCAAGTAAACTGCGGGCTATCAGCTTAAGTATTCTAAAGGTACTAAAAATGATTAGAAAGCCTTAAATAGTCGCTTTAGCCGACTTTAGCTGGTAGGCCGGACGTTTACTTCCGGCCCATTGCTATCCAATCAAATGCATGACTACCAGAATCTGGGATGACTCATGTTTTATTTAAAACTTTAGCTTACTGCTTACAGGACTGCGCCGCTATTCTCACCCAGCAGCTTGCGGCGCAGTAACGGCACGGGCGGTACGCCGTTACCCACGCAGGCATCGTGGAAAGCCTTCAGGTTGAAGTTTGAGCCTTCGCGCTGTTTCAGGTCTTCACGCATCTTCAGGATCATCAGCTTGCCGAGGGTGTAGGCCAGGTAGCCGGGCTGCCAGGTGCCGCGCAGGGCTTCGGTGCGGGCGGGATGCTCGGCCATGTGGGCGTACTTCATGAAGAGGCGGGTGGCGTCCTCCACGCTCATGCCCTGAGTGTGCATTTTGATGGCGGCGATGTAGCGGCAGTCGCGTTTCAGGGCGGCGTCCAGTTGAGCCAGTTTCACCTCGGGATTTCCGGCGCCATATCCCTCTTCCAGCATCATCTGTTCGCAGTAGTGAGCCCAGCCTTCCGAGTGGGCCGTGCTGCCGCGCATGATTTTGGTCACGCGGCTGGGAGCGTTCTGGAAATGCAGGAAGTGAATGTAATGGCCCGGGTAGACCTCGTGGATGGAAATATCTTCCATGGTGGTAAAACTGTAAGCCGTCAACCACTCTTTCTGCTTCTCATAAGGCCAGTCTTTTTCGGGAAGGGTGATGTAGTAGTAAGCCTCGGTGGCTTTCTCGAAGGGGCCGGGCGTAGCCATACTGGCAAACGACCAGCGGCTCTGGGGCGGCGTCTCGGCTACAATCGGGCGAATTTCGCTCGGAATAGTGATTAAGTCTTTCTCAACCAGGTAGCTCCTGATTTCTTCCAGCAGCTTTTCGGTATAGGGTATCAGTTCATCGGCGCTGGGATGCTCATCTTTCAGGCGGTCGCGGATTTCATCCGGCGTGGCGTTGGGGTCAATCTGGCGAGCGACTTCCTCAAATTCGGCGTAATTGCGTTCCAGGTCGCGCTCCCCGGCGGCCAGCACCTCTTCTACCGGCAGGTCCACCATATCGCCGTGGAACAGCAACTTCTGGTACTTGTCGCGCCCAATCGCGAAATTATCGTGAGAGTTCTCAGACTCCTTTTTCAGGTAAGCAATAAAGCTCTCAAGGGCGGCGATGGCTTCCCGGTTGGCCTCCTCGCTCTCTTTGCGCTGGGCCTCGGTCAGGCTGGCCTTGTCGATCTCCTGGGCCAGGTCCCCCTGGGGATAGCGCAACTCGCCGCCAAAGACCTGAAAGGCCACTTCCATCACCGGGCGGGCAAAGGGCGGCTTGAGATTGGCTCGAACGGTTTCGAGCAGGGCCGGGATACGCCGCTGGTGGCGGGCAATGGCATCCAGGCGCTCCGGTAAGGGGGCGTAGCTGCGCGAGAGGTAGTTAACCAGGCTTAGCTGCTGGCTGTAGTAGAGCGGATTCTGTTCCCAGTCGCGCATTTCATTGATATTAAAGGGGATAGCCGCCAGGTTGTGCCGCAGCAAGGCCAGGTCGAACTGCTGCTGTTCACTCAGGCTGCCGCTATCCAGTTGGTCTAAATTCTTTAATTCCTGCTCGGCCCAGGCCACGTAGTTTTGCAAAGCCTGCGCGCTCAGGTCGGGAACCTGCCCGTCATACTCATGCAGGCCCAGGTAACGGGCCGTCGCCGGGTTCATTTCGAGGTATTTTTGTAAAATTCTTTCGCTTATCGTTTCAAAACTGTCAGCCATCATTCAGTCTCCTGAAATTTACTCAATATAATAGCCCTGCTTCATGCGGGGTTCAGGATAGCACTCGCTTCGGACCCCGTCAATTAGAAGTAGACTTTTAGCCCTTCTTATAGCGCTTTCCAGGCGCTTAATTTTTATTTAATAAGACGGTAACAAACCCGTAAAATAAACCCCTTGTAGAGTCCGCAAAAAGTGCTAAAATAATTTCGGTTTGTACAAACTTTTACAATCTAAAAAACTTACGCTAGCGTCATAACGTTAATCTAACTGATTATTTTTAACGATAGGTCTTCAACGATGCAATTTTCTCACAACGCCCCGGAACAGGCTTTAGCTGAATCCACCGTTGTTTTTACGCCCGGTTCGGACACCGCCGAACATGCTACCTTTACAAACCCGATTGTAACTTCTCAAGTATCATCCCCTGACCCCTGGTTGGTTTACCACGAAGGCTATTACTATTTTGCGGTAATGGCGGATGGTGATAAAGAAATCTGGCTCTGGAAATCGCCTACTATCAGCGGTATAGATAGCGGCGAGAAAAAATGTGTCTGGCGCGTTCACCCTACCGGGCCTTTGAGCGCCCTGGCCTGGGCCCCGGAATTGCATTTCCTGAACGGACGCTGGTATATCTACTTCGCGGTGTGTGACGGCAATAACGCTACTCACCGCATGTATGTCCTCGAATCCGAAACGGCTGACGCCTTCAGCGATTATCGTGAGAAGGGCCAGATTACCGACGATACTGACAGGTGGGCGATTGACGGTACGCCTCTACAGTTGCCCAACGGCGAGCTCTACTTTCTGTGGTCGGGCTGGCCCGGTTACGAGGATGGCTTGCAGAATATCTACATCGCCCCTATGAGCAACCCCTGGACTATCAGCGGGCCGCGTGTGCTGCTTTCCACGCCCGAATACGGTTGGGAAGGCTGGATTAACGAGGGGCCGCAGGTGCTTTATGGGGAAGGCAAAATCTTCGTGGTCTACTCCGCCAACGCCAGTTGGACGGCTGATTATTGCCTGGGAATGCTGACTTATTCCGGCGGCGATATTCTCGACCCGGTGACCTGGCAGAAGAGCGGGGTACCCGTTTTCCAGAAGTACGAGGGCCCGGAAGGCAACGCCTATTGCGTCGGCCATTGCTCCTTCGTCAAGTCGCCCGACGGTACTGAGGACTGGATTATCTATCACGGCAAAGATGGCGCTGCCAAAGGCTGGGTAGGCCGCACTGCTCGCGCTCAGCGCTTTGGCTGGACCGCGGAGGGCAATCCCGATTTCGGTCACCCGGTTCCGTCCAGTGTAGCCTTACCGCTTCCTTCCGGCGAGGCGCAGGTGCTTAAACAGCTTTAGGCTTATAGCCGCCCTGCCTCCGTAAAGTTCTTATAAAGTACTATATAAAGAAGGCTCATCTATATAAAGAAGGCTCATAAAGAAGGCTCATAAAGAAGGCACGGAAATTAACTTCCGGGCCTTTTTCAATAGTGGTAAACTAAAAGCAGAAGCTTGAGAGCCAATTCTATAGAACCAAAAGTCCGGGGAGCACTCCCTGAGTTTGAGGGCCAGTCGTGATGGATAATTTTACAGGTAAGATTAATTGCACCGGATGTGGGGCGTTAGTAGACGATTTGCCGGAAGACTTTGGGCCTGACCATAAATACCTGGGAGCCTCACCCGGTTGCTGGCAGCTTTACACTCTAACCGGGGCAAAGGAATTTCCGAACCTGACCACCAGAAGTTTGTTTGCCGATACTTACATGGTACAACATCCCGGCACGCCGTCCCGGCAGGCCATCCAATCAGTCGCCCGCCATCTCCTGGGGCTTTACTGGACGCTGGAGCGGGGCTTACCTTTTGAAAAAACCACCAGGGCCATGCAGCGGGCTCCGGTTGAACGCTTTGAATGGCTTCTTCCTCCGGCATCGCTGGGGCCGCTTACCATTGTAGATATTGCAAACAACTCGGGTAATGCCATCAATGATGAGTTGGTCAGGCAGTGGGCAGTTACCACCTGGCAGGCCTGGGCTACTCATCACCGGACCATCCGGGAGTGGGCCACGCTTTCTTTTCCTGATAACATTTGAGGCGCTCAAACGAGACAAAATGCTATCAAGCGGGTTCAGTCGCTTTCGTTGCAATAGCCTGGTCTATTGGCTGCAAACCTATGGCCAGGCGGTCGAATGACTGCTACCGCCTTATCTATAACGCCCCTCTCAAAGCCATGTCATTCTGAGGGCCGACACATTATTACTGTCACTCGTTAGCTTCTAAAGTATAGCGGCGCTGCTACCCCTGACTACCCGCAAGGGGGGCTTACAGCCAAGTAGGGGCTACCTGCTGAAGTGCGCTGAAGGCACTAAAAACCGATTGGTAAAGCTTAATTTAGTCCCTTTTAGTGGACTTGAGCTGGTAGCCCGCAGTTTACTTGCGGGTAGGGCCGCAGGCTTATCTTTTGCAAATAATGCCACCATTTATGTGCCAAAGTACTGAGCGCAGCGAAGAATCTCTCTGCCTGGCTCGTGCCTTGCCTGGCCGCCGAGATCCTTCGGCTGCGGCCTCAGGATGACAGGCGAACGAACAGGGCGTGAATGGAGAGAGCAAGGTAGCATTTCAGGGCAGTCGTACGCTTGCCTCCCTTTAGCCATAATGCCCCTATTTTTGGCATGTCATTCTGAGGGCCTCGCTGATCACTCAATGTTGCTTTACCACTATTGAGGCCCGAAGAAGCTCTTTGCCCCGTTGGTACGGTCGCCTTGCGGCCGAGATCCTTCGCTCTGCTCAGGATGACAGGATACAGACCAGTGTAGTCTGGCCTGGCGGCCGAGATCCTTCGGCGGAGGCCTCAGGATGACACACTGTAGAGGTAGCATATTTCCTGAAGGCCCGGTATATCGCCAACCGCCCGGATATGCCCCCCCTTGCGGGTATTTTGGGCGCTCTGTCGTGCGGGTATTTTCGAGTGGTCTCAGGGCACTCGTTTCACCCGGGTGCAGCTAAATTTACTGCCCTTGCCTGTTAGGGACAACATTTTCCCATCCGGCGCTTTGCCCTGAAAGTATATCCCGTTGAAGTTAAGCCCTCTGGTGAAGTAAAAACCCTGCCCCGCCTCGTCCCGAAAATTGACGCTTGGCCCGTCCAGGCTACAGGCGCTTTGCAGGGTAATATTCTGGGCAGTGTCGGGAATAGCGCCGAACCAGGCAGGCCAGTCCCCGTAACTGATCGTGCTGTTGAGCGGCAGGGCAAAGTCAATGGTCGTTCCGTCTGCGGCGTTTTGCAAAGCGTAGGGCAGCGTGCCGCAACTGCCGTCCGTGGCGGTGCTGTTAACCACCGTAGCGATACAGCTATCACTGACGGTTAAAGTCTGGCCGGGATTGGATGGCCCGCCCACCGTAACTACCCGCGTCCCTGCCGAGACAATCTCGGCGCTGGCAACCTTCAACAGCATAGTAGTAGAGTTGACATAAGTAATATCAGCGGGAGCCTGAACTGCTCCATCTATATATACCGCCAGGTCCGGCACGAAGCCTGAGCCTTTCAAAGTGAGAGTAAAATTCGGCCCGCCTGCCATCACGCTGGCCGGAGCGATAGCGCTGAGCGTGATCGGCGTGCTGACCGCGATGTTATAGCTCCCGGCAAACCCGGCAGGCGCGGTAACTGCTACATAATAAGCGCCCGGGCTCAGGCTTTTAAACACCTGGGCATTCCCGCTGCCGCTATTCGCGGCGCTCCCGATTACAGTATAGCCATCAGGCCCGTATAACGTAAGCCTGAGGCTGCTTAAAGTGCCCGGCATGACCGTAACGGTATAATCGGCCTCTGCCGCCACGTTGAAAATATACCAGCCCGCGTCCCCGTCCTGGCTGAGATTGCCTGCCAGGGGCGGCGTATTGGGAATAATGGTGATCATCTGGCCGGGGGTAGCGAAAGTTTTGGCGCTTGCCGGGCTTGAATATGCGGAAGCGGTCAGGCAGTTGAAGGAGCGCACCTGGTAAGTATAGAGCGTGCCGGGTTTCAGGTCGCTGTCGGTGTAGCTAAAGACATTCGCCCCGGTCTGCGCCAGGTCGGCCCACTGCCCGGCGCTACCCTCTTTGCGCTGGATTTTGTAGCCGGTCTGCGCACCCGCGCTGGCCTGCCAGGTCAGTTTAATTTCGCCGGTGGAAAGAGCCGTGGCGGTCAGGTTCGCCGGGAGCGGCAGGGGCGGGTCGGTGACGGTCCAGCCCATATCTTTGAGCATGCCACGCGCTACAAAGCCGGGGTCGTGGCGGGTGATGCCTGGCAGGGGCGGCAGCATTAAAGCGTCCGGTACATTCTGGAAGGTGGCGGCATCGAGGTACGCAATGCTGGTGTAAGGGTCATAGGGGTTGGGCGCGTACAGCTTCGGTTTTACGCCGCAGTTAGCAGAGGTGGCGTACCCGGCGCTGCTCGAAAAATAAAGATTGCCACTGATTATCTGGTCCCTCAATTCGGGCGTGCCATTCCCGAAGAGCGCCGAGTTCAGCAACTTCTGGTTAGAGCCGTTATAGACGAACTGGTCAAAGTAAAAAGGTTTGGAAGTGCCGCTGCTGATGTAACCCGTATTCGAGGCCGTATCCACCGCCAGGGAAGATTTAAAGCCGAGGCCCTGCCCGATAGCCTGCAAGGCATAGGTTAGAAAGTCGTACTGGTCCGGCCTGGGCTGGCCGTCGGTGCCGAAATACCAGTTAAGGTTGCTGTTAAAGGTTATATCAATATCCCCTTTGGTCGTATCCAGGTCCCTACCGGCCTTCATACTGGCGTAAGCGATGGGATACATTGTGTTCGAGAAAGGGCTGTTTAAGGTCTGCCAGACCGAGGGAGTGGCCGTAAAAGGAAAGTTTGAAGCCAGTCCGTTATAAAGAGGAGTGATAATAATGGGGATGGCGGAGGATATCTGCCCGGCCCAGATCGCGGTAGCTGTCTGCAAGGCGGCATAAGCTTCCAGCGGTAGGCCGCCATTAGTGCTGATTACAAAAGTGGCCGAAGCGGGTGTGAGACTGGCCCCTGGCGCAATCTCCGCAGAAACACTGGCGCTAACCCTCGGCGGGGTCGGATTTGCTTCGGCCAGGAGCGGGGCAGGCCGGTAAAGGCTACCCGGCAGCAGCGCTATTATCAGCGCTATAACCACCAGCAAGCCGTTTCTTGCTAAATTTTTTAGCTGGGAAAACTCTTTCTGTTTTGTTTTAGAACGGGGACGAGCAAGCAGCCTGAACCGGCCGGGGCAAACGGTGAAGCGCATCTGTACCTCTCCTGTCTGGATAGTAACTGTAATCAGAGATTGACGTACTGCGGTGATGCTGGTGCTGTTGTACTGCCCGGAAAGTTTCGTGCGTTTGGTGCTATTTAGTTGTTAAAAGCTGAATTTAGCCTGGCTGGGGTATCTGGTAGGTCATGGTGACGCGAGTACCCTGGCCCGGGGCGCCGGTTATTTCACAGGTGGCGCCTGCCAGCCTGGCTCGCTCCTGCATGGTGAGCAGCCCTAACTGGCTGGCGTATTGCTGCGGCTCAAAGCCTTTTCCATTGTCAGTGATTTCAATCGCCAGTTGCTGGGGTTTATTGCGCGGCCCGCTCACTCGCACCACCAGGTTCACCGTGGCGGCCTGGTCCTGGCGGCAGGCATTGACCAGGGCATCCTGAATGGCCCGGAAAAGGGCGATTTCGACGGCGCTCTCCAGGCGCGGCGGCTCTTCGCCCTCGACCGTGTAGCTGATAGTGCACTTCGACTTGTTATCTTCCTGCAAATCGCGCACATACTGGCGTAAGGCTGCGCTCAGACCGTATTCATCGAGATAGACCGGGCGCAACTCCCCGGTCATTTTCTTGACGCTATTAATCAGGCCCTGAAGGCGCTCTTCGGTCTGCAAGAGATCCTGGGCCGAGGCCGGGCGCACCTTTTGAATGTAAGCCTGGATTTTCTGGCGCGAGGCGGTCAGTTCCGGCAGGAGTTCCGATTGAATCTCTTCCGCCAGGTGGCGTTTTTCTTCTTCCTGCGAGGAGACGAAGCGCCCGGCGAAGAGCCGCAAGCGTTCGTCACGTTCCGCCAGGTTGGCTTGCAGACGCTGGTTTTCGAGGTGGGTGGCGGTCTGGGCGGCCACTATTTCCAGCATTTCGCGTTCGCCTGCCGAAAACTGTCTTTCTACCACCGTGCGGCCCACCAGCAAAGCCCCCAGCGCACGCTTGCCGCTGGTCAGGGGAATGCTTATGACCGCGCCGGGTAAATTCTCGCCCCCCTGGACCTGTTCGGCATTGGTGGAGCGGCGCAGCGTCACGGTGCGGGCCTGTTCCATGCTGCGGGCCGCCAGGCGGCTGGCCGGGAAAATGCGCGGCGCGAAGGCCTGCGTATCCGGGCTGGTATAACTGGCTACCGCTCTCAGGCCGGCGCTTCCTTCCGGGCTTGCCGGGTTCAGGACATTTTCACTCACAAAAAGGGCGCAATAGTCTGAGCGGGTTTCGCGGATAATCAGCTCGACCAGGGACTGGCAGAGCGCCTGGACATCGCCCCCGCTGGCGAAAAAGCGGTGCGCTTCAAAAAGGGGCGCGAGCAGGCGTACCCGGGCCGTTTCTTGCCCGCTGCGCCCGCGCTCCAGGGCATCCTGAATGGCTCTTTCCAGCTCGCTCCCGGTGAAAGGCTTTAACAGAAAGCCGCTCACGCCCAGTTGCATGGATTTTACAACGTTATCTATCGAGCCGTGCGCGGTCATAAAGACCCCCAGCAGGTCCGGCCTGAGGATGCGCGCTCGCCCAAAAAGCTGTAAACCGTCCAGGTCAGGCATGCGAATATCGGAGAGTAGCAGGTCCGGCGAGGTTCTTTCGAGAATGGCCAGGGCCTCATAGCCGGTCCCGGCGGTAGCCGTTTTGTAACCGGTGCGCTTGAGGGCCGCTTCCGCTTGCCGCCGGATTAATTCCTCATCATCCACTATCAGTATTAGTTCGCCTGCCATCTCGCTTCTTTCATTGTCAGATAGTCACATAGTCATAATTAATCTAACGGTCAGGCACAGCAGGGCCGGTCTCAGGCTTTGCCGCCTCCGGTGGGCACACTAACCAACTTCAGAAGGACACTCGCATACTCTGGTTATTTAAAAGGGCGAAAACCTTTTGCCGCGCTTCTTCAGGTTTATCCGGCCAGTTTATCTTTACAACTACATTCAGGGTACCAGTATTATCTACCACTTGATAGCTGAGGTCAACTAAAGCGCCCTGGCAGGGTAAGGCCTCGATACCATAAGTTTTACCGCTTTGTAACAGGGCAGCCGGTAGATTAGGACGCAAGTTGAAGGCCACCGTTTCTCCCGGCTTCGGGCGTTCTTCCTGTAGCCCCATGACGTAGCGCGGCAGGATATAAGCTCCAAGGCAACCCCAGCCGTAAACTTCGGCTCCGCCTCCGCCGCGCGGTGGGTTGGCTGTAGGATTGGCTACCTGCGGCCAGTACTCCCTGGCTACCCCCGGCAAGCCGCCCTGGTCCGCCGCGATAGTGGCCGGTCGCGCATCTACCCAGCGATAAACCGCGTCCAGGGCCGTCCATCCATGGTGGGCCGCCAGGTCGGAGCGGCCGCTTTCGGCGCAGGCTTCGATCAGGCAGAAGGCTACCGAGGGCCACATCAAGGGGTGAAAGACCTGGCCGTGGTTGGGCGGATTCTCCAGTTTAGCTTGCAGGCTGGCAACCTGTTCGGGCGTTACTGCCCGGCAGAGCAGCGGCGCTAACTGCATGGTATCTATGACCCCGGTGAAAGCGTTGCTGCGCCGGTCGAAGTCGTGGAACCAGCCCTTATCAGGCTGCCACATTTGCTGCATAAAGGCGTAATGCTGTCCGCCCAGGTTGTTCCAGCGCTCTACCTGCTCTTTACTCAGGCCGAGTTCGGCGGCCCAGGCGGCCAGCAGCCAGCAGGATTGGGCCATGGCGGCCTGCAAATCGACGGGCCAGAGATGCTCTCCCAGGGCCCCGCCGCCGCTCGGGTCATTTTCGATGGCGAAACGGGCCGAGTTATCCTGTCCGGCCTCCCAGCTACATTTATAGAAAGGACGGCCCTGCCCGTCGGTGCGCCGGCTCTGCCAGAACTCCATAAAGGCTTCCAGGTGAGGATAGAGCTCGGCCAACCAGGCTTTGTCCAGGGTGCGCCGGTAGACTATTTCGATGCAATGGAAAGGAAAGCACCATTCGGGAGCGGTGCCGCAGGGGCTACCGTCCAGCGCTACCATATTATAAGAGCCATCCTCGCGGCTGCAAGGCACGTTCGGCTCAGGCGCGTCGGCAAAAGTACCCAGCAATACCTCTTTAGCCGCTTCCGGGTCGGCGTAGCTCATTATCAGCATGTCCAGGGCCGCCTCCGCCAGGACCGTTCGCGGCACCTGAAGCTGCATGGCGTCCCAGCGATGCTTATAAATCCCGGCAGGCGGGCGCACCATCATGCGCAGCGTCTCTATATCGTAGACCATGCCGCGCCGGACGTGTTCGGGCCAATCCCCGCGCAGTTTTGGCGCTCTTTGCCAGAAAGCGGTATCCTCCTGCTGCCCTCGCGCCAGGCTCTCATAGAGCAGAGTAGCCTCATCTTTCAGCAAAGTGCTGGCTCGTTGTACGGCAGGCCACTCGCTGACATCCCGCGCTACTACCAGTTGAAAAGTGCGGTCCTCGCCGGGCGGGCAGCTCTCCTCGAATTGCAGGGCGGCTACTTTGCGGGCTATATCCTCGTCCGTTTCCGCCTGGCTAGCCCTGGCCCCTTCCAGTTGAGCCCGCAACTCCTCCAGGCTTCCGGCGTTTAGCCAGTCGCGGGCTACGGGTGAATTTGAGCGCAGGTGTAAAGTCATGCCCTCCTGAAAGGCGCCTACCGTCAGGCCACTTTCGTTGCGCCGCACAAACAGGCCGCTGGTCCAGTCCAGGTTAGCCCCCAGGTGGCGTTCGTAATCCAGGATGGCGGCAAACTTGACCGGTTGGGCGCTCTTTCCCCGGTTGCGCACCTGCACCAGGCAACCCAGGGCATCGCCCGTCCCGGCCTGGACTTCCGCCAGGTAAAAGATAACCCGCACTCGCAGGTCGTCCGGCGCGTTAAAGACAAAGCTTAACCAGTTCTTTGAATGGTAGTCGGAATAGAGTTCCAGCCCGGCCTGCCTGAAATCCTGGCCATCCAGCAACCAGCGCCCGTTGGCAAGGCCGAAACCCAGTTGCAAAAAGGCCCGGTAGTACCAGGTCCGGTTGTAGGCGTGAGCATAGCTGGGATAGTGCCAGCCCATGCCGATAGCCGGGCGGGAGCGCAATACGCCCCCGGGCCCGGCTTTCCAGGCGTGGGCCGGGTTATCGAGGTAGCCGTGCGGCGTATAATTATCAAGGGGAAACATGCTCTTATGCTTTCATTTAAGCGCCAGTACTCTGCGCCGGTCACGTTCGCGGCCCCGTTCGGACCGGGGGTGATATCCCAGCCGTTCGCTGCATTCGGTCGCGCCTGCCAGGAGAGCTTCTACATATTCCTGGTAACTTTCGCGCTTTAAGACGCTGCTCGGCCCGGCCAGGGTCAGCCCGGCTACTACTTCGCGCTGGGCGTTATAGACCGGAGAGGCCAGGCCTACCGCGCCGGGGTTCATTTCCTGGTCGCTGGTGGCGTAGCCCTGCTCCCTGATTTGAGCCAGGTGCAGCTTGAAAGCGCCGGGGTCGGTCAGGGTATAACTGGTGAAAGGAATAATCGGCTGCTCCTGAAGCAAGCGGTCCAGGGTAGCTTCGGGCAAAAAGGCCATCAGGACTTTGCTGCCCGCCCCGGCGTAAAACGGCAGGCGCGACCCGCGCTCCATGGCAAGCCGCAAAATACTGTTGCTCTGAATTACTTCCAGGCAGATCACTTCATTGCGGTAAACGGCCGTCAGCATGACGGTGGCGTTAAAGCGCTCACTCAACTGGCGCATTACCGGGCCGCAGACCTCCGGTAGCTCGATCTGCTGTTCTACCACGCAGCCCAGTTCAAAAAAGCGCATGCCCAGGCCGTAGGTTGCCAGGTGCGAGTTATATTTCAGGTAGCCGCGCGTTTCCAGATCTTTAATCAGGCGATAGAGGGTGCTGAGAGGGATACCGGTGCGCTGCGCCAGTTCTTGCGCCGTTAATTCACGGTTATCATAGTCGAAAATATCTATTATATCGAACGCCCTGGTCAGCGTTTTACTTTTTAACTTGGATTGCTGCTTCTGGCTCAAGACCTGGTCGTCTTTCGCTGCCATATTGACTCCCCCTTGTCCAACCTGTTGGCCTTTAACTACAGTCACATTTATTATTTTTAGCGCTGAGATTCTTAAAAAGCAAGATTCTGCTATCAATAAAGTTATCTTATGCGAGTTAAAAAAGCTTGTCAATAGTTAGTAGGCTATTTGGAGGGAATGAATCAAGAACTCGAAGGAGGTAATGAGGATCTAAGAGGGGTATAAAACAAAAATGCAGACGACCCCTTTGGCTACTTACCGTTGCTTCCTTCCGAACCTGGCGGGGTTCATAGAGGGGGCCTCTGCGTGGAATATAATACTACTTTGCCTCCCGAAAGTCAAGGCCGCCCCCAAAACCGGCATTTTGAGCAAGCGTCCGGCCATTTCGGTACGGTCGCACGGGTGGCATGTTCCTGCGTGATTGTACCAGGCGTGCGACCGCCCGGCAATAAATCGACCGGGCTATTGCAACGAAAGCGGCTGAACCCGCTTGATAGCATTTTGCCCCATGTAAACGCCTCAAAGGGTCTTCAGCCCCATTCATGAGGGTTCGTTATACCAGCGCGGGGATTCATTCCCGCGCGATTGAAATGCTACCCCGCTCTTCCCATCACGTCCGGCTTCCTGCTATGTCATCCTGAGGCCGCAGCCGAAGGATCTCGGCCGCAAGGCAAGCCTACCAACGGGCGAAGAGATTCTTCGGGCCTCCGAACGGGGCAGGCCCGGTGAAAAAACACCGAGGAATACCCTAAAAGAGAGCCAGGCTCTCGAAGAGACCGGTACGAGCCAGCCGCCGGAAGAGCACCCGCAGGGTGCGCCGCTGGACTTCTCTTAAATCAATCCCGAAGGCCAGGGCGCTCTCCTGCTCCTCTCGGATCAACCCGGCAGCCAGTACCGCAAACCGCCCGCTGGCCTCCGCCACCCGCTCTTTCCCGGCCCGGTCAAGACTGGCTACGGCGTCTCGGGCCAGGGCCGTACCAAAGGCGACATGGCGGCTTTCGTCCACAAATACCCGGCGCACTATTGCCTGCAAAAGCGGGTCGTCAATCCCGGCGGCCATCGCGTGAAAAGTCTCCAGAGCCATCCCCTCCACCACAAGCTGCATTCCCAGGGTTTTTTCGGGTATACCCGGTAGTTCCAGCAAGCCTTCGACCAGTTGGGCCAGGGCTGCCCCGGGCGGCTCTACTCCGCCCAGCAGCGCCAGGTAGCGCTCGAAAACCGCCACGTGGCGTTCTTCGTCGCGAGCCTGCAAGCTCAAAAAGGGCCGGGCGGCAGGTTCGCTTACCTGCTCCAGAAGTTGCCGCATAACCTCTAAAGAGGCCTGCTCGCCGTAAAGTACCTGACTTAAAATCCGCCGCCCGGCCACGCGTTGCCGCTCGTTCAGCTTAATACCGAGCTGCCAGGGCAAATCCTCCACCGCCCATTGTTGCGCCAAAGCTCGCCGGTAAAGCCGGTCCATGTTTTCAGCCAGTTCCGGCGGAAGAAGATTTTCGTTTTCCAGGGGCATTGCTTATCCTTTGCTGTACATCGGCGAATGGAACCAAGATCACTGTAGCAAAGCCCGGCAGTTTAAGAGCTAGCCTGGGCTACAAACGACTCCTTCATTTCAAGACTTTTAAATCATATGGCCTCTTCAAAGCCTTTATTACAGCTTTATAGGACTAAAGTCTAATATGATTCACCTCAAAATGGCCTAATAAAATCCGCTATATGCCGCATGACAGTATGCAAACTTGATTGGATAATAGAGGTGAAACAGATCAAAATAAATAACAAAACGGCAACTATTAATACTGAATAATTAAGAAATCGTAAAGATACTTGGATTTTGTTAAGCCCGGTATAGAACTTGCATTAGAAAGAAATAGAATTATAAGCATTAATACATAATGTTTGGTATAAAGGAGAAAGACGATGGGTATGGAAAACACCTCCTACGCTGAAGGCAACGATGTAACCACTCAACTGGCTAAACTGGTGGACGCCGGTTGGAACGAAGCTCAAATAGCGAAGATGGCCCGGATGCGCGCTTCCTACGGCCAGACCAGAGACATTCCCCGTGAAGAACTACCCGAAGAGCTTTCGACCGAGGACCAGAACCATCTGGAGTTTATCCGCTGGTTGCACCAGAATGGCCGCATTAAGGGCTAATCAAAGATAAATTAACATTTCTTATAAAAGCGGAAACAAAGAGCTAGTAATAGCCATTATATAGATTGACCAGGAAACATTTAGACCGGAAACATATAAATAGAGTTGTTGCGAAACGAACAACGAAACCGATTTTAAGCGAAACATATTAAGAGCTGTTGCGAAACGAACAACGAAACCGATATTGAGGCTAAAAGTATTAAGAACTGTTGCGAAACGAACAACGAATGGGAATAATAATAAGGTGAGCAGAACGCTCACCTTATTTATTTTATATTTATTTCCCGTTGCTGAATGAGTAAAGTTTGTCACTTCCTTTATGGGTGTGAAGCCGCAGCCGAAGGATTTTACGCCACTGAGCGGAAGGGTTCCTGTGGTTCCATGTCATCCTGAGCAGAGCGAAGGATCTCGGCCGCAAGGTCAGGCTATACTGGTCTGTATCCTGTCATCCTGAGCAGAGCGAAGGATCTCGGCCGCAAGGTCAGGCTACACTGGTCTGTATCCTGTCATCCTGAGCAGAGCGAAGGATCTCGGCCGCAAGGCCAGCGTACCAACGCGGCAAAGAGATTCTTCGGGCCTCCGAACGGGGAAAAGCATCATTGAGTGCTAGAACCGGCCCTCAGAATGACATGGCAAAAAGCCGGGCGTTATAGATAAAAGCGAGGCGGGCTTGAGA
>DATAKM010000184.1:0-3421 GCA_036261665.1 Chloroflexia bacterium
GGAATAGAGGTCTAACCCCACCAGTTGGTTTAGCTGTAGTGAGCTGTTGGTCAGTTCGGAAGCTTTCAGACCGAGCAGGGTATTAAGGCCGTGGGGCTTAAAGATTACCTGAAGCATGGTGAAGGGGCCTTCGGCCATCTGAATGACAGTGCGCTCGGTATTCTGGCCGTAAACAAAGAGGGTAGGGGTGGGGCCGGTATGGCGCCCGGAAAGAGCGGTGATATTTTTAATAGTGGGGCTGGCCTTCGGCTGCTGAAAGACCAGGCCGGGGGTACCGTTTAAGCTAACCTTGATCGCCAGGGCTTCATTTCCCTCGTAGCGGCACAGCCTGAAGCACTCTACATCCGCCTGGAGGGCCTGGGGAGCCGGGTAAATTTTAAACTGAATAGAACTCATAAATCTATGTGAGGTGGAGACTGCCTGCTTCAGCTGGCAGAGGAAACCTCACTCCTTATTGCAGTCTTGTTATCTCCACTAAGTGACCTACTGATACTGGTACCTGAGCGGCATTCCATTCACCTGGGAGTATCGGAAGCCATAAAAGTAATACCGCTCTCAGCCTCCAGCATTGAATGCATGATTTTGTTGCCTTCGTTTAGGTCTTCACCCGCCTGGAATTCTTTAAAGGTATTCATGACAAGGTTGCCACCGAAAACCGTCTTATAAAATTCCATAGCCTCGCCAGTATTATCGTTAAAGCCAATATACGGGTTAAACTTACTCGGCATATTAACACCTTCCCTCAATTTAGAGGGTTATCAAGCAATCGTAACAATGTCTTGATTGCGCTGTTGACCGGTCTTACCCTGGCTCGCTAGCCAATTGCATCATGCTAAAACTCGCACCACCCTGATTGAAGCCCCGAGATTAACGACAGGCTGCCAATCGTCACCTTCGTTGTAGCTGGCAAAAACCTGCCCCTGATTAGTGCCCAGGTAGAGATTACACGTTTCACCACCCTGGCTGATAAAAGCCTCGCGTAGCACAGCACAATTAGCTTCGGCAGGCAAGCCCCTGCCTAAAGCCTCCCACTGGCGGCCTCCGTCCCGGCTGCGGTGGACCAGCAGCGGCCCCCTGATCATTGGCAAATCGGTATCGGAGCCGCTATCGTGGGCAATTACATAAACCGTGTCGGGATCAAGTGGGTGCAGGGCCAGCGGGCGGGTCATTTCGAAGGGTAGACCGGTAGTGATATTTTCCCAGGACTTCGCCCCATCGTCGCTCCGGAAAGTACCGTAGTGAGTAGTGGCATAAAGCCGGGTCGGATCAAGCGGGTGTAGGGCCAGTTTATGAATATCGGCCAGTTGAGGACCTTCGGGTGTGGGATGGGGCACGCGTGGAATATTGGCTGTAACATCCTGCCAGTGCTGGCCACTATCGATGCTGGCTAAAATCCCAACCACACTTAAGCCCAGGTAAAGCAGGCCCGGCATCTTCTCCACCACAATAATTGAGTGAAAAATGGCCGCACCAAACGGTCCAAACCAGTACTTTGCTTCTGGCAGAGCATGCAGGCAGGTGAGCTCGCAGGCACTTTGACCTTGATCGGAGGTGTAGAAAAGGTAGCCACCGTCCAAACCCAGATAGAAGGCGCCGGGTGGGTGGTGAGAATCGGGGGTTATTGACCAGATTTTCTGACCTGGGAAGGCTATCCTGGCTTCTTCCCAGTCCATACCATAGTTGAAGCTGATGAACAAATCTCCGGCTGCGGTACCGGCCAGGACCAGGCCTGGTGCGCGGTTGTCCCAGGCCAACGCACTGATATCTTGTCCGGCCAGGCCGTAGCCACGCGAAGTCCACTCTTTGGTCACATAATCCATTTCTAGCAGGTGGATACCTTGTGCGGTACCCAGGTAAAGCAAAGGCCGGCCGGTGGTTGTTCCGCTGTCAGGGACAAAAGGATCCATATAGCCCTCCTAAAAAGTATAGTCAGTATCCACAACTGCAAGCACAGCAGCAACCAAAATAACGATGGTGGAGTTTCAGTTTGGAGTTGATAAGGCAAGCTTACTAAATCTACGGCTATATTAGCATATAAATTCTAAATAAGGAATAGCTACAAAAGGCAAAATTATGGCTAATAAAACTTCACGGAGTATCTAAAAACTTACCCTAATTTCTAAGATAACTGTAAGGGAGATCGCCAGAAAAACCTCTTTCTCCATTGGTATGCGTGGGAAGGGCGTACTTGACGGCGGTCCTGGCCCTGTTATAGCAAGAGTCAGGAGCTGGTTAGAGTAGCGCTCAATATCTCCCGTTCCCAGATCTCTTTTAACAAAGGCTTCTATTTTAGAATGCTTTAGCCGCACGGAGGAAGCTTATCCTGGGAACATAATGCATCGGAACTAAACTGGTAGGCCTGAGCACCGAATGTTTTGAGAGCCGAGGTACTGCAAGGCAAAGGGTTAGCCAGAGCCAGTCCGGTTTGAGCCAGAAAGCGGCCAGCGTTTGGGAGTAGTAGCGGCCCTCCTGATCCGGTAATTGGCCCTGGTAGTGCTGCCGGTCGTCCAGACGGTTGAATTCGGCCTTTTGCACTTCCGAATCGATTTACCAGTATTCCGGCACTCCACCCGCAGCATTTCCCCGGAATTTGTCATACCGGCCGCGCCACTCGCTCTCAGGCGAGACTATTCCCACTACCAGGTCGGTCGGGCCGCGCACCAGCCCCTCTTCCAGCCGCCGGAGGTTGGCTTTGGCGATAAACAACAGGTCCGGCTCCTGGCCTAGCCGCGGTTGCCCGGCAGCTTCATCTGGAAGGGCTTTGCAGCCTGGTGGCTCTTGAAATATTTGGGCAGCAGCGGCAAGTACAAGTAGTGATTGTCATGGTAAGTGGTGCTGCAGAAGAAACTGAGGTTTGCTTGCCGATTTCTGCTCACTTTTCCTTGAGCATGGTCCACACCCCGGGCAGCGCCAGTTGTTGGAAGATGGTCTCCATCTGGTCAGGCGGGTAGGGCATATCGGCAGCCAGCCACCATTTGAGCAAGGTGAGAAAGGCCCCAGCCAGGTACTCTGCGACCACTGGCACAGGGACTGGTGGAGAAGCTCTTTCTGTACAGAGGTTGTAGAGGGCTGGTTCAAGCGCCCGGCAGAGGGCCGTCTGCAAGGCTTCCCACAGGGGTTCGCCCGCCCGACCTCGCATCAGCGCCCGAAGGTGCTGATTGGGAGAGTGGTAGATATGCTCAAACAGCTCCAGACTGGGTACGACCCGTTGCCCAGCTGGTGAATGGGCGATCTGCTGTGCGAACATCGAGAGGATCTGCTCGGTCATACTCTCCAGAAGATCCTCTTTATCAAAATAATGGGCATAGAAGGTGGTACGCCCAATTCCTGCCCGATCCAAAATATCCTGTACCAGAATCTCATCGTAGGGTCTTTCTGACAGGAGTTCAGCAAAGGCGGAGTTCACCAGGTGATAGGTGCG
>DATAKM010000017.1:0-24158 GCA_036261665.1 Chloroflexia bacterium
CATTCGGCTGGCTAATGAAAAGCCGTCGGTTGAACCGCGACTACGAGCGGCAAAGTGAGACAGCCGAATGTTTTATTTACTTGGCAATGTGCCGCTTGATGTTAAAGCGTTTGGCCTCTTACTACTTATGAAACACGTTCTCAGATAAAGTAGTGCTGGTGACCGGGGCCAATCGCGGTCTTGGACAGGCGCTGGTCGAGGAAGCTTTGCGGAGAGGGGCGAAGCGGGTATATGCCGCTACACGCCAGCCATTGACCAGCCTGGATGAGCGCGTTACGCCCGTGACGATGGACGTGACCAACCGGGCCCAGATTGATAGAGCGGTCGAAAGAATCGAGTCTCTCGATATACTTATCAATAACGCCGGCCTGGGGCTTTACGATGACCTGAGTGAACAGGACGTGCTTGAACGGCACCTTGCCGTCAATCTTTTTGGCACCTATAGTGTGACAAGGGCCTGCCTGCCTCTGCTGGCCGGTTCTCGGGGAGCCCTCGTTAACATTTCATCGGTGACCGCCCTGGCAGCCTTGCCTCTCATGCCAGCCTACTCGATCTCAAAGGCGGCTATGTTCTCCCTGACACAATCGCTGCGCGCTCTTCTGGCAGGACGGCATGTGAGCGTGCACGCCGTCCTGGTCGGCCCAATGGATACCGACATGGTCAGAGACCTGAAGATACCGAAGGCCTCTCCGGCGTCCGTAGCGCAAGCTACCTTCGACGGCTTGGAGCAAGGAGAGGAGGAGATTTTTCCCGACCCGCTGGCAGAGTTGCTGAAGGAGAGTTGGCTCGGCGGAGCAGCCAAGGCCTTCGAACGCCAGAACGCGACGCTCTTAGAAGCAACGGGCGCGGCTTAAGTGAGGGGTGCTCTCAGAGCAAAGTTGAAAGCGAAAAGTTTTCCCTTCTCAGTCTCAGTTATCAATAAAACTGGCTCGGGTAAGTTCCAGGTTGTAAAAAGCTGGTTATTCTTACTTGAGCCATCCTGTACTGGTGAAGCACCAAAGGCCGCTTTTTATAGCACCTGGTGGTGTTGAAAACCCTACCTGATACGGCCAGCCTTATTTCAGTTAACGCATTATAACCAGGAGGCTAAGCCAACCGCAGCGGCGAATAAGCTCTGGGCGCTATTTCCGAACATCAGGTTTATTAAAATTTGGTGTTAACCAGGGCATTTAAGGTGCTGCCGAGGTTTGGGATGATTCCAGGCTAAAGCGAACAGATCCCGATGTCGCAGTTGGCAAACAGGAGAGACAGCCATTCTTATAACCGGGTCGGGTTTGTAGCCATCACATTTAAGAGCGGGCTAAAGAGACTCTTTTCAAGCCCTGCATGTGCCGGAAAGAAACGCCCTGCTTGATCGAAGCCAGCAATGGTTCAAGCTCCGCAACCTGTACCCCACACAGCAAATCAACTCCATAATCGAACAAAACCGGCGTTAAAGGGGTAGTTGGTCCCAGCAAAACTACTTTGGTCTGGGGCCTGACCGCCTTCAGTAGACCCTCTAAAGTATGATTTATCAGGGTGCTGGCTGTAATGGCGACAATCTCGGCCTGCGGCAGGATGCGCGAAGCTTCCTCGGAAGAATACTCACCGGGCAGCGGCTTTAACTCTAAAACCCAGAGTTTTTCGGCCACCTCATCTAATTCCTCTTTAAAAGGAAAGCGGCCCACCATTGCTACCTTCTTATTGCGGCCATGCTCCTGTAGCCAGTCCCCGGCGTCTATCGAACTTAATTGCTCAGGAGCAGGGTGTAGCAGGGCGTTAAGGGTAGCAAAACCAACTGCAGAGGCAACCGAGTCCGGCGAATGGGCCAGGGTGGCCAGTTCCGTAGCATCAGCCATCTCAAGTCTGTTCAAACCCGGCGCAAATCGAGCCTGTACCGCTACCCGTTCAGGAGAGGGAGTAGCGGCCAGGCCGGCCTGCTGCTCCCCCGCTTTATTTTGTACCAGGCTGATAGTCCAGTTGACCCCGATGTAAACATAGACCGCTTGCCAGCCACGCGGCAGAGTTTGCAGAATAGCATCAAGCACATTATCAGGCATAAACGTTACGTTCCGGCAGTCTGGATAAAGCTGGCGGGCGCTTTATCAAAGGATAATTTGCAGCCTGCCGCGCAGAAATAATAAAGCCGCCCTTCATATTCCGACATATATTTAGCAGTGCTGATCTGGACTTGCATGCCACAGATTGGGTCAACCGCTTCTCCGCTGGGAGCCGGTTTAACAAGATACTTCTCCGGCTCTTTGCTGAAGAGTTTCTTGCAGGCGGGGCAGCAAAAATAGTAAGTCTGGCCGTTATAGGCGTAACTGAATTTGCTCTCCGCAATTGTTACCGTCATGCCGCAGACCGGGTCGAGCGCTTCGGCCACTACAGGCAGGCTAATCGGGGCTTTATTCGGCTGGATGGAATAATGTTGATGGCGGCGTTGCACGATTTCCGCCAAAATACTCAGCGCAATCTCCTGCGCCTGTGTGGCATGTATATCCAGTCCGGCAGGACATTTGAGGGTTGCCAGGGCGCTCTCGGTCACTCCCTGCATTCGCAAATACTCCAGCACCGAAGTTGCCCGTGTTTTGCTGGCGACCAGCGCCACGTAAGCCGGACCCGCTCGTAACACCTGCTCAAGCGCGATCTCATCATAGTTGCCGTGGCTTGCTACTACCACGTAAGTATAAGGCGTGATTTTGCTTTTTAGCTCGTTTATTTCGCTTAGAATTTCGTCCGCTTCGCCAGGGCTGTTGCCTTTCGTATCCGGGTCAACCACTGTCACATGATAGCCCATTACTTTGGCCAGCCTCAGAAGCGCCTGGGCTACCGGCAGGCTACCTACTATCATCAGGCGGGGAGCGGGTACCTGCGGCTCGATGTAAATTTCAAGCGTGCCGCCGCTAAAGCAGGTCAGGGGTAGATCGAACATACCGGGCCGGGCGATTTGCTCCAGCGGGTTGGGAGTCAGGCGAATCAGGCGCGGTTCACCCTCACTTAGGGCTTTGAGAGCTTCGCGGATGACGGTCGGTTGGGCGCAACTTCCGCCTACCCAGCCAAAAAGCGTTCCATCGGTGGTTATAATGGCTTTATCGCCCGGTTTCGCCGAGGTCGGTTTCTCGGCTCGTACTATCTGAGCAGTCGCAAAAGGTTCTCCCCGGTTTAGCAGCTCCGAGGCTTTTGCATAAAATTCCATGGACATATTCATTCTCTTTGATGGTCATGGCTATTAAGTCAGTGCCCGTAAACCGTAATCAGTAGCCCACAATCGGGTCGCGGGCTACTGATTAGCTGGTTATTCCTTTTACTCCTCGTCAATCCCGTTTTCACGCAGGATTTTCCAGACCTTTTGGGGGGTAATCGGAATATCAATGTGGCGGACTCCCAGGTGCCAGAGTGCGTCTACTACGGCGTTGGCTATAGCGGGTGGCGCGCCTACAGTGGGGGACTCGCCGACCCCTTTGGCTCCCAGAGGATGGTGCGGCGAGGGCGTGACCGTTTTGCCCAGTTCCCAGACCGGCGTCTCCATAGAGGTCGGAAGCAGATAGTCCATAAAAGTCCCGGACAGATTCTGCCCGTTCTCGTCATAAACGATTTCCTCGTAGAGAGCGGGCGCCAGGCCCATAGTCAGACCACCGTGAATCTGGCCTTCCACTACCAGTGGATTAATAATATTGCCGCAATCGTCTACCGCTACAAAGCGCCGCACTTTGACTTCGCCGGTTCCCCGGTCAATGTCTACCACGCAGATATAGCTGCCAAAGGGGAAAGTCAGGTTCGGCGGGTCGTAGTAATTGACTGCCTCCAACCCGGCTTCCATGCCCTGCGGATGATTGGTGTAGGCGGCAAAGGCAATATCCTTGATGGTCTTGAAGCGGCCCGGCGCGCCCTTGACTTCAAAGCGATCTACCTTCCATTCCAGGTCATCCTCGCTGGCTTCCAGCAGATAAGCGGCAATCTTTTTGGCTTTATCGCGTATCTTGCGCGAGGCCATCGCCGCCGCCGCGCCTGCCGTGGGCGTGGAACGGCTGGCATATGTTCCCAGGCCGTAGGGAGCCGTATCGGTATCGCCATGCTCGACCGTGATATCTTTGGCCGGTAGCCCCAGTTCCTCCGCTATAATCTGGGCGAAAGTGGTTTCGTGGCCCTGGCCCTGGGTCTGTACCCCGATACGCACGATGGCGCTGCCAGTGGGGTGAATCCGCACCTCGCAGCTATCGAACATCTTGATACCCAGGATGTCAAAATCTTTGGAAGGCCCGGCCCCGACCACCTCGGTAAAGCTCGAAATGCCGATGCCCATCAGTTCGCCTCGTTCGCGCTTTTCCGCCTGCTCCTTGCGCAACTGGTCGTAGCCAACGAGGTCCATCGCCATCCTGAGAGCCGCCGGGTAATTGCCGCTGTCATATTCCCAACCGGTTGGGGAATGGTAAGGAAAGGCTTCCGGCTTGATAAAGTTTTTCAGGCGGAAATCGGCCGGGTCCTGGTTCAGATCGTGCGCCATAATATCGGTCATGCGCTCGATCATATGCACCGCTTCCGTTACTCGGAACGAGCAGCGATAGGCTACCCCTCCCGGCGGTTTATTGGTATAAGCCGCGTCTACGGCGAAGTGGGCTGCTTTCATGTCATAAGAACCGGTGCCGATACTGTAAAGGCCCGCCGGGAACTTGGAAGGATTGGCCGCCGCGTCCGCCGCGCCATCGTCGGCCAGCGTTTTAACCCGCAAGCCGATGATTTTGCCGTTCTCGTCCGAGGCAAGTTCCGCTTCTATATGATAATCGCGGGCGAAACTGTCGGCCTGTAAATTCTCGCTGCGGTCCTCAATCCACTTAACCGGCTTTCCGGTGACCAGGCTGGCTACAATGGTGCAGACATAGCCGGGATAAACCGGCACCTTCCCACCGAAGCCTCCCCCGATGTCGGGCGAGATTACCCGAATTTTATGCTCTGGAATGCCGCTAACCAGCGAAATTACGGTACGGTGGGCGTGAGGAGCCTGCGAGGTCATATAAACGGTCAGGTGTTCGTTGATTTTGTCCCATTGCGCCACCATCCCACAGGTTTCAATCGATGAGACATGGATGCGCGGAATGTGCATTTTGGCGCTGACCACCTTCGCCGCGCTGGCAAAAACCTGGTCGGTCGCGCTCTTGTCGCCCGCTTCCCAGTGCCATACATGGTTGGTCTTTTTCTCTTTATCATCCCGCACGATTATCTGGTCCTTGAGCGCCTCGTAAGGGTCTACCACCGCCGGTAAGGGCTCGTACTCTACCTTGACCAGTTCCAGGGCATCCGCCGCGATATAGCGGGAAGTGGCTATCACTGCGCAAACTTCCTGGGCGTAGTAGACTACTTTTTCAGTTGGCAATACCATCTGAGTGTCAGACATCAAGGTGGGCATCCAGTGCAGATTACCGGCTTTCTTCAAATCCTCTCCGGTAATGACCGCCACCACGCCGGGCAGTTTCAAAGCTTCGCTGGCGTCAATGCTGACAATTTTGGCGTGGGCGTAAGGGCTGCGCACAATATCCAGGTAAAGCATATCGGGTAGCTTGATATCATCTACATAATGGCCTGCTCCCTGGATAAAGCGCGGATCTTCTTTGCGTTTCATGCGGTGGCCCATACCGCAGATTTCGGGCGGTGTCGTAATTCTTACTTCCGTACTCATCTCGCTACCTTCTCCCCTGTATCTACCTCGGCGGACTGGCGCATTTTTTCAGCCGCATACTGAATAGCCTCGACAATCTTGACATAGCCGGTGCAGCGGCAAAGATTGCCCGAAATAGCCTGGCGCACTTCTTGATCGCTGGGGGATGCATTTTCGCTAAGAAAAGCTTTGGCCGACATAATCATGCCGGGGGTACAATAGCCGCATTGCAAGCCATGTTTTTCCCAGAAACCTTCCTGCAAAGGGTGGAGGCCACCATTAGCCAGGCCTTCGATTGTTTCAAGCTTGCGCCCGTTGGCCTGGACCGCAAAGATAGTACAGCTCTTGACCGCCTTACCGTCCATAATAATGGTGCAGGCTCCGCAACTGGTGGTGTCGCAGCCAATATGCGTGCCGGTTAAATTCAGTTCTTCTCGAATGAAGTGAACCAGTAGCATACGCGGTTCTACTTCCCGGCTGACTTCTTTGCCGTTGATAGTTAACGTCACTGTTGCCATCTTAAATCTCTCCTCTGGCCCGTCTGGCGGCTTTACGAATAGCTCGCTTGACGAGTACCCGCACCATATCCCGTTTGTAATCTTCGTTCCCGCGTAAATCCGGCGAGGGGTCACATTCGGCCGCGGCAGCCTGCCCGGCAGCTTCAAGCAAGGCATCATTCAAGGCTTTGCCGTTCAAAGTACCCTCGGCCTGTTTAGCCCGCATGGGCACGCCTGAAACGTTGGTCAAACCAATTCTGAGCTCTTTGACGGTTTCGCCATCTTCGGCCAGGCTTAGCTGCGTGGCTACTCCTACTACGGCGTAGTCACCTACTTTGCGCTCCAGCTTAATATAAGCCCCGCCGCTGCGTTCCGGGGGAGTGGGGATTTGTATTTCGGTTAGAATCTCGTTCTTTTCCAGGGCAGTCTCAAACAGGTCCACAAAGAAATCATCCACCGCAATGGTACGCCGGCCGTTAGGGCCGTCCGCTACCATCCGGGCGTTATAACACAGCATGGTGGCGGGGTGATCATTGGCCGGATCGGCGTGGGCTATATTGCCGCCTACCGTAGCCATATTACGCACCAGCGGGTCGGCTATTACCCCGACAGTATCGGCCAGCAGGGGGTATTTTTGCCTGATCAGGGCGGAGTGATCAAGCGCCGATTCGCGGGTTAAGGCTCCAATGGCCAGGTAGCCTTCAACTTCCCTAATGTACTCCAGACCGTCTATCCTGTTTATATCAATCAGGACTTCTGGCTGAGCCAACCGGAAGCGCATGGCCGGGATCAGACTTTGACCTCCGGCCAGAATTTTGCCCTCTTCACCGTGCTGAAGCAGCAATCCTATGGCTTCTTGAAGGGTGGTCGGGGCAAAGTAATCAAACTTGGCAGGAATCATTTGGAAGTACTCCCTTGTTCAATTGAATACGACTTCGTACAATTTGAATTAAAGTGAGCGTTTGAAAGTGACTACTTGCAATATCCGTTGCAAAGTCAGTCAGAGCGGGTACCGTGATTTGAGAGGTTACTACAGGTATTCCTTCATTTTTCGTTGCCTGAATTTGAGCAGCATAACCATGATTTAAACAGGGTAACAGAAACCAAGGGAGGCCCTTAACAGGCAACCCCGGATTGATTGAGGAGCAGTTAACTCAACCCTTACTTTATCAAGATTAAATCTTCTCACCTTTTACAGTGAGGCTACAAATTAAAAGCAACTAACGATTGGAATGGTAGATCAAGAGTAGCATAATTCCAGAAGCTTTACAACAACATCGCAAATTAGTTTTTGATTAAATGATGCTTATCAAAAGGCTGTTTCAAAAAAATAATAAAGTGGAAACAGGCTGCATATATCGTGTTCCAGCAGTAAACAGGGGCTTTACTGGTAAACAGCGGCGTAACCAACGCCTGATTAGTGCATCTAACCGCTATTTCACTCTACCTGCGGTTGATAAATACCACCGTGGTAGCTATCTGCCTCATCCACCCAAGTTACTTCGGATGAAGCAGATGCTAGTACAGAGCTCTATCGCACTGCCACTCTGGTGTAATGAGGCCAACTTCGCCGGTAAAAGTTTTTCTTTGCCGTAAAATGAATCACTCTGAGAAAAATCAGGCCTGCTTGTTAGGCTATACTGCTTGACTCAAATCAGCTAACGGCAAGAGTGGACCGCGATCCGGACCGGAGCATGCCGTTGACGACCAGATGGTGAAAAGGCCGGATGATGTTGTAGTAGAGCGGTCCGGTCCATTTGTGGTAATAGACCAGGGTCACAACATAATACTGCTGTTTTTTCTTGTCCGGGCTAGAATCTGCCACCACAAGCAGGGCGGCTTTTAGATGAGTGTCGTCTACTTCTGCGGCCCAGTAGCGGTCCTCCAGGGCCTGGGTCACTTTGAAGAAAGAGAGATTCGAGGCGGACTGCATCGGCACTTGCCTGGGCATAACCTGGCGCTGGTGCGGAATACCGGCCTGCTGCACTCCTAAAAAGCGCACAAAGACCGAGCGAACGCCGTAAAGAAAAGTAACCCACTTCGGCTGGTAGCTGAACATTCCGGCCAGAAATTGGCGCATGGGAACCTCACTCCGAATACTCTTGAGATCAATCACGTTAGCGTCCTGGAACTGAGCTACTACTTCAGGATATTGCCGGATACATTCGGGTAATTGCATATTGCCCTTCTTTCTACTACTTTTCCAATTTGGTAGGGTCGCTCTGTCTATAGAGGCGGTTCACTTCAGCGTAAAGAGTTCCCATAGATAATTCCGGCACCACATGACTGCTGCCGACGTAGATTGTGTAAAAGAGTTCCGCCATCAGGCGGGCCTGTGCCGGTTGGTAGCCGCGTTCTGCGAAAAGCTCTTGCAGGTAGGCCAGGCGGCGCGTGTCCAGGCGGCTCTGAAAGAGATATACTTCCTGGTCCAGTAAGGCCCAGGCGCGCAGGGCTACCTCAAGCCGTCCAGAATTGCTGCTAGTGATATTCAACAAACCCTCGATTTTCTCAGCCGGACCAGTCAGCTTTTCCAGCCTTTCAATGGTTTGCGAAGTGGTAAGATCTTCAAAATAGGCCAGCAGCCCCTTTTTGTAATCCTGGTAATTCTTGAAATGGTGGTAAAACGAGCCTTTGGTAATGGCCAGACGGCGAGCCAGGGTGTCAATGGTCAGGGCGGTTGCTCCGGCTTCCACCAGTACTTTAAAGCCCTCCTGATACCACTCCACTTTCGAAATAGATGCCATTATACTCTGATCTTTATTTAGCTATGACTGCAAACATACCACTCAATATGTATTAAACATACCATGCGGTATGGTATGTTGTCAACTGATTCTGCATAAATTGGAATCAAGCTTACAAGCAATATAACTTTACATCAATATAAGCAAAATGCGTGATTAGAAGCGTAATAGCGGAATTAAGACATAAAACTTGTCAGTGGGAGCGGAGTATTGTCCCTGAATAGGAAGCTGCTTCTGAGAGAGGGGAAATGCGGCCGGCTGGTTTACCAGATGCAGGGTGTTTCGCGAAGCTATTCCCATGATGTTTCGCCCCCCGACCGCTTTATTAAAATCTAGCCACTAATTAAAAAGTATAACTAAAACTAACTTTAGTCCCTTTTAGCCTCAGTCGATAACTTCGGGATTACAGGAAGCTATCCCTGTAACAGAATTAGCAAACCCTCATTGCCGCGCAAATTAAAACTGGCCAGGTTAACCCCGCCCCTGCGATCAAGTAACGTTGAAAGCACTATAGTTCCTTGCACAAATTGACTCAAAGAAAGCGGTACATCCCGGTCCGAGAAATTCAAAGCAATTAGAAACCGCTGACCATCGGACTCGCGTAAATAGCAAAAGGAGTTTTCCGTGCCGCTCTCCACCGCGGAATAACTACCAGTACTAAGTGCAGGGCTGGCCCGTCTTAAAGCAACTAATTCATGTACCAGGTTTAGCACTGAGTAGGGCGCGTCCTGTTCTACCGCCACATTAATATGGGCGTAATCGTTGGATACGGGCAGCCAGGGTTTAACACCGGGTGGGCAAAAGCCGGCATTCGGACTGCTATCCCATTGCATAGGTGTCCGCGCCGGGTCACGACCATGACCGGGTGAGGATTTTTCTTGCGGGTCAAACGCCAGTTCGGGCGGTATAGGAACATCGGTCATGCCAATTTCGTCACCATAGTAAAAAGTTGGCGTACCGCGTAGCGTCAGTAGTAGCATTTGAGCTATCCGTGTCTGAGCCTCTCCCAGTCTGGTAGCGGGACGCGAATTATCATGATTGCCCAATACCCAGTTCGGCCATGCCCCGGCAGGCAAAGTAGCCTCATAAGTATTAACAAGTTCGCATACTTTCGCAGCCTGCCACTCTTTTAGCAAAATCAGTTCAAAATTAAACGGTAAATGGGTTTCGTTCAGGTTCTCGCCGTAATAACGCACAAGTCGCGGGTAAGGCAAATAAATTTCACCTATCAACACCCGTTCCGAATATTCTTCAGCTATACAACGCATTTCCTGAACAATCTCGTGTGTCTCTGGCCGGTCTTCCGAATAAACTCTTATCAGCTTGTGATGCACAGCATCACCTGGCTTCCAGTCCGGGTTAAAGGGATTATCACGTAATTGGTCGTCTTTAATCAAAAAAGGCATAACATCAATCCTGAAACCATCTACCCCCCGGTTGAGCCAAAAACGCATTACGCCGTACATGGCTTGCCGTACTTCATTATTACGCCAGTTTAAATCCGGCTGTTTGAAATGAAAAGTATGCAGGTAATACTGGTTCAATTCTACATTGTATTCCCAGGCACTCCCATTCAGACTACCTCCAAAGTGACTCATCCAGTTGTTAGGCGGTTCGCCGCCAGGTCCAGGGTCAGCCCAAATATACCAGTCGTGTTTGGGACTGGAGCGCGAAGCCGAGGCTTCCTTAAACCAGGGGTGTTCGTCCGAAGTATGATTGGGAACAAAATCTACAATCACTTTGATGTTGCGGCTATGCGCCTCTTTGACCATCCGGTCAAAGTCCCTCAGGTTACCAAAAACAGGGTCAACATCGGTAAAATTAGTAATATCGTATCCAAAATCGGCCATTGGCGAGGGATAAAAAGGTGAAAGCCAGATAGCATCAATTCCCAGCCAGTTCAAATAGTCGAGCTGCCCGATAATTCCGGCTAAATCACCGATACCATCGCCACTGTTATCCTTGAAGCTGCGCGGATATATTTGGTAAATCACACCTGATTGCCACCATAAATATTGGTCTGCACTCATTTTGCTAGTCTCCAATGTTAGAGCTGACAGCTTATAATCCTGCGAGTAAGTCTGACTTGAGCTGCTGAGAACGGTATAAAAGGATGTCAATTAAAGTTAACAACCTGATGCCCCTTTGAAAATTGCTTAATTTTGGGATTAGCAGTACAAGCGGTGGGAAAAGTTTAATTTTCCCACCAAAAAAGCGCTACTAATTCAGAAGTTTAAGAGAATAAGAAGCTTCTAATTAGCCTTTGACACCACCTGCCGTCAAGCCGGCCAGAATGAGGCGCTGGAAAATTAAGGCCAGCGCAATCAGTGGAATTGTTACAACCACCGAAGCAGCCATAATCTGTCCCCACTCAACTCCATAAGTACCGGCACTCCCGGTAGGCTTGAAGGTTTGAATTGCCAGGGTAATAGTTTGTTTATCAGGGGTATTGGTAAAGGAAAGGGCGAACAAAAACTCATTCCAGGCCCCGATAAATGCCATAAGGCCGGTTGTCACAAGGCCGGGCAACGCTAATGGAAGCATGATTCGCCAGAAAATACCAAGCGGTGACGCCCCATCAATATAAGCCGCTTCTTCAATCTCGTAAGGGATAGAACGGAAGAATCCGGTCATTACCCAGACCGTAAAGGGCAAGGTGAAAAGGAAGTAGGTTAGAATTAGCGAGGTTAGCTGATTGTAAAGCTGGTCGTGGAATGTCTGAATAATCTGGAATAAAGCTCCCAGGACGGCAATCTGCGGAAAGATGGTCATTGCCAGAATTGTATAGAGGACGATGCTGCGTCCCCGGAACCGAAACCGCCCGAGCGCATAAGCCGCGAGTGCTCCAATCAGTAACGACAGAATTGTCACTGTTAGTGCTACAATCGAGCTATTAATAAGGGCCTGTTGGAAGATGCTATTACCAAAGACAGCGGCGTAATTATCAAGGGTAAAGTTTTTGGGCAGATATGACACCGGCAAACTAAAAAGTTCGTTATTCGGTTTAAAGGATGACACAAGGGCCCAATAAAACGGAAAGACCGTGTAAAGGGCGATTATGACTACCAGTATATAAAAGGCAATCCTTCCGGCAATTTTATTAAACCGTTTGGTACCAACACTCTCCATAGTGCTACTTCTGGCTTTAAGCGTTCCAGTACTCATCCTAGGCCTCCTCTATTTTGAACGTCCTGACGTAGACGGCCACGAAAATGGCGATGATGATAAAAAGAATCACGCAGACAGCGGAACCATAACCAACTCGTGACTGGTTGACCAGTTTGTTCTGGGCAAAAGTTGCGACTGTTTGGACATCAGGGCGGTCACCAAAGAGGGCGTAGAAAAGGTCAAACACACGTACCGCATCCAGGGTGCGGAAGATAAGAGCTACCGCAATCGAAGGGCGGAGAAGTGGCAAAGTAATCTGGAAGAACTGCTGAATACGATTAGCACCGTCAACTCTGGCCGCCTCATAAATATCATCCGGGACAAGTTGCAACCCCGCCAAAAGCAGCAAGGCCATATAAGGCGTAGTTTTCCAGATATCAATCACCGAAACGATGCCCATTGCAAAGGGTGTACCGTTGGTGGTGGAAAGGAAGGCAAAATTGTCATTGGGTTTAATGATACCAATTCGCCGGAACATATCCGTGAAAACCCCATAGTTATCATTGTACATCCAGGCCCAAATTTTGGTTGATATTACGGTTGGTAATGCCCAGGGAATTAACATTACTGCTCGCATGACACCGCGTCCGCGGAAATTGGCGTTAAGCACCAGTGCGACTACCATGCCAAGTACAAATTCAAAGAAAACGGTTATGACCGTAAATGCCAGAGTAATCACTAAAGCACTTTGAAAATCTGAGTCACCAAAAAGGTTAATAAAATTATCAAACCCTACAAACGAGGCCGGTCTATCTACGTTAATACGAGTGCTGGTAAAACTTAACCAGAAAGTTTGAAATAGCGGATAGATTGCAATGACTGCAATGATGAACAGCGTGGGCACCAGAAAAAACCAGGCATACATAGTGCGGCTCTGTTCAAAAGAAACACGACTGGTGCGTGCCTCCTTACCGGTAGTTATCGTTGATTGTGCCATACATCTCCCTTCCGAAACCATAACCCACTACTAAACAAAAGAGAGCAGCTAGAAGGCTATTTTTCTCAACCGTACACGGTCTACAAACCTGTAGATCTTCTTAGTACAAACAAAGTGTAAATTTTGACCCACCTGGTAACCGCAAGCCACCAGGGTTGCTGTTTAAGCAGTTTTAACCGCTTACAGGGTTGTAAGTAGCTGTAACCTGTAGTGTAAAAGCCGGCCGGAAGCATAACCGGCCGGCTTTTACACTACTTAATCTATTTCAAAACACCCTGGATTTTGTTCTGGACATCGGATAAGACAGAAGAAGCATCCTGACCGGCCAAAACTTTAGCCACACCCTGGAAGAAGTAGGTCGAAACTTCGTTGTAATCAACTCCGGTTGTACGCGACGGGCGCACTACACGGACGACTTCTTTGGTGCTGGCGAGGTAGGGGTTGGTCTTGATGACATCCGGGTCATTTAACACTTCTTTGTTGAGCGGCACGTAGGAACCGGTAACAGCCCGCCATTTGGAAACTTCGTTGCTGG
The DNA here is from genome assembly GCA_036261665.1 of Chloroflexia bacterium. GTDB lineage: Bacteria > Chloroflexota > Chloroflexia > Chloroheliales > Chloroheliaceae > 54-19. Next base: position 13,517 of record DATAKM010000017.1, read on the forward strand.
TCATGTAGCGCACGAATTCAATCGAAGCGTCGGGGTTCTTGGTATACTTGTTGACCGCCATTTGCCAGCCGCCCAGAGTACCGGAAGGCTGCGAACCACTATCGGCAGGGAGCGGAGCTACATCGAAATTGCCAGCCACCTTCGACTTGGTAGGATCAGCGCTGAGTGAATAGGCATAGGGCCAGTTACGCATGAAAGCAGCATTGCCTGCACCCCAGACGTTACGGGCATCTTCTTCCTGGTAGGAAGTTACACCTGTCGGGGAAATCGTACCAATCCAGCCTTTGGCACGGTTCAAAGCTTTAACCGCGTTCGGATTGTTGAGGGTAACTTTACCGCTCTGGTCAATGATAGTACCACCGCCCGAAGAAGCAATCCATTCCAGCGCGTCACAGGTCAAGCCTTCATAAGCCTTACCCTGCCAGACAAAACCGGCAAATTGGGGGTTACTGGCTTTCTCACCGTCCTGAATCTTCTTAGCCTGTTGCTCCAGTTCGTCCCATGTTTTAGGCGGGGCGCTAAAACCGTATTTCTTCAGAAGGTCGGTGCGATAGTAGAGTATTCCGAAATCCCCAAAGAACGGCATCGCCACCAGCTTGCCACCAATTGTATCATTCTGCACAGCCGTATCAAGCAGTAACTTGTTGGCGGTATCACCGAGAACAGGCGTCAGGTCGAGCAAATTCGGCGCAAACGCTCCCGGCCAGATAACATCAATCGTCATAACATCAATATCATTCGATTTTCCCTGGAACAGGCGAGTGAGCGAAGCATAGTAGTCAGAGGCACTGTCCGGGTGCAGGTTACTCTTGACGACAATGCCGGTATCTTTGGTAAACTGGTCCACTAGCTGCTGGTCTGTTTGCGCGCCGGGTCCAGCCGAATCAATCGAAACTGTAATAGTCTGACCGGAAAACTTCTTGGCGGCGGCCGCATTCGGCACAGCAGGCGGCGGTATGGCGCCCGGTGCCGCAGCGGTTGTGGCCGCGCCTGCCGCAGCCGTTGTAGTAGCCGCGCCTGCCGCAGCGGACGTAGTTGCGGCAGCCGTGGTAGCTGCGGCTGTAGTTGCGGAAGCTGTGGTAGCTGCGGGGGCAACCGTGTCGGTGCTGCTACCGCAGGCAGTCAGAACCAGGCCCATTACCAGACATAGAACCATACACAACCCTAAATGATGCCAGGTTGTTTTGAAAAGGCGTGACATAACATCCTCCTTGACTTAAACCTTGTAATTAACTATGACAGGCTGGTTTACAGTTATTAACTTTGTTGATGTTGTTAGTAACTGTAACTACCTTTAGACGGAAATTGAGAAATGTATTGCTCCTTGTAAGAGAGCCTTGATTTTTGGCAAAAGAAATTAGTGTGCAGGCTGTACTTAAACCCTTATTCCTGAACTGGCCTATCGTATTTGTATATTTGTATAAAAGTAAGTAAAACGCCTTGAACGCTAGAACGTAGAAAAGGTATATTTTGAACCGGTTCGGCTTTACCAAACCAGAAATTAAGTTACCTTTAGTAAGATTTTGCAATAAACGTTGGAACTGATCGAGCTAGTGACGATTTTGTGCAGTTAAGTCGTGGAGTGGAAAGAATACTTCTTAACTTCCACTAGGAATGATTCGATGGGTGGTATCAAGTAATTCGAACGGCAACACAGGCTTGATTAGATAATACCTGGCACCCAGTTCAAATCCCAACGGACGCTCATCCAACGTACTGCATATTATTATGGGGATATCACTGGTGTGGGGCAAAGTGTGGAGCATTGCTAAAAAAGCCCAACCTTCGTGGCTATCCAGATACGGCTCAAGAATGATAACGTCAACGGAGTGATGGAACAGTAAATCTAAGGCTTCACTTTCATTAGAACAAGCCAAAACCTGAAAATCACGACCCAATTCCCGCTGGTAAAGTTCACGGGTATATTGGTCATTGTCAATAAGTAAAATTGTCGAAGTTACATCAGACATAAAACTATTGACCTTATTTTTATTTGAGTTATTTTCAGGCTAGAATTGTGAAACCTGGCAGATTTAACTTATTCTAATTCTATATGCCTATTTCGTCTTGGAGTATATGCAATAATTCTTGGAAAATAATTAACATTTAATTCGACATTACTGGCACGTCATAATTTGCATCTTTTCCAACCCCCACATTTTTAGAAGTAATACGCTGGCAGCAGTTATCCGTAAATGGAGTTTCGCTATAACTCTGGCAGTGCGCTCCGCACGACAGTCAGTTCCAGCCAAATTTAAAAGCTCTATCTTTTGCCATTGTAGCTTTTGTGTTTAGTGCTATACTTATTTAAAAGCCCCTTATTACGCTAACAGGTCTTCGAGCGAGGAATAAAAAAGTGCAACAAATTCACCGGATTGGTGTGCAAGTGATACCGCTTGATCCATTTTGGGTACAGGTGGGCTACGGAATTGACCGCAAGGTGCGTGCTGCCGGTTGTGAAGTAGTTCCGGTTGATGTTGGGATGCATGAGTTACCCGGTGTAGATTACACTTACATTTTGGAGGAATTACTCGCTCAGGAGATTGATGTCTTTATAATCCTAACACTGCCAGACCCACTGGTGCGCCTTATTACCGCCTACAATATTCCGATTATTTCATTATCCACTCAAACAGGCTGTTATGAACAGAAATGCAACCATCCTGGCATCACATCTCCGCTTGGCCTGTATAATGTCGCCGAGTTACTGTGCAACTACCTTTCGGAACAGTTAAAAGGCAGGGGAGATGTTCTTGTGATTGGAGGTTTGCGGACTGTCGGTGAGGATGGCCGCACTCTGCTGGCCGGCGTAAATGACTTCTTTGCACCCTATCCTGGCATTAAAATTCATCACATTCCCACTAATTGGGATCGTGATAAAGCCTATCCGCAGATTTTGCAGGCCCTCAGAAAACTCGAACTAAAGCCGGATGCTATCATTGGCTTATCTGACCCTTTGGCCCTCGCAGGCCGGGAAGCTTGCGTTCAACTTGGGCTGCTAAAATCTGACACTCTGGTCGTTGGCAGTAACGGGGACCCGCAGGCTCTCGATGCCATTGCACATGGCCTGATGGCAGCTACAGTGGAAATATCGACAGTAGATTTTGTTGACCAGTTGGTTTCACTGGCCCTGCAAGCTGGTGTAAGTCAGCCTTTACACTTTAACTATAAGTTGTGCCTGGTTACAGCCGAAAACGTGATGGAGGTAGCTGCCAACAAGTTATTTGCAATTGCCGAGTTACCAAACCAGCTTTTGCATGTTAACCGCCAGCGTGAAAAACAACATCTTGTTGAATTGGAAACCAGCCTTGCAATCAATCGTCAGGTTGGTAATATTCTAGACCCGGAAAAACTTCTTAGTACGATTGTGGAGTTGATTCGACAGAATTATAACTTTAGCCGAGTTCACTTTTATGAGTGGTCTGAACTCAATAAAAATGTAGCGGAACATGGTGGCATACTCAGCCAGGCGCTACGAAAGAGTGAAATGGTTTTTATACCGGATATGCACCACAGCCAGCATACCAGTCCAGACTCCCTTTTTCCGCAGGTGCGTACTCGGATTGTTTTGCCAGTGCAGTTAGGTGAAACCAATCTGGGTGTGTTGGATTTACAATGTGATAAAGTTACGCCATATTCACAGGAGCAGTTACAGGGGTTGCAATCGCTTTCCAACCAGCTAGCCATTGCTATCAATAATGCCGCGCTTTATACTGAAGCAATGACGGCACGCAAGATGGCTGAGAAAGCCGACAAACTAAAAACACGGCTCCTTGCAAATGTTAGCCACGAGTTAAGAACTCCCCTCAATATTATTCTCGGCTATACTAAAGCCGCCATGAGTGTTCCTAATCCTTATAACCTGGAATTTCCGCCGGAAGTTATAACCGACTTAAACCGGATTTATAAGAATGGCGAGTATTTAAGTCGTTTGATTAATGATTTACTCGACCTTTCACGCGCTGAGATAGATGAACTTGCAATTTCACCTCGTCTTATAGATGTTAAGCCCCTTTTGGAAGAAACTTTTAACAGCATCGCCAATGTTAATAAAAATCTTGAACCGGTGAAGTGGCAATTTATAGCACCCACCTCGTTGCCGATGTTGGAAGCGGACCCACTAAGATTGCGCCAGATTTTATTAAATCTGCTTTCAAACGCCCGCAAATTTACCCAGGAGGGCCATATAACACTTGGTATTGAAACTTTGCCGCCCTACGTCCATATCTGGGTTGAAGATACCGGTTCTGGTATTGCTCGTGAATTGCAAGAACAGATTTTTGAACCATTTATCGTCGGGGATAATTCCGACAGGCATTCCTCCGGGATAGGGCTTGGTTTAACTATTAGCCGCCACCTGGTAGCCTTGCACGGTGGCGTTATAACTCTGGAGAGTACCCCGGGTAAAGGCACTACCTTTCATGTTTATCTGCCTTTACCCAATCTAGGCGAACCCCAACTAATAACGCAACCTCCCATAGTACCTGAAAAGCTAAATCTGGTTTATATTGCAGACCGGAAAGATTTGCCGCCGGACGTGGAATTGTTAAAACAGCAGGGAACAATTCAGGTGTATCAGCTAGCACCAGGCGAAGTAAAGGCGCAGCTTTTAAAACTAGAACCCTCAATCCTGGCCTTTGACACTACCACGGCAAGCGAAAATAACTGGCAAATTTTGGATTATTTGCGAACGACTCCAAGCCTCGCTCTGCTGCCACTGATGTTATACAATAGCAATTCGCCTTCAAGTGTAAAAACAGAGGAGAGCAGCGCAATTGGTATTACTAATATTCTATTAAAGCCGTTTAATAATCAGACGCTTCAACTATTTCTGGAAACTTTACGCCCGCACCAGAACGGAAATGGGGTTTTAATTGTAGATGATGAGATTGGGAGCCTTGACCTATACGAGAAAATAGTGCAAACGGCCCTGCCTGGTCTGCCCATCTACCGTGTCACTACCGGTCAGGAAGCGATAAATTTATTAAAAAAGATTGTACCGGTGCTGGTTTTAATTGACCTGGTAATGCCGGAACTGGACGGTTGTGACGTGATAGAGTGGCTGCGAACCAATCCACTTACCCGTAATGTACCTGTCATTGTAATAAGTGGTAAAGTGCTTTCATCACAATACATTGAGCGGCTAGAATTTGCTCAGGTAGCCTATCAGAGTAAGGATATTTTAAAATCGGAAGAGACGGCTAAAGTTTTACAACAAGTTTTGGAAAGTAAAATCCAGGTTTCTCAATATAACAGCCGGCTTGTCAAACGGACTATTGCCTATCTCCAACACAATTACAACCGCCCGCTATCACTACAAAAAATTGCCAAAGAAATAGGAATAAATCGAACGACCTTGCTTAGAAACTTTAGAGAAGAAATTGGAATTACACCCTGGGAATATTTAAGGCGTTACCGGATTAAAGAAGCTAAAGTTTTGCTTGAAACTACCAGCCTGAACATCACAGAAATAGCCAGTAAGGTTGGTTTTGAGGACTCAGCTTATTTTAGCCGCGATTTTCGTATTCAAACCGGTCAATCGCCAAAAGAGTACCGGCAGACAATTGGACTGCATTAGACCTGTAACAGGTTTCCTTAAATTCAGGTCTGAAAAGATTGGCTTAATAGCGCAGTACTCTGGACTACCGCCAGGATTTATCCTTATAAGTTTACCGCCAGGCCTCTCCCACCGGGTTGGTAAGCAGGTTAATAAAGCGGCATAGGCGATCATTTAACCAATTCAGGTCACGCACAATCTAACTAACAGTAGCTGACATTACTATAAGCAGGAGTGTAAATGTTCATGGAGAAAAGATGGTAGGTACTCTTTAGTGGCAAAATCAGTGGACTGAATTATGCTGCTATCCCTGGGTATATCCACATTTGTGGTAAATTCCTCGACCGCCTGGGAAGTTGTTTAGGAATCTATCCTACTACCCCATAAGATAAAGGCGGTTGGTTATGGCGTTAGTCCAAACTTATCATTCCCATGGGCTGGTTTCTGAAAGCTGGATAGAAGAGATCAATAAATTGCTGGAACAATCAAACTTTCTGATTGTGAAAAGTAAAGAAATCTCCCAAATGGTTATGAATTGTAGCGAAAACTTGCAGATCCTGGTAAAGCAAAGCCAGATGCTATTAGAAATGCAACAGATAGTAATATTTAAGACAACATTTTCGAAATCCGAAAGTTGTAGTCGGTAAAGAGCCAATTTTCAGGTAGGTGTGGAACCGGGCAGGTTTTTATCAAACTAAGTGAGAAATCTAGTATGGAAGAAGAACCTTTTCAAAGAGCTCCGGTTTCACGTTATGTATTTCCTCTCAATCCAGATGAAATCTTTACAGAAGCCAGGCAACTTAGAGAAGAAAGTAAAAAATTGCGGAGTAAGTTCAGTGAAGTTTTTGAAGAGCTTTCAACTTTTCTAGAGAAAATAACCTTCCTGCAACTACCGCGAGAAAAATAAGCTACTTGCCGAGGTAGCTTCACCACTTGCGCTTCACAACATCCTGACGGTGTTCGCGGGCAATTGCAAAGAACCCCCGGGAAAACAACTCGATGCGAAAATGCGGGTCGGCTGGAGCTAAAGCGCTGATCCTCTTAAAGTCGTTTTCATCTCTTTATGTAAGCAAACACCTTTAATTTCACTAACTCTCCACAATCATCCGCACTTCAAACTACTGCGTCAGGTCTGCACCGCAGGCGAAAGTACCGGGGAAGGATAGCGAACCTATCAGGCAACCTTTAATCCGGGAGCAGAGTGCCTGGAAAACCACAGCAGGGATGTACTTCAAAGACAAAGACCCCTGCTTTTACTCCCGGGTCTTCTTCCATTAGCTTGTGCGTCTCTTCCGGGCCGGTTTTAAAAATACAAACGTCACAAACTTCACTCTCATCTGAAACCGGGCAGACAATCGAAATTATGCCCTCTGCTCGAATGGCATGATTGCGCCTGCCATGTTCCCGGATGATTTTTTCAACTCCGCCTGGATACTCATGACGGTTTTATAGAAGGTCATGGTGCGGTTAAGGTCCTTCACAGGAATCTCAAACCAGGCTAAAAGTTCACTCTTGCTAATCTCCTTTGCAAATACAGGTTTAATTACCTCAGTTCGCCTGGCGCTGGTTAGAAAGCACCCTCTGTTTCTTCAACTCATTCACTTCGTAATGAGGAAGTATGATCGAGCAACGCTATCCAAATCCTGACTTGTTGAGTGAACCGACAAAGAAAACAGGCGGCAGCTAACTTTTCAAATTTTTAATAGCTTTTACAGCAGGTAGAAATAAATAGCCCACAATCTGCAAAACCATGTTTTTCAATCAAAGTATTTTACTTGAAATACTACCTTGACAGACATAGTACTATGCCGTATAATATGGGTGTGGAGGTGATGATATGAGTGAGAATAAACTCACATCCGACCTGCTGCGCGGTCATACCGATACCATGATTTTACGGCTCTTATTTGAAGCTGACCGCTACGGCTATGAAATTGTTAAGCTGGTTGCTGATCGCTCGGATGGCGAGTATGAATTAAAGGAAGCCACCATGTACTCCAGCGTCCGGCGGCTTGAGGCAGACGGTGATATCGAGTGGTACTGGGGCGATGAGTCTCAGGGCGGACGGCGTAAGTATTTCAGGATTACTGAAAAGGGTAAAGCTACTTACGCCAGTAACAAAAGTAATTGGGAGTACGCCAAACGCGTGCTTGATAACTTATTATAAGGTGATTTCAAATTATGAGTGAAAAATTAACTGATTATTTGAATAGCGTTTTTGCACCATACCAAGGGTTAAAAAGCGCCACTGAACTAAAGGCTGACCTGCTCTCCGATTTGCAGGAGCGGTTCCGTGAACTCAAAGCCGAGGGCAAGGATGATCAAACAGCCTTTGAGATGACCATCGAAAGTATAGGTGATATTGAACAGACTGTCCTTGAGGTTGCCAACCTCTCCCGCTCGCTGGAGAGACAGGTGTTGATTAACTTTAGCGGGAGCAATTTGCCAAAGAGCGACTTTACAGACGTTATCGTGCATCAAGGAAATTTTAGCGGCAGCGCATTACGTGGCTCTGACTTTAAGGGTGCAGATTTGACCGGCAGCTCGTTTTCAGGAAGTGACGTACGTGAAGCGAATTTTACTGGCGCTAATCTGACAGATTGCAACTTCTCCGCCATTGACCTCAGGGATGCGATCTTCCGTGAAACTATCCTTGTTCGTACCAACTTCAACTCATCGGGGCTGGTCGGAACAAAATTCATTCACGTCAAACTGACTGATGTTAAATTTACTACGACCGACCTTAGAAAAACCATCTTCGAAAACTGTAGCTTTATCGGCGTGGACTTTAAATATTCCGACCTGCGGGGAATGCGCTTTGATGGGCAGACCTTTATCGGCGTAAAGTTTGACCTGCCGGCCCTCAAGGATGTCTCGTTTCAAGGGGCAACCCTCAAAAATGTGGCATTCCGTCCGGTGGGTCTGTGGTCTATGAAGCGTGCCATTCAATCCATGAACTTTGTGGACGCGAGGATGGATAAGTTAACGTATGCCACGCTCAAAGGTCTTGGAGCTGACGTATCGAAAGTTACGGTTCTATCATAAGGAGAAGACTGTGCAAACCATTTCAATTGAGGTAGAAGATCTACAAAAATCATACAAGGATCTGAAGGTCTTAAAAGGTGTGAATTTTAGCGTGGAAAAGGGCAGCATTTTTGCCCTGCTCGGCTCCAATGGCGCCGGCAAGACAACCCTGGTCAAAATCCTCACCACGCTGCTTAAGCAAGACTACGGAACAGCCACCGTTAACGGCTTCGATGTTACAGCAGAACCCGCTCATGTGCGGCAGTCGATCAGTCTGACCGGGCAATTTACCGCCGTTGACGAGATTTTGACCGGGCGGGAAAACCTTATCATGATTGCCAGGTTGCGGCACCTTAAAAATCCACGCCAGGTTGCGGAAGATTTGCTTAACCGCTTCGGCTTAACCGACGCTGCCGATCGCAGGGTATCCACTTATTCGGGAGGCATGCGCCGCCGGCTTGATCTCACCATGAGCCTGGTGGGAAACCCCCAGCTCATTTTCCTCGACGAGCCGACCACCGGACTTGACCCGGAGGGGCGTATCGAGGTCTGGAAAATTATCAAAGAGCTTGCTGACAGTGGTGTGACCGTCTTTTTGACCACCCAGTATTTGGAAGAGGCTGAACAGCTAGCTGATCGAATTGCCATTCTGCACGAAGGGAAGATTATTGTTAACGGTACGCTCGGGGAGCTAAAAAAGCTGTTCCCACCCGCAAAGGTGGAGTATGTTGAAAAACAACCCACCCTGGAAGAGATATTCCTTGCACTGACCGGCAAAAAGGAGGTAATTTAAATGGAAACGATGCAGAAACATTTTTTCAGCGATATGAGCGTTATGCTGGGGCGTTCCATGCGCCATATTTTTCGGAGCATGGACACTATCATCACTGTTACGATTATGCCGATTGCGTTTATGCTGCTGTTCGTCTACGTATTTGGCGGTGCGATTCAAACCGGCACAGATAACTATGTGAACTATCTTTTGCCCGGTATCCTGCTGATTGCGATTGCCAGCGGTATATCCTATACCGCTTATCGCTTATTTATTGACATGCAGCGTGGCATATTCGAGCGGTTTCACTCTATGCCGATTGCCCGTTCGACCGTACTATGGGGGCATGTGCTGACTTCGCTGGTATCAAACGCCATTTCAGTTGTGGTCATCATTCTCGTAGCATTGATTATGGGCTTTCGCTCGCCGGCGGGAGTGCTGTCATGGCTTGCCGTAGCCGGTATACTGGCGCTCTTTACGCTGGCCTTAACCTGGATCGCGGTGATTGCAGGAGTGTCGGCAAAATCGGTGGACGGTGCAAGCGCCTTTTCCTACCCGATTATCTTCCTGCCGTTTATCAGTTCGGCGTTTGTGCCGACCGCCTCGATGCCGCCGGTGGTGCGAGCCTTTGCCGAAAATCAGCCTGTGACCTCGATAGTAGCAGCCATCCGAGCGCTATTGTCAGATCAGCCGGCGGGCAATGACATCTGGGTAGCTCTAGCGTGGTGCGTCGGGATTATGCTGGTGGCCTATATCTTTGCAATGAGAGCGTATAAAAAACGCAGTTAAAAAAAGGTTGCCAGGGAAACTTAAGCCCGTTGGCGCTGATGAAGTAAAAAGTAAAATTTTCCGGTTGACTTTAGTTTGTTAAAGCTAATAACAAAAGGTATTAAGTAACTTAACATAATTAAGAGGCGGTGGCCAGTAAAGCTTCTCTGCCGGGACGGGCAAAATCAATAGCCTGGCTCTCGACCCGCGGCAACCTGGCTACCACCACCAGCGAATCGCCCAGATCAGGATTAAAACCCCACTCGGCCAGTCTCTGCTCAATTTGACCATTCAGGTTTAACGCATAATCCCCCATTCGGCCGGTATTGTAAACGTTGTAGCAAATGCCTTTGGTAGCATCAAATCTTTCCACATCCCGCACTTGCCCGATATGCCTGCGCAGGTAGTGGATTAGCTCTTGCCCCTCCAGGCCGGAGTAATCGGCTTCAAAAGGACAAAGGCTGCCAAATAAACCGTAGCAGCGCATCATAACCGGATTTTGGGTACGGCAGCCGATCCAA
>DATAKM010000041.1:0-33358 GCA_036261665.1 Chloroflexia bacterium
GAGCTTTAGTTTTACAACCGTATGCGGTATTAGCTTATCTTTCGATAAGTTATTCCCCACTCTCGGGCAGATTCCCACGTGTTACTCACCCGTTTGCCACTCGGTATTGCTACCTCGTTCGACTTGCATGCATTAGGCACGCCGCCAGCGTTTATCCTGAGCCAGGATCAAACTCTCCACACCTTTCATTTCGATTTAATGCTGTTACCAGTGCTTAAACCGTGTAAAGGCGTCAGAATGACAGAGATCCTTAAATGTTCCTGTTCTCTTGACGATTCGCTTGCACAGTATATGAGAAAGTGTCTTGAAAGCTTACTTTCAGCTTCTCTATCACTCTCCGTTTGTTAAAGTACTGTTGAACACATCTCACAAAAACTGATTATTTTATCCAAATAAAATCAATTTTCAATAGATTAAATGTGTTCTTATCGCTCAGTGCTTTACTATTATAGCAGAGCGGCCAACCCTTTGTCAAGGCCATTTTCTAGATTTTTAAAACCCGTTGTACTAACCGAGTTTTCTAAAATAGATAGCCGTTCTTACCAGGGCTTACTCTGTTTTTGAGCCACAAAGTAAAAAACAGCCCAAGGCCCGTTTCCGGTTCTAAAGACTGCTCCTGGGTTTGGTCACTTGACTTAAATGATGACCGAGCAATTACCGCTTAGCGGTAACAATATTTATACCACTGCAAGTACAGCTAGTCAAGCCCCATGCCTGTAATTTTATCCACTTTTTATCTACAAAATTTCCCACATAATTATCCACAGCTTAAACTAAAAAGCGCGCTATCCCTTGGATAACGCGCTCAGTTACTTTAGACAATTCTTACGGATAGATACCACGTATCCTGGTAGCTTCTGCTACGCGGCCCACCGCCAGGATATAAGCGGCAGTACGCATGTCTACCTTTTTCTGTTGCGAAATCTGGTAGACCTCGGAAAAAGCTTTAGTCAAAATCTGGTAAAGACGCTTGTTTGTTTCTTCCGCGCTCCAGAAGAAAGATTGCAGGTCTTGCACCCATTCAAAGTAACTTGCTGTTACACCACCGGCATTTGCCAGGATATCAGGCAGCAGGAAAATACCACGATCATGTAATACCTGATCTCCATCAGGTGTCACTGGTCCGTTAGCAGCTTCTACAATAATTTTCGCCTTAACCCGGTTGGCGTTATCGGCATTGATTTGATTTTCCAGCGCGGCGGGAATCAGGATATCACAATCCAATTCCAGCAATTCAGAGTTGGTCACCTGCTGAGCGCTTGGGAAACCGGCGACAGTCCCATGCTCCTGTTTGAAAACCATCACGGATCTGACATCTAACCCGGTGGGGTTATAGATGCCTCCCTGCGAGTCGCTGACCGCCAGGATCTTAGCGCCGTCTTCGACCAGTAAGCGAGCTACGTTAGAACCCGCGTTGCCAAAGCCCTGTATAACAACGCCTGCTCCATTTAGATTTATATTTTTTTCGCGTGCCCCTTCTCGAACTACATATTGTACGCCGCGTGCTGTTGCCTCGTTTCGACCTTCTATACCGCCGATATTTACCGGTTTACCGGTGACTACGGCTGTTACGGAATAGCCTTTGTGCATGGAATAAGTGTCCATAATCCAGGCCATAGTTTGGGCTGTGGTATTAACATCGGGAGCGGGAATATCGGTATCGGGGCCAATCAGGAGCTCGATTTCGGTGGTATAACGCCGGGTTAAGTGTTCCAGTTCGTAGCGACTTAACTTTTTGGGATCAACTACCACGCCACCTTTCGCGCCTCCGAAAGGAATGTCTACCGTAGCACATTTCCAGGTCATCAGCATGGCTAGCGCTCGAATTTCATCAATTGTGGTATTCGGATGGTAGCGAATGCCGCCTTTGGCGGGACCACGGTTGAGGTTATGCTGGACCCGGAAGCCGGTAAAAACTTCCACGCTTCCGTCATCCATGTTAACCGGGAAATTAACGATTAGCTCGCGCTTGCAAGAGGATAAAATCTTACGAACTCCTGGATTGAGCTCCAGGTAATCGGCAGCAATATTAAATTGCTGTTTGGTATTTTCAAAAAAGCTTTGTTGCGCTGGCGACTGCACTGTCGCTTTTTGCATCTCCGTCGTCATTGTCGCGTGCCTCCAACATATCTATTTACGAATAGTTAGCCACCAGGCCTGTTCTTATGCCCCGCACAAGATCAGGCCAGAAATACCAGTCCAGTTACAGACTTAGAGTCGCTCACGCAGTAAACGGGTAACAACATCCTTGTTGGCCTTACCCTGCGTGGCTTTCATCACGCCGCCTATCAGGAAGTTAAAGCTGGATTCTTTACCTGCTTTTAGGTCGGCAACTGCTTTAGGGTTGTCAGCGATTACTTTCTCCACAATTGCCGCGATTGCGCTTTCATCTGAGATTGCGCCCAGGCCTTTCTCTTTAACGATATCGGCAGCATCCCGGCCAGTGTTGAACATTTCCTCGAAGACATCTTTGGCAGTCTTCGGTGTAATAGTCCCTTTTTCAACCAGTTCAATCAACCCGTTTAACTGTTCAGGTTTGATGCTGGCTTCAGTTAATTCTGCGCCGCTCTCTTTGAGCCGGGCAAAAAGTTCGTTGAGGATCCAATTAGAAACCGCTTTAGCGCGAGCAGATGTTTTATTGCTGCCCAGGGCCGTTTCGAACCAATCGGCAGTAGCACGGCTACTGGTTAGTAAATTGGCATCATATTCTGGCAGACCGTAGTCACTGGCAAAGCGATCCCGGCGCGCATCGGGTAACTCTGGCAGGCTGGCCCTAATAGCCTCTCGGTACTCGCTGCTTAATTGCAAAGGCGGCAGATCCGGTTCTGGGAAGTAACGGTAATCACTGCTGCCTTCCTTGAGGCGTTGGAAAACGGTTATTTGCTTGGCTTCGTCCCATCCTCGGGTCTGTTGCTTCAGCACATGCCCGGCTTCCAATTCTTCCGCCTGGCGCTTAATCTCGTGTGCGATTGCGTCGTGCACCGATTGAATCGAGTTCATATTTTTTATCTCGATCTTGGTTCCAAAAGTCTTGGAACCTTTAGGCATGATCGAGACATTAGCGTCGCAGCGCATTGCGCCTTCATTCATGTTGCCGGTGCCAATACCCAGCCAGCGTACGATCTGGCGGAGCTTGGTTAAGTAAGCGGCCGCTTCTTCCGGGCTGGAAATATCAGGTTCGCTTACACATTCCATCAGGGGTACGCCGCTGCGGTTGTAATCAACCAGGGTATATTCCTGTCCATCCGGGCTGGTCATATGGACGAGCTTACCGGTATCTTCTTCCTGGTGAATACGAGTAATGCCTATTTTCTTTTTGCGGCCATCTACTTCTATTTCAAGCCAGCCGTTAATGCAGACCGGCAGATCGAACTGGCTGATTTGATAACCTTTTACCAGGTCAGGGTAAAAATAGTTCTTACGATCAAACTTGCTATATTCGGGGATTTCACAGTGTAGCGCCGTGCCCAGCTTGACGATATATTCAATCGCTTTGCTGTTTATTACCGGGAGAACGCCCGGCATGCCCAGACATACGGGGCAAACATTAGTGTTGGGCGCAGCGCTAGGGTCATCGGCTCTACAGCCACAAAACATTTTGCTGTTAGTCATAAGTTGGATATGAGTTTCCAAACCGATTACAGCTTCATACTCAACTTTTGTTTCTAATTCCAGGGCCATCGTTAATGTTTTTCTCCGATCTCTCGTTTCCTACCACACCTCGGCTACAAAAGTAGCTCTGTTACTACTTATAAGTGACAAAAAACAATTTTTAGGACACATCTATTATAGCAAATCTGACAAGATCAATCTTCTTATTCAGCAAGAAAATAGCCTGAATAAGGCTAAAAGGCCACAAATCTTCCTGATAATGGTTAATGCCATTTCTGGCGTTTCTGTTGCTATGCCACCTGAGTGTAGTTTATAGCTGCGCTCGTCCGGGTACTTCTTTCTGGTAGAGAGTACGGAACTGCTCGACATAATCTTCACGCGGAGGGCTGAAAATATCGAGGGCAACACAGGCCTTATCTCCAAGCGGTTTAGCCGAATGCGGTACGCCACCAGGAATAAGATAACTATCTCCTGCTCGAATGATATGGCAATGTTCCGGTTCCAACCCTCCTATGTAAAGTAACATTTCGCCTTCTACCCCTGCTCCCATCTGTTCGTGAGGATGGCTGTGTAAAGGAACTATTGCACCGGGCTGAATAGTTACAAAACTCATCATGGTTTTATCGCCACAAATAAGCTGTAAATTAACACCGGGAACTATTTCTATTGGTTCAATAGCGGCAACCTTAAATGCGCCGGGCTGCGCTTTGGTAGTTAGCGTGTTATTTTCTATTTCTGCCACTCTTGCCATTCTCCTTTATGCTAAATGCTTATGCACCCAAATAAAAAGGGTGATGTCTAAAGGCTATTTAGCGCCATCATACATCACCTTTTACCTGTTCGGCAATTTTATTGTCCAGGGCCAGACTTTCCTAATCGCTCACAGTATAAACAGTTTCTTTACGGCCAAAAACCAGAGCCGAAGGTAGAATAATAGCCAGTAATATTCCCAGACCAATAAAGCCGTACTGTAGTACGCCGGGCCCCGCTGCCTGTAAAGCTTTTGGCATATCCCCAAAAGTCAGGCTATTGCGGTTAAGAGCGTTCAGGCAGGCATAAAGAAAAACAAACTGAGTGAGAATTGTCAGGACAACGGCTATACCCTGTAAAAGGAAGCTTGGGCGGTTCAGCGAACCGATACGTACGGCTACAGCGATGATCAGGCCAATAAAAGCTGCCCACTGCCAGTTCAACTCAGTTTGGGTGGCCGACAGCCCGTACCACTTGCTGTACATCATTAAGACGCCTGCGGCAATTGCACCCAGGAGGAATCCGCCCAGCATTTGTATTCGTTTCTGACGGAGGGGGGCAGACTCTATTTTACGTGCGATTTTAGCTTCACACCTTTTGCAAATCATCTCTTCTTTGCCGGCAGGAGCCAAAACCATTGAATTGCGTTCGACAACACGTTTGCAACGAGAACATTTTGCTTCAGTCAGGGTTGGTCCAACATTCTCGCCAAACTTTTGAGCCAGTTTTATCAGGTTACTCGCGCCATCTGATTCCGCTAAAAATTCCGGGTCAGGGCTGATAATCTGACGCTTGGCCGGTTTGTACTTGGATGGCAAAAATTCTTCAGCAGTCTGAATAGGCTGTACAGGTAGAGGAGTTGGAGTGAGATTAAGAACTGTATTCGCAACCGGTAAATTCTGGTTTTGGGGCTGAGCCTCCTGGCCAGAAGTAACAGTTACAAGCGCCGCAATAGGGTCTAGAAATTTACGGCAATTGGAACATTCCAGTGCTTGAGATACATTTTCATAACCGCAGGAAGGGCAACGCATTTCTAATTTCCTTACACCACTATCATGATATTAAGAAACTAATATAAATACCAGTAATGAATGGATATAATTAAGCCTAATTTAACAATATTATATCAAACGCTTTCAAGACTTAATTATAATCCATTCACATTACAGGCAACATTACTACTGGCGTAAGAATTAAAAATAGTTTACTTCTTTCGGCTAAATTCGTCGGTACGCGCAACTATTTTCACAAAATCTGCTGCTTTTAAACTGGCGCCGCCAACCAGGGCCCCGTCAATGTCAGGCTGCTTTATAAACTCCTCGATGTTATCTCCCGTAACGCTTCCACCATACTGTATACGAATCTGGTTGGCAATATTCTGGCTGTACAGTTCAGCTATAGTGTTGCGGATCAACTGGCATACCTGATTCGCCATCTCACCCGTGGCCGCTCGTCCAGTCCCAATCGCCCAGATTGGTTCGTATGCAATTACGACTGAATTAATGTCGTCTTCACTGATGCCCTGAAGCGCTTTGCGTACCTGGTTTGCCACCCATTCATCGGTTTGACCGGACTCGCGCTGTTCCAGGTTCTCGCCTACCGCAATAATCGGTTTAAGGTCGTGCTTGATTGCGGCTTTGGCTTTCTGATTAACATCCTCATCTGTTTCGTGAAAATAAGCGCGTCGCTCACTGTGCCCGATAATTACATAGTCACACATTTCACGCAGCATTAGAGGAGAAACTTCGCCGGTGAAAGCGCCACTTTCCTTGAAGTACATATTCTGGGCGCCGAGCCGAATTGAGGTATCCTCAACCAGATCAAGTAACGGGTAAAGCGCCACAAAAGGAGGAGCTAGCACTATCTCCACATCCTCATATACTTCCAGGTCATCCAGCATCTCATCTACCAGGGCCAGGGCTTCTTCTACGGTTTTATTCATCTTCCAGTTACCGGCGATGATGGGGGTACGCGGCGCTTTAAAATTATTCCCACGGTTAATCTGGATCATGTAAATTCTCTCTCCACAAATAATTTTGGATAAAAGGTACAGGCAATCACGTTTGTGACTGCCTGTATTAATTACTGCGGCGCTTCGGTTGGAGTACGGTATTCGTACTTAATTGGCTCTAACGCGTTGACTTTGATTAAAACTGCCGGTTGTGGCGTAGTGCCGGTGAAAGCGGAGGTCCATTTACCGCCACGTTCCTGCCAGCTTACCAGATAGGTTTTATTCGGGTTAAGCTTAACAACCCAACCACCATCCGGGGCAGTTGTAATACCAACTACATCACCCTTGGCTACAAAGCCATCTTTACTGCCTTTACAATCCGGGTCGTTATCAGGAGTATTAGCGCAGAATTTCCATTCGCTGGAGAACTGCACGGCCCGATTGCCCAGCGGTTCGCCCTTATTATTCAGAATTTTGCCGGTTACGTTTACCTGGGCGTTCAGCATATCTTTGGCCCGGTTAGCGTAATCACTTCCACCAAAGTTGGTGACGATACTCTGCAAGAGATTACGAGCATCTCCCACTTTTTGCGGGTTAAGCGTGCCATCCGGTTGTTGAGCATCTTTCAGGTACTGGTCGCTCAGCGTAAAGATTGTTTTTGGAGCAAGGTTTACCAGGTTTCGAGCAGCCGCGCTGTTCTTAAAGAGCGGGTCATTAACCAGGCCCAGATAGAGATCAACCGCCCCTTTCAAGTCCTGCCGCGTTTCAGCCGCCGTAGCCTGTTTCACGAATAGATCACCTCCGGCATCTATTGCCCGACCTTTTGAAGCGGCATCAAAGCCGTTACTATTTAACCCGTCACGGTAGATTGAAAGAGTTTTGTCAAAATCGTTGGCCTGATCCGCCTGCTGTGCCCATCCAAAGTAAGCCCGTGAAATATTACCGTTCACAGTATTAGTATCAGCCTGGTTAAAGTACTGGTTCTTCAAGCCTTCCCGGTAAATATTAATTGCTCCCTGGAAGTCAGACTTCTGTTCAGCGGCAATACCTAATGCCAGGTAAGAACGGCTTAGCCCGTCTCGCGGCTTACTATCGTTGAACTTGAATTTATTATTCAAATCGAGGGCCAGTTTGTACTGGTCACGCGCATCGGTGTACTGAGAGCGGTTTTCCAGCACTTTGCCGTACTCATCGTAGCTATTCAAAAGGGCCTGGGCCAGCACATTACGGTTATCCTTAGACCCATACGTCCGGTAAGCTTCTTCCAGGCGTTGTACTGCTTCCTGGGCTTTGCCGTCTGCAACTAATTGGGGTGCCAGCTTACTATAGTTACTAAGCATATCCGGCAGGATGCTATCTACCTTACGAGGATCATAACGGGCAAAGCGCGTCTCGGCCCTGTTCAGAAGATCAATCGCCCCGTTATAATCCGAGTCACTACTTAAACGACCCGCCCAATCAAGGTAGTTTGAGGCCAGGCGTACTTCAACTTCTGAAGTAGATTGCTGTTTACCATCCAGGTAACGTGCTACCACTTTCTGATAAAGAGTATCCAGTTCCTGGTAATTATTCTGAGCTTTCAGGTCTTCAGCTTCACGGTAAAGGACATTGCGTGCGCCGGACTTTGCCTGATCTACCAGGGCCGTTGAAGGTTGCAATGCTATAGCTGCGTCGTATTTCTCCAACAACTGATTATCAAGATCGCTTTTCTGCTGATCTGTCAGAGTAGTCCAGTTACGGGTATTTTCTTTATCCAGCCTGGCAGCCCAGGCCATATAAGCATGAGCGCGAGCATCTAAAAGCTGCTGTTCGTAGGGATTAGGTTTATATTCCGCACCATTTGCCTGAGTATATACGGCTAAGGCTTTTTCGAAATCACCCGCTTTGGTTAGCTGATCGCCCCAGCTTAGATAGGCCTGCGGTATCTGGTCATGTAAAAAATCGGAATTTCCGGCTTGCCTGTATTCTTCAATAGCGCGTTCATAATTCTGAGTGTTAAAAGCCTGCCGGGCCTGGCTGGAATGCGCCGGACCGATGAAAAATGGTGCGGAAATACTGACCGCAAGGCCAAGAATCACTAACACCATACCGGACTTGATACCTAAACCCAGAACCTCACGCTGATTACGCACTAAAGCAATCAAACCCAGGACAAGACCTACCGCAGCAACACCCCAGCCAATCATCCCAAAAGCGCTGACTACTCGTGCTACGTCATCTGTAGCAATCACAAAAGAGAGCGCTATAAAGAAAGCTACTACCACTAGTACTGCCAGCAGTACAGGCGCGTACGAATTGCGCTTTGACCGGACAGATTTAGTTGTGTCAGTAGAGTTGCTGGAAGTGGTGCCAGGAGGCGGTGAAACTGTTTGCATGATAAGTAATAAACCCCGAAAAAGCTTTCTGGTAATGCTGTCACAGGGCGTAAACTGCTCGCCCATTCTATACTTACAAAATCATCAAAAAAGGCGGCTTCTAGATGAAGACCGCCTGTATTTTAACAAACATACTCTCATTGAACAAATCGGCTTTAAGGGTTCTTGGCTATTCAGGATAGCTGCCGGACGAACAAGCTCCTTAATTTCAAGAAATCACCTGTTCACTGCTACCTTTTCCGGTTTACTCCTGGCTACTTTCTCATAATCTTCCAGATCAAGGAAAGTTTCTAGCCGCTTATCTATAATCGCCCAGATGCGTTCGGCGTACTGTTCTACGAAGTAACGGTCGTGAACTACCGTAAGAATAGTGCCATCGAAATTCTCCAGGGCTTCCTCAAATTGCTGGCGTGAAGTGATATCAAGATGGTTAAGAGGTTCATCCAGCAGTAAAAGGTTAACTTTGCTCAAAACCAGCCTGGCCAGTACCAATCGGGCTCGTTCGCCATAGCTCAACTGTCCGACCGGAGTAAAAACTTCATCTCCGCTGAAGAGAAAGAAATGCATGAAGTTACGCGCTTCCGTTTCCGAAAGAGGCGCCACTGCCCGAACCGCTTCCAGGGCAGTCTGCTTTGGATCAAGCCCTTCCTGCTCTTGCGAGAAATAGCCTGGCCTTACATTCGCGCCTAATCGTACCCGGCCACTATCGGCTGCCAGGTCACCGCTGATTATTCGGAGGAGAGTGGTTTTGCCACTGCCGTTCGGACCGAGTAAGGCTATTCGTTCACCCTGGCGCAGCTCAACTTTTACCCCGGAAAACAGTTGGAGATCGCCAAAGCTTTTGCTGACATCCTCGACTGTCAGTACCACCTGCCCGCTGGGTGGGGCTTCGCCGAAATCCATCTTCATGTGCCAGGTTTGTTTTGGCTTATCAATTCGCTCTTCGCTGTTAAGTAACTTTTCCAGCTTGCGTTCACGTACTTTAGCCGTTCTTGCGCCCCGTTTGGCTTTTTTTAGTAACGCGAAATTAATAGTTTCAAGTTCTTTGTTAGCCGCTCTCTGTTTCATATCGCGGATATTTTCCTCGATCCGGGCAATTTTCTCCTGTTGAAGGCGGTAGGCGTCCATTTGCTTTTGCCATTGGCGGGCCATTTCTTCAGCGTAATCCGTATAGTTTCCGTCATACTCCTTGAGGGTATGTGTAACATCGTCAAGGGCCAGGATACGGGTAACCAGCGCGTCCAGGAATGCCCGGTCGTGAGAAACTATCAAGGCTGCCCCTTCGTAACTTCGCACAAACTCTTCCAGCCATTCGAGGGCGCTAATATCAAGATGGTTTGTCGGCTCATCTAGCAGCAATAGGTCCGGCCTGGACAGCAGCAAGCGAGCAAGACCCAGGCGAGTCTTTTGCCCTCCGCTCAAAGTAGCCACTTCAGTTTGCTCATCCAGTTGAGCCAATCCCAACCCGGCTAATACTTCTGCCAGGCGGGCTTGCGCTCCATAAGCATCTAACCGTTCAGCTTCTTCCAGGGCTGCCGCATAGGCTTCCATCGCAGCGTTATAGTCAGCGCCTTCGGTAGAGGCTATCCGCTGCGCCAGGCGCTCAATATCTGAAAGTAGATTAAGAGCAGGGCCAATTGCCTCGCTCACAACCTGCCCGACAGTTGCCTGTGGCGCATAAACTAGAGCTTGCGAAAGATAGCCCAGGCGTGCCGCAGGATCAAGCCAGACAGCACCACTATCGGCCTGTTCAATACCGGCTATTATTCTAAATAAGGTGGATTTTCCGGCTCCATTTGGGCCTATCAGGCCAAATTTATCGCCGGGGCTAAGAGTGAAGTTTATTTTATCGAGGACTGTAACATCACCATAGCTTTTAGTAAGATTGGTAACACGCAGCATATTAGACTCTCTTTCTTTAAAGAAACTTTTCCCGTAGATCGCCTGTGAAATAAACCACCGGGGCGCCGGGTTGGTTTATTTACTTAAGAAAGAGTGTCTTTCATTCATCACCATTCCTACTAAAGCCAGTAACAGAAAACGGTCTTCGGGGATACTACCCCAGTGAGGATCAAAGCCGTTTCACTCAATAGTATAGCATAACTAATTAGCTAAAAGCCATAGGTCTAAAGGCCAATCCGACTAATAAAAACTTATAAATTTACCAAAATTTACCACTATTCTTTGAGGGCGTGGCTCGTAGTATGCTCAATACTCTATCAGAAAACCGGGGAGGATAGTTATGGAGCAAACAGGAAATCGCCTGATTAGCCCGTGGTTTTTAACCTGATTTATACGTGGCTTCACCTTTTTATTTACCTGAAGTCCGTAATATTTGAATAGATTGAAAATGCTTTATTAATAAGCGCTAGTTAGACTATCGGAGGTAGTATTAAATCATGAACAGGCAGTTTTGGCGTAACGAAAAAAGAATATCCGCCTTGATTGTTGCCCTTACGCTGGTTGCCCTTATACTCTTCGTAACCGCCTTTCATTTGACCGCTCTTCTTATCCTGGCGGCTTTTGTCCTACCCGGATTCTTCCTTTTTGGTATTTTAGCCTGGTACTCTGTTTCGGCTGAAAAAGCTTCTCTACCTGATGTATCAGGTAAAACCTGGAAAGAAAGATTCAGCAAAATCTTCAAATCTGAAGTCTCCTGGAAATCCGAGGTCCCACCGGCAGAAATGCTCGAACCTGCCCGCGCTTACGCTTCTACACCTGTTCCCCTGACCAGGGCGCTTCGGGAAGCCGAAGAAGTCGCTCGCCTTGCCTGGGAGCGTCACTCCGGTAGATCTCGCTAATCTAAATCTGGTTTATTCTTGCTAACTGGCAGTCCTTTTAGAGTCAGTCATATTTAAATGGTTAACATAATTCAAAAAATCAGAACTTGAAAGACCTCTCGTTAAAGAGGTCTTTTTTATTGATATGGGCTATATTTACCTTTCTGTTACCTTCGTTTACGTTCGTTTATACCTGAATAAATACAATTATAAAGTAAGACTAAATAAAGGAGCTTGTTCCACTTAAGTTAATAAAAGGCCCTGAGATCGAAACTAAGCGTAAGAATTGTTAAATAAAAGAAAAAATAAATTATGGCAAAGCAAGGATTTAGTGAACAGGTTGATCCAACCGGCCTGGGGTTTCTAGAATATTTAACGGAAGGCGTCTTAATACTGGATCAGCAGCGCTCAATTAAAGCGATTAATTCAGCTATGACCCGCCTTACAGGCTGGAGCGCCGAAGAATTAATAGGTAAACAATGCAGCCAATTTTTTTGCTGCCAGCATCCCGGTACTGCTACTTTTCTTTGCGATAATCTTTGTCCAATGATTTCGTTGCTGTCCAGTAAAAATCCAGTCGACTCGGTTTCTTACCAGGACATCTCAATTTTGACAAAAAGCGGCGAGCGTTTAAGCATCAGTGCCAGTTATGCCCCGCTGGAGTTACCACCGGTGCTTATACAAACTCCTAACTCGGTAGTCCGTACCCTTTCAGATGATCAGGTAACCGGCATAAAATCTGAGTCGTTCATCATTGTAGTCTTACGCGATATTACTGAACACGTGCGTCAGGAAAAACTAAAAGTAGATTTTATTGCTACGGCTTCCCATCAACTAAGAACGCCTCTTTCCAGTATTAAAACTTCCATTGGCTTGCTGCTGGACAATATCGGGCCTAATTTCAACCCGCCTCTTCTTCGCTTGCTTCATAACATTCAGGGTAGTTCCCTGCGACTTGAACGCCTGGTTAATGACTTAATCGAACTTACTCGTTTGCAAAGTGGCCGCGTTAATATGCAGTACCAGCGAATAGAGGTAATGCACTTAATTGAAAAGTCGGTAGAGTTAAGCCGGGATTTTCTCAAGCTTAAGCAACAGCGCTTGAAATTAAGTTTACCGGCTAATAACTATTATGTAGAAGTAGATTATGGTCGTATTTGCCAGGTCTTACAACACCTGCTGTCTAATGCCAGCAAGTTCAGCCCGGAAGGTAGTTGTATTGAATTAGAAGTAACTACTAAACTGGATCACAATCGCAAACTGGGAGACTATACCGAGGTTATCTTTAGTGTACGTGATGAGGGAATAGGTATTCCTTCAGAAGAGTATGAGTTAGTCTTCGAAAAGTTCTACCAGGGGCCCTTAATTGAAAACAACAACGAATTTGGCACAGGCTTAGGTCTACCTTTAGCCAAGGTATTGGTTGAACTAAATGGTGGGCACCTCTGGTTTGAAAGCGAAGTAGACAAAGGTAGCGTTTTCCACTTTAGCTTTCCTGCCGTAGACCGCGTACCCAATCCCTCTTACCAGTAGTGGGCACAAAACTCTTAGGCTTAGGGCGCTCCTGCGCAAATGAAATCTACCCGGTTGCGATTAATCAACACCGAACTGGCCGTAAAGCGGAAAGACGGATTAGGCAGGAAGATTACGGTTGCGTCAGTCACACCGATAAAAAGCTCTGTGCGCTGTAAAAAAGCCCCTGTTAGTTCCATATCGGGATTTAGATGCAGGTTGCCGCTTACTTCGAAGTTACTTAACCCGATCATAACCCGGTGCTGCAATAATTCCCCCCGAATATAAATCTTGGAAGCCCTGGCTAATCTTTCGGTTTCGTGTTCGTCATTGGGAATAGCTATCACAACTGACGCTTTGTTTATTCTCGAATAGCCGCTGGCAATAGTCTCGCCCTGTAACCGTTGTAAATAGGTAGTATTTACCCGTTCTAACAACATCTGTGGAGCTTCCGAATTGAGTACGCCATTTGTGCGCAACTCGGCGGTCATTATATCCCCGATAATTCTATGATAATCCGTGAAAAGCTCCATTTTCAGCCAGCGTTCTGGCAGTGACGGCTGAGAAGGTTGCATTGCTTATCCCTCATATTAAGGCTTTAAGGCCACCTGAGTCCTAAGAGGTGGCCTTAACTTTTTAGATAACCAGATCAATAAGCGGAGGGGTCTTAACGGCATCATCACTGAAGCGATAAGCTTGCAACAGGCTTTCTCGAATGGAGATGGCCTGTTCCGCGTTGGCGGCGTGGATTTGGAGTAGTGGCTCTCCTGCCTCGACAGGCTGCCCAACTTTCTTATATAGAATCAAGCCAACCGATGGGTCAATCTTATCGGTTTTAACTTTTCTACCTGCGCCCAGGGTATAGGCACCTATACCAATTTCCTCAGCATCTATTGCGGCGATGTATCCAGAACGTGGTGAAGGC
The DNA here is from genome assembly GCA_036261665.1 of Chloroflexia bacterium. Lineage (GTDB taxonomy): Bacteria > Chloroflexota > Chloroflexia > Chloroheliales > Chloroheliaceae > 54-19. The sequence goes on from DATAKM010000041.1 coordinate 13,906, forward strand.
AAATCTTCTACGTAAGGAGCCTGAGGTAGCTTTGTCGGGTCGTCCAGGACGCTGGTATCGCCGCCCTGATTGGCTACAAAAGCCTTATACTTTTCAAAAGCAGCCCCGCTTTCCAGCGCTTTCTGTAACATGGAACGAGCTTCTTCCTCATTGCTGGCACGCTCGGACATTATTAACAACTGTGTACCGAGTATAAAAGCCAGTTCTAGCAGATCAGCAGGTCCATGCCCCTGTAGAGTTTCGACTGCCTCTCGCACTTCCAGGGCATTACCTACAGCCTGGCCTAAAGGTTGTTCCATACTACTCAGCACTGCGCGCACTTTTCGGCCTACTCCCTGGCCGATTTGAGTCATGGCTCGTGCCAGGGCAGTCGCATCTTCCAGCGTCTTCATGAAAGCGCCCTTGCCGTGCTTTACATCCAGCACAATGCAGTTTGCGCCCGCGGCAATCTTTTTAGACATAACACTGCTGGCAATGAGCGGCAAGCTTTCAACTGTTCCGGTCACATCTCGTAAAGCGTATAGTTTGCCATCCGCCGGCGCCAGGTCACTGCTCTGCCCGGTAATTACCAGCCCGATTTTAGCCAGGGACTCGCGGAATTCGGCCTCGCTCAGCGAAGCGCGGAAGCCGGGAATGGTTTCCAGTTTATCAACCGTACCGCCGAAGTAACCCAGCCCGCGCCCGCTCATCTTACCTACCGGTAAGCCCGTAGCAGCTACCAGCGGGGCCACTACCATTGTAGTTTTATCTCCAACGCCCCCGGTGCTGTGTTTATCCGCTACTATCGGCGCAATATCGCTCAAATTAAGCTGGCGGCCACTGCTTACCATGGCCTGGGTGAGCGCAACCGTTTCCGCCGCGCTCATTCCCTGGAAATAGACCGCCATTGCTAAGGCTGCTGCCTGGTAATCGGGTATATCTCCTTGAGTAAAGCCATTAATAAAAAAAGCAATTTCCTGGTCGGTCAGGTGCCCGCCGCCGCGCTTTTTGATGATGATATCTACCGCACGCATGCTATCCTGTCCTTTACTGTAACTGGCTATTGCTTGTTTTTGCTGCGGCGCAAGCTAAAGCCCTATTTGATTTAAATGGTGGAACTGAGCTTATCTTAACATGTCACTCTATTTTGAGCAATTATACGCTGGGTTTTTGAAGCCCGCGCCGCTTTTTTCTTAAACCGCTACTTCCATCCCGAAAATACTGAACAGGAAGCTATAAATATCGGTTTGTTCTTCAATCACTTTTGAAGTAGGCTTGCCAGCGCCATGTCCGGCCCTGGTTTCAACCCTGAGCAAGATCGGATTCGGACCCTCATGGGCCTCTTGCAGCGTGGCTGCAAACTTTTTGGAGTGTAGCGGCACCACCCGGTCATCGGTATCGGCGGTAGTAATCAGGGTTGGCGGGTAAGCTACTCCGGGTTTGACGTTATGCAGCGGGGAGTAGGCATAGAGAAAATCAAAGTGTTCCGGGTTTGTCTCGGCATTGCCGTACTCGGGTATCCAATAGCGGCCTACGGTAAACTTATGATACCGTAACATATCAGTAACCGGTACGGCGCAGACTACCGCTCCAAATAACTCGGGTCTTTGCACCATACAGGCTGAAACCAGAAGCCCTCCGTTACTACCACCGTTACTCGCCAGCCGTGATGAATTAGTGTAACCGTTAGCGATCAGCCATTCAGCCGCGGCAATAAAATCATCAAAAACATTCTGCTTGTTCTCAAGCATTCCAGCCTGGTGCCACTCTTCGCCGTACTCATTGCCGCCCCTTAAATTGGCTACTGCGTAAACCCCACCATTTTCCAGCCAGACTAACCGGGATACACTAAAAGCGGGAGTCTGGTTTACATTGAAGCCGCCATAACCGTAAAGTAGCGCCGGATTATTGCCATCCAGTTTCAGATCCTTTTTGTGTACCAGGAACATTGAAACAGGGGTACCATCCTTTGATTTATAAAAGACCTGGGTGGTCTGATACTTTGAAGTATCAAAATTAAGCTCAGATTTTTGGTATAGCTTTAAGGTTGCGGTGTTAAAATCGTAATGGTAAGTGGTAGTTGGCTCCAGGAAAGAAGTAAGACTCAAAAACATCTCTTGATCGTCCTGCTCGCCGTTTAGTTCCATAATCGAAACGAAAGCAGGCAAATCAAGCTGTTTAACAAAAGTACCATCCAGATTGTAAATCTTTAAGAGGTGACTGGCGTTGTGGAGATAGGCTATCACAAGCTGATTATTTACCATGCCGGCAAACGAGAGCGTATCGGTTTGTTCCGGTACAATTTCGCGCCAGTTCTCCCGTTCAGGCTGTTCCAGGTCTATGGCAATTACACGGCCACGCGGCGCATCCAGATCGGTGTGAAAATAGAACAGTGAACCCTGATTTCCCACAAACGAATAACTTGCGTCAGCCTCATCCAGTAAGCGTATGAACGGCTTGTCACTGTTGACTTCGCGGTAATAAACCCGGTTACGCGGGTCAGTGCCGTAACTGACATCCAAAAGTAGATATTGATCATCTTCCGTCATAAACGGGCTGAAAGTAAGTTCTTTGAAATCAGGTCTTTCATAGACCAGTTTATCCGCTTCCTGGGCGGTTCCCAGCGTATGCCAGTAAACCTGGCTAAAATTACTCTCATCTTCCGGCGGGATCGTCCCGGGTTGTGGGAGGCGGTTATAGTAGAAGCCCGAGTTATCTTCTTTCCAGGCGATGCTGCTGAATTTGCACCATCGTATTACTTCGGGATAATCTTTAGCCTGGTCAACTTTGCGGATTTTTATTTCTTGCCAGTCGCTGCCGCTATGCGAGACACCGTAAGCCAGCAGAGTACCGTTTTTGTTAAAACCCACAGTCGATAGAGCGACTGTGCCGTCCTCGCTGAAATGATTCGGATCAATCACAACGACAGGGGCGCTATCCAGCGAGGTTTGCATATATAAAACAGCCTGGTTTTGCAGGCCATCATTCTTATAAAAAAAGTATCTTTCTCCTTTTTTAAAAGGGGCGGAATACTTGGGATAATTCCATAATTCCCGCAATCGATTCTTGATGATATCTCTGCCGGGGTATGAGTTTAAAAAAGCCGAACTTACTTTATTTTGAGCATCTACCCACTCTATGGTGTCAGGCAAACTTGGGTCTTCCATCCACCGGTACGGGTCCGCCACTTCTGTTCCATGATAGTTATCAATTACACTGTCCTTGCGTATAGATTCCATGAGTCTCTCTTCTTTGAAATACTAGAACTTTTACCATCAACTATAGATTGATTGACGCTCTATCAGGTATAAACTTTTATATATGCCTCTCAATAACCTCAACCTATTGTAAATATATCATGAAGTTGTACTGAGAGCTACATTTTAATAAATGGGAAAATCCCCATTTATAGCTATTAGAATCTAACGGGTTAAGCTCGGATATTTGAAACAGCCTATCGTATGATCATTGACCATTCCTGTAGCCTGCATAAAGGCATAGCAGATGGTGGAACCTACAAATTTGAATCCTCTTTTCAAAAGGTCTTTGCTCATCGCATCTGAGAGCGAGGTCCGCGCAGGAATTTCCGATAGTGCCTGGAAACGGTTGACAAGCGGTTGGTTATCTACAAATTGCCAGATGTAACGGTCAAAGGAACCGAATTCGTCCTGTACTTCCAAAAACTTTCTGGCATTAGAAATTGTGGCGGTTATTTTCAGGCGATTACGGACAATGCCGGCATCTGCCAGCAGTCGTTCGATATCATTTTCGGTATAAGCAGCTACTCGCTCTGGTATAAATCCTTCAAAAGCCCGGCAATAGCTCTCACGTTTATTTAAAATAGTTTGCCAGCTTAAACCGGCCTGCGCTCCTTCCAGGCACAAAAACTCAAAAAGCCGGTTATCGTCATGGAGTGGTTCTCCCCATTCCGTATCGTGGTACACTATCATTAGAGGGTTATTACCGGCCCAGGCGCACCGTCCCAATGTTTCGTTTAGCATTAAGTTCTTCCTGAGATGAATTAATTTCGCTAAAAATAAGCCTTAAGTAAAGATTGCTTATCGGATTTATAAACAGTTCTATCATAACAGCTCAGGCGGATTTAGTAATCCGTATAGTGGCCTAAAGCTGTGTTAGAAGCTCTAACGTTATCATTTTTGTGAATTGATAGCAAAAGGAAAAAGTGCTATTCTTTCATTTAATCAATTATGAGCCAGAATCAAACTATGAAAGCGCAAGATCTCAAGCTGGGAACTATCCTCAAATTTGAAGAGGATCACGGCATCATCACATTCAAAAATAACCGGTTTCTCCTGATAGATGCAGAAGCGATGGGCCTACTTCGGCGTGAAATAATAGCCATGCTCGGCTATGATATGGCCCGTCGCCTGCTAACTCGTTATGGTTACGTCTGCGGCTACAGTGACTCTCTACGCTTGCGCCAGGACTACGACTGGGATAGCGAAGAAGAGTGGATGATGGCCGGACCTATGATGCACATGCTGGAAGGTATTGTGCAGGTTCACCCCGTGGAGTTGAAGTATTCGCGTTCTGAAGATACCTTTAATATGCGCGGTGAATGGCTTAACTCCTACGAAGCCTCGCAGCACATTAAACACCTGGGTATTTCCAATAATCCGACCTGCTGGACTCTGGCCGGTTACGCCAGCGGCTATGCCAGCGCCTTTTTTGACCGGCAACTGGTCTGTATAGAATCGAAGTGCGTTGGCAAGGGTGACTCGGCCTGTATCTGGCAGATCACTCGCCCTCACCAGCTTGGGCCAGAGGGCAAACAGGCTCTTAAAGACCTGGAAGGCTTTAACCTGGCGGGTACCATAAATATGCTGGAAGAGCAGATCGCGGCGCGGACAGCCGAGCTATCTGCCCTGAACGCTGCCAGCCTGGTTCTAGCCGAATCTCTTTCCCTGGATGAGCTTCTCAGCCGGGTGTTGCCTCATGTCTTGCGAGCCACAGGTTCATCTTTTGGTCGGGTCTTCCTCTTAGAGGAAAGCGGCGACCGGCTTGAGTTGCGAGTACAAAGCGAACCGGACGCCAGCGGTTTAGCTACGGAACCGGCCCTCACCCAGCTTTATGTTGCCTTACCGGCCATTGATCGGAGTGAGTGGGGGCGGCTTAAAGCGGGAAGCCTGGTAACCAGCCACGACTTTTCCCATAGCCTACTAATCCCCGAACTATCCAGCCGCCACAACTGGCGCAGCCTGGTCAAAGTGCCGTTAATGGTGCGCGGCGAACTGGCCGGAATTATGGAACTGGCCTCGAAACAGGTCAACTGGCCTGTAACGCTGGAGGAAAAACGCTTATTACAGTCGCTGGGCCGTCAGATTGGTATGGCCCTGGGCAATGCTCGCCTGTACGAGCAAGAGCAGCAGCGTGCCAGGGCCTGGCGAGGCCTGGTAGAAATCAGCCACAAGGTGGCGGGAAGCAGGGATAAAGAGCAAGTTCTGGCCTCCCTGGTAGAATACGCCCGCGAATTGCTCGATAGCGAGGTTTCGTTGGTCGCCTTGCTGAATGAAGCCGAGGACGCCCTTATCATGGCTGCCACTGCCGGTACGCGTACACATGCTCTTAATAACCTTCGTTTACCGCACAATCAAGGGTTTACCGCTACTCTAATCGAGACAAATCAACCCCTGATTACTTTAAACTATGCCGAAGATGCCCGTTTAGTCAACGGACCTACTCCAGCAGTCATCGCGGAAGGAATTGTTTCCATGCTGGCGGTTCCTTTGATGGCTAATGATAAGGTGCTCGGGGTGCTCTATGTGGCACAGCGAAGCACCCATTATTACACTGAAGCCGACGCTGATTTACTTAAGGCCCTGGCAACCCAGGCTGCCATAACGGTCGAGAAGGCCCGCCTTTATGAGCGGGAGATTGCCCGGATTAAAGAAGTTGAGCGGATTAAAGCGGACTTCCTGGCGATGGTCACGCACGAGTTACGTACTCCACTGACCAATATCAAAGGCATCACTACCGGGCTGCTTCAGCCTGATATCAACTGGGACGCTTCGACTCAACAGACTTTTCTGGAAGCTATCAACGAGGAAACGGATGTTTTGACTAAACTTGTCTCTGATTTACTTGATATGAGCAGGTTAGAAGCAGGAGCCTGGACGATTTACCTTGAAGAGTGTACTTTTGATGAAATTGTCCACGATGTACAGCGCAAGCTGGTCGGGGTAGTGCAGGGTCGTGATATCGAAATCGAGGCGGCAGAAGATTTACCCCGGTTACGGGTTGATCCTACTCAGATTACCCGGGTGCTGGTAAACCTGTTGACGAATGCCCTGAAGTATTGCAAGAGTGGAAAAGTAATATTAAGCGCCAGGCCAGCGGAAGATAAGTGGCTGGAAGTCAGGGTGATTGATAATGGCCCGGGCATTCCTCCTTCAGAAAGAGCGCGTATCTTTGATAAGTTTTATCGCAGCGGTCAGTCCAATCCGGCAGTGGCAGCCGCTCCCGGGGCAGGTCTGGGATTGGCCATCGTAAAAGGTATTATTGAAGCCCACGGAGGGCGCATCTGGCTGGAAGAAACGCCAGTCTCCGGCGGCGCTACTTTTGTTTTTAGCCTGCCGCTGGCTACTGAGTAAAAAAGGCAACTGGAGAAATGGGGAGAAAACCGTAAAAGGCCAAAATAAACCGGTTCAATGGAGAACTCAGAATGTGTGCAACAAAAATAAAACCAACTGAAACTACCAGTCGAGAACGCGTGCTGGTGGTTGATGATGATCCGAAAATTGCCATGTTTGTAAGCGCCAACTTTAAAGCGCGCGGCTATCAGGTTCTGACAGCCCGTAACGGCGAAGAAGCCCTGGAACAGGCTGCTCTTGAACAACCCCAGGTAATACTGCTCGACCTGGCTATGCCTAAACTGGATGGCTTTGAAGTGCTGAGTCGTTTGCGTGAATGGAGTGATAGCCAGGTGATCGTTTTATCGGCGCATGGCGGTGACCAGGAGAAAGTAAAAGCGCTTGATCTTGGCGCGGATGACTACATCACCAAACCTTTCAGCATGGAAGAACTGCTGGCCCGCGTCAGGTTGGCGCTGCGCCGTTTGCAACGCTTTCAAGCCGCTTCAGCAACCGGGCAGTCTTCGGACCAGTCTCCCCTTGTAACTGTGGGGGAGGTGGCGATTGACCTGGCGGCGCGTACGGTCAGGCGTGGCGCTGATGAGGTTAGCCTTACCAAGACTGAATACGAATTGTTGCGACTGCTTGTGATAAATCGTGGTCGTGTCCTCACTCACCGTGAACTGTTACAGCAAGTGTGGGGGCCCGAGTACGGCGATGAAACGGAGTATTTACGTACTTTTATCCGTAATCTACGCCGCAAACTGGAAACAGACCCCAGTCGGCCTATATATATTGCGACGGAAGCAGGAGTCGGCTACCGCTTCAAATGTTAAAACAAAGGCTCAATTCTTCTTTAGCGCCGACTGAGGAAGAATTGAGCCTTTTTCCTTCTCCAATATTTCTATTTTGGATAATAGCCTTTAATTCAAGCCCCTGGTAATCTAAAAAATATTTCCACCACTTTGAAAGCAACAATCGGATAGATTGCCATACTGCTCTACGCTACACTTAAGCAAATGAGTATAAGAGTATAATATTGAATGAAAGTGTAAAAAGTATGGTAACCGAGGAAATAATGACAGACGAATCGTACTGGCAGGCGGTGGTAGAAAGAGATAGCCGGGCTGATGGCACTTTTGTCTATGGAGTCCATTCTACCAAAATTTATTGCCGTCCTTCCTGCCCTTCACGCCGCCCGCTGCGAACAGGTGTTACCTTATTTGCTACGCCAGAGCAAGCAGAGGAAAATGGGTATCGTGCCTGCAAACGCTGCCAGCCCAACGAACTTGAGCCACAAAAGGCGCTGGTGAAACAAATATGCCTATATATTGAAACACACCTGGACAGCTCTTTAACCCTGGAAAATCTTGGGGCAGAACTGGGCGTTAGCCCCTTTCATTTGCAGAAAGTCTTCAAGAAATTTATGGGCGTAACACCTCGCCAGTATGCCGAGGCTTTTCGCCTGAATCAGCTTAAAGCCAGTTTACGCGAAGGTGAGCCTGTCACTACCGCTCTTTATGACGCAGGGTATGGCTCCAGCAGCCGCCTTTACGAACGCGCCCCGGCTCAACTTGGCATGACCCCCGCCGCCTACCGTAAAGGAGGAACAGGAGTAACTATTGTTTACGCTATAGTACAGTGCCCGCTGGGTTACCTGCTGGTAGCCGCTACCGAAAAAGGTATTTGCGCGGTCAGGCTCGGCGATAACGAAGCCGTGCTTGAAGAAGCGCTAGAAAAAGAGTATCCCAATGCCCTGCGCTATCGAGATGAAAACCGGCTTCAGCATTGGACCGGTAGCATCCTCAATTATCTTGAGGGCCGGGAAGTTGACCTGTCTTTACCCCTGGCTATCGCCGGGACACCTTTCCAGCAGCGTGTATGGGAAACTTTACGAACCATCCCTTACGGCGCTACCAGGTCCTATACCGAGATAGCGCGCGAACTGGGCCAGCCCGGAGCAGTCCGGGCAGTAGCGAGAGCCTGTGCCTCCAACCCGGTGGCGCTCATAATTCCCTGCCACCGCGTCATTCGCGAAAACGGCGAACTGGCTGGCTATCGCTGGGGATTGGAACGCAAAAGCGCCTTGCTGGACCTCGAACAGCGCTCACACTAAATTTCCTTAAATAGAAAACCTGAAAAGTAAGCAATTAGAACTAAAAGTCTATACAGTACTAATTGCTTACTTGCTCATGAGCCTCCACAATGTTATAGTCAACAGGTAAATGGCTAAAGCCAGGAGCGTCTTTTCTGGAAATCTGCTTTCATCGGATGTAGCAACTACTCTCTTTCGTATAACTATCACCTTTCCCCAGGCTGAAGGTGGCTTTCCGGATTTTTGTTTTATACAGCGTTCAATCATTCGTATACACTCTGTTCACCATTCGTCAAATACCTCAATTCTCACCCAGTCACGCGCTCCGGCATAGTTTTAACCTGCTCACGGCAAGAGTAGGAGGGACAGATCTTAGAAAGAGGTTTTCTATTTTGATTTTCACAAGAGTCAAAGCCCGAACTTCTGGTAAACACTATAACCTGATTATCGTAGTGCTTTTGCTGGGCGGCCTTTTGATGGCGGCGAACCAGGCTTCTACTGCTCAGGCTGCTCCTTTCGGAGGCCGTACTCCCGGAGCCGTCGCTGCTTTTTATTATCCCTGGTACGATATAGATGGTAATATCAACGTCTGGCAGCGCGACGCCGGCAAGATGGTTTCGCAACCCGCGACCCTCTATCACAGCGGCGATATCAATACCATGCGCAACCAGATGCAGCAAGCCCGCGATGCCGGTATTGATGCTTTTGCTGTTACTTATAATGCTACTCCCGGAAGCTGGCGCGACCGCTTCAATGCCTTGCTCAATAATGCGCCCCTGGGCTTTTCCATCGCCGCGCATTTTGAAGTTTCGCTCATGCGCGATCAGGATAAGAATGTTAATGGCGTGGTGAACGCATTGCGCGAGTTGCGCAACGGCGCTATGAATCATCCTAACTATTTCCGCTACCAGGGCCGCCCTGTCATTTATTTCTGGTGGCCGCAGGGTATCCCCGGTGATGTGCGGGCAAACTGGACCAACATCCGCAACCAGGTAGACCCTAACCACGAAACGATTTGGTCGGTGGATACTACCGATTTCGGCTTACTGGATGTTTTTGATACCGTCCATTACTTCAGTGGAGCCAAGTGGGCCGATAATCCGCAGGGTACTTTTGCGGATGCTAAAAATAAAGTCAATGCCTGGAACGCTTCGCACGGTGGTCCGCGCCGTCTTTCAACTTCCAGTGTCACTCCGGGCTACGATGATCGCCGGTTCCGCTCGCCGGGCGAGTTCCGCGACCGCGCCGGTGGCAACTACTACCAGACTAGCTGGAACGCCGCTATCGCCACTCAGCCTGATCTGGTAACGATCAGTACCTGGAATGAGTGGTACGAGGGCAGCGCGATTGAACCGGGCCGCGACTGGGGCAATACCTACCTGGATATTACCCGCGCCAAAACCGGCGCATTCAAAGGTACTGCTACTCCTTTCAGCGATGCCAGTATCCTTAAAACCTGGCGCCGCCCTGATCTGCCGGTAGCAAACCACAATACCGACCGTTCGTGGATGTGGGGACCCGGCATGTTCGATCTACGTCGTGAGCAGTACGCCAATAGCCCGGGCGGTTCCCGCATGGTTTACTATTTTGATAAGAGCCGCATGGAGATTAACCACCCCGGCGGGCCACCCGATGTCAACGATCTTTTCTATGTTACGAATGGTCTGTTGCCTATCGAGTTGATGAGCGGCAAAATCAAAACCGGCGACTACCAGGATACACCTAGCCCTAAAGGCCCGGCCCAGATCCCGGTGGCCGGTGACTCCCAGAACAATCCTAACACTCCTACTTACGCCGCTATGGCGCATGTCAGCACCCTAAATGGTGATAATCGTTCGGGCGACCGCACCGGCCAGACTGTAACGCAAACTCTGGCGGCTAATGGGAATGTCGGTAATAATCCCGGCTTCACCGGGCGTGGCGTTAAGCTGGTGAAATACATTCCTGAAAGCGGCCACAATATTGCCGGTCCTTTCTGGGATTTCATGCAGCGCAGCGGGGCAGTCTGGGAAGATAGTGGCCTGCGGAATGCCCAGGTGGTAGATTGGTTGTTCGCTATGGGTTATCCCATCAGCGAAGCGTACTGGACCCGCGCCAAAGTGGGCGGTGTCGAGCGGGATGTGCTGGTGCAGGCGTTCGAGCGGCGCGTCCTGACCTATACCCCTGACAACCCGGATGCCTTTAAGGTTGAAATGGGTAATGTAGGCCAGCACTACCATCTCTGGCGCTACGGCAACTAATCTTAACCTGTAAAACTCTGTTAAAAAGGTCCGCTAACGTAACAGTAGCGGACCTTTTTAATACTTCTCTATACTTTAGTGGTAAAGCTGTACACAGGTAAGCCTGTTAGGTTGAGAAGAACTGGAGGGCAAGATGTTTTTCACTCCTGTCACTTTAAGCCCGGTTATTTTCAGGCCGCTGAGGGTATCTCCTCCACTCAGGTTAAACAGGCCTTTGCCGGAGACTAGTGTTGTGACCGCGCCGGCGTTTATTGTTACCAGTGGCCCATTCAGCCCGCAGCCGCCATAAAGAGTGACATTTAGCGGGACATCCGGCAGCGCCGGAGTTGCGTTAAGGGTCAGAGTATTATTGGCAGGGATGAGCGTAATAGTTTGAGAACCGCTGCGTCCTGCTGCTGCGCTCAAGGCCCATGTCAGGCCGCCACAACCGCTGCTGTCATTGGTATTAAAGACTACCAGCGGATACCCGGCGCTGCAAATAGGTGAGTAAACCGCAAAGCCCTGCGTGTTCGAGTTTGCACTTCCATTTAAGACCTGTACCGGGATAGTGTACTGGTTGGCGGAGGTAGCCGCACCAATATTGCCAGGACTAATCGTAGCGGTAAGCTGGTGATCCGAGACGAAATTGGTAGTAAGAGTGGTAGTGCCCCACTTTATCTGAGAGCCTGAAATAAAATTAGTACCGTAAACGGTCAGGGTAAAGCCGGTACTGGTGCCGCTGAGAACTGCCGCCGGGCTAAGTCCGGTTATGGCCGGAGGTTGCACTGTAAACGTAGCCGGGTCGGATAGAACGCTGGTTGAGTTAACTACTACGACTGCTTTAGCACCCGAGGATTGAAGATCGGCGGCGCTGAGAGCAACCGAAAGATTTCCGGTCGCATTATCAAAGCTTGCCGTGCGGTCTGAACCATTGAAGCGCACCTTTGAACCGTTGTAGAACCCGCTGCCCTTTACGATCAGCGTTGTACCGCTACTGCCCGCCGGAACCGAAGAGGGCACCAGTCCGGTAATGCTGGGCTTCAGGACGTTTAAATAAGCGGTAGACGTACCGCCACCTGGACCGGGATTGGTGACGCTAACCGGAATAGGGCCAGGGGTAGCTATATCGCTGGCACTGATTGCTATCGTTATTTGTGTATTAGAAATATTCAGAGTTTGTTTGTTGGCTCCATTCACGGTTACTGTGCTTGTCGCAGCTTGAGAATTAAGAAAATTCGAGCCATTGATAGTGAGGGTGAAACCGGGTGCGCCTGCCGCCACACTTGCAGGGCTGATTGAACTGATAGCCGGGGCCGGGTTGTTAATAGATATAGTCTGTACGTTAGAAATTCCCCCTCCCGGCCCAGGACTATAAACCGTTAGGCTGGCTGTACCTGTGGCGTTAATATCTGTCGCTGAAATAGCGGCACTTAGTTGCGCGCTACTGATAAAGGTAGTCGGGCGGTCGGTGCCGTTCCAGCGCACCACCGAGTTAGGGACAAAGCCGCTACCATAAACATTAAGCGTAAAATTGCCACTATTCACTATTACTGGGTTTGGAGCAAGCGCGTTTATTACCGGCTGTGGGTTCGGATTGATGGTTACAACAAAGCCCGTAGCAGTGGCGGCATCCACACTTATGCTGATGCCGTTGGTAGTATCATTGTAAATCTCACCGGGTTCCCACATTGCGCCAGCGTCCCCGGTATTGCCGTTGCCATCGGCATCGACCACCTGGGCAGGGTTATCGCGGGTAGTATCTACCTGGTGAATGATAACGGCTGATCCGGGAAGTACGCTATCGTAGCCAACCGTTCTTCTCGCCTCGACTGTGTAAAACTGCGTACCGGAAGTGCCAATTGGAATACGAGCGATCAGGTAATTATTTGTTTGTGGCTGGCTTAGTTGTTCGAGGGTAAGCGTTTGTGGGCCTGAACCGGGCGTGTAGTTGAAGCGCTGCGCCGCCGGAATCCAGCCAACCTGATCTTTGCTGTAGGCAATCGTATGCTGGCCAACACAGCCATAATTGGGGTCAAGATAAGGCCCGGCAGGCGGGCAGTGATCCCAGATGTCACTGACAACATCCCACTGATTTTTGTACGGATCATCAAAAGCATTGGCTGAATGTTCCATCCCGAAGCTGTGCGCCATTTCATGCGCTATAGCCCCCTGGTTGGAATAACCCCAGGGTGGTTCCCAGGTCAGACTGTATGTTTTGGTCTGCCCGTCCAGGGTTAAAGTTCGTGAACCTCCCCAGGCGGAACCATCCAGTTCATCATTGAACATTAGATTAATGCCGTAGAAGCTGGGAAAATTGACCACAGAGTCGGCTACTCCGGTACAATCAGATGTAGCGCGGTCGAAATTTAACAGGCCGTTCACTATATAGTAGGAACGAGGCTGCGGCAGGACATACCAGCCTGTTACGGTGCTGCCCAGCAAATTAACGTTGTTGTAAGAGACTTCTCGCCAGTAATCATCCAGACCGGGTTTAATCGTTCCCAGTAATCCTCCGAAGTAACTAAGCGGTTTAGGTTCGGTGATTACATCACTGAACTTGCATAGAATAGTAATATACGGTTTTGAGCCGGTTACAGTGTCGCGAGTAACTACGGCAGTATTGACTGCCGGTTGAATGGACTGCACCTGAAAAGTAGGCTCTCCACCTGTAGCCTGGATCGTAACCGGCGTTACCCCGCTCACTTTGACCTGCTTGCGGTTAAGCGCCTCCGGCCCGCCAAAGGCCCTGGTCAGTTTCTCATCCAGCAACAGGCGACTGGTTCTGCCGTTGCTTTCAGTCAAAAAATAAAGGCGCTGGCTGCCCCGGTTAGTACCGGGCTTGCCATCACCCCAGCTTATATTAAAAGTGCCTGACCGTGTTTCGGTCTGAGCTGCGCCTGCTGCCCCGGTTGAACCCATTACTACCCATCCACCTATTAAGAACACTCCCAGCAGGCTTCCGCCTAATAATAGACCCAATTTACGAATCTGAGGAGGCCAGTTCTCAATTAAGGAAAAATGTCTGTTTTTTTTCATACACCTGTATTTGATAGATTAGTATTTTTGTAATTCTGTAACCCGTTGTAAAATAGAACACTATGGACAATAACAATGATAAAGACCAGCGACCCGGCCTTTCGATTAACCCTGTAGGTACCAACAATTCAAATGGGCCGTCCTTCTGGCTGGTAATAGCCGTCCTGTTACTGGTTTTACTGGCTGCCGGGGGGTGGTTGGCCTACTACTTTCTAAAAGTTGATCCTCGTTCACAAGCTGTTGCGCCTGCGGTTTCAACACCGGCGAAAACCACTGCGCCCCAGGCTAACGGAAACTTAGCAACTTTTGGGCCTCCTGTTCCTACCAGTACTCCTCTCAAAGTGGTGGCCTATGGGGTAGTGACCTCTCGCACCCTCAATTTACGCCAGAGCGCCAGTACGGATGCGCCTGTTATCGCCACCCTCAATCGAGGCGCTATCGTAGGACTAATCAAGCGCAGCGGGGCCTGGTATCAGACTGAGAGCGGAGCCTGGGTTTCGGCAGTTTTTCTGCAAGTACGCCAGACACGTGACGAAGCGGAAAGTTATGCCCGTACGCTGGCTACTCCCTGATTTTAGCTCCTATTTAACCTGGCTGTTTCTTTCGAACTTTTTTACCCCCTGAAACGCCGCAAAGTAACCTGGTTTGATTTATGTGGCACTTATTGCGATACTTATAGTGAAATACTAACTTGGGCTGTGGTTGGCTATAATACACATGTTTAGAAAATTATCAGTTTGTTAATCTAAAAGAGGGAAAGATGAGTTTCAATGGTACTCCTGAACTTTTACCCCAGGAAATAGATACTGACATTTATAATATTAACGTTAAGCTGGCTATTATGCTGGACGTTGACAATACTCTGATTGATAACGATAAGGTTAAAGAAGACGTATCTGCCCAGATGTTAGCCCTGATCGGAGAGCAGTGGTCAGCTCGCTTCTGGGAAATTTACGAACAGGTTCGCAAGGAAACGGATGTGGTAGATATTCCCAACACCTTGAAGCGTATTCAGCCTGAGCTAAATAATGAAGAGCTTTACCACCACTTATATCGCCTTTGGAACGATTTTCCCTACCGCCGCTACATTTATCCAGGCGTATTTGAACTCTTGAAGTACATCAATACGATAGGTCGCCCGATTATTGTTTCGGACGGTGATCCTTCCTTTCAGCTACGCAAGATAGTCACCAGCGGTTTGGCTCGCGCAGTTAATGGTGATGTTTTGATCTATGCTCACAAACAAAACCACCTGGAAGATATCGAACTGGCCTTACCCGCTTACCACTATGTAATGGTGGATGACAAGCCTAATCTGCTGGCTTTGATAAAGAACTATTTTGAGGACAAAGTGACAACTGTGCTGGTAAAGCAGGGCAAGTACGCGTTCAACCAGGAATTACTGAAGAATTCGCGTCCTCGCCCTGATATGCAGATTAAGCAAATCGCCGATCTCAGGAAATTTACACCCGAGATGCTCTACAGCGACCGTTTTTAACTACCTGCTCCAGGCCAGCGCCTGTACGTTGGCCTTCAGCAACTCCTTTTCTTCCAGCTTATTTCCCTTCACCTGGGCTACTACCAGGCTACCCTTGATACTCTGCAAATCCGGTGAGGAGGCATCCGCTCCGCTGGCCTTTAAGTAGGCTACCTGGGTGCCATCAGCGTTAATCGCCGGATGCAGAGCCATCACCTGCCCTTTTGGTCCACCAACGGTGATTCCGGTCGGGTTTTGCAGGTCGGGTTTTCCGGTGGTATCCAGCAGCTTGATAGTTAAATAACCGCTCGGCGGGTAACCCTCGATTGCCAGCATACTACCATTTTCCGCGCCATTAACAACACCAAACCCGCCTTCATACTGAGTATCCCAGAACTTCATGTCCTTACCGCTGGCAGCATTGATCGAGATCACCAGACCGCTGTGTCCTTTGGTGGTGAAAGCGATAGTCTTGCCGTTATCCAGCCAGGTAGGATACTGGATAAAGAAGGTGCTGGGCGAGAAAGGATAACCCAGGCTGGTCAGGTCGTTCGGAATTTTCGAGACGTTTACCGGCTCCCATTCATTCTGACCTTTGGCGTTAATCAGATGCAGGCCATTGTCCTGAGGGGCATTCAGACCTTCTTTAACTACCCCATCAGTTACAAAAGCGATGCGCTGATTGTCTGGGGCAAAGGCCGGTTGCTGTCCATTAGCCAGTTTGCGAGGATTCTGCCCATCCTGGTCTGCCAGCCAGACTTCATGGCGGGAATTATCGAAAGTACGGGTAAAGGCGAGCGTCTGGCCATCCGCCGACCAATCCGGTTCAGCGTCACTGGTACCGGCAGGCTGGTTCTGGAACAACTTGCGAGCTTCACCGCTGGCAACATTTACCAGGTAAAGTGAGCTGGCTGCGCCCGCTTTGGGTTGCACCGCTACTACTATCTGATTATTGCCGGGCTGCCAGTCCGGTTTTCCGGTGGCAAGCTGACTGCCGCTGGCCTTTAATAAAGTGCGCTGCTTACCCGTAGACGGGTCTATCACATTCAGGTTACCGGCGTCAATATAGGCCAGTTGCGGTCCGCTGGAAGCCGGCGCGGTGGTTGGTGCGGCGGTGGTAGGGGCGACCGTGGGGGCGGCACTTGTGGTCTGCTGTGCTGCTGTAGTAGCGGCTTGCGTAGTATTTTGAGCGGCAGTAGCAGCCGTAGTGCTGGCCTGGGTAGCGGCAGCCGTTACCGTGGGCAGACTGATTTGAGTCGGGTTGGAGGCAGCCGTAGTGGTAGCAGCCGTAGTGCCGGCTGCTGTGGTACTCTGCGCGGTTGCCGCTGGTTGCGGTGTGCTGGTGGCGCTGATATCTCCACAGGCGGCTAACCCGGCAGCTAACAGTAACACTACCAGAAGACCCATCCATATTTTGTTGAATTTAAGCTGTAACATATCCGACCTTAGACCTTTCTTTTATGCCGCGCCGGTTTTCCCTGGAAAATTGTTAATAATATCTGGTGTGCCAATAACTATAGACTATTTCGGTAACTTTTTATCAGTTACCCGCAAAGACGCTATACCTATTTAACGTTAAAAGCAGTCAATGGTTTCGGTCTAAACTATTAAAAATTCTATAGGGAAAAGCGAGCGACGTTGTAAATCCGAATATGTCCCCAGGCATACCGGGGTATGCTCTTAATTCAGAACGTAATTGATAACTAAATATACTATAAAATAGAGAAACGACGCTGTCCAACCGCAACAGCGCCGTCCCCAACCGCGCAACAACAAAGAGCATTGCGCGGGTAAAACCTGTAAACAGGCAGCACGAAGCTAGAGAGATGCCCATTCTCTGTCGGGAGGAGGGCAAATTAGACAATGTCTAAGCAAGGGGCGTGCAAAAAACACACGCTCCAGGGATATTTTCAAAATAAGAGATACTGGTAAGGAATAAAGAGGTATTCCGCGAGCCTCTTAGCCTTAGCTTTTATTTGGACCAGTAATCGCCAACTTTGGCGTCTGCTACGATAGGTACTTCTTTCAATATTTCGCGCCCGGCTCGGATCATTTCGGCCTCAACCAGGTGGCAAACTTCCTCGGCCTGGTCTTCGCGTACTTCTACCACAACTTCGTCGTGGACCGTATTAACCACGCGAGCATCGTAGTTTTTCAGGCTCTCTTTCAAGAAGACCAGCGCCATCTTGGTCATATCGGCGTTGCAGCCTTGAATCGGTGCATTTTTGCCGCGCCGCTCAATTTCCGAAACCTTGCGGCGGTAATCCGGGTCGTTCTGATCGGGTTTCTGATAGTAGCGTTTGCGACCGAGCGGGGTGGGACTGTAACCCAGTCTAACCGAGTCGTGGCCCATTTTATCGAGCCATCGCTGTACACCGCTGAAAGCCTTAAAGTAAGCGTTAATCAGGTCGCGCGCTTCCTCTACCGTTTTATCAATCCGCACTGCCAGACCCTGTGGCCCCATACCATAGGCCAACCCGAAGTTGATCGCTTTGGCCTGGCTGCGTTGAGTTTTGGTGACCTCTTCAGGCTTGATGTTGAACATCTGGGCAGCCGCCAGGATATGCAAGTCGCCACCGGACTTAAAGGCACTCAGGAAGCCTTCGTCCTGGCTTAGTTCGGCCAGAATGCGCAATTCCGCCTGCGAATAGTCGCTGGTGACCAGTTTATAGCCTTCGCTGGGAATAAAACAGGCCCGGAAATCGGACGTAGCCGGGATTTGCTGCACGTTCGGGTTGGAACAGGAGAAACGCCCGGTGTCCGCGCCATATTGGATAAAGTCAGGATGAATGCGTCCGGTTTTCTTGTTGATCATGGCCAGCAAACCTTCCCCGAAGGCGCTGAGGGTTTTTTCGTGCCCTTTGTACTCCATCAACTTTTTGGCCGCCGGATGATTGAGCTTGGTCAGGGTAGCTTCTGAAGTATCGGTTATAACGATACCCAGTTTGGCAAATTCGGCAATGATTTGCTGCCCGCTGTTCAGGTTAATCAGGTACTCATCGCCGCCGAACATGGATGACTGGCGAGCGCTACCGCTGGGCAACATTTCCATCAACTCGGTCCGAACCTGGTTGCGCTGCTCTTCTACTTTCGAAAGAATCTGCCGCCACTTGTCCACGTCCAGTTTACAGCCGTTCAGTTCCAGATCACCTACCGCCCCTACGCATTTAAATTCCAGGTCGGCTACACCCTGCAACTGTTCTTTGTGCAGTGCTTCAAGTTGTTGCCGGTAGATCTGAAAAAGCACCATGGCGTCGGTAGCGGCATAGACCAACTGTTCCGGCGAGAGCGCCGAGTTCGAGCCGTAGAAAGTCTTGCGCACCGATTTGTCCATGACCTGACCCAGGTATTTCTTGGTCAATTCGGCCAGGTTGACCTGATTTCCCAGGCCTGCCGTTAAAAGGCGCTCGGCTAACATGGTATCGTAGATATTCTTAAGCTCGATGCCGCCCTGCTGCTTCAACATCTCGTAGTCGAACTTGGCGTTCTGAAGGAGCTTCAGGATATTATCGTTTTCCAGGACTGCCTGTAAAGGATGCAGTGGCACCTGCTGGCTATCTATGATATAGCATAGTTCAGGTGTTGAAACCTGCACCAGAAGTAGCTTGGAAGTATGCGGGTCGAGGCCATTGGTTTCGGTGTCAACCGAAAGTACCCTTTCATGCCGCATCAACTCAACAGCCTTTTCCAGGCTTTCCAGATCGCGTATTACTTCATATTTTACATCCGGCTTGGCCGAAACTTCGATTTTGGGGAAATGATCACCCATAAAGTGCGGGCTGAACATCGGCCCATTATTCTTGGAACGAGCGGAACGACCGTTGCCGTTGCCATTTCCGTTGCGGGCCGGAGCAGGCCGGGTTGGGGCGGTGCTATTCTCAGAATGTGCCGCTACTTTAAGAGCAGAACCGTTGCTATTGCCACTTGCTACCGTTTTCTGGGTCTGACCGTCAGGGGCTACCTGGGCTTGCCGGGCAGCGCGTGCTCGCGCCAGGGCTTCTTCCCGTTCGGCCTGGCGATCCGCTTTATAGCGCTGGTAGAGGTTCAAATAGCTTTC
>DATAKM010000045.1:0-46685 GCA_036261665.1 Chloroflexia bacterium
TTGCAAGAGTTGGACAACGGCAGGGCTGGCCGTGGGGAGGGGTGGTTTTGGACCGGGCAACTTCAACTCCTTGGTTTAAGGTTAAAAAGTTGCTCCTACCTTACCACAACCCTCGGCTTATTTCAAAAACCCTGTACTAGTGATTATACTATAACGCCAGATATCACTGTCTCTCGAATACCAATTCCAGATAAGGAGCTTAACAAGAATGAGAGACTAATAAATGCTTCTGATACAATAGCAAATAAGACACCACTTAGAGAAACCAATTCGTCAAGTAATAAAAAAATTCTACATGCGAGCATTTCCTGTAAATGGACTATGCGAAGTGATCGTGCTCAAAATACACGAACAGAGGCACTTAATATTATTCGTGGTCGCAAAGGAAATACTCCCCATATAGTCGCTGTAACCTTTGAGCCTATGCCTACTCGTTTAGCTTCCATAGCAATGGGTACTGGAGATGTAGATTGTACTTATCACGGAGCTTTATACGAGTTGCTAGAAGCTGTAAGGGAAACAGGTAGAGAAGATTCTTTAGAACTAATTGAAACTTTGGTTGAGGGTAGAAGATTACGTGATATTAGCGACCTTCCTCTTGACCTTGCCATCTAGCTTTTTATAGCAAGGATATTAATTTACATGTCACAACTTATCAGTCTGTTCTGTGGACCCGGCGGGTTTGATGAAGGCTTCAGGAATGCTGGATTTACTACCCGCTTAGCTTACGATAACGATATTGCTTCTATTATTACCCATCAATATAATCATCCAGAGGCTAACGCTGTTCAAGCAGATTTATCATTAATTGGCGCTAGGGAAATTATAGACGAGTGGAACAGACGTACACCCGAAGCCCCTATTGGAGTGATTGGTGGCCCACCTTGCCAGTCGTTTTCAGTTAGTAATGTTCATCAAACTGATAATGATCCGAGGCATAGACTTCCAGAACATTATGCACGTATTTTACGCGGATTAAATGAAGAATTTGAACTTGATTTCTTTGTGTTTGAAAATGTTCCAGGTTTAGTAACAATAAAACATATCGAAAAATTTGCTAATTTCAAAAACCTCTTTGAAGAAGCAGGTTTCAATATATTTGAAGGTTCTCTTGATTCTCAGCATTTCGGGGTACCACAAATGCGTCGTCGTGTTTTTGTTGTTGGTCTTAATCGAAATAAATATCCTCAGGTTCAGTTTAAATTCCCCGCTGGTAATATAGGAATACTTACAACCGTTAGAAATGCGATCGGAACTTTGCCTGAACCTATCTATTTCTCAAAAAATTTAACTCGTAATCAAATACCTTTTCATCCCAATCATTGGTGTATGCGTCCTCTCTCACATAAATTTTCAAACGGTACATTAATACCTGGTGAAGTATGGGGACGTAGTTTTAGAGTTCTAGAATGGGATCGTCCTAGTTATACCGTTGCTTATGGTCATAGAGAAGTACATGTACATCCTAGTGGTAATAGAAGGTTAAGTGTATTAGAAGCAATGTTGCTCCAAGGTTTTACAACTGGATATGAGCTATTAGGTTCTTTAAGTCAACAAATTCGCCTTGTGTCAGAAGCCGTTTCACCTCCGGTCGCGCAAGCACTCGCTAGAGAGATTGCTGAACAATTAAATATTAACTTAAATCAGCATATCCTTAACAGAGCTGTAGTCTAATTCCGTTTTTACAAAGTCAGGCAATAAAAAAAGCGCGGCTCTGCAACCGCGCTTTTTGAAATGATGAGATAAGAGAATAATAATTTACTTCTGACCGCCAGAATGGTTGCCCATTTTGGCATCAACCGCCTTGTCAAGCATGTTCGGAAGGAACTTGTTGACCTGGTCGGCTTGCTCCTGGGTCAGCTTCCCAGCCTTTACGGCAGCGGCAATTTGAGTTTTGGCGCTGTTGGACAGGGTAGTCTTGACCTGCTGAATATCGACGCCCTGAGCCGTGGCAATCTCCGATAGCGATTTGCCGCTCATTAACTGGCTTTCCAGATCCGCCGGTTTCAGGTTCAGAATAGCCGCCACGTCGCTCTCCACCTGCTTGATCTGGTCGATGGTGAAGGGGAAGAGGCCCATTAGCTGAGTGGTAACATTGGCATTAGGTGGGAAGGTCATGCCTTTCAAACCATCTTTTGCAATACCGTTGAGGTGGTCAGCCTGTGTCTGGGTAAGCTTGCCGTCTTTGACCATCTGGGCAGTAGTATCGCTGACTGCTCCGCCGATAGCCGTATCAAGCTGATCCTCGGTTACATTGAGGCGTCCGGCCAGGCTCTTACGGAAGGTTTCCAGAAGCTGATTATATTCAGCGCCTTTGGCATTGATAGCTGCCTGTTTTTGAGAAGTAGTGGGTGTTGTGGGGGCAGTTTGGGCTGCCGGGGCCGCGCTGACGGTCGAAGTTTGTGTTACCACTACAGCGGTGATTACCAGCACCAGGGCCAGCGCTATAACGCCACCAATCAGACCCAGGACTCCTTTACGTGATTTAAGCATCGAATATGCTCCTTTCATTGCCATTTTTATTGGTTCCTGTCTACAATTCTGAGCCGCACTATATCTCTCTTGCGACCTGTCTATAATTTAACACTCCAAAATGACACTACAATGACATCTCCAAAATTGCTTTAGCGGAATTTCTGTCATCTTTTTGTCACTTTTTTGTAATATGATAGTTTCAGAAGGTACTTAATACTCTCAAATTGATATTTTATAGTGTAAAGGAAGCTATTAAGGATACTATGCGGATTCTTTTGGTAGAAGATAACCGGCGCTTGAATCTTTCGCTCAAGACCAGCCTGATTGAAGAGGGCTACGCTGTAGACAGCGCTTTTGACGGGCCAGAAGCCCTGGACCTGGCGGAAGTAACTCCTTATGATTCGCTAATCCTGGATGTCATGCTGCCGGGGATGGATGGGTTGGAAGTGTGCAGAACCCTGCGCCTGCGCGGAGTTAAAACTCCCATTTTGATGTTGACGGCACGTGACTCGGTGGACGACCGGGTCCGAGGGCTTGATAGCGGCGCCGATGACTACCTGGTCAAACCCTTTGCCATGACCGAATTACTGGCGCGTTTGAGAGCGTTACTGCGGCGCGAAGCTTCTAATAAAAGTGGCCTGCTGGAAGTAGCCGACCTCTCAGTAGACCCGGCCACCCATTTTGTAGAACGGGCCGGGCAGGACATTAAACTGACCGCTAAAGAGTATACTCTACTGGAATATTTCATGCGCCATCCCAACCAGCTACTTACCCGCGAGATGGTCGAAAACCACATCTGGAGCTATGATTTCGAGAGCTCTTCTAACGTGGTAGATGTTTATGTGCGCCGCCTGCGCCGCAAGGTTGACGATCCTTTTGAAATCAAGTTACTGGAAACTGTACGCGGGGCCGGCTACCGCTTGCGGATTCCTGCTAAGAAATAGTGGCATAAAAATATGCGGCAAACTAGATCAAAACCCGGCCTGGTGAAGCGGCTTTCGCGCCTGCTAAATAGTGTGCGTTTTCGCTTGAGCCTCTGGTATGTAGTAATTCTGGCTGTGGTGCTACTGATTTTCGGCACAATCGTCTATTCGGTAGAAGCCACTGCCCTATCAGCCGAAATTGATAGCTCTTTAAAATTCGTAGCGGACCAGGCTCCCCTTGTTGTGCAATCGAACCAGGGCCGCCTTGAATTACCGGAACAACTCAGCAGCCTATTACAGGCCCTGGCCGAAAAGAAGCTGCCGCCAAATTTCCTTAGCCAGGTACAAGCTACCTCCGCCAGTCAATTGCTGGCTACCCCCCTCATCCGGCCGCTGTTAGACGGTAAATTTATATTTGCCCTGATCAATCCGCAGGGTCAGCTTACTCAGTCGTTCAGCCCTCTTAGCAGCAGCGAAATGACCGCGCTGGTAAAAACAGCCAGCACCACCAAAAGTGGTCGTTATGAGGTTTTAAGCTATGGCAGTGGCTCAGATAGCCAGGACTATCGAGTCTATATTTCACCAATGAGTAAAAACGGGCAGCAAATAGGCACACTGATCCTGGGATTGCAGTGGGAAGGGGCGGCCACCCTGCGCGGTCTACTCCTGACTCTGCTGCTGGCAGGTCCGGCTATCCTGTTACTGGCAGCGGGAGGGGGCTACTGGCTGGCGAATCGCGCCATGCGCCCGGTTAGCGATATCACCCGAACCGCCCAGGAAATCAGCGAAACGGATCTGAGCCGCCGCTTGAACATTAAACGGCGAGATGAAATCGGCGAGCTTGCCGGAACCTTCGACCGCATGCTTAGCCGCCTGCAAGCCGCTTTTGATCGCCAGCGCCAGTTCACCGCTGATGCCAGTCATGAATTGCGCACTCCCCTAACTATAGTAAATCTGGAAGTTAACCGGGCCTTAGCGCGGCCACGTCAGCCGCATGAATACGAGCAAGCCCTGGGCGTAATCCAGGTTGAGAACGAGTACATGTCGCGCCTGGTCAACGACCTGTTGTTGCTGGCGAGAGCCGATGCCGGGCAAGCGGTGCTCAACCCTGAAAAACTCGACCTGAGCGACCTGGCCCTGGAAGTAGTAGAAAGATTGGCGCCCCTGGCTCGCCAGCAAAATCTCTCACTCACCACAGGCGAATTACCGGAACTGGAGGTAAAAGGTGACCAGCTTTACCTTACGCGGATGCTGACTAATCTGGTGGAGAACGCTATCAAATATACTTCTGGAACGGGTAACTCAGTGCGGGTAGAGACCGGTAGCTCTCATGATGCCAACCAGGGCGAGTGGGCCTGGGTACGTGTGAGCGATAACGGGCCGGGTATTTCACCTGAACACCTGCCCCACCTGTTCGACCGCTTCTATCAGGTTGACCAGTCCCGCAGTAACGGAGAAAAAGATGAAAGCGAGACTGCCCTATCCGGCGAACAAACTCGCGGGAGTGGCCTGGGCCTGGCAATTGTTCAATGGATTGCGGAAGCGCACGGAGGGCAGGTGAAAGTGCAGAGCCAACCGGGTCAGGGCACCACCTTTGAAGTGCATTTGCCGTCAGTCACCTGAAAGCGGTAATCCTGGCCAGAACCTGGAAAAAAGGAGCAGCCTTCGATTGTTCGAGGCTGCTCTTTCTGCTATATCCAACAGATATTGTTAGCTCTGACCGGTTAACTTCCTGGCTTCATCTATGAATAGAGCCTGATCCACGCTATTTATGAGGCAGCGCGAGGCCCCTGCGTAGTAAGCTTTGATCGAGTTAACCCGCTGTTGAAGCATATAGAGAATGGGTAATTTTAAGAGAGCCGGGTTGTGGCGTATCTGGCGCACAAACTCTACCCTTTCCTCCAGGGGCTCACTGTCGGCAACCACCACCAGGGCCGCATTGTATTGCAGTGCAATCTGGGCAACCTGGCTGGCCTGGTAAGGCGGTTTCAAATCGAGGACTGAATACCCTGCCTCACTCAACCAGTCGTTCAGGCGCTTGCGGTTTACCGGTGAATCATCCACCAGTAGCACGGTAGGACGTATCGCAATCTGCCTGGCCGATGATTGCCCACTTACGCCAACCGGCAACTGGGTCTGCCGCTTTTTACCCGAATCCAGCACGTCCTGTAGCATGGATTGAGTCGCCTTCAAGGTACTATTGGCCGGCGCAAGCGTGCGTGAAATTATCCCGTGTCTCTTTTCGAGTATGGCTCCCATCATCCGGGCCAACACCTGCATATATTGCACTTCTTGAGCAGCGAAATGACGCGGTTGAGGATCAATACCGCACAGCGTGCCGACTACCGACCCATCGGAAAAAAGAATCGGGACCCCGATATAACTGCCAATATTCACATCCCCGGTTACTTTCAATTTACTGAAGACCGGGTGAGAACGAGCATCTTCTACCACGAGTGGCTCACCTGAGCCAGCGATGCGGCTTCAGTAACTATCCGGCAGAGGTAAAGTTGCGCCACTTTGCAGGTTACAGCCCTGCCGGTTGACCACATCAACTATCTCGAATAAACCGGCCTGAGTGCTCGATAAGAAAGGAGTGCGCACACCAACCTGATCAGCGATAGCATCAAGGGCGGCG
This sequence comes from Chloroflexia bacterium, assembly GCA_036261665.1. GTDB lineage: Bacteria > Chloroflexota > Chloroflexia > Chloroheliales > Chloroheliaceae > 54-19. Next base: position 6,037 of record DATAKM010000045.1, read on the forward strand.
CGTGAGAACTCTTGCTCACTTTCGAACAGGCGAGTGGCGAGACTGGACAGACTCTCCAGTAAACGTGCGGGGGAAGAAGTAGGAGCGGCAGATGTTTCTGGAACTGTATACATAAGAATTGAAATCTCTTTCTATTTGGATGTTGTTTCGACAAGAACTGGATTGTTGTATAACACAGGACCAGGTGCTTATGTTCTGTAAAAATTATGCCAATAAATAAATGAAAAGACAATAGCAACAGTCAGGGCCTTATCATAATTATACGCAATTACAACATAACCGGATTAATCAAAAAATCCATTTGGAAAAGAAAAAAACCACGCCTTTATGGGCGTGGCTGTATAGGGCAAGGTTACTGCTACAATTGAATAGCAGGTAAAACAACAAATGGAGGTTAAGGTTCTTTGTTACCCTCTTTCGATAAAGTTGCCGGGCCGGGCCAGAAGAGCTTTACTTTTGGAGCGCGGGTGGCAGGCTTACGCCGCCTCCACCATAAAACGCTGAAAGCGCAGGCGACCAGAATTACCAGCGCGGCAGCGGCCAGTAAAAACGGGCGAAGTGGCTCATTAGAAATCATTACAGGACGGCGCGAGCCAAAAGCCTGTTCCGGCAGGACTTTCCAGGTGGTGCTAAAACCTGCTTCCTTCAAACCGGGACGATTGGCTACCACGCTTACATCCCAATCTCCGGCGGCGTTAAAATAACCTCCCGCTACCTGGTAACGGTTATTATCCAGCGCTTCAGCCTGGAGAGTAATCTCTTTGCTCGGGTCGCTCTTTGAAACCAGCCTGACCGTGACGCTTTCGACCTTGCCCGGAGCAGGGCGGCGAGTATTTAAGACATCTACATCCAGAAAGTTCTGACCGGGCCGGTTGGGCCGCACCGTCATATTGAAAACAAGATCAGCGGAAGTAGCACTGTAACCCTGCACCGGAGCGTTTTCCTCGGCCAAAGGCGGGTCAAATTCGGGACCGCGCGCCGGTTGGCTGGCGCTCAATACCCCTGCCAGTAAGAGTACCGCAACTCCCCCGGCGCACTCAACCAGCAACAGGCGTTTTAACCGCCCGGCACCGAAAGGCTTCCAACCAGGCTTGCGCCGCAAAATGCGGCCAAGAGCTTCCGCCACCCGTGGATGTAGAATAGCGGCGTTTAGCAAACCGACCAGGCCTACCAGCAGGAAAAGTTCGATTTTGAGCATGAGAGCCTGCCCGTAAAGCGTGGTCAGCAAGGCGTCCAGTGAGGCTACCTGATCCGCCGTTTTGAGCAGACCGGTGACGATGAGCGCCAGCACACAAACAAGGGCCAGCCAGCCGAAACGGCGCAAAATTGCAGCGGCCAGAGCGCTTTCAGACGGACCGCGCTTCATAAGCGGCACCACCATTACCACCAGGGCCAGCAGACCGCCGCTCCAAAGACTGGCCGCCAGTAGATGAATGGTATCTACTGCTACGCTAAGCGGGCCGGGCCCGGCGCTACCGCCGCTGTGATTGCCGGTTGATTGAACGGCAGTATGTACAATAGAGAGCAGCACAGCCAGGCGTAAACCCCGGTAGACCGGCTTGTCCCCGGCTGCTTTTTGCCCGCTTCTGACCAGCCAGAGTACTCCCAGCAGGGCTACCAGCAATAGTTGTCCGACCCACCAGCGGGTGCCGTAGTCGGTTCTGCTTAGAATGGTCCACCAGGAAGCATCATCCCAGCCCTGTTCAAGCAGCAGACCAAATCCACCCAGGCAGGCCACTCCATTTGCCAGCAGGGCAAAATTGATAGTACGCTGCCGCAAAACCCTGTTCTCTGCCGTTTGCTGGTCGGGAAATAGACCGAGCAGAAAGGCCAGGGCTGCCAGAAGACTACCCAGACCTACCAGATAAACCCAGCGCATGGTAACTTCTGCCGGGCGCGTAACGGCGCTGGTGTCGGTTGTGGCACTTTTAGCTACAGTCCGTTGTAGACCGAAGACTGTCACGCCGTTAATCACGTGCAAATCATCAGCGGACCGCACCTGCCAGTTTACCCGGTAAGCGTTGGGATCAAGTTCGGGCAAATCAACTACTACCAGCACACTTTTGGGTCCGTAAAGCGGATTGCCCGCGCCGGCGGGGTCAAGGCGCGCTGCCGGAACAGCCAGTTTTTGCCCATCCCCGTCAGTCAATTCCACTTTAATAAAATCCATTACAATCGGGTCATTGAACCAGAGGCGCAGTTGGGCCGGGGCCTGGCTCAAAGTTGCCCCGTCCGCCGGTTCTGTCCGCACCAGTTCTGCATGGGCCGAAACAGTGCCGGGGCTGTTTAGCTGGAAGCTTAAAGCCGTCAGAAAGAGGAGCAGTAAAATAAGTGCGCGTTTTTTGTACATACCGTTCCTACCTGACTATTGCGTTATCCAGCCTGAGGTCATCCTGAAACACGACTGAAATTGTAGTATCGTGTTTAATCGCTCCCTGGGTATTGCGATAGAGCAAGAAGTAAGTTTGCCCGGCGTTCAAGTCATGCTTGGTCGGCATTAGCGCGGCAGAGTTAACGGTTTTGCCGGAGTCGGAGGCGATCAGGACCGGTAAATTATTAACATCCTTCATCATATTGGTGGCCTTTTCCGAGTCCAGGACGACAAAACGGAAATCAATCAAACCACCATCAGCGGTAACACCGATCTGTGAAATACGAATGCCCCATTTAGCCTCAATTGCGGCGCTGGTCGGCATCTTATCCGGCAGGAGCGGTTTAACTGTTTTAGAAGACTTCCAGGGTTGCCCTATCAGTAGCGCCAGGGTCACTCCCAGAATTACAACCGCAAGGAGAAAAAGGCGACCACGGCCATTCGCCTTTTTGGTCGTTGCTGCCGGAGTAGCGGGAGTCTCAATATTCTCAGAAGAAATTTCTTCAGCAGTATCGGCAGAAGCAGTAATTTTAGTATCCATATTATTTCCCTCGTAAATCGTGTTGTTTTACCTTAAAGCCTGCCAGGGTTGATCTTAGATAACCCTGTTTATTTACCTTGCCTTGGCGACCTCATAAAGGTCATAAAAATAGTGGAAATATTCAGATGTAGTTTGTTTTGAGAGGCAGAGGTGTTCTGAACTGCTGAACTACCCCTGCCCGGGTTTTGGGTGGTGCGGCTGCTATTGGAGGCAACCGCACCTTAAGGTTAACCGCTCAAACCGGTCTACGGGCCGGTGAAGGCGGTTTTCGAGGAAGAGAAACCGTCGAAGTAAAGCGGAGCGTTTCTGAGCGTCCCCGTTACTACACCTAACCGGACCGTATCTACCCTGTAATTGGTGTTGGCCACACCAGTAACCGGTTGAACAGCGCTGCCATCAACGGAGAAGTTGAGGGTAGCATTGGTGCCAGCAGACCAATCAATTTCAAGGAGATGGCTTGCGTTAGAAACATTGGTCCAGGCGGTGTATGAAGTTGTGCCATTATTTTTCAATACACCCGCCCTTACCTGATAGATACCATTATTGAGCCGCAGTTCAACTCTGGCTACTACCGTGTTGCTGGCGTTGAGCGCCTGGAACAGGGAAATCGTGGTACCATTAAAGGCAGCGCCGTTCGGGTTGAAGTAGAAACGAGCGTTGTAGACTGACTCGTTAGCCGGACTGTTATCCTGGACGTATGCCGAACCTGTCCCTGCCGCAATCTGCAAACCTCTGGTGCTGCCACCCTGCGCCGCCGCTGCCGTCACACTCAAGCGTGTAGCACCGGCTGTGCTGCTCCAGGGGCTCAGATTACCGGACTCAAATCCATCGGCAAAGATTATGTTGGCCGGAAGGGTAATAGTCAGAGTGACGGTCTGCACCGCGCTCCAGTTACCGGCAGCATCTCTGGCCCGCACCGACAGAACATGGCTGCCGACACTCCAGCCTGACGGATTGATGGAGGTGGTGAAACTAACACTGGTCGAGGGCGTGATTGTGATAGCAGTCGCTTTACCCACGCCAGGGTCAGTTCCATCAAACCACTCTACCGTCGTAATATTGGAAGCCGGAGAACCGTTACTGGCCGTATCGCTGGCAGTGCCTCCTAACGTTACGCTGGTCGAGCCTGTGGTCGAAACAGGTGAAACCGACAACCCGCTAAGAGTTGGAGCGGCCTTGTCAATAACCAGGTTGACACTGGTAGCCGGACCCCAGTTACCCGCCGCATCTTTAGCGTGGACGTAGACAGGGTGACTTCCAGGAGTCAGGTTCTGGATACCATCGGTCAGCAGGATCAGATCGTAAATCTTTTCACTGAGGCTGCTGAACGTACCATCCACGGGTTGCATCGGAAGACCGCTGCCATCCGCTTTAACCGAGTCAAGGAAAATTTCCCCGGCGACCACATTAGAGAGGGTATCGGTAGCCGTAGCGTCCAGGCGCACACCGAGGTTATTAACATCCAGCACCTGCGAGCCGTTATTCGGGTTTGGCGCAATGTTCTGAATGGTAACGGCCGGTCCTGTCTTATCCACGGTAAACTGAACCGCCAGGTTTGACCCCCAGTTGCCCAGATAGTCTTTACTGTGGATGTTCAGGGTATGAGAGCCCTGGCTCAAAGCCGCGACAGTAGTCTTAGAAACCGTAAAGGTAAGCGGAACAGTCGAAGCCTGGCTTGCCGCATCAATGGTGAGCGAAGTCATAGCCCCGCCGTCAAGGTTGTACTCGGCAGCTACTACTTTTGAGTTGCCGTTGGCTCCGTCGTTAGCAGTACCGCTAAAGACTACGTCCTGGCTGCCATTGGAAGCGGCCGGACTGACACTACCGGATGTAACAGGGCCATCTTTGTCAATTGTAAAGACAATAGAACTGAAGGCTCCGGCGTTGTTGTTGGCATCCACGCCCCGTACATAAAGCGTGTGCTGCCCGGTAGTCAGGCCGATTAAGGAAGCTGACGGGATAGTTACACTTAGATTGACTGTCGGCGCGGGGGTGCTAATCGTAACAGGCGTACCGCTACCGGAAGTGCTATCAAAGAAGTAACTTGCTGAGATCACGTTGGCATTTCCGCTGCTGGCATCGCTGATTGAGCCAACTAAAGTCAGATCATTCTTGCCGGTACTTACTACAGGAGTAAGAGCCAGGCCGGTAGTGGACGGTCCCACCGAGTCACCGGAAGAATTGGCAGTCCCAACCTTCAGGAAAGAGAGCATGCCGCCCGGATAAAGCTGGTGGCTGCTATCCGAGAAGCCACTGTTATCCAGGTGGCGCGCCCCATCGTAGATGGCGTAGCGAGTATTCTGAGCCGCCGAAGCCGGAATCGCTACCAGCACGTCAAAGGTCTGACCGGAAGTGAGAGTTTCGGCCACTACCCCATAGGGATTGTCCAGCTTATGCCCGTCAATACCTACTATAGTCTGGCTGAGACCCAGCGTACTGACCGAGTGATCCATCAGACCGGCATTGAGGTAGCGCAGAGCAACATTTCCACCGGCCTGCACCGGGAAATCGCTGTCTTTGGTGTAGGGCTTGCCGTTGATTAACCAGTACTTGGGAGCAAAGTTGCGTAAGGCAAAACCGGATGGGTTAGCATTCAGGGCCGGGTCAATTTCACTGAAGATGAAAAGACCTTCATCAGTGAAAGCGGTTGCCCCATCGTAGATCGCCCCGGCGTTACCGGAAGGCCGCACGATTAAGGCCCCAAAAAGACCCATCGCCACCTGTTTAGGCCCGTTAGCCGTTAAACCGGCTTCATAAAGCTGAGTACCGGCTTCCCCGGGCGTGAAGGTGTAGGTTTTGGTGTTGCCGGGAGTAGCGCCGGTAGTATCAGGCGCGACCGGTTGGCCCGGTAAGTTAAGCGAAGTGTTTTCAGCCAGGCCGTTATGTAAAGTTATTTGAACGGTTTCGCCCTGGTTAACAATCAAGGTCGGGCCGGGAAGTTGGGCCGCTCCAGCAGCGGTTGCTGAATAACCCCAGATGGTTACGGTCTTGCCGTCAGGAGTGTAGGTCCCGCTGGCCAGGTTTGGTAACTGGATTGACCCCGTTTTAGCCCAGAGGTCGCACTTGCGGATACCATTGTCCAGCGTACAGGTTGTAGACGGCAGCGTATTCCCGGCAGCGGAGGCTGGCCGGCTACCCAGCAAGCAGGCGGCTAAGAGCGCGACTGCCAGTGCCAGGAGGGCGGACCGCCTTTTAAGTTGCAAAGTCGTGTGCATCATTAGTTTCGTCTCCAGTCACTAATTAGCAGGGCAGCCGCCCGGCGGGTCTATGCGCTGCAAGGTAAACATACCGCCAAACCCGGTGTCGTAGTTAGCCGCCTCATTCAAAGCATGGCTGTGCCAGACGTGGTAATACTCGCCACACTGGTTGAATGAGGTGTTACCTACCAGCAGTTCATCTTGCTGACCCAGATAAGGGCTACCGCTGTACCAGGTAGCGCCGCCTTTGATGGTCTGGTTCTGGATAGCCGGGAGAGTTACCGGAATCGGGTTGGTAGCGGCGTTGAAACCCTCGGCATCCTTCCATTGGTAGGTGACATCCCAGGTCTGGCTGGAACCTACCAGCACCAGGAACTTCTCGTAAGAGAGGTCGGCTCCCAGGTTGCCTTTCAGTTGGTGGCCGTCGCGTCCAATCACCCGGCCACTCTGGCCGTGCGGGTGGAAAGGATGGTTGCGCATACCAACGTTGATATAGCGCACAAGGTAGGGGTCAGGGTTGCTGGTATCCTGCGGGCGCATGTGCACCAGGGCGCCGTATGGCTGAGAAGGCAGCAGCGGCGAGAAGTTATCCTCGATGGTGTCGGGGAAACTGCGACCATTAATCATCCAGTAGCGCGGGTGAACTTTCGAAACATCGTAGTTCAGACCACTTTCTACCGCCGAATGCAGGTCTGGGTCTACTTCTGACAGCAGCATAATGTATTCATTGTTAGCGTTGAAAACCGTATCAGCGCTGCCATAAGCCCAGTTCGTGTGATCCTTAGGACGTACGATCAAGGCGCCGAAGAGGCCCATATCAACCTGCTTGGCTACGTCAGTACCGCTCTCATAGAGGTAGGTACCGGGATTCTTGGCGACAAAGCTGTAGGTAACGGAACCACTGGTTTTAGCCGCTACATTGGTCAGCGAAGTCAGGTTGCCGCTGGCATCGTATTGAGGTTGGGCGGTCACACCGTTAGCTTTCACGTCTTCCTGACCGGGGAAGATGATCGAAACATCTTCGGGCAGAGTATTGTTCAGAATAACAGTGACCGTATCGCCTTCGTTAACACAAAGGTTAGGACCGGGCAACTGGAAATCGTTATTGCCGGGCGCGTAACTCCACATGTAGAGCACGTTGCCGTCCGGGGTAGTGACATAGCCCGATTTGGCAGTCAGAGTAAAAGATGGGTTAGGACTCGGGCTGGTAGTGCAAACTATCCCGTTGGTAGGAGAGGTAGCCTGCTGCGCTTTAGCCGTTCCGCCATCTACGCTGGAGAGAGTCAGGCTGCTTAGCAATAACGCGCATAAACCCAGCGTCACTCCCACCCAGGTTTTCTTTAAAAAGAGTCTTGAGACGAGCATGATTAGTTTCTCCTTGTCTCCTGGATTACGTGTTCGGCTTAGTCTGCGGTGGAAGTGTGCCCGCCGGAGAGACCCTGATCTCAGTCATTTGCCCGCCGTTGCCCGCGTCGCCATTACTGAGTGAAGCAAGGTGGCGATTGTAGAGCAAAAAGGTGGTAGGGGTCGTCACAGCAGGCGCGGTAAAGATCACGTCATAGCTCTCACCGGGGCCGAGGTAAACCTCGTTGGTGGTGTAGATGTTCTTGAGATAAATGGCATCTTTACCCACCACTTTCATGGGAAGGCCGGTAGTGGCCATAGCGTGCTGGGCGTAACCCAGGTTAACGATGCGCAACAGAACCTTATCCCCGGCATTACACTTAATCAAAGTCGAGATGGGCTGGTAGCGCAGGCGCTCGCCGTCGGCTACCGATCCGTCCGGGTTATTAGGTACCGATATCATCGGGTCGTAGTTTGGCAGCAGAGTATCCGGGTAAACCCGACCATTCATGGTGTAGAAGTCCGGGCTGTATTCGCTCCAGTCAAAAACCTGAATGTGCGCGTCATAATAGTGGGCCTTAGCATTGATCTCGTTGAGAAAGACCACAAACTCCCGGTCGTAATAGCTGGAAGCCGGGTGGGTTTTTGGCACACCATCGTTATACACATAATTGCCGGGAACAATACCTTTGGTAGAGTCGCCCTGGTTCTGAGCCGCCTTGACAAAAATCACACCGGTCATGCCCATCTGCACGTGCTCTACGTCTTCAAAGTGGCAGTGGTACATGTAGGTGCCGGGATCGTGAGGGCGGTAGAAATAGGTAAAATCGCGCGAAATCGGCACCGCAATCGACATTTCGGGCACTCCGTCAAAAAGCGGGATGGCGTTCTGGAAGCCGTGCCAGTGGACGGTATGCGAGTCGACCAGGTCAGGGCGTTGTTGCAGGCCCAGGTTGGTCAGGTTGATGTAGGTATCAGACTCCTGCTCAACGTAAAGGATGGGCGCGGAGAGCTGAGCCTTACCCTTCTGCTCTAATACCTGATCGCTGGTAAGACCGGTAACATTGCGGAAACCAAAGATATAAGTAGTTTTACCGGTTCCCAGGTTAACGGCATACGGGTCGGGATGATAAATCGGGATAGTGGCCTTAGGCGCAATAGATACCCAGCCGTCTGTACCGGCCAGGTTAATGTGGCTGTCCGGTGGCTTAACGAAATTGGCCGGAACACTCTTTAGGGCGGAGGCCGAAAGACTCTTTTCAACCGCCGCGCTGGCCACAGAAGCGGAAGATTTTGAGCCGGATAACAGTTGCGCGCCTGCCAGGCTTGCGAGAACACCGCCGCTGGCTACCAGAAAGTTTCTCCGGCTGATCAGCTTGCGCGGTTTCCCTCCAGGGGGGCTTGAATGGTTCATCATCTATCTCCTTGGAGCTAGGTCGTGATTAGAAGGCAACTAGTATTTGTAGCCGGTCCGGACAGGGAGCGGTTTAAACTGCTCCCTGTCCGGACAGTTCTAAAGCTTAGTACTGGTCTGCCCCAATATCCTGTCTGGTCCCTCTACGTAGCTGGTCGTCGTAATCGTAGGTAGGAGAGAAAACCTGGATATTTCTGTAGGTAACGCCGTTAACACCAAACCTTATGGCAGGTGATCCTGCTTGCAGGTGATAATCACCCATCTGATTGACCGGCAAATCTACCGCCACAATCGAAGCCCCGATGAAGTAGGGATTCGTGCGCCAGGGCAGAATTGCCACGCCCGAGTCAAAGGTTTGCTTCACCTTAGGGTCAACACCAACACTGTTTGTCCCGCTGGGATTAACACCCTGATTCGAGTTCAAGAACGAGTAAGTTGGTGACAGCTTGAAGCCATCAGTCGAACCAACATCCCAGTAATTGATCCCGTTCGGGTCGCCTTGCAGGCCAATCCCGGAAACACCATCAGGTGTGAAGGTCCCGGCCCGGTTATCCCAGAAGATATTGTTGAACAGGACAGGGTCACTGAAGGTTGGAGCATTTCTCGGCAAAGTATTCTGCAACTGGACGCTATTCGGGCCTGTCGCAATACCGGCAGGGGCGGGTTGGCCGTTGCTGGTTGCCGCAGTAGCCGTCGTGATGTTCTTCATAATGGTGTTATTGAAGATTCTCACGTTCGGCGCATCGTCGAGCGCAATACCGCCGCCTTCGTGGGTCGAGACGTTGTTTACAATCATGTTGTTGTAAACATTGAACTGGAAGTTACCGGCCATCAGGAAGCGCAGACCACCGCCATCATCGTTCGAAAGGTTGTCCTGGATCAGGTTGTTGTAAATATCAACCGGACCGGCGCCAGTCGAAAGCTTATTGGGGTCAGCCGGCAGTTCACCCGCGATCATCACACCGCCGCCTTCATCAAACGAGTTGTTGAAGTAGATGCGGTTATGGTGAATAGAACCGTTCCGGCTGAGACCATAGTGGCTGATACCGCCGCCATACTCGGAAGAGTAGTTGCCGCAAATATCGTTGTGGTCCAACTCGTAGTTGTTCGAGTCACCGAAGATCGCCACGCCACCGGCCAGGTTAGTGCCACCGTTAGCGATGATGCGGTTCTGCGAAATCTTGACGTTGTAGTTGTGATTGCCGCCGACGTAGGCTGTGCCAAGCCGGATACCACCACCATAAGCTCCGCCGTTGCTGCGAATGATATTGTTGGTGACTTGCAGGTTATTGGCCCAGGCGTTGACGAAGATACCGCCACCCTGAGTAATCAAGACCCCGCCGTTCGGGATGGAGTTAACTTTGTTCGGCGTGCCAAGCTGGTCACCGCCCTGGATCGCCAGGCCATCAATAGTGGCATTGAAGCCCGCGCCAAACTGTCCGCGCCTGGCCAGAACCGTAATCACTGCCCCTTCGTACACCTGCTGGTTGCCATCCCAGCGCAGGGTATTGATCAGGTTGTTCCAGGGCGCTTCGTTGACCTGCCAGAAGCCCAGTCCATCTAATACGGAACCGGTTACGGCAGTGCCATCGGCGTAAACGCCACCGGGACCAACACCCTGTAGTTTGATGGGAGAGTGAATAATCAGGTTTTCGTAGTAGACACCCAGCGGGTTGTAGAGGACCGGAGTGCCGGGATAAACCACTACCAGGGCCTGGCTCACCCGCGAGGCATCTTCAATAGCGCTCTGGATGGTCTTACCTTTGGTAGTGTCGTACTGTTTGCCCGGTCCAACCTCATAGACTCGCGGCTTGTAGCCTCTCGAACCGCTTTCCAGCACGTGGAAGGTCAGGCCATTGACCAGGCTCTGGCCGTTGGCGGCTGTAATCCGCAACTGGTAAGGCTCGGCAAAAGTACCCGATGGTACACGCACCACAATCTGAGTATCGGACCAGCTTTGTACCTGGAGATTGATAGGTTGCGAACCATCATCAAGCTGAACTTTACCGCTTCCTCTGGTGGCGCCGAAGCCTTGCCCGCTAATAGTAAAGGTGCGCTCAGTGTTGGAAGTGCCGTTGTAGACGTAAGGCTTCGATACCGCAAAGAGTTGCGGCGTAGCATCAGCCAGTTTGCACTGCGCCGGGGCGTTGAACTGCGAACCGGAACCCTGCGTGATGATCGAACCAATCCGGGTCGGCGCAAGGTCCGCCGGGATAATCAGGCCGGGCCAGATTTCAAACGAGGCCGAAATGGTCCGGTACTGCGGATCATAGTCCGGGTTCAGGTGATATGGCTGGCCGGGGTCGTTACCGACCAGGCGGTAAACGCTGGGGCAAACACCGGCGGGCAGCGGACAGTTATAGCTGGAAGTAGAAGGCATGAGCACTTCAAACAGACCGTTAGGGTCTGATTTGACAGTGGTAATCAGGCGATCACTCCAGTCGTAGATACCAATCGGAGAGTTGGGCAGACCGCGCTTCTCACCGAAAAGGGTTTCCTTCGGATTGGTAGACAGGTTCAGGTCGTCCACGATGTAGCCGTTCCAGCGTCCCGGCAGCGGAGTCGGGGTGAAGAAGTTGAAGTTGGGTGCAATCGAGCGGCCGTTCTTCACCGAAATCAGCTTCATATCGCAGAGCGGCATGTCCATGCCTTCGTAGGGGCTGCCGCCAACCGCTACAAATTCAGGATTATCAACCGCGTTCGGGCCGTCATTGCCACTTCCTTTGACATCCACCGTATGCATGGAGCCGGCGCAAATCGGAGGCGGTTCCTGGGTGGAGAGCTGGTCGCCTTTGAAGACGTTTACATCTTCTTCGCGGGTTACCTGGTAAACCGGCTTATGGGTACGCGGGTCTTTCGGAATATCAACCTGCACCAGGTAATCACCGGCAGGCATCGGTTTTTCGTCAATCGGAGCGCCGGTAACCGGGTCGGCAGTGATGGTAGTGAAGCCGTAGTTGCCATCCACGGTCGAAAAACCGGTCTGGAACTGTGTACCCATCATGGGCGCTTCAATACACTCCTTACCGGCCGAATTCTGCGGGAGAGGTAAACCGGCCAGTGGCAACGGTTTGTTATCAACCCCACGCGCGACACAGTCAGTCGGGCGCTGCCACTCTTCAGATTCGTAAGTGTTAAGTTTCGGGCCTTTTTTATAGGAGCCGTCCGCCTCCAGTTGATAACGACCGCTGGGGTCGCATTTCTGGGTGTTAGGATCAGCACAGGCTACCGGAGCGTACAGATTGACGTGCAGGCCGGGAATACCGGGCTGGTAAACCTCGGTCAAAGAATAGCGCGCATCCGTTTCGTTACGGGTAGTGTCGTAGGTAACAGTACCGACGATACCGCCGTTAGTGCCCGGAGCATAAGGCCGCACCGCCCAGTCGAGAGTACCACCCAGGCCAATGATCGGGAAAATGCTGACATCCACGCCGTTACCCAGCACTGTAGTAGGCTGGTCTTGGTTATCGGCCTGATATGTAACGCCGGTGGTGTAGTAGCGCTGGTTGAAAACCTCCATGACAATCCAACTGGTCAGAGGGTAAGTTTCGTTCAGCTCATAGTAACCATTGCTGTCGGTAGTAACGGTAGTGCTGCCGCGTTCCATGACGGAATTGGCGCGAGTTTTGAGTGTTACAGTCTGGTTATTCAGGCCGGGTTCAGTCGGCTGGCATTTGCCGTCGTTATTCTGGTCAATGCAGACGCGGCCTTTGAAGTTTGACCACCAACCGGCCAGGAAAAGGTTACCCATATCGGTAACAGTGCCACCCTTAACGCTCACCTGGCGGACTTCCAGGATATACTCCTGGTCCAGATCCCAGTAAGCCATGCTGTAATCGCCTTCGGGCAATTGGTCGATGGTGAAGGTTCCATCGTCATTACCCTGGCCAACCCAGACAGCCTGATCGCCAAAGCCCAGGGCATTAAGTGAAATCCAGGGTTTTTTGACCGGTTTATCCAGTTTGGTTCCGGCGCCGCCCTGGTAGCTCTGGCCGTTGTAAGGCAAGCCACCCTGCTGCGGGAAGTAAGTTTTGGTTCCCCAGACCCGCCCTTTAATAGTTCCGGTCTTGGCCTTACCGTTGTTCGTGAAGACGCTATTGGTACGAATATCGGTAGGCTTCACGAAACCAAAAATCGTCGGAGGCGTAGCCTCGGCGGTCGGGTTGGTGAATTCTGTGTCATAACCGGTGGCGTTTTCAGAAACCCACACATCGTAGTCGTGATTGCCTTCCAGGGTAGTAGTCTGCACCCAGTTAGTGCCGTTGGGCGGAACTACCGTGGCGGTGTAGCGGTTGGGCCCAATATTTGGAAAGACGATCTCACCGTTGGCATCGCTCAAACATTTACCGCCAGGGGTTTTAATGACCGGTTTGCCATCGCTGCCGAAAACAATATGGCCCTGGGCATCGGTGTTGTAAACGGTACAAAGCGGGTTGCCGTACCAGTCAGTGGTAACATCACCGAGGACATCGGTCAGGTGACCTTCAAAACCCTGTAACGGCCTTTCACCCGGCACATCATAGCCGCTGTTGGTAGTAGCGCTGTCTTCGAAGACCTGGACGCGCACTGTAGCGGTCGGAATCGGGTAAGGCTGGGCTTCCACTACCAGCGGAGTGGTTTCGGCACGCGGGATAGTGAAGTGAACGCCGTCAATCTTGAAGCCATTAGCCATCACCGAAATGAGGTACTTACCGGCAGGAAGATTGTAGCCGGCAGTCTCATTCAGGTCGGTATTATCGCCCTGTGTGACAATCGGAGCGGAAGCGCGCATAGCCTTAACGGAAGGCCAGTTACAGCCTGCCGGATAAGCGGCGTTTTTAGCCGGGTCACAATTGGTAGCCGCCGGTTCCTGGTCTCGCGGGGTAGTATCGCCGACGTTGTCCTCGTTAATAATGTAGGTGTATCTGGTGGCTTTGTCCCCCTTCTTGAGGGATTTGGGTCCGCTACCGTCGCCCGGCCAGTTGGCTTCGTCGCGAGCGCTCTGCACTACCAGGTTTATTTGATAGTTGGTGGCAGCAGCCGTAACTGCTTTAGTGACTGCCGCATTAGTCTGGGCCGCAGGGGCCACAGGAGCGGCGAAAGTAACCGCCTCGGCGGGTACCAGCGTCACCGCGAACGCAGCTACCATCATCAGGCGAAGGAGAACTGCTATTTTGGGTTTGCTTTTTTTCATGTTGACCTCGTCGAGAATGAAGCCTATACCCGGTGAGCCGGATATAATCCTTCCTCCAATTGTCAGATTAGCAAAAGCAGGCTTCCCGAGTAAGTTCGGGGCTGTAGTCGTTGGCAAACGCACCAAATAAACCGGCAAAGGCTTATCCGGCTACCTCTTATACCAACTGGCTATTAAACTGATTTTGGCAATAGCTAATAAACCCTGGTTCCAGCAGATATGGAACCGGCTAGATACCTACCGGCCTATAAGCCGTCACCTTTTGGTGAACTGTTACAGGGCATAAGGTATTAAGGATAGGTCTTAGCCATACGACAACTAAAACTCACTTTTCAAAAAGAAGGTCAGGGGCAACATGGGCGGGCTTGTGGCTACTGTTACCAGGCGACCTAGCCTGCCGGGCTGAAATGATGGTATGACAAAACTAAAGAGATCCTTCTCAGGAGCTAATACCGTAAAGACCAAGAAAACGGTCGGTTATCTCCTTATGTCAAATTGAGTTTGTTTTTGGATAATCTTATATTGTAAGACTTTCCGGGTTAGAACAGTTAGTGAATACCAAGCCAAATTTGTGTAACATTGACATTTAACGCCACATATTAACTTGTAGTCTGGAAAACCATTAGGGGTAATTTTTCTTTCGCTCCAGTGCTACCGCACTTTTAATTACCCTGGATATTAGCTGCCTTTTTTACCGGTCAGAATTATGACCGTTTAAACGACAGCGCGTGAGTAAATTATATAAAAAAGATTTTATATGTAAATGGTATAAACCCTGAGAAAGCCAGGGGGAATAACCTGATATTCAGAAGTACTAGCCAGATAGTCCTGGTGGTTTTACCTTAAAGTATCTCAGGTAAAGACCTGATTTTTGATTTTACAAGAAAAAGAGCGGTTTAATGGGGGTTTTAAAGAGCTAAAAATGGTTCTTTAAAGAACCCGGAGATTAAAATTATTTTACAATTATTTTTGGGTTAAGAAACAGTGTACTCCTCTCATCATAATGATAAATCTGGTACACTATATGCTCCTGTGATAATGTTAGATTTCGGATTTTATTTAGCAAAAATATAGAGGCGATCTTTAGGAGTCTCGATTATTAAAGACAGGGCCATTGTTATTTATGAAAAACAATAACGATACAAAATTAATAATGGTCGTGGAAGACGAACACCCAATCAGTGACGTTATGGCCGAGGCTTTGACTGACGAAGGCTATAAAGTTATTCAGGCTTTTTCAGTGGAAGAAGGCCTGAAGCAACTGGAAACAATGACATGTGACCTGATTTCGCTTGACCTGAATCTGGCCGATAGGCTGGATGGCAACGATTTTTTGGAGCGTCTACCCCAGTACAATTCGGATGTGCCGGTAATTGTGGTATCAGCTACTCCTAACAAACTGGCTAAAGCCCATAAACAGGTCAAGGCGGTGCTGCCTAAGCCTTTTGATCTCAATAATTTCCTCGACCTGGTGGCCAGGGAAATAGGCTAGGCCCGATATTTCTCTTTTCAGATTTTCACAAGATGCGGGGTAGTTTGCAGTTCCCCGACATTCTCCGCGCCGATACAGAACATAGCGATGCGGAGTTCTCGCGTGAACTGTTCGATAACCATTTCAACCGCTTCCACAGACTCTTCCGCCGCCTTCAAGAAAGGCAGGGCCATCCCGGCAGCATCGGCGCCGAGGGCTAAAGCCTTGGCTACATCTACCCCATTCCGAATACCGCCACTGCCAATTACGGTCCACTCAGAGTCTACCTGGCGAGCCCATTGAATAGACTGAGCGGTAGAAATACCCCACCCGGCAAAAGCTTCAGCCGCCTGCTGTTCTACCTTGCGAGTAGCCCGGTAACTCTCTACCTGGCTCCAGCTTGTACCGCCGCTACCGGCTACATCCAGCCCGCTCACGCCAATCGCTTTTAAGCGGGCTGCCACATCATAAGAAATACCGTTACCGACCTCTTTAACTATGACCGGCACCCCATCCTGGGCCAGGGCTTTGCAAACCGTTTCAATTTTAGCCAGCAGCCCCTTAAAGTTGGTGTTGCCGCTGGGCTGTACCGCCTCCTGCAAAGCATTCAGATGCAGAATAAGCGCGTCAGCCTGTAACATATCGAGGGCCTTGCGGCACTGGTCCACCCCATAACCATAATTTAACTGCACAGCGCCCAGGTTAGCAAAAAGTGGAATAGTAGGCGCAAATTGCCGGATGGCGTAGCTATACTCCAATCCTGAGTCTTCGACGGCGGCCCGCTGAGAGCCTACTCCCATGGCAATACCCCATTTTTCGGCCGCCAGGGCCAGGGTGCGGTTAATACGAGCAGACCACTCGGCGCCACCGGTCATGGAGCTGATTAATAAGGGCGCTTTAACTCTTTTACCGAAAAGAGTCTGGCTCAAATCCACGTCGGCCAGATCTATTTCCGGCAAAGCCTGGTGAATGAAGCGATAGTTTTCAAGGCCGACTGAAATCCCTTTGGCCTGCACATCTTCATTCAGGCAAATACGTAGATGCTCTACCTTCCGCTCGCTGGTTTTAGCGGCTTCCGGTAAAGAATTACCGGGTTGAGCCGGTTCATTAACTCTAGCAGACATAGCTTCTTTTCCAGATAAATCATTTAGCGCAATCAACGAAGATTGCGCTTGAGTAAATATAAAAAAGGGTAGGTAAAGCCCGTTACGCGGACAATCACCTACCCTGCCTTTACCTGGCGTTACTTTTTAGCCGAGACACTGGTCCTGGAACGTGTCAAAGCGAGTTCCGGGAACCATTTCTCTACCTGATTGGCAATACTCTCGTAATCAAGGCCTTCTTTTTCACGCAGGAGCGGTTGAGCGCCGTGGGTGACAAAGTGGTCGCCAACGCCAATGCGATGTACTTCCACCTCATTCAGGCCCTTGCTTTCGTAGAGTTCCATTACGGCGCTACCAAAGCCACCGGTCAGGACATTCTCTTCCAGAGTGATTATCCGGCGGTACTTACGCGCCGCCTCGACCAGTAATTCTTCATCTAGCGGTTTTACAAAGCGGGCGTTGATTACCGCCGCTTTAATACCGCGTGAAGCCAGAATTTCAGCCGCAGCCATCGCAGGATAGACTTCGCTACCCAGGGCTACCAGGGCCAGGTCTTCACCATCCTGGAGCAATTCACCTTTCCCGATGGGCAAGGTTTTGAGTTCCTTGTCCATTTCGACGCCATAACCGGCGCCACGAGGGTAGCGTACGGCAATAGGGCCAAGATTATACTGGGTGGCGGTGTAGACCATGTGCTGCAACTCGTTCTCATCTTTAGGAGCCATCAACACAAGGTTCGGAATACAGCGCAGGTAGGAAATATCGAATAGGCCGTGGTGCGTCTTGCCGTCCTCGCCTACAATCCCGGCACGGTCCATCGCAAAGATAACCGGCAGGTTCTGAAGGCAGACATCGTGTAAGACCTGGTCGAAAGCGCGCTGCAAGAAAGTGCTGTAGATAGCAGCTACCGGCTTGAGGCCTTCCGTAGCCATACCGGCGGCAAAAGTTACGGCGTGCTGTTCAGCGATACCCACATCGAAGAAGCGATCCGGGAACTGCTGGGCAAATTTGACCAGGCCGGTACCTTCGCGCATAGCGGCAGTAATGGCTACCACTTTTTTATCGGTTTCGGCAATGCGACCGAGAGTAGCCGCAAAAACGTCCTGATAAACCGGGCCTTTCTTACCACTGGGAGCGCCACCGGAAACTTTAGGCGAGCGAGCATGGTAATCAATCCGGCCCTGCACACTTACTTCGGCATCGGCGTAACCCTTGCCTTTGACCGTAACAGCGTGGACGAAAACCGGCAACTTGGCTTTACGTGCCAGTTCAAAAGTTTCGATAAGCTGCTCAATATCATGCCCATCCACCGGGCCGAGACCAACGAAACCCAGTTCTTCCCAGATGGTGCTGGGAATAACCATGTCCTTAAAGCTCTTCTTAACCCGCTTGGCAAGGCTCAGCATTTCACCGCCGAGGGGCAGCTTTTCCATAGCGTGCTCAAATTCATCTTTAGCGCGCAGGTACATTTTGTCGGCCCTGACGCGATCAAGATACTTGGAAAGAGCGCCAACATTCTTGGAAATGCTCATTTCGTTATCGTTAAGAACGACAATGAAAGGTGTTTTGAGGTTTCCGGCATTATTGAGAGCTTCCAGAGCCATACCGCCGGTTAAAGCGCCGTCACCAATGATGGAGACTACGCTAAAATCTTCCCCTTTAAGATCGCGAGCAATAGCCATACCCAGGCCCGCCGAAATAGAGGTGCTGGCGTGACCTGCGCCAAAGCTATCGTGTACACTCTCGCTGCGTTCCAGGAAGCCGCACAGCCCATCGTACTGGCGGATAGTATTAAAGCGGTCCGCCCGACCGGTCAGCAGTTTATGCGGGTAAGCCTGATGGCCAACGTCCCAAACAAGTTTGTCTACCGGACTATTGAAAACATAATGTAGTGCAATCGCAAGTTCGACTGTACCCAGGTTGCTGGCAAAGTGTCCACCAGTCTGAAAGACCGTCTCTTGAAGTGTACGGCGCATTTCGTCCGCCAGTTCTTTCAACTGATCCAGACTGAGCTTTTTCAAATCGCCAGGATCTTTGATGCTGTTAAGCAACCCAGCCATCTAACAATCACCACCTTCTTAAATTGGCGCAAAAGCGCACCACACTCCTTCCGGTTCAGACTTTGCCGGGAGGACCACTGTAAAAGTTCACAGCCAATCAGCTACTGAATTTAACGGATTTTTGAACAGTTCTGATGTCCTATCCTACACTAAGACCGTGCAGGCTTTCTTCTGTATGTTGGAACATTCTAATCTGCCTCTGTAGCAGAGTCAAATATTTAGACTACAAAATAACCCCTGATTGCATATGTTTTCGGGTGTTATTCAGTTGTCGTTTATTCAACACGTTTAGAAAGTTCTAAACGTCACATACAGTATAACACAGATGGGAAGTTTTGTGCGTTAAATTTTGTATTTATCCTGAAAGCTTAACGCGAAAATCGCCTAAAAGTTTCTTGAAGTAGCGTCAGTTCCGCATCAGGGCTCGCTCCTGGCTGCGCTGTTTATCATATTTGAGGCTATAAGAAGCGGAAGCGCCCATATAAAAGAAGATCAGAGCGGCTATCTGTAAGAGGTCATAGGGTAAAAGCTGATTAAAAGAGAGTGGTCCAAAACTAAAATTGAACTGAAAAGAAGCTACCAGGTCGGCCAGCAGAATCAGGCCGGTACCCACCATAATGTGGCGGGCATCAATGTTCCGGTCGCGATTATGAGCATAGAGAGTACTGTGGGTTAAAAATACCAGGATAGAGCAGACAGCATCGTAGACCAGTACCGGAACAAAAGAAGTAAAAGCCAGGACGGCAATCGCAAAAACCAGATAAACAACCCAGATCAGGGGAGCGAGGCGCCTGGCCAACTCGTCGCTGAAAGCCCGGTAAAGAGTATTAAGGGTTAAGAAAGTAAAGGAAAGCCCGGCCATCAGGTTTACAATCTTCCAGCTTAAACTGGCCAGATTGTCAGTGGAGAAGGCGGCTGCCAGACTGGAGAAAAGGCCGGTCAGGGCCAGGCAACCAAAGAAGAGAGGCCAGACCCAGGCCCGCCAGCCCGGTTTAATGCGACGCCCGGCAGCCGAGGCCGCCGGGACGATCAGGAGTAACATAATAAAAGCTGCCAGAGTAAGAAAAAAACCACTTCCAGAAATAGTCGCGCTTTCGCTCATAGTCCCCCAGTACTAGGCTTTAAGGATACGTGGCCGGTAACGTATGTTCCACTCATAGTTGTCGTAACTGACATTTTTGGCCAGACGGCCAGGTACACCGGTCAACTTTAATGGTCCACTGATAGTAAGGGCTTCACTGCGGCCCAGTGATATGGCCGTACCCAGGCTAAAAGGCAGGTAGGGATGCGGGCGAATTCCGCGTTCTTCATCCCAGAGATTTTCAGCCAGGTAATGCCCTTCCCGCTCGGCGTACTGGGCAGTCCAGGGAACCGCGCCGCCGGTACGGTTATCAGGCACATTAGCTGCGTCGCCAATTACGTAGACGTCCGGGTACTGCCGGGAGCGTAGAAACTCGTCGGTAGTGACGCGCCCATCTTTCCCAACTACAAAGCCGCTGGCGGCCAGTAAAGGCGGGGCCTGAATACCGCCGGCCCAGGCAATTACCTTGCTGCGAATCAGCTTACCGCCCTTTAAATAGACGATACCTTCTTCTACCTTATCAATAAAAGTATTCGTTGCTACTATTACGCCGCGAGAGCGCAATTCGTTTCGGACATATTCGCCATACTGGCGACTCAGTTGCGGCAGCAAGACCGGGGCGGCTTCTATCAGCACTATCCGGAAGCTACTCCGTTCCAGCCCGGCCCGTTTGGCCAGTTCACTACAAAAATCAATCATTTCGCCGGCCAGTTCCGTACCGGTTAGTCCGCCACCGCCGATAACAAAGGTCAGGCGCTCATCATTTGGTTTAAGCGGCGGGTCGGCATTTTTAGCCGCTTTGAAAGCTTCTATCACCGCTTTGCGGTAATTAATGGCATCTTCCAGTTCCTTCATCGGGAAGGTATATTCGCGCAAACCGGGAATATTGCGGTATGCCGTTTCGCTACCCATAGCCACTACCAGGCGGTCGTACTCAAGCGCACCGGCGCCGGTCTGGACTGTTTTAGCCTGGGGATCAATAATCTGGATTTCGGTCTGCACAAACTTGATATTGCGACCTTCCAGCAGTTCGGTAAAAGGGATGCGAACGCGCTCAGCCGGAATTGTATTGGCGGCTACCTCGTGGACGCGTACCTGTAGCAGGTGATAGTCGCGCTGGTCTACCAGGGTAATATCCCACTGAGATTGCCCGCGTGATAGACTGTCTAATTTTTGTGCTACAGCCAGTCCGCCGTAGCCTCCTCCTAATATTAACAATTTGGGCATTTTCACGCCTCTTTCTACAGCCTTCTTAATTTATGTGCTAAGTCGCTCAAGGGTAAGCAGCAAACTCGACCGGGAGCGCTTCTTATTTCCTTATATAAGTAGTTTATAAGTGTTAGCTTATAAGCTCTTTGACTGAGTTATATATGAAGGTATAAAAACCTTCTAAAACAATATACGCACCAAAAGTTTGTAGGTTGGGTATCCTTATCGTAAACTTTTGATTATAACCTTTATTTTTGTCTTTGCTGCGGCTGTACAAATTGTTATTATTATAGCACATGCGGCGCTACGGCATTATGTAGCTTTTGCAACAACTTGGTTCAACCGGGTAGCCAATCCAGGTCAGCCAAAAACCGGACGTAGCAGTTGCTACAGACAGGCGAGAGGCTCAGAATTAGAATTAAACAGCGGCTCCCGAATAGCTGAAAAGTTTGCTACGCCAATTGAAACCAGTTTTATAACGACTACTATTAAAGCTGCGTAAACTCTGCCTCTATCACTTGCCGCTCTGGTAACAAAAAGCGTTCAAGCATTACAACTCAACGGGGTAGTTACTTCAGTTAAGCAGAAAGAGACACTACTATGGCGATGAAGAAGTACTTTAACCATTATGGTGGTACCGATATCCGGCTGCTGGCTTATGTCAAAAAGAAGACCCGCTACACCATAGATGAAACCAAGTGTATCGGCTGCACTAACTGTATTGATGTCTGCCCAACCCTCCCTAAAGCTATATTTGAAAGCAATATTCTTGCCCAGGCTCGCTACCCGGAAGAAGTATATGTTTACGCGATTGACCAGAATAAGTGTACCGGGTGCGGGCGCTGTGAAAATATCTGCCCGGCAGAACCCAATACTATCTATCGTTCCCCGATAGGCTTTACCCGCCCTGCGGTCGGACGGCGAGGAGAAGAAGAAGTAATCGGTAATGCCCCTGAAGTAGATATTGCGGGCGCTGATGATCTGCCGCGTGTACCGATTTATTACACTCAAAGATAAAAGTGACAGCTTTTTAAGAAGTAGGAACTTGAAGCACAACTGTTTTAGATAGAGGAGCGCAGGTGCAGTATGGGAAATAAGTTTGTAGTCTCGGAAGGTAATGTCCCCTGGCTGAAGAAGAATGTGAACTGCCAGTTCAATTGCCCGGTGGATACCAATGTACCGGAATATATTGAAAAAATTAGCCAGGGTAAATACGCCGAGGCGTACGAAATCAACCGCCACTCCAATGTGCTGGTAGGCGTGATGGGCCGCATTTGTACCCATCCCTGCGAAGAAATTTGCCGGCGTTGCCTGATTGACGAGCCAATCGCCATCCGCGACCTGAAAAGAGTAGCAGCCGACTTTGGTTTCAAAGATGCTCCTAAACTTCCTAAGACTGCCGGAACTTTACCCACCCGGATTGCGATAGTCGGTGGCGGCCCTACAGGGCTGGTGGCGGCGCGCGACCTGGCGGAAGTGGGCCACTCCGTCATGATATATGAAGGGTTAGAGAAACTGGGCGGCCAGATGTGGGCCGGTATTCCCGATTATCGTCTCCCCCGCGAAGTAACCGATGCCGAAATCGAAGCTAACATCCTGGCGCTTGGCGTAGAATACAAGCTTAACTCTTACGTGGGCCGCGACATTATGCTGAGTGACCTGCTGGAAGAGTACGATGCAGTGCTGATGGCTGCCGGGACTTACAAGGAAAAGCCGCTGGGGGTAGAAAACGAGAACCACCCGAAAGTGGTGCCCGGCCTCAAGTTTATGATGGATTATAACCGGGGGCTTAACCCGGAGGTCGGTACACGGGTGGCGGTGCTGGGCGGCGGCTTTACCGCTGTGGACTGCGTACGCTCAGCGGTACGCCTGGGAGCCAAAAAGGTCAGTATGCTTTACCGGCGCACCCTGGAAGAGATGAGCGCGACCGAAGAAGAAATTAACCTGATGGAGCCGGAAGGCATCGAAATCAAGACCCTCGTTTCACCTAACAAAGTAGTCCTTAATCCGGACGGTTCGCTGCGCGGCATTGAAATGATTCGCAATAAACTGGGCGACCCTGACAGCAGCGGGCGGCGAAAAGCGGTGGCGATTGAGGGTAGCGAGTTCGTTTACGAATGCGACCTGGTGGTAGTAGCCTTCGGTCAGGATGTAGACCTTAGCTGGTGCCAGGATTTAATTGGCCCGAAGCGCGATATTCGCTATCCCGAGTTGAAGCTCCACCGTAGCGGAGGCTGGGCCGAACGCGATAAGAAAACCATGATGACCAATATTCCCGGCCTCTTCATCGCTGGCGACTTCTTTAACGGAGCCAGTGACGTGGTGCATGCCATGGGTGAAGGACATTCCGTGGCGGTGCATATGGATCGCTATCTGAAAACGAATAAGGTGCTGGAGCCGGATTTGCAGGCTATCCAGATTAAACGCCCGGTCTTTGCCCCCGGTTATGACGGAGTACGCCGCCAGCACATGGACTTGCTGCCAATCGCCGCGCGCCGTAAGAATCCCTATGAAGAGGTGGAACTGGGGCTTACCCGCGAACAGGGTAAAACCGAAGCCTCGCGCTGCCTGCTCTGCCAGAATAACATTAACATAGATCCTGATAAGTGTATCCTGTGCGGTCTGTGCGTGGAAGCCTGTCCTTACGATGTGCTCTATATGATCCCGGCGGATGACCTGGAAGGCGATAAACCAGGGGTTATTCCGGCGGAAGGAGCGGTCAATGAGATCGAGTATAGCGGTATGTTGCTGGATGAGAAGCGCTGCATTCGCTGTGGTTTGTGCGTGGATGCCTGCCCCACCTACGCCATTGATTTCATCAAAATTATTGATCAGAATGCCTCCTATATCCCCTTAGTAGAAGTATCACCTCGATAGGAGCTTATCGAAAGAGCCGGCAGGGTATGCTGCCGGCTCTTTTTGTATAATACAAAGATTTGGATTTCAAACCGAACCCAGCCGTGGTATGATTCTTGCGCGATTTTATTCAGAGCTATCTTTTTAGATTAGAAAAAAAAGAGGAAACTCAAGCAGCAAAAGGGATAAATTGAGCTTGAATTGGCTGAAATCATAGCGGTTTGAGTATTGCAAGATCAATTTATTCGTGCTATATTGCCAAAAAGCCTAAATTTTATCTGGTTTCTGACCGTTGAAATCGTTTTAACCACGTTATTATCTCATTGGTTATGGCCCGTCGGCGGCTGTTGGCAGCCGGGGTGGCGCAGGTAAGGAGCAACTAACAACCTCCTGGGGAAATGGAAGACAATCTAAGCAAATGACGAACTTACGTTTGTCTGCTGTTTTCACCTCTTTTTACTTCAATTAGATTTAGTTCTCATCGAATACCAGACTTTCAAGTACCTGGTAATAGATATACTGGATTTATCAAAGATTCTTTAATGCAAGCTTCTTCCAGGAAGCTAGATACCTGTATAACATACAGGTTTTGACCGATTAAAATCCGGCTAGCGGTGCTAAAGTAGTTAAGATAGCAAAGCCTCTTTTTCATATTTATTAGCCATTAAAGTAGTTTAGCCCGACCCATAATGAAGGCAAACTAAAATAAAAAGGAAAAGAGCAGGTCGCTGGCAGTTGAAAGGGGAGTTTTAATCTATGGATTTACTCAAACGTCTGGAAGACTACCGGAATCAAGAACGGGAATTGAACTGGGAAGGTACATTTGCAGACTATTTTGAAATAGTTAGCAAAAACCCGAAGGTTGCTCGCCTTTCGCACGGCCGAATCTATGACATGATTATGTCCGCCGGTGTCGAAGTAGGAAAAAATGGCGAACCCCACTATAACTTCTTTAATGAAGAAATCTTTGGTCTGGAAAAACCTTTACAACAGATTGTGCAGTATTACAACTCTGCCGCACAGCGTATGGAAGTACGCAAACGAATTTTGCTGTTAATGGGTCCGGTTGGTGGTGGTAAAAGTACCATAGTAGCTTTATTAAAACGTGGCCTCGAAAAGTACAGCAGGACCGGTGATGGCGCAGTTTACGCCATTAAAGATTGCCCAATGCATGAAGATCCCCTGCATCTTGTACCGGAAGATTTGCGCTCCGATATTGAGCGAGATTACGGTATCTATATTGAAGGCGATCTTTGCCCGCGCTGCCGCTGGAATCTGACCAACGTCTATGAGAATAAAATCGAACGAGTACCGGTACGGCGTATTCTTCTGAGTGAAAAGCACCGCACCGGTATTGGCACCTTCACTCCGAGCGACCCCAAGAGCCAGGACATTGCCGAATTGGTCGGTGGAATTGACCTCAGCACCATTGGCGAAGTCGGCAGTGAAAGTGACCCGCGCGCTTACCGTTTCGATGGCGAATTGAACGTGGCGAACCGCGGTATGATGGAATTTATCGAAATGCTAAAAGCGGACGAAAAGTTCCTCTATGTGCTGCTGACCCTTTCTCAAGAGCAGAACATTAAAACAGGCCGCTTCAGTATGATCTACGCCGACGAAGTGGTGGTGTCGCACACTAACGAAAGTGAATATTCGGCCTTCATTGCCAACAAGAAAAATGAAGCTTTGCAGGACCGTATGATTCTGGTCAGGGTTCCCTACAACCTGCGAGTCAGCGACGAGATCAAGATTTACGAGAAACTGATCGGCCAGAGCGCCCTCAAGACGGTGCATATTGCGCCGCACACCCTGCGCGTCGCCAGTATGTTCTCTATTCTCACCCGCCTGGAGCCGCCTAAAAAAGCGGGTATCAGCCTGATGAAGAAGCTGAAGCTCTACGACGGTGAAGAGGTTGAAGAACTGAAGCAAAAGGACCTGAAAGAGCTTCAGGAAGAGACCCAGCGCGAAGGCATGTTTGGTATCTCGCCGCGCTACGTGATCAACCAGCTTTCTAACGTCCTGGCTAAAGAAGGCGCGACCTTTATTACCCCGATTGATGCCCTGCGAGCCTTGCGCGATGGTTTTGAAAGCCATACCAGCATCAACCGCGAGGAACGGGAGCGTTATATCAACTTCATCAGCGAAGTGCGCAAAGAATACGACGAGATCGCCAAGAAAGAAGTGCAGAAGGCCTTTGTCTACAGCTTTGAGGAGTCGGCACGCACCATGCTGAACAACTACCTGGATAACGTGGAAGCCTACTGTAACAAAGTTAAACTGCGCGACCCGATTACCGAGGAAGAACTTGAACCGGATGAGCAACTGATGCGCTCGATTGAGGAGCAAATCGGCATCACCGAAAACGCCAAGAAGTCTTTCCGCGAAGAAATTCTTATTCGCATCTCCTCTTTAGCGCGGCGTGGTCAGCCCTTCGAGTATACCAGCCACGAACGCCTGAAAGAAGCAATTGAGAAGAAGCTTTTTGCCGATCTCAAAGATGTAGTAAAGATTACTACCAGTTCCAAGACTCCCGACCCCGACCAACTGCGCAAGATTAATGATGTGGTAGACCGCCTGGTTAAGGAACAGGGTTACACTCCGCAGAGCGCCAATGCCCTGCTGACCTATGTTGGCTCCTTGCTAAACCGGTAGATCACTAATTGAAGGAATAAGGCAATTTTGAAGGATGAAGTCAAGGGCTATTCCCTGGAAGGCCCTCTTCATCCTTCATCTAGGATAACCACCCGAGCCTCTTCCTTCTAACGAGGTTGTACTATGGCAGAAATTTCTAAATATGGCCTGTATTCTGTAAGCAAACAGGATTGGTCCCTTCACCGCAAAGGACCGATTGACCAGCAACGCCATAAAGAAAAAATTAAAGAGGCGATTAAAAAGAATCTGGCTGATATCGTTAGCGAAGAAAATATTATCCTCTCCGATGGCAAAAAGACCCTGAAAGTACCGATTCGTTCGCTTGATGAATACCGCTTCCGCTACGATTATAATCAGCAGCAGGGCGTGGGGCAGGGCGATGGCAACTCTAAAGTGGGTGATGTAATCGGGCAGGGACAGCAACAGGGACCGGGCAAAGGCAAGGAGGCAGGCGACCAGCCAGGCGTTGATTATTACGAGGCCGAAGTAAGCCTGGACGAACTGGCAGCCCTGATTTTTGAAGACCTGGGCTTGCCTAACCTGGAAGAAAAGAAACAGGCCGAAATGGAGAGCGAAACGGTCCGCTTTACGGATGTCCGCAAAAAGGGCATTATGGCGAACCTAGACAAAAAACGCACCATTCTGGAGAACCTCAAGCGTAACGCCGCTAAGGGCGACCCGCACTTCGGCGGCATCAAGGACGACGACCTGCGCTTTAAGACCTGGGAGCCGGAAATCAAATTCCAGTCCAACGCGGTTGTATTTGCCATGATGGATGTCAGCGGTTCGATGGGCGACTTTGAAAAATATATTGCCCGTAGTTTCTACTTCTGGATGGTGCGCTTCCTGCGGACCAAATACACCAAGGTTAATATCGTTTTTATTTCGCACCATACCGAAGCCAAAGAAGTAACCGAGGAAGAGTTCTTCCATAAAGGTGAAAGCGGCGGCACCCAGGTGTCGAGCGCCTATGAACTGGCCCTGGAGATTATTAAGGACCGCTACAACCCGGCGGATTGGAATATCTACCCCTTCCACTTCTCGGACGGCGGCAACCTGCCCTGGGATAATGATCGCTGCGTAGAATTGGTCTATAAGTTTATTGACATTTGCAATCTGTTTGGCTACGGCGAAATCCGCGAGAGCCACTACAGTTTAATGAGCACGCTAATGTCGGCCTACAGCCGGATTGACAGTAAGAAGTTCGTGGGCGTAACCATTTCGGACAAATCTGAGGTATATCCGGCGCTGCGGAAATTCTTTTCCACTTCGGACGCCGATAAAGCAGCAGTAAGATGAAAGGTACTCGCGTATGAGCTTTGATATGAGTACATTTAATCCTGCCGGCACGGGCGACGGACAGGTGGAAGATCAAGAAATTAAGGAACTGGGCAAAGCGATAGAGGATTGCTGGAATTTAGCGCATAAGTTTGGCCTGGACCCCTACCCGACCCATTTTGAGATCGTGCCTTCCAATATTATGTATGAATTTGGGGCGTACGGTATACCCGGCCGTTTCAGCCACTGGACGCACGGTAAAGCCTACTACCGTATGAAGACTCAGTACGACTACGGGCTGAGCAAAATTTATGAGCTGGTTATTAACAGCAACCCCTCACTGGCCTTCCTGATGGAAGCAAACGTGCTGTGGCAGAATAAAATGGTAATTGCGCACGTGCTGGGCCATACCGATTTCTTCAAGAATAACGCTTACTTCCAGCACACCAACCGCCAGATGGTAGATACCGCCAGCCTGCACGCCGAGCGTATCCGCCAGTACGAGCACGAGCACGGCACGGACGAAGTGGAAAAGTTCCTGGACTCGGTCCTCTCCATCGAAGAACATATCGACCCAAATATCCGGGTCAAGAGCGATGGAAGCCCCGTTGTAGAAGAAGAGAAGAAAAAACCAAAGTACGAGTCGCCTTACGCCGACCTCTGGGATCTGGACGAGCGGACCAAGCCTAAAGACCCGGAAGTGGAACGCCAGAAAGAAAGAGCCATCAAGCGTAAATTCCCGCCCCAGCCTGAGAAAGACCTTTTGCGCTTTATCATGCTCTATAGCAGGGAACTGGACGACTGGCAGCGCGACATCCTGGAAATGGTCCGCAACGAGGCGCTCTATTTCTTGCCGCAACGCCAGACCAAGATTATGAACGAGGGCTGGGCTTCCTTCTGGCACCAGCGCATCATGCGCGAACTCGACCTCTCTGACGGAGATTTTACCGAGTACGCCCAGTTGAGCGCAGGCGTGCTATCGCCCAGCAGGCGCAGTATCAACCCTTATTACATCGGCCTTAAAATCTGGGAGGATATTGAGCGCCGCTGGGATAGTCCCAATGAGTACGAACGCGAAGTCTTAAAGCGACCCGGCGGGCAGGGGCATGATAAGCTCCTGGAGGTGCGCGAGATGGACAATGATGTGTCCTTCTTGCGTAACTACCTGACCAAAGAACTGGTCGAAGATCTCGATCTCTATCTTTACGAGAAACGAGACGGTCAATGGGTGATTGTCGAAAAAGATTGGGAAAAGGTCCGGGATGGTCTGGTCGGCAGCATGACCAACTTCGGCGATCCTTATATTGTGGTTGAGGATGCTGATTATAAACAGAATCGCGAACTTTATCTCAAGCATCACTTCGAGAAGACTCCCCTGGATGTAGGCTACGCCGAGAAAACGCTCCAGTATGTTTATAACCTGTGGGGACGTTCTGTTCATCTTGAAACGATGCTGGACGGCAAAAAGGTTCTTTTCTCCTATGATGGGAGAAGCAACACTAAAAGAGCGATTGCCTGACATATAGCTTTAACTATCAAATCAGATTAATGAAAGATGCTCCTTGCGGGCATCTTTTTTAGCATGCTTCTTCTTAAATCTCTACCTTCTTATTGTAACAAACTATTAAAATAAATTTAGAAACCGTAATGTCTTTGTAATGTTATATTTGTTATACTGCAAAAGCATCACCCCTTCATCACAAATTCCTTTTAAGGAAAGCAAAAGTTAAAGTTAAGTCACAGCTTACTTGGAGTTTATTTCAATGTCCTTACTTTCTAGAACCGCGCTTGCCAGCCGTTTTTCCCGGTGGCGCCGTCCTCTTACTGTAGCCCTGCTGGCCCTTATTCTGGTTCCCTTGCTAACAGCGTGCTACAACTCTGATCCTATTCCTGGTTCCACTATTGATGTAGGTAGTGCCAAAATCGGCAGCACTATCAGTACCGGCATGAAGGTTTTCAACAGCGATCCTTTGCCTTATATAGTAACTGATTACACGATTGATGGGCTGAACAAAGATGAGTTCCGGGTTGAAGCTGTTATTACCAACCCGCTGGCTCAAGATCCCAACTCTAATGCCTTCATGGTGGGCGCAGGCTGTAATTTAGACCCGTCCAATACCGCCCTTTCTTCGCTTCCTCCCTGCGGTAGCTTGCCACTGGAAAACTCTCAAGTCTCACCTGAGATGGCAAAAAAGATTGAGGAGTACGCAAAATTACATTCGATCAGCGAAGATAGTTTAAGGAGTACTGATAACCTCAAAACTCTTTCTACATTACAGGATATTTTTCCTACTCAATTGTTACTTCTTCCGCATGAAGTAACTCTGAATATCTACTGCACACCAGCAGGCACCGGTCTACGCACCGCTACCCTTAATGTAAGCTACCTTAATGACATTTTGTCAGGAGGGGGAGGCGCAGTGGCAACTCCCGACAGTTTGTTGAGACTGGGGCAAAAAGCAGGTAGCAGAACTGCTGTAAGTGGAATAGAAACAGCCTCTTATCCTCTAACCTGTACCGGCCTGGCACAAAATTCGGGCTATAACTCCAGTCCTGCTCCGAATGGCACGCTTGATTTTGGTGTTACCAAGCCGCGCCTGCCGCTGACAGGCAAAATAAGTGTCTTCAACACCGGTAGAGGCGACCTGACGGTCAGCAACCCTGTAATTAGTGGCCCTGACGCAGCAGATTTTACCCTGCTTACCCAGAACTTCCCGCTGACGCTCCCCGCTAACAGCGAAACTCAGCAAATTCAGTTGCAGTGTAAACCGTCTAGCACGGATGTCAGTAAGGCTACCCTGACCATGACCACTAACGACCCGAACTATGAAACGGTTAGCTATAGCCTGAAGTGTAGTGGCGCGCAGCCTGAGCCAAAGCCAGCCGATCTTACCCTGAGCCTGACCATCACACCGGATCGTCTGGTAGCCAACAACCCGGACAACCTGATCGGTTATACCTTTAAGGTTAAAAATGTAGGCGAAGGCGAGTCGCACCTGGTTAAAATTACTATCCCGGTAGACCCGAACCTGGTAGTTGGTTATACCAAATTTGATAATGATAGCACCTGGGTAACAGAGACAACCGATAGCGAAGTCCTGATTAAGCTGCCGAACCTGTTGAGCGGTGAATGGGCCACCGGTACGGTCTTCTTCCGGCCAAAAACCTCACCTGCACCCGCCCCCGGCACTAAAATTACGGCTCGTTTCAGTGTACGCTACGACGATGCGACCGGTGTCGGTTTCGAACGGCAGAGCAATTCGGCAGAAGTTATCTTTGCAGAGCCGGGCGAAAACATGAGCGCCGAAAATGTGCAGGTAATCACCCCGGCAGAAGCCAGCGGTCACGTCGGAGATAAGTTCCAGTTCCAGGCTAACTTTTTTGCCCCTGATGAGAAAGTAACTGTCTGGTTGACCGGTCCCGATGGACACAGCAAACAACTAACCAATGTTGATGTCCGAGCTCAGGCCAAAGGCCAGTACCTCTTCACGGTAGACACTGCTGGAATGCAGCCAGGCACGTATTATGTAGCGTTGCGCGGCAATCGTAGCGAAGCCAAAGGTAATGCTAAACTGGTGCTGGCGGCGCCGGTACTCACGCCGGACATTGCCACCGTTACAGTAGGCCAGAAAGCTACTTTCTCGGCGAACTATATTGTCTCCGGTGAAACCGTTACCGCCTGGCTGACAGGCCCGGATGGCAAGTCGGTTAACCTGAGTGGCGAAATGCTCAACGGGCCATTCGTTGTAACCCTCGATAGCACTAAGCTTACTCCCGGTAACTACACGCTGGTTGTCAAAGGCAACAACAGCGGGTTGCAGGGCTCTGCTAACCTTACAGTAGTAGCGCCAGCCCAGTAAGTATTTTTTATCAAAAGGCCCTCCCTTAAACCGGGAGGGCTTTTTTAATACGTTCCTGCTGCTCCACTCTAGCATACTTTATCCCAGTTCCATAAGAATTATGTATAGTTGCATAAGAATCTGCAATTTCTCGGCATGACGGCTGATCATGTCTTGACATTCACAGGAATCGCTTTACAATAAATAAAAGAAACCCGGTGTTTTCGGGTCGCTTCATGCTGTGGCGCTCATTCCAGTAAGTTTTTCTGGAAGGCTACAGTTAAAGCAACTGGTAGATCTCTTCTCCTGAATAAGGGAGGAAATCTAACTCTTTTAAGTCTTTTGCTTTTCAGTCTCAGTGCTATTCAATCGCTGAGTAACCAA
This sequence comes from Chloroflexia bacterium, assembly GCA_036261665.1. Lineage (GTDB taxonomy): Bacteria > Chloroflexota > Chloroflexia > Chloroheliales > Chloroheliaceae > 54-19. Next base: position 38,010 of record DATAKM010000045.1, read on the forward strand.
AGAATGAATAGCACGAAATAATACAAAAAGCTTTCCTTTTTACAGGAAAACTCATAGTAATTTTTGCTTCACCTGCTTTATGCGGTAAGCTTTAGTTGGGAGTACTCCTGGAAAAGTCTCCTGATTTTGTGTTGCTTTTGTCGGTTCGATTGTTTTGGATGCTCGAAGTTTATCAAGCTCATTCGGTATGATGGGAGAAACAGGCTCCAAAAGTATATATATTATGTAAAGTAGAGAAAGTCTGCTAAGTAAGAAGAACTGCCAGGATAAAGGCAGGCGCAGGCAATAAAAGAGTTATAAAAATTGAAAATCCCCGAGCGGCCTGGAAACCAATGGGGATTTACACTTGATAGTCTAGCCCTCACAGGGAGGGTTTCTATTTGCTTTTGTCATAGACAAGATAGCATAGAAAAACCTCCATGTCAAGGGCTTTGGAGGTTTTCTTATGCCCAAAATTAAGAAATCAATTCCTGAGTTTCACGGTTTTCGCCAGCAAGCAGGTGGAACCTTCGCTTTTACCATGGTACCCAACCAATTCCTCGATGAGATTGTCCCTTTTGAAAAACCCTGCGTGGTAAAAGTGGTCGCCCTGATTATCCGGCGTACAATCGGCTGGGTGGATGAGCGCGGCCAGCGCCGCCAGCAAGAGCAGGTAGCCTACAGCGAGTTTGCGCGGGAAATGAACATGAGCACGCAGGCGGTCGCGGACGGGCTTAAAATTGCCCTGGAAAAGGGCTATATAGTGCGGGTTAAACCGGGAAGAATGCTGGCACATGGCAACGCCCCGGGTGAGGGAGCCTGGTACAGTTTGAGTTGGAGTAGCGCCAGTACAACCGAATCCGCTAATGAGGAAAAGCTACCAGTAGCAACTGATAGTAATGTTACTACCTATACTAAAGAACCCAAAACTTCTGAAAGAGTATATGTCAAAGCTGCCGGCGATCTTCCTCCGGAACAACTAGGGTCTAATCCTATAACGGCAAGCGACTCTAAAAGGCAGAGTGATATGCCGGTGACTGACTCTAAAAAGCAGAGCTATAAATCAGCAGAATCGACTCTGGAATCTAGAGTCATGATAAACAAACCAGAATCTAAAAAAAATGAATCTCTGGAACTAAATAAAGCAAGTTCCAGTTTTACAAGCGAGAAAACGCTAACGCAGATAAGCGACCGGATCAAGCAGCACCGTAAGTCACAAGACTTGAACGGCAAGTATTCTAGCTATATCGGCAACATAATAACCGAGATCGGAGACCTATTCGGTGACTCTGAACACCGGTTATCAAATATCAAACAAGCTCTTAACTTGTGGGCAGCTTCCTTCCTGGGCGAAAAGGAATTTGTGCAACTGCTCTACCAGGCTCGCGATGTTACTCGCTCGCATACTTCTGCCTATGCTGTAACTCCCTCTTTCAATGCCCGGTTGTTAACAGACAAGGGTGGGATGCGTTATATGCCATCCAGTCTGCAAAACGAGCAACCTCGGAACCGTATGCCTTATTTCTTTCGGGTGTTAAAAGGTCTCTCCACAGGAATAAAGGTTTCTTCTTCATCAACTTCGAAGGCAGAAGCCCCGGCTTTACCAGCGCTGCATAGCGGCAATCCCGGCAATTCGATTGCAACTTGTGAAGCGCATTCCCCGGCTGTAGAAGCTCATGCCAGTGCAGTACAGGTAATCGAGAAACCGGAGGTATTGCCTGAATTTCCTGATCTTGATGAAGTGCCTGCTATGCCTGCCCCGGATGAATTTAATTCTTTTCGCCTAGAAATGGCCGCGCAAAGGCGCTGCTGGGCCGAGAGGTGGTCTCTCGATCCACGCGATACTCAATACCTCTGGGATGATCTGCTTGACCGTTTATTCGAAAATCGAATTCTGGAAACCTTGGCCACTAAAACCCTGGGAATTGAGGTCGGGCATGCTCGGCCGGAGTTGCGCTCGGCAGTAGGACTGGCTAACCAGGTAGGTGAAGATCAGCAGGATAACAATGTAAAATTTATACTGGTCTTTCGTAATGCCTTTGATGCGCGTTATGCAAAAAGTTATCTACCAGAGTTATCAAGGGAAGTGGAAAAGCTATGCGGTAAGAGCGTGGAACTATATCCTGTTTGCTTTTAGTAAGACACTTCCAGGTGATTCAGCTTGTTTTTAGATGCTTAATGTGTCAAAATAACAGGGAAATCCACAGGCTGTCCGGTAAGACCGGCGTACAATACAGGCCCCAGGTGGTAACAGAATTATCCATAATAAAGGAAAGGGCGAAGAAAAGCGGGCGATATATACTCGATTCTAACCTCAAACGCTTTTCACTCGTAAGAAAGATTTATGAAGACTATTGCTATCGGTATGCAAAAAGGTGGTACGGGTAAGACAACTTCAACCATCTGTCTGGCAGCCGGCCTGGTATTGCAAGAAAAGAAGGTCCTGGTGATTGATCTTGACCCCCAGGCCAACCTTTCGGTGGCGGCCGGTGTAGACCCGCTTGAGGCTCGCACCATTTACGATTGTCTTAAAGATACCAAAGTTAAGGCCAGCGAACTATTACAGGAAAGCCCCTACGGTTTTGATATCATCCCGGCCAACCTGGCCTTATCTGCGGCTGAAGTGCAACTGGTAGGGGCAGTTAATCGTGACCGTAAACTGGCAAATAAGTTGAAAGAACTGGAACGCGAAGGTTACACCTATGACTATGTCTTAATAGACTGTGCTCCTTCGCTCGGTATCCTGACCCTGATGGCCCTAACGGCTGCTAACTGGGTGATGATCCCGTTACAGTGCCAGCAGTTCGCCGCTTTTGGGCTTAATGATTTCCTGGATACAGTTAATCTGGTACGAACTGAGCTTAACCCGGATCTAAAACTGCTCGGCATTCTTCTTACCATGTACGACTCGCGTACCCGTATGAGCAAGGCGATTGCCCAGGAAATTAGAGAGGCGATGGGCGATCAGGTTTTGAAAACACTTATAAAGTACAGTACTACTCTGGCCGAGGTACCGACCCGTGGACCCGTGCAGGCCTATGACCCCCGGCATGAAGTAGCGCAGGCCTACAATGATCTGGCCAAGGAGATAATAACACATGACCAGGCAGCCACCCGCCAATAATGAACCTAAAAAAGTAGCGCCTCGTACCGCCGTACCGCGCCTGCCCGGTAGTAATAACCGCCGGGATTTAAAGGAAATCTGGGGAAGTATTCAAGCCAAAACCGAGCAGGCGGAGAGCGCCAATACCGAAGCTCGCCTGGTAAAGCTCGACCGTTTGCAGCGCAACCCTGACCAACCTCGCCGTTCTTTCGATGAGGAGCGCGATGCGGAACTGGCTGAAGATGTAAGGGTGCGTGGTATCCTGGAACCTTTAATTGTACGAGCTATCGGCGAGGACGAGGACGGAACTCTTTACCAGATCGTGGCGGGGGAACGCCGTTTCCGGGCTGCCAGCGCTGTCCAACTGGAACGAGTGCCGGTGATTATAAAGGAATATAATGACCGGGAAGCCCGTTTTACCTCTCTGGTAGAAAACGTTCAGCGCGTTGACCTTGATCCGCAGGATGAAGCCCGTTATTTTTTGACCTTGATCGAAGAATATAACTATTCCTACCGGGATATTGCCAGGATGGTAAACCGCAGTCCTGCCTATGTGGGCGAGCGTATGAAGCGTCTGCCGGGCTGGAAAAGTGGCGAAGAAGAGAGTAATGATCCTGGCGGTTCAGCAAACAGTAGTGAAATTAATCACAAGTGTTTAGAATCTGAACAAAAGTTACAAAAATCACAATCAGAAGATGCGGTTATTCGCCCTCTACGCCGCTTCCGCGATTATGTAGATCGCACTCGCGTCAGGCTGGAAAAGTTGAAAGAGACTGAACGTGCCCAACTAGCTGCCGAAGTAAAAGAGTTGCGAGAGCAGTTGCAGCTTCTGGAAGAGGAGCTTAACGTGCGAAGTGTAACACGTGAAACGGCTACCCGTAAGCGTGGCACCAAGAAGTAAGATAAGTTTCTTCGTTTCAGAAGTTGAAGCCTGCTAACCAAAGCAGAAGAATATAAGCTGAAGATTGTATTCACTTACATTAAAGTAACATTATAGAGTCGAGGCAGCTTTGGGAAAAAAAGTAGAAGTAAACTTTATTGATGCTGAGAGTGGTAAACCCCTCTTCAAAGCAAAAATGCCGGTTGAGGAACTTCCAGAGAGTTTTGAGGAAGCTACAACCCTTCATCTCGCAAATGAGGAATGGCAGGTTCTCAAAGCTGAACCTACCACGGCTAGCGAGTATGTTAAAAAGGGTAAACTGAACTTGGTAATACGGAAACGTAATATTCAATCTCTTAAGCTTGAGGAAATCCTGTTCAGTTTGCCTACTATTTCTGACAAACTGGCTGAAGTTCAAAAAGCGCCTGCTAAACTAGATAAGGGCAGTTTTACTTTACACTACGATTTCTGGCGCCAGATTGAATTTGTTTCTAACGAATATCAAGACCTTGTAGAAGCTGAGTTCACAGAGATTATCAAAATTTACCGTGAAGCAAGCACGAATGGAGCCTTCCGCAGGATACATCTCCGCAAACTAATCGAAGAACCAGTAGCGAAGCAGATAAGTCTATCCAAGTTTTACAACTCATTTCCTGTCCAACCTGCAAAGTATAATCAGATTGGTTATGAGAATGTAGCTGGAGTTATCAAAGATGGTTTCGCTTTTAAAGTTGAAGGGCTCTTTAATTTGTATGGTGAGGCGCCTGGAGATACTATAAAAGTACTTGCTCTTGCTTTCGACCGTTCAAATAAAGTTCTATCTGCTCAGACCATTCAATTTCTGGCTGCATTCATGAATGCCAATGATCTTAGTCTGGTGGATTGGTTAGGTCTTAGAAGGGTGAGAGGTAATATAGAGGAAATAGGAAACTACTTCAAACCGGCTCCCGTGTAAACTTTAGTAGGGCGTAGCTTTGCAGCGGCTGATTCCTACCGTGTTAGTAATGATTGAAAAAGAGATAAAACAGGGAGCGTCAGTCGAAATTGACGCTCCCTGTTTAGTCTCAGAAATTCCTTATCTAGTTCTGATTCTGGTTTTGACTCTGATTTTTGCCCGGGAAGGTCCGGCTGAGGAACTTGTCAATGTTTGTGCTAAAATTCTGATACCGGCTATCGGCCTGAGCCTGGGTCAACTTGCCGTCTTTGACAGCCTGGTCGAACTGACTCTTGACGCTATTCAGTACAGCGGTCTTAACGGTGTTCAAATCAATGTTTTTGGATTTGGCAACATCCGAGATAGACTGGCCGGTTCTGAGATCAGTTCTCAACTCGTTCTCGGTAATACCAAGTGCCTGGGCTGCGGCGCTTAAAGCCTGACCATGCCCCTGGCGAGCTGAGAAATTGCCGCCCCGGTGACCTTTGCCACCCGGTATAAAGCCCTTAAACCCATTGGCTGCCTGCTGTTTAATTCGGTCGGCTTGCGCCTGGGTTAAGGTACCGTCTTTGACAGCCTGGTCTACGGTAGTACTAACCGCATTAGTAAAGGCCGAATTGAGTTTACTCTGGTCTACTCCTAGCTGGCTGGCAAAGTTTTTGAGGAAACTGTCGCGTAACGCCGCTTTATTGCTATTCTGGGAAGTAGTAGAGCTGGTGCTCGGTGTAGGCGAGGCGGTTTGAGCATTGGCAGGTTTAGCCCCGTTGCCAATAAATGCGAAACTCGCCAGTAATGCCAGGGCAAAAAGACCCAGTAATCCGCCGATAGTAAAGCGTTTGGTCTTACTTTTCATGCTAAATAACTCCTTCTCTTTACAGGCAAAATTGCCTGTACATCTTGTCTGCTTATAACTGTGCCGGATTGACCGTTCACAGGCTAATCTTATCAGTGGCCTGTTACCGAACTATTGTCGCAATATAAGGGTCAGATGAAGTATTGAGCATAAATAGTTATATTATTATTAAAATCATTAAAAGTTATAAGAATTTGCAAAGAAGCACGTCTTGAAAGTTGACAGGGAGCCATAAGTGACAAAAGATAGAAATCTCTCCGAGTATGCTGTGTCTGGTTTGTGGCGTTATCCGGTCAAGTCAATGCTGGGTGAAGCGCTGGATTATGGCAGGATTACAGACCGAGGCTTACCCGGTGATCGCGCTTTTGCTTTAATAGACCCGGAAACCGGAAAGATTGCCAGCGCAAAAAGCCCGCGTAAATGGGGAAAATTGCTGGATGCTAAGGCTACTATTCTTGAAAGCGCTGATAACGGTGAAATAATAGCCGGTATAAGCTTACCTGGCGGAACATTTGTTCGTTCGGATGAAAAAGATTGCCACCATGTTCTTTCAAACTGGCTGGAGCGCCCGGTGAAACTGATGGTTTCCAGCCCTGCTAATAATCAAACTTTCCAGTATGAAGTTTACTGGCCTGATATTGAAGGGTTGGCTCTACGAGATACTCAAACCGTCTCGCCCGTTTCGCAGGGTGCCGCTCCGGGCACCTTCTTTAACTATGCTCCACTTCACCTTGTGACCACTTCGTCCCTGCGCCGGTTGCAAATGCTGGCGCCGCAAAGCGCAATTGTAGTCCGGCGGTTCCGGCCAAATATTATTGTTGAAACTCTCGAAGCTGAAGAAGGCTTTATCGAGAATGCCTGGATAGGGCATACCCTGGCTATTGGGCCTGATGTCAGATTGCGCGTGACAGTGGCCTGTCCGCGCTGTGTAGTTACCACTTTACCCCAGGAAAATCAAACTCTGATGAAGGATAACAATGTGCTGCGGTCAATCGTCGAGCATAATCGAGTGGATCTGGGCGACTTTGGTGTTCAGGCCTGTTTCGGGGTTTATGCGGAGGTGTTAGAAGGCGGCGTAATCAGGCCAGGAGATAAACTGGTTGTTTTATAAGGGGTATAGAGAATTGCGCTTTTCCTGAAGCTTAAACTTAAAATAAGTGTATACCGATAAACCCCACAAGAATTAAGATTCAATATAGAAAAAGTTAATAAAAAGGCCGGTCTTAGCACGTATCTTGCTATTTAGTATCTTTATGTTATTGGTCTTACCGGGTTTTATTGTGATACTCGGTCACCGGTTTGACAGGCGAAAGGCGTTGGAATAGAAGAAAAGGATTCCGTGTGGATATAGCCGGCAACAAAGATGAATTCGGCATTACTGCCAGGGCTGAAGGAGTAGCTTCTGAGCGAGAAGCTTTACTTGAAGAAATCAAACATTTGCGTAACCGGGTAGCCAGCCTGGAACATTCCGAGGCTGAGCTTCACCATAAATACTACCAGCAGGCCCAGGAAACAGAAACTTATCGTTCGCTAATTGAAGGAATAGCCCAATTCCCCTGGACTACCGGCATTAATGGCGAAGCTCTGGAAGATTTCCCTGCCTGGAGGCATTACACCGGCCAGAGCAAAGAGGAAGTTCGGAACTCTGGCTGGCAGAATGCGATACACCCCGAGGATAGAGAACAACTTTGCCAGACCTGGAAAAAGCAATTGATTGCCAGGCATCCCTTTAATACCGAATGCCGGGTGCGCCGTTTTGATGGCTTTTATGAAGATTTCTACGTTTATGGCGCACCGGTACTGGCAGAAGATGGTTCCGTCTGTAAATGGGTGGGAGCATGTGTAAATAGCTCTCATTTCAAGCAAATAGAGGCCCGCCTGAAAGAACAGACAGACGCTATGGCAATTCTCAATCGGGTAGGACCACTCTTTTTGAGTGAACTCGACATGAGTAAACTGGTGCAGGCGGCCACTGATACTGCTACCGGCCTTACCGGGGCTGAATTTGGGGCTTTCTTCTATAATCTGACTGATGAAAATGGTGAAAGCTACACTCTATATACCTTATCCGGAGTACCCCACGAAGCTTTCAGCCAGTTTCCTATGCCGCGCAACACCCATATTTTTGGACCGACCTTTCGAGGTGAAAGCATCATTCGCCTCGATGACGTTCGCAAAGATCCCCGTTTTGGACAGAATGCGCCTTATTTTGGCATGCCGCAGGGACATCTGCCTGTAGTCAGCTACCTGGCACTTCCGGTTGTATCACGCTCGGGGAAGGTACTGGGCGGCCTTTTCTTTGGGCATTCCAGAGCGGGTGTCTTTAAGGAGTGGCACGAGCATTTACTGACAGGCCTGGTCGCCCAGATCGCTACTGCGATGGATAACGCCCGGCTTTTTGAGGAAGCTCAGCAGGCAGTCAGAGTGCGGGATGAATTCCTGGTAGCCGCTTCCCACGAACTTAAAACTCCAATGACCAGCATGCGCGGTTTCTCCCAACTGGCCTTACGCCAGCTTGAAAAAGGTTCCGAGATGGACCCGTCCAAAGTTAAACAGGCGGTCGAAATTATTAACCAGCAGTCGCAGAAGATGGGGCAACTGGTTTCACAATTGCTGGATGTTTCACGGATAGATGCCGGGCGTTTAGCGCTTGAGGTGCGCCGGACTGATGTAACTGGACTGGTGGGAAATCTGGTAGCATTGACCGCCGCTAACAGCACCAAACATACTCTACTTTTTTATGCGCCCGACCGTATCGAAGCCCTGGTAGATCCTATTCGGCTGGAACAGGTGGTGACTAACTTACTGGACAATGCAATCAAATACAGCCCTGAGGGTGGAAGAATCAAAATTGAGTTAATCAGGAGCGGTGTTGAAAACCTCCTTTTTTCAGTCACGGATGAAGGTATAGGTATTCCGCCTGAATT
>DATAKM010000051.1:0-18425 GCA_036261665.1 Chloroflexia bacterium
AATTACTGTACAGTAAAGTTGACCGTTTTTTCGAGCTTATCGTTCAGATAGAGGTCGAATTTGTACTGACCTACCGGCCAGTCTTGCGCTAGGGAAAAGGTGAAGTTAGCCGTATAACTCTTGCCTGCTTCCAGCGCTAAATCTTTACGGGCTACTTCAAAGTTCTGCTCGCCACCGGCATTAACCGCCGTTAAGACACCCGTAATCTTCGCGTCAGCACTGGGGTTTTCGAGCTTAACTACAGCGTGTATCGGGTTATCCGTAGGGCTAAAGGTAGTGGTAGGGTTAACGGCCTGGTCATTTTTGTAATCTTTGGCCAGGGTGACATCAGTTACCCGCAAAGTGCCGCTGGTGTAAAAAGAAACCGAACCGGTCACTGCACCGATAGCTACCAGTACTCCACCGATAATACCCACCACGACTACCACCAGTAATACTATCATCCAGGCCGGTAAGCCTTTTTTAGCGCGGCCTTGAGGTTGGACAGCATTAGGATTATTCGGATAGGGCTGCTGCCAGTTACCCTGATAGTAATTAGGATTTGGCTGGTTATTTTGATTGTAGTAGGGGGGTTGGTTGGGATATTGGTTTGGTTGCGCCGGGGGTTGGTTGGGATACTGGCCTGGTTGCGCCGGGGGCTGGTTCTGGTAAGGTGGCTGATTGGGATTATTGTTGTAAGGCTGCATTAGTTTTGTTCCCTTTGATTTGTTACTTTTACAGGCTGTTAGCCATTGTTTGAATTTATATTTTTATAATTATCGCTCTTTCGCATTTATAATTGTAACAAAATGCTGTTACCAGTTCTATAACATTCATCACTTTCAACACTTCAATATTAGAATTAGACTTTATGACCTGAGACTGGACAAAAAGGAGGGAGTAGTTGCAAGGGTTACTTTCGACACGGCTTTGTTAGTACGACTTCTTTTCAGTAGCCGGTTTTCTTTCTAGCCCGCTTCCGTCATTCCCGGCTAATTGGCTCAATAAAAAGTAGCAATAGAGTGGCAATACTGGTAAAATAAGCAGCACGTAAAATAAGATACATTTATAAAAGAGAGTGGTAAGAACCGTACAAAAGATGTCAGAAGTAACTTTTATAGATACATATGATGTAATCGTAGTGGGCGCCGGGCATGCCGGTTGTGAAGCAGCCCTGGCTTCCGCCCGCATGGGCAGCCGCACCCTCCTGCTGACCATCAACCTGGATAGCGTGGCCTTGATGCCCTGCAATCCTTCGATTGGTGGTCCGGCCAAAGGCCACGTGGTGCGCGAGATTGATGCCCTGGGCGGCGAGATGGCCCGCAATACCGACCGCACCATGATTCAAATCCGCATGTTGAATACCGGCAAAGGCCCCGCCGTGCAGGCTTTACGCGCTCAGAGCGATAAAAAACTCTATGCCCTGGCTATGAAACAAACCCTTGAAGATACCCCCAACCTTACTCTGCGACAGGCTCAGGTAGAGGAACTGGTTATCCAGCGCAACGAAACTACCGGCCAGCTAACCGTGCAGGGTGTGGTGATCGCTAACGGCCTGGCCTATGGCGCCAGAACGGTCGTGCTGACCACCGGGACTTTCTTAAAAGGGCGCATTATCATGGGCGATTGGACCGCTTCCGCCGGGCGCGCAGGCGAACAGCCTTCTGTGCAGGTTTCGAACAACCTGGCGGGGCTGGGCTTCCCGCTGCACCGCCTCAAGACCGGTACGCCACCGCGCATTGACGCCCGTACGATAGATTTTTCCAGGACTATTCTACAACCCGGCAGCAGCGTGCCGCTGGCCTTTTCTTTCAGCTACTCTGAAGATGATAAGCCGGAACCGCTCGTACCTCCGGCCTACCCGAAGGTCTTCCCGAACCAGCAACTGGATGGCTGGCGGCCTCAGTTGCCCTGCTACCTGGTGCATACTAACCAGCAGGGCCACGACCTGATCCGGGCCAACCTGCACCGCGCTCCCATGTTTACGGGCGTGATTGAAGGCGTGGGTCCGCGATACTGCCCCAGCATTGAAGATAAAGTGGTACGCTTTGCCGATAAGCAATCGCACCAGCTTTTCCTGGAGCCGGAAGGTTGGCTGACCAACGAGGTTTACGTGCAGGGGGCCAATACCAGCCTGCCCGCCGATGTGCAACTCGGCCTGATTCGCTCGATCCCGGCCCTCGAAAAAGCCGAGATTATGCGCTTTGGCTACGCCGTTGAGTATGACGCGGTGCCTTCCACTGAAATCCGGGCCAGCATGGAATCCAAGCGCATCAGCAATCTCTTCCTGGCAGGCCAGATTAACGGCACCAGCGGTTACGAAGAAGCCGCCGGGCAGGGCTTGCTGGCGGGTATCAATGCCGCATTGCGGGTGCAGGGGCGTGATCCCTTTATCCTGAAGCGCGAGCAGGCCTATATCGCGGTTATGATTGACGACCTGACCACCAAAGAAATTCACGAGCCTTATCGCCTGATGACCAGCCGGGCGGAATATCGCCTGCTGTTGCGCAGCGATAACGCTGACCTGCGCCTGACCGCTCTCGGTTACGAACTGGGCTTGATCAGCCAGGAACGTTACCTGGCAGTCGAGAACAAGCGCGACCGTATCGAGGAATACCTCAAGAAGCTCGGTACTATTTCGGTTTCGCCGCAGCAGAATGCCCTCTTTGTCGAAGCGGGGCTACCCACCCTGGAAAGAGGCATGAAAGCTTCCGATTACCTGCGCCGTCCCGAAGTAGATCGCGCTGCCCTGCCGCTCCTGCTGGGCGAGGAGATCGAACCGGAAATCGCCGAGCAGGTCGAGATCGAAGGCAAGTACCGGGTTTACATTAACAAGCAAGAGCAGTCGGTGGACAAGATGCGCCGGCTTGAAGATACTACCATCCCTGATGGCCTGGACTATGAGGCTATCACCGGGTTGCGCAAGGAAGCCCGCCAGCGCCTGCTCCAGTTCAAACCGGCCACTCTCGGCCAGGCTTCGCGCCTTTCGGGAGTCAACCCGGCTGATATCGCGGTGTTGATGGTGCATTTGCAGCGCCGCACCTACCAGGAGAACCGGGCTAAACGCGCCGAGCAACGCGCTTCGTAGGCTTCATAATCTAGAACCTAGAAAATGTTAAGTGCTGACAGTGGTTAACTACCTGATTCCTTCTTTACTGATGATTATGTTCCCGCTGGATTTGGTAGCCGGGCTGGCCAAAGGATCATACCCGACTCAGGCCAGCCTCATGTCGGCCCTGGCTACCATTCTGGGCATCTACCTGGCTCGTAAGTTGTGGCGTGGCGGAGCAGAACGGCTGGAAGCCGGTATTCGCATGCAGGTGGTCAACCGGCAGGGCAGCGCTTTTGACCCGGCTTCGGATGACGTGCAGGTGCAACTTGATAACGCCAAATTGAACTCCATGCTGGGGTCCGGCTTTATGTTTTTTGGTATAGCCCTCAATTTCATCTTTATCCTGACCTATGTGATCACCGAACCGATTAACGCTACTCCTACCGTGATGGGACAGCTTGTGCAACTGGCTGTAATCGCCCTCTTTAATATTATGGTGGCGGGCATTACTTTCTTTGGAGCCAGAATTTACCTGAAACGTTAGCAGCATTTACTAAATTTGAGTTTAGAAAGCGAAACGATGGCGGAGAAGGAAAAATTTGTAGAAAGCATCAGCGACCGCGAGGAGAATTTTTCCCGCTGGTATAATGAGGTGGTTCGTAAAGCGGAACTGGCCGATTACGGCCCGGTGCGCGGTACCATGATTATCCGGCCCTATGGTTATACGATCTGGGAAAATTTACAGCACCGGTTGGATAACCGCTTCAAAGAGACCGGCGTGGAAAACGCCTACTTCCCCTTGCTCATCCCGCGCAGCTTTCTTGAAAGAGAAGCCGAACATGTCGAAGGCTTTGCGCCCGAAGTAGCCTGGGTAACTCGTGGTGGCGGTGAAGAACTGGAAGAACCCCTGGCTATCCGCCCCACCAGCGAAACGATCATCGGGTATAGCTACGCCAAGTGGATTCAAAGCTACCGCGACCTGCCGCTCTTGATTAATCAGTGGAACAACGTAATGCGCTGGGAGAAACGCACCACTCTTTTCCTGCGAACCTCCGAATTCCTCTGGCAGGAAGGCCATACCGCGCACGCCACCATGGAAGAGGCCGAAGAACGCACCAAAATGATGCTGGAAGTCTACCGCGCTTTTGCCGAAGAGGATGCCGCTATCCCGGTAGTCGCCGGGCGCAAGAGCGAAAATGAGAAATTCGCCGGGGCGGTCCGCACTTATTCGATTGAAGCCCTGATGGGTGACGGCAAGGCTTTACAGGCGGGGACCAGCCACAACCTCGGCCAGAACTTCGCTAAAAGCTTTGATATCCAGTACCTTGATACCGATGGCCAGCGCAAGTACTGCTCGACCACAAGCTGGGGCCTCAGCACCCGCATGATCGGCGGGGTTATCATGGTGCACGGAGATAGCAACGGCCTGATCCTGCCGCCGCGCCTGGCTCCTTACCAGGTGGTTATCATCCCGATCTACCGCAGCGAGGAGGAAAAGGCCGCCGTCGGAGCGATGGTCGCACGGGTTGAAAAACTGCTCAAGGGCAAAGTGCGCTTCAAAACCGACATGAGCGAGAATACGCCCGGCTGGAAATATAACGAGTGGGAAATGCGCGGCGTGCCGGTTCGCCTGGAAATCGGGCCGCGTGACGTTAAGAATAACGCCGTGATGTTGGTGCGGCGCGACAACCGCAGCAAGGAGAGCGTCAGCTTTGAGGCTCTCGAAGCGCGCCTGCCTGCTCTGCTGGAGGAGGTCCAAAAGGCTCTCTACCAGCGCGCCGTAGAGTTCCGCGAAAAGAACAGTTATTACACCGATAGCTATGAGGAGTTCAAGCAGATCATTGCCGAAAAGCGCGGCTTTGTGCGGGTAAAATGGGCTGAGGATAGCGCGGCAGAGCTGGCCATCAAAGAGGAAACCAAGGCTACCTTGCGGGTGATTCCTTTTGACCAGCCTGAAGGCGGCGTAACCGGAAAGTGCATTTATACCGGGAAGCCCGCTACCTGCGAGGCTATTTTTGCTCGCGCCTATTAATTTTGCAATTGCCTTTAATCTGGCTTAGACGGGAGAGGGAATGCATAAGGAGAAGGAATACTCAAGCGATTTTGATTTTCTGCCTGGCCACCCGGCAGGCGTTTTAGCGCCACAAGGCTGGCGGGCGGGCGCAACCTTCTGCGGCTTAAAAACTTACGGTGAAGGTAAGCTCGATCTGGGTCTGCTGGTATCGAGTGCGCCCTGCGCCGCCGCCGGGGTCTATACCACCAGCCTGGTGAAAGCTGCCCCGGTCATTCTGGACGCGGAAGTGACCGCGCGCGGTCGTGCCCAGGCGGTCATTTTTAACGCCGGGATAGCGAATGCCTGCACGGGCGACCAGGGCATGCTGGATGCCCGCGAAATGCAACGACTGGCCGCGCAGAAACTGGAAATTCCGGCTGAAGAAGTGCTGGTTACTTCCACCGGAGTAATCGGGCACCTGCTGCCGATGGACCGGATACGCGAAGGAGTAGCCAGGATTGAACTGGGCGAGGGGGAAGCCGCCGGAACGCAGGCTTCCTTCTGCATCATGACCACCGACTCCCGGCCTAAACGAGCGGTTGCGCGTTTTATGCTGGGCGATAAGATGTGTTTCATCGGCGGCATGTGCAAGGGAGCCGGGATGATTCATCCTAATATGGCGACTATGCTTTGCTACCTGACTACTGATATTGCCGCGACACCCGCTTTCCTGCAAGGAGCGCTAAGTGATCTGGTGAAGGATACCTTCAACATGATTACGGTTGACGGCGATACCAGCACCAACGATACCGTCCTGCTGCTGGCGAACGGCCTGGCCGGAACAGCCGAACTGGGTAACGGCGCGCCCGCCGAGCATGAACGCATCTTCAAAGCCGCCTTGCGCGAAGTCATGACCTACCTGGCGAAAGAAATTGCTCGTGACGGTGAAGGCGCTACCCGCCTGATGGAAGTCTGGGTACGAGGCGCCCACAGCAAAGAGGAAGCCGCCCTGGCGGTGCGAACTATCGCCGGGAGCATGCTCACCAAATCGGCGGTGCATGGTGGCGACCCGAACTGGGGCCGCATTATTGCCGCCGCCGGGCGGAGCGGGGCTCAATTCAACCCGGAAGATCCCGATATTTATATCGGCGACCTCCCTCTGATGCTGGCCGGGACACCTCAGCATTTCGACAAAAGCGCCGCGCAGGCTGCCCTGGCCGGACCGACCGTTTATATCACGGTCGACCTGCACGCCGGGGATGAAGAAGCGGTTGGCTGGGGTTGCGACCTGACCGAAGAGTACGTGGTTATCAACAGCGACTACGAGACTTAATCCAGGTTTCGTAACCAATTATGTATAAAGGCAACCGGAGACTTTCCAGTTGCCTTTATTTATTATAGGATTGAATTGGGCTAAATACTCTGATTCTTTGCGGAAAGTACCTTTAATCACAATCTGCTTTGTCAGATTTTGAGCTACAATCCCTCTAGTGGTTGCGTAGCTCATGACACATCTTTTCCGCCAGCGGCATGCTTAAATTGTCATGATTGCGACAAGAAGGACTGAACTTGAGCCAGGCCAATATATCATTCCCGATTGAACCGCCTGTCCAGGCTTTGCTGGAAGGTATTCGGCGGGCCGGGGGCCGCCCGCTCCTGGTAGGCGGGACGGTGCGCGATGCGCTCTTAGGCCATTTGCCTAAAGATATTGATGTGGAAGTTTTCGGGCTGGACGGCGAAACCCTGCGCCAGGTCGCGGCTCACTATGGCCGCGTCTTCGCGGTCGGGGTCTCTTTTGGCGTACTGAAAGTAAAACTGGCCGGTGCGGGAGAATTGGACCTCAGCCTGCCGCGCCGCGAGTCGCTTTACGACACCGGGAAGGGCCAGCGCGGCTTTCTGGCTACGCCTGATCCGGCCATGACCCCTTTTGAGGCGGCTTCCCGGCGCGATTTTACGATCAACGCCATGTATTATGACCCGGCCGCCGGAGAATTGCTCGATTTCTTTGAGGGCCAGCGCGATCTTCAGGATGGGATTTTGCGGCACGTCGGCCCCGCTTTCGCCGAAGATCCTTTACGGGTTTTGAGGGGGATGCAGTTCGCTGCCCGCTGGAATTTCCGGGTAGCTCCCGAAACCGCCCAGTTCTGCGCCGGGTTGCGCCCCCTTTATGGCACCCTGGCGATAGAACGAATCTGGGGCGAATGGCATAAGTTGCTGCTCAAAGGCTGGTTGCCTTCCGCCGGGCTAGAAGCCCTGACCGCGTGTGGCTGGCGTAGCCTCTACCCTCCGCTGGAGCAACTGGCGGGGCAGGCTTACTCGCCGGGGGAAACGGCCTGGGAGCATACTCTCCGTGCGGTCAACGCGGCGGCCGCAATCAGCGCCCGGTATGGCCTGGCTGGCGAAACCAGAGTGGTCTTAATGCTGGCAACTCTCTGCCACGATATGGATTTGCCGCTGGTGGGGGCGGGTGGAGCAGTTCTTGACTCGGCGCAGGCCTTTTTGAAAGCAATTGGCTGCCCGCAGCACTATCTGAAGCCGGTGTTACCCCTGTTGCGCGAGCGCCTGGCTTACCGGACACCAGAAGGGACCGCGCCTACAGCCACTGCCGTAAGACGCTTATCTCTACGACTGGCGCCCGCTACTATCGAACAGTGGGAACGCCTGGTGGAAGCTGCCAGCCAGGGGGCAAAAGAGACCGGAAACGCAAGGCCTGCCTTGCCCTGGCTGGAATTAGCTCGTACTTTGGGCTGTGACCGTGGCCCTCTGCCACCTTTGCTGCTGGGCCGCCATTTGAAAGAAGCCGGTTTGCATCCCGGTCCGCGCTTTGGTCAACTGCTGGAGGAAGCGCTGGAAGCCCAGCTTGAGGGTCGTTTTAGCACGACTGAAGAAGCCATGGCCTGGCTAAAATCCAGACTGGCAAATAATAGTTCTTGAGGCTTGTATTGTTTAAACCTTATACTGACTGGAAAGGTGGAGGAGTTGAAAACGACAAAGTTGAAGTGGTTATGGCCCGCCCTGCTGTTAAGCACTCTGCTGGCAGCTTGCGGTGATGTAGATAGAAATTCGACTGATGTTTCGGCCAATGTTCGCCCGGGGGCAGTCATAGCCGCCGCCCAGCAGAACAATAACTTTTCCAGCGGAATTCCCACCGACCCCACACGCGGCCTGACCCAGGCGGCAGGGGCTACCGCTACAGCGCTTCCGCCCACCCCGACTCCTGCTCAACCCGCCCCAACTGCTGCTCCATCAGGCGGCGGTAGCACGAGCAACACTCCGAGCGGCGCGGCAACTACCGCCCCTTCAGGCGGCGGGACTACCGGAGATGCTGCGAACGGTCTGAAACTCTTTCAGGCCAATGGCTGCGTGGGCTGCCATCCAAACGGGGGCAGGGTTGCCGGAGTAGGGCCGAAACTGGCCGGAACGACCCGCGATGACACCTATATTCACGGCAACATTCGCAACGGGCGCGGCGCGATGCCGGCTTTCCCGGCGGACCAGATCAGCGACGCCCAGATCAACGATTTGATTGCCTACATCAGAAGTTTGAAGTAAGGTTCTACAGGGAGAGTAATGGCGCAATATGATGGAGTGGTGCTGGTGGCAGGCGCTACCGGCGGAGTGGGGCGGCGCGTTGTAGAATTTCTGCGGCGCGAGGGTATACAAACGCGCGCGCTGGTGCGAGATCGCAGCAAGGCTGCCTCCCTGGAAAAACTGGGGGTGGAACTTTTCCAGGTAGATCTAACCTCTCCGGACGCCCTTAAAAGCCTCTTACCTGCCCTGCAAGGAGTCAAGGCGGTCATCAGCGCTCTTGGCACCCGCCAGCCTTTCAATCCCAATCGTGGTTTGCGCGAAACCGATTACCTGGGTACGCGCCGCCTGGTAGATGCCGCCAAAGCGGCCGGTGTTGATCACTTTATCCTGGTTTCGACTATGGGCGTGCGCCAGCATGCCTCTGTTCTACACCCACTCAGCCTGCTCTTTCATCCCAAGTGGCAGGCTGAAGCCTACCTGGTGCGCAGCGGCTTGACCTATACTGTAATCCGCCCGGGTGGTCTGGTTGATAGTGATGAGGCTTTCAAGCAAGCTCCGGGTTACCGGCATACCCCGGCCCTGGCGCTCGCTCGTCTGGATGGTGAGGGCGGTTTTCAAGTGCTGGGGCGGGTCCATCGCCAGGACGTAGCCGAAGCTATGGTCAAAAGCCTCTGGACTCCCGCCACCCGTAACCGTATTTTTGATATTCTGGACCGGTCTTCGATTAAGCCTAAAGCGCAGGGGAAGATTCTCAAGGATCTTTTTTAGCCGGGCCAGCAGAGGTAATGAAAGCCGCAATTCCGGCAGCGCACCGTCATGTCGTGTTGCGGCTCAGGTAGAGGTCCATCCCGGTAAGCTTCGAAATTCTCCAGTTCGCGCATCTCCTCGATTGTATCCAGCAGGTTTTCTCTCAGCTCTTCATTCCACTCAATCCGGAAAGTCTTTTCCTTGTAGCGCAGCAGGCCGTAGGGTGGCGAGGCCTCCCAGACTTCCTCCAGCAACAGGCAATAAGCCGCCAGTTGCATGATGTCACTCTCGTAGGGCTGCGCAGCCATCCGCAGCGGTTTTAGCTCGATTGGAATCAGGCCGTCCCGGTTTCGCACAATGTAATCCGGCTTACCCACCAGGCTATACCGTTTTGAAAAGAGCGGTTCGGCTACTTTCTCCCAGGCCCCGCTATCGCTGTAGACCACCGAGATATCAGCCCCCGGTAGGCCGGTTTCAGCCTGGTTGCGCCGGGATTGGCGGGCCAGCAGGTAGGCCACCAGCAGCAATATAACAGCGCCTAAAAGTAGCGCCAGTTCAGTCACCGGCAGGCACTCCTCCCGAAGAATAGGGATTGCCCCGGGCAATAAAGTTCTCGCCGCGCCGTACCCGGTCCGCAATGGGCGGGTGAGTATAGAAAAGCCAGACCACCCAGCGCGGCGGGTCGGTATCGGCCAGGTTCTGGTTAGCCAGTTTCTTCATGGATGAGATAAAAGAGCTGGCATCTTTGGTAATATCGAGGGCGTAAGCGTCGGCGGCATTCTCACGAGCGCGGCTAAAGGCATTATTCAGTGGCATGGTAACCAGGCTGAAGGCGGCCATTACCAGCACAAAAAGCGGAAAGGCGGCTACATCGCCCGTGTTGCGGAAGCCGAAACCGCTGATCCCGGCCTGTAAAACCAGGTTGGCGATATAGAAACCCAGCAGCGTTACCACCGAGTCGAGCGCAATTCCCCGCCAGATATCGCCGTGAACGTGATGGCCAAGCTCATGCGCCATAATCACTTCGATTTCGTCCGGGGTATAGTTCTGGGTCAGGGTATCGCCCAGCACTACCCGGCGGGTATTGCCGATGCCGGTAACAAAAGCGTTGGCGGCGTTGGTACGGCGGCTGAAATCCATGGTGTAAACCCCTTTTACCCGTGCTCCGGTTTTCTCACCCAGCCGCATAATGCGGTTCTGTAATTCCTCGTTTTCCAGCGGGATAAATTTGTTAAAGAGCGGCATAATCAGCACCGGGGCGAGATTAACCATCACAATAACAAAGAAGAGGTAAAAGATGCCTCCTATCAGCCACCACCAGTCTCCCAGGTTGCGGAAACCAAAGTAGAGCGCTTCGATCAATACCAGCCCGATAACCACCGCTATCAGGCCGCCTTTTGCCAGGTCGCGCAGCCACGGGCCAAAATTCTGGTGCAGCATCCCGTACTTGCGCGGCAGGTGATACCCGGCGTAAACATCCAGCGGGAAGGTCAGCACGGCGTATGCCCCGCCAAAGATCGCCATGTAGATCGGCACTACCAGCCATTGATTACCGGTCCACCCTTCCACCACTTTGCGTAGTTCCAGCGAAAGTCCGGTCAGCAGCATTACCAGCAGGATAGCCAGTCCCAGACCCGTATTGACAAAAAAGAGAATGCGCCGCAGGCGGGCGTACTCTTTGGCTTTCTGGCGGCGTCCTTCGCTCATTTCAGTTGAAACGGTCATACTTTCACCCGAGTCTCTATTCCCATGATCAGTCAGATTTATCTCAATTTATCTCATGCTATCTCCATCTCAATAACAGTCTATCAGAACCTGCTAATGTTTCAAGTAGCTGCTTTTGTGGCAAAGTGATTTTTCCTGGATGAGATTTAGCCTGAAAGCTACGGGTTGCAGTAATCACCGTGCAAACCGAAGGGCAACAACCGGGGCAGGTTAATCCTGGCAACTTCTTGAAAGGAGAGTGCGTCCAGCGCCACTAGAAAAGATTTCCGGTTAAGAAGATCGAGCACTACCGAAAGGATAATGCCTTTATCTTCCTGTGTATCCTCAGGGGAGGGCACAAAAACAGGCTCACCTGGATAGCATCCCGCTTGCTGCCAGTGGCCCTCGCAGGCTCCGTGCTCTAAATCTATCTTTACAAGCAGATCTTCAAAGGCGGCTTGCGTCTGCTCGCTCCTTCCCAGGGCGTAAACGAAGCGGTAGGGCCGGGCACTATGCCGGGAATGATTCAGGCGCGGCATCTCCAGGTGGGCAGGGTAGATCACCTCGCAGGGCTGGGTTTTAGGCTGGTTCGGACGGTGGCGGTAGCGGCGTAACTGGCTGGCAGGCAAGGCAGGCGGGTTGGGACTGCTCAGCGCTTCAAGGTAGAAAAGGTTGATGGGCGAGGGGTCGGGATAGGCCAGCAGGTCGATAAAGAGTTCGCCATCCCGCTCAAAAGCGTTGATATGGTGAAAGGCAAAGCAAGCTTCGGCCTCAAAAGTATCCACTACCCGTCCAAAGCGTTTACTGATAATCAGAAAGCGGGTGGGCTGCTGCCCGAACCATTTGAAGTTTTCGATAAAAGGCCGGGCTCCGCCTGCCAGTTGCCGGGCATCTTCCAGCAGCAGCGGGAACTGGCTCAAGACCAGGTAGTTAGCGGTGCTGGCAAAGCTGTGCATATAGGAAGGTTGCGCGGCGGGCAGGCTGCAAAGCAACTTGCGACGGCCTGTCCCTTTTTCCAGGTAGAAAAGCTCGTAAGTGGGCTGGCCCGAGAAGCGCAGGGCATAATTAAAAAAGACGCGCCGGGCCGTATCAAAATGGGGGTGAGGGCTCATCACCAGGGGATGGCTGTCGATGCTGTCCTGAAAATCATATCTTTCGAGGGTCGCCAGGGTATCCGGTTCAAACCGCCACCAGGCCGCGCCTTCCGAAAGGGCCAGGCACTTATCGTTCAAAGCCAGGACATTGACGGGCGCGTTATCGCTGAGCGGTACAGGCCCTTGAGGCCGGTCTGCCGGGGCAGGCTGGCTGGCAAAATTCTGATAGTTAACCCTGCCGGAAGCCATATCCTTTTCAAAAGACCGGGTTTTAAGAAAACGGCTGGAATAGCTTACTTTACCTTCGGCACTCTCGCTGAAATCGAACCTGTGGAGCATAGCCAGGCCGTCAAAGAAATGGCGGTAGCGCTCTTCTTTTAAATCAAAGAGGGACGGGCTGTTGCGAATCAACCGGCCTTTTAACCATTCAGGTAATCGGCCTTCCACCACTAACGATTCTTCTGAAATTTCCCATTTATAACTATGAAGGAGGTGCCCGCCAGGATTGAGTTCAGCCATAACTATACTTTCGCTTAATCGCTAAGTTTGTCGCGAGATAAGAGCATCATATCCTTTTTACTATTTTCTGACAACAGGAATAGCACCACATGTAAAATAGTTTACAATAGCCGATAAAGTGTGATTAATCCTATTGCAGATTGAAGTGGCGTATGTTATAAGTGAGTAAACCTGGTTTTTACGCGATTTCAAAAGGGGTAAGTATCTCAACCATTACTATACCTTTTGAATTTTTTGAACGAAATTGGTACATCCCTTCAAACATACTAGCTAGTGTGGTTCAATTTGGCAAAATCCTCTTTTATTGATCTTCAAGTCTAAATAAGGAGATGAGTCTATGGCTAACTCTGATGTCCAGAACTTTTCCGACCGCTTGCGCAATGACCCCTCGTTTCGGCAGAATTTCCTGAATGATATTACCGGCCATAATGTGGACCCTGGCAATAAACAACTGGGCGGCACTATCGCTAACTTTGCGAAGCAGAACGGTTTCAATATATCCGACAACGATGCCAAGCAACTGTACGATGAGTTTGCTGACCAGCAGGCCAGCCAGACTGACGCCGATCTATCCGACGCGGACCTGGCGGGTGTAGCGGGCGGCACTACGAATGTCAGGGTAAGTTCCAAGTAAACGTAGTATTTCTGGTATAGAGGGGCCGGGAAAATCGCTATGAATTTCCCGGCTCTTATAGCAAATTTATTCAAGTTATCTTCCATATTTATTAAATAAGATATCCAGCACGAAGTAAATCAGAAACTAAAAAAGCCTGGCTGCCAGGGTTGGTCGCTTTGTGATTTCTAAATAGATTAGGACTCTTAATCAATGGTTGATTATGCTCTACTTGGTGAAGAGACGGTTGAGCTATTTTCCCGGTTAACCTTTCCATCTTACCGGCAATTCCTCGGTCAAAAAGTAGCACAGGGGCGTTATATTGCTATCGGGGCCTCCTTACACGAAAAACCGGTTGGCCTGGTGTTGGCCCAGTTACTCGAAGATGAGCGGGCCGTCGAACTCCTGTCCGTGGCTGTTTTTGATGCTTTCAAATGCCAGGGCATAGGTTCTGCGCTTCTAGCCAGGCTGGAAAAAGAGTGCCTGCGGCTTGGTTACAATACCATCTCCGCTTTTTTTGGTACGACGCTTAAATCTCGCCCGGCAGTCGAACGGCTTTTAGCCAAAAATGGCTGGCGCAGTCCCCGCCTGGCCAAAATTGATTACCTCCTTCCCAAAGAAACTTTTCTGGAGAATATGGATAGCTGGTCGCAGCGCCAGACCCAGTTGCCACCCGGCTTTGCCTTTTGCCTCTGGGGCGCTCTTACCGCCGAGCAGGAGGCCAGTTTAAAGCAACTCGTCAGGACCGACCCGCGTTACGCCAGGGCGATTTTGCCGAAGAAAAAGACCTTTGATCCCCGCTTCAGCATGGCTGTGCTTTGCGAGGGGCAGGTGGTGGCCTGGCAGATGGTCTACGAGATAGACGAGAATATTTTGCAGTATAGCAAGCTGTTCGTCCGGGAAGATCTGCGCAAATACGGCCTGGCCCTGGCGATGCAGGCTGAAATCTCGCGCCTGCAATTTGAACAAAAGCTATCCCATCGCTACATCGGCTGGGCGGTAGACGTTGATAACAGCTTTATGCGCAAGTTTGTCGAGAATTTCCTGGCTCCCTTTAATCCGGTTACCAATCACTTTTTAGAATCGCGCAAACAACTGGTTTTAGCGCAAGGCCCGGTCGAACCTCAATTCAAGACATTGACCGAGGCCCTGGATTACCGGGCAGAACAGGAAGGGGCTAAAATTGCTTATACCTTCTTGCTGGACGGAGAGGAACAAGCCCAAGAGCTCACTTACCGGGAACTGGCTGCTGAGTCGCGCCGCCTAGCCGAGCGCCTGCGCTTCTCTTCCAATCCGGGCGACCGGATTTTGCTCTGCCTGCCTTCCGGCCTGCCTTTCATTAAGGCTTTCTTTGCCAGCCTCTACGCCGGGCTGGTGGCGGTTCCCGCCGCTCCTCCTGACCCCTTGCGCCTGAATAAAACCCTGCCGCGGTTGCAGGCTATCATTAAAGATGCTCAACCGGCCCTGGCAATCACCACCCCGGCTCTTTTGTCTGAAGTCAAACGCTTTTCTGCCATCAGCGGAAGCGCCGGGCCGCGCTGGTTAAGTATTGAGAGTCTCCAGAGTACGAGCCTGCACGCCAGCGATTTGCCCGCGCATGACCCGGCCAGCCTGGCCTTCCTGATGTATACCTCCGGCTCTACCGCCGACCCCAAGGGTGTAATGGTAGACCATGCCAGCGCGCTCTATAACCTGGCAAACTTCCCCGGCTTTATCGAACGGCCCCTGACCGGCGTGGTAAGCTGGTTGCCCTTTTTTCACGATCTGGGTCTTTTCCTGGGCCTGCTGCATCCGCTGTACCGGGGCGTTCCGGCGGTCCTGATGGACCCGCTGGCTTTTGTGCAGCGCCCGGCTCGCTGGCTGCAAGCCATTTCGCGCTACCGTTGCAGCGCCACGGGCGGACCGAATTTCGCCTACGAGCTTTGCGCCCAGAAAGTCACCCCGCAGGACCGCGCAAAATTGGATTTAAGCTGCTGGAACCTGGCCCTGAACGGCGCTGAACCGGTGCGTGCCGAAACCTTGCAACGCTTCATTGAAACTTTCGAGCCTGCGGATTTTTCAGCCTACGCCTTTTATCCCTCTTACGGTCTGGCCGAAGCCCCCTGCACCGTAACAGGCGGCTACTTTTATGAGCGGCCATACTACCTTGCGGTGGACCGCGAGGCTTTAAGCGCTAACCGGTATCTGCCGGGTAGCACTGATGGCGAGAATAATAACTCCCGCCTGGTGGGTTGCGGCGGCCCGCTGCCTGGCCAGCGCCTGGCGATTGTTGATCCCGCTACTTTTGAAGCTTTACCAGAAGGGCACACCGGCGAAATTTGGGTAGGCGGCCCGGGTATTCCCCGCGGTTACTGGCGGCGCCCCGAAGAAAACCAGAAAAGCTTTCAGGCCCGGCTGGCCTGTGATACGGAAACTCCATACCTGCGCACGGGTGACCTGGGCTTCTGGCAGGATGGCGAACTTTTTATCACCGGGCGCCTGAAAGACCTGATTATCATCCGGGGACGCAATTACTACCCGCAGGATATCGAGAAGACGGTAGAGCAATGCCACCCTGCCATTCGCAAGGGCTGCCAGGGCGCTTTTGCCCTGGATGTAGCCGGGGAAGAAAGAGCGGTGGTAGTCTGCGAGGTAAACGCTAACGCTCCCCTGGAAGAGGTCGTAGCGGCTATCCGGCAGGCCGTTTCCGAAAAAGAAGAAGTTAATCTCTACGGCGTGACGCTCCTTCCTCCTGGTAGCCTGCCCAAAACTTCTAGCGGCAAGCTACAGCGCCAGAATTATCGCACCCTCTTTATAACGGGCAAGCTGACTGGCCTTTACGAGTGGCGCGAAGACCGCCATACCGCCGGGTTAAAAGAGGAAAAACTACCTGAATTTGCCCCGCGACCGTATAGTTTAGCCCTGGCTATCGAAGACCAACTGGTTTACTTTGTACATCAAAGGCTGGGGCTGGATTCGTCACAGGTTGATGTGCGCAAACCCCTGTCCGATTACTTTGAGATTGATAACCAGGACGGTAACAGGGATGCTAACTGGCAGGCCGTTTTGGAGGCCGAACTCTCCCCGTTGCTTCCCGAGAATGAGTCTTTCGGAAGTGTGCTGAATAAATACGCCACTATTGAAGGGCTTTCTCGTCACCTGGCCGGGCTGCCCGCGCCTGCTACTGTTGAAGGTCAGGTTGCGCCGGCCACCCTACCCGACCCGGTTCTGGAACCAATCGCAATCGTGGGCATGAGTTGCCGCTTTCCCGGGGCGGAGAATCTGGCCGAATTCTGGCAATTGCTTTCAGGCGGGGAAGAAGCGCTTGGCGAAATACCGCCCGAACGCTGGGATATTGAGCTTTTCTACGATCCCGACCCGACCGCTCCCGGCAAGATGATCAGCAGGCGCGGCGGCTTTTTGAAGAATATTGACCGCTTCGATCCCTTCTTCTTTGGCATTTCGCCCCACGAAGCGCCCCAGACCGACCCGCGCCAGCGCCTTTTACTTGAAACGGCCTGGGAAGCCCTCGAAGACGCCGGTATCGCGCCGGATAGCCTGAGCGGCAGCCAGGCCGGAGTATACATCGCCGACCTGAATGCCGACTACGGTTCGCTTCTCTTTAACGATTTTGGCCGGATTGATGCTTACTCCGGTCCCGGTGCGGCCAATAGTGTGCTGGCTAACCGCTTATCCTACTTTTTGAACCTGCACGGGCCAAGCATGGCGATTGATACCGCCTGCTCCGGTTCACTGGTGGCGCTGCACCTTGCCTGCCATAGCCTGCGTTCGGGCGAAAGTGCACTGGCCCTGGTGGGCGGAGTCAATGTCATTTTGCGGCCGGATGCCAGTATCTTTTTTAGCAAGGCCCGGGCGCTCTCTCCCGATGGCCGTTGCAAGACCTTTGACGCCAGCGCTAACGGCATGGTGCGCAGCGAAGGGGCCGGGGTGATGGTGTTGAAGCTGCTTTCGCAGGCTCAGCAAGACGGCGACCGAATTTATGCCCTGGTAAGAGGCAGCGCGGTCAATAGCGATGGCCACAGCAAAGGCCTGATGGCGCCGGATAGCGCCGCCCAGGTCGCGGTCATGCGCCAGGCTTACCGCCAGGCCGCTCTTTCCCCGGCAGCAGTGCAGTATATCGAGGCCCACGGCACGGGCACCGCCGCCGGAGATCCCCAGGAGTTGGAAGCATTGGGTATCCTGCTGCGCGAAGAACAGTCCCGGGAACGCCTCTGCGCGGTCGGCTCGGTCAAGTCGAATATCGGCCACACCGAGGCTGCTGCCGGGATGGCCGGACTGCTTAAAGTAGCGCTGGCCCTCAAGCATCGCCAGTTACCGGCCAGCCTGCACTTCCGGCAACCTAACCCGCTGGCCTCGCTGGAAGAACTACCCCTGGTAGTGCAGCGCCGGGCCGCAAGCTGGCCTTCGTCCCATGAACCGCTGGTGGCTGGGGTCAGTTCCTTTGGCTTCGGGGGCACTAACGCCCACGTCGTGCTGGTCGAGCCGCCCACTCAACCTGAGCTGCCGCCAAACCCGGACCAAAGCCCGGCTCATTTGCTGACTCTTTCGGCCCGGAGCGAACCGGCCCTGCGCGACTTAGCCGCTTCCTTCCTGGAAAAACTGCGCGTTGCTGAAAAAGTGGCCCTGCCAGACCTGAGCTTTACTCTCAGCCAGCGCCGGGCGCATCTTTCGCAACGGCTAGCGGTTAGCGGCACAGATGCTTCCCAACTGATCGAGCGCCTGATAGCCTATCTGGATAACCGCAGAGCGCCGGGCGTCAGTTCCGGCAGCGTGGCCGGGCGACCGCCGCGCCTGGTGATGGTCTTTTCGGGCCAGGGCTCGCACTGGCTAAAAATGGGCCGTGAATTGATGGATGGCCTGCCCGTTTTCCGCGCCAAAATGGAAGAGTGCGACAGCTATTTCCAGAAGTACGCGGGCTGGTCCCTGCTGGAAGAACTTTACATCAAGCCTGAGGAAACTTCTCGCCTGGCCTCGACCGATGTCATGCAACCCGCTATCTTCGCGCTCCAGGTAGCCCTGGCGGCGGTCTGGCAAAGCTGGGGAGTCACGCCTGCCGCGATCACCGGGCAGAGCCTGGGAGAAATCGCCGCGGCCCATGTCGCAGGCGCTTTGAGCCTGGAGGAAGCGGTGCGGGTGGTCTTTGAGCGCAGTCGCCTCATGAAGACTACCGCCGGGCAGGGCCTGACGGCTGTA
>DATAKM010000053.1:0-61424 GCA_036261665.1 Chloroflexia bacterium
GTCCGGGGAGAAGTCCAGGTGAGTGACATAGTAAAAGTTGGCGTTGTTCGTGCTATCGAGCTGGCTCCAGTTAGCGCCGCCATCGGTGGTCTTAAAGATACCATTGCCGCGAATGCCGTCACTGTTATAGTAACCTTCGCCGGTCCCGGCGTAGATAGTATTGCCTGTCGTATCAGAGGGATCCATTACCAGGCTGGAGACGGCCATGTTGGGTAGAAAATCGTTGAGGATTTGCCAGGACTGCCCCCCATCGCTGCTTTTCCAGACTCCTCCGGCCACCGCTCCAATGTAGATAACGCTGGTGTTAGCCGGGTTAACCAGGAGCGAGCGGATGCGGCCACCGACATTACCGGGGCCAATCCACTGCCAGCTACCGGGGGTAGCCCCGGCGGTATTGGGTAGAGCGGTGCCGTGAGCTTTGGGCAGACGTTTGGCCTGGGCTACCGCCTTTTTGATGCCATCAGCCGGTACAATATTTTTGGCGTTGCGCTGGCGGTTAAACTCCCAGTCCATCAACTCCTGGGGACCGTCCGCCTTCACGGCATCAGCATCGTTCTCCTCGTCTTCCTCAGCATTCTTTTCACTTCTGGCTTCTTTCTCCTGGCCATTATCCTTGTCTTTGACCTCAGAGGAAGAATTCTCTTTAGTGATGCTGCTTGCCGGTTGAATAAGGTAGTAAGTAGATAGAGCGCCGGTCAGTAAAACCACGATCAGAGCCAGGCTTATATAAAAAGCCCGTTTGCGCGGTTTGAAAAGCTTAACTCTCTTGAATTTCATTAACTGAAACCTCGTTCTAGTTTGGATATGCCGCAAAGTATAAGTAACGAATCAACTCAGGTTCAGATGAACCGAAGCTGAAGATTGCGCCGGATACTGCTATGTCTGACGTATTTAGTTGTAATGGTGAAACAATTTTTATACGATTGAGTAAAATAGCTGCCGATAAGCCACTACAGTCGTGAAAATTCTAGTATTTATGAGACTGCCACTATGAAATCCAAGAAAGGCCAAGTTTGCTTGATCGACTGGATAGAAGTATTAAATCATATAAATATAACGATTTAGATTACGAACTTGAGTTTTCGGTATAGAAAAAGAAATATGGCCTTTTATCCTCAGAACCGATTCAGGCAAAAATAGTTCAAATTTAATACTAACAGCGGTTATAAAAAAGATATTAAAAAAGTATTGACAGGTTTGAAAGTGTATTGTACTATAGCTATAGTACAATACACTTTTATTTAGGGGAGTTTGCGAAGGCAAAAAATGGCAATCTGGTTTGATATAGATCCTAAAAGCGGCGTACCTATAAACAAACAAATTATAGATCAGGTAAAGCGAGCGGTAGCTACCGGTATGCTGCAACCGGGTGAAGAACTACCGACAGTTCGAGAACTGGCTGCCGAACACTCGCTTAATCCGAATACAATTGCAAAAGCCTACCAGCATTTGAAATTACTTGGCTTAGTAAACTCAAGGCCGGGGGTAGGGGGTGGAACCTTTATCGCTGACGGTGTGGAAGTGGCGGTCCGAGAACAGGAAATTGGTCGCTTTCACGAAGAGCTACGCAGGGTCATCCGGGCCGGGTTCAGCCTGGGTCTTTCACAGACTGAACTCGATCACATTTTTCAAACCGAACTGAACGACTGGTACAAGACCCACCCCCTGCCTGCGCCGGCCACAATCGATATACCGGCTTCGCTGGCCGAACGAATGGCTAAAAAAGAGATGTAGTGTTTTACAGGAGTGGCAGATCATGTTTAACTCTCAGTCTGATTCTGAAACTTGCTACTGGTACAGAGAAAACGATAACTGGCAGTACGGGGCAAGCAATATTTTGCATACCGGCTACGCTATCCAGGTCGAAGCTCTTACCTGCACCTACAAGAACAAAGTAGCGGTAGACCACCTTTCTTTGCACGTCCCGACCGGGTCAGTCTATGGCTTTTTAGGCCCGAACGGAGCCGGAAAAACCACCACTATCAAAACCTTACTGGGATTGCGCCCTTTGCAAAGCGGGACTGTCACTGTCCTGGGTTCCGATCTATCCAGGCAAGGGCTGGAATACCGCCAGCGCATCGGCTATATGCCCGAAACCAGTAATCTTTACGGCCACATGACTGTCTACCAATTGATCGAAACAGCCAGGCGCCTGAGTACGCGCTGGAATAACCGGGCTGTGCTGCGCTACCTGGATCTTTTCAACCTTCCTCTAAAAGAAAAAGTTCGCAAGCTATCAAAAGGCATGAAAGGCCAACTGGCCCTGACCATCGCCCTGGGCAGTGAGCCGGATTTATTAATCCTGGACGAACCGACCAGCGGCCTTGACCCGCTTAAACGTTACGAATTTCTGAACCATATCGTTAGAGAAGTCAGTTCGGCAGGGCGCACTATTTTCTTCTCTTCGCATAATTTAAGCGAAGTAGAGCAGATCGCTGACACTGTTGCCATCATCAACGAGGGCCGCCTGGTTATAGAAGACAATCTGGATGATTTGAAAGCGCGCGAGAAAGCGGTCAAAGTGGGCTTTGACCAGCCTGTATGGGTGCATGACCTGGAAAATATTCCAGGGGTACGCCAGGTTTTGCAGGAAGGACGGCGCTTCCGCTTACTGGTACGAGGCAACGCCGAAGATGTAGCGGCTGAACTACGCGGTTACGGAGCGCGCAGCGTGGAAGTGGTAGACATGAACCTGGAAGCAATCTTCATCGCCTACTTACAGGGTTACCGGGAATTTAGCGATTATATACAGGAAGTAAAGGCCTGAACCGCAGCAAAGGAGCTTTCAGCATGCTTTACAAAGAGTGGATTATCGTACGCACCAAATTCTGGGTCTCGCTTTTTATCTATGGGGTAGTTGGCTTACTTTTCTCGGTGCTGGCCTATCCTTTTCGCGATTCCATCAACCCGCACTCCTTGTTCTACGACTGGTTATGGACCTGTTGTGGGATTACCGTCCTGACCGGTATACTGGCCGGAGTAGACTTAGTTTCCGAAGAAATAGACAAAAATACCCTCAGTTTCCTTTTAACCCGTCCTATCAGCCGGGAGCATATTTACCGCACCAAGCTGGGAATTAATGCCGCCGCTATTGCTGCCACTTTTATCCTCAGTAGCCTTTTTGTGCTCTGGGTTGATCAACTTGGAAGTCACCCGATTAATTTGACTACCGGCCTGATCGGGGTAATAGCGGTGGTGCTGGAAGCGCTTACCATGACCTGTTTGAGCGGCTTGATCTCAATCTTCGCCCGCAACACGGTCAGTTCGATGGTGATAGCCCTGGCTACTGTAACTGCCGGGTTTTTCCTTCTAATTGTGGCTACTAACTTCCTGCAAGTTGTAGCTACCGACCTCCTGCAAATATACCCGCTCAGGTTAGAAGGGCCGGGTGGTTATGGCTTGGTTATCATCATTATGGCATTGGTCGGGGCAGTTCTCTACCTGGCAGGCCTGACAGCCTTTCGGCGACGGGAGTTCTAATTACAGCTAGCCGTTACAAACGGAGTATATCTGATATAAAGCGAAAAATCCTGACTACATTGTCAGGATTTAATTATTCCACTCAAACAAAACCGGACGGCAGCTTTTGCCATTCTCAACCACGCTGTTGAGGGCATTTGAAAGTGGGCGCGAATAAGGTCTAAAATACGGTGAGTTCTATCTGAGCATAAAAAAAGTCTAACGCTAGTTTGTAAAAAGCCAGGTAAAATACTGTGAATTTCTGGTAAAAACTGCTTGAATTTGTTGATAAAGAATGTAAATACTCACTTTTAGTTTCTTAAGCCGCTGGAGCAACTTTTCCAGCGGTTTTAATTTTGACAGAAACTTTCAGCCCTGTGTACAATACCCGATCTTATGAAGAGTATTATCTGACAATCATATAAGTACTTTCGCACGTTAAGAGAGACTAAATTAAGCTTTAACAATCATCTTTTAGCGCCTTTAGGGCAGTTTAGCCGATTGCCCTTACCTGGCTGTAAGCCCCCCTTGTGAGTAGTCAGGGATAAAAATTGAAAAGAGAAGGATATGGCCCCCAGGTGGATCATCAGGTTTGAGAGATGGGATTCTCGTTACTTGCGAAAAATAATAGAATCAGATCAGCCAAATCTTGAAATGACCATTAGAGTTATGGAGATGGAAACAAGCGCAACCCTGACAATCTCTGACGCTAAAAACGAAACCGAGGATGGCTTTATCGAAGGCCCTCCAACTTTCATTGTCAGCGCCAGCCAGGGAAATTTTGCTGTTTCACTTTTGTTGGATGAAGCTAACTTTTACGATTTAGCAGGGAACCCAATGGCAACCGGGGTGATTTCCTTTAAGATAGGCGGGCAAGAAACTCCTTTTCCACGCAAATATCTGGTCGACCTGGAGCAAGTCCTTGAAGTGTCCAGGGATTACTTGCGGATTGGAGAAGCAATCCTTCTGAAGTATAGCTGGGACAACCAGCAAGACCATGATAATGCCTGGTTTAAGGAAAATATAGTAACGTAAAGAAGTAACATAAAAAAGAAGTAACAAAAATAGGAAGGATCTTACTGGCTAGCTTCGAGCAATAATGATTATAAAGACTCTTTTTACAATTACTCCTTTACGTTTGCGCAAAGCAACTT
This sequence comes from Chloroflexia bacterium, assembly GCA_036261665.1. Taxonomy (GTDB): domain Bacteria; phylum Chloroflexota; class Chloroflexia; order Chloroheliales; family Chloroheliaceae; genus 54-19. The sequence goes on from DATAKM010000053.1 coordinate 4,614, forward strand.
GTATAATGGCAGCAGAGCTAAGTAAATATTTTGCTTGGGCCTGAAATATTCTTATAACTAGATCCATTTCTTTTTTTTAACTGTAATTATCTGTCGCTTATAACAGCAGTAACAAGTGTACTTCGTAGTCTTTACAACGGAACCTTGTACCACGCGGAAAGGATAAGGCCACGCAGTGTCTGAATCAGGAAAGAGCGAGGCCAGGCTGCCCGCGCCTCACGCCTTAAAAGAACTGCCTGTCAATGCCGAATATTTCGCCGGTTCGGAATTAGGGATGCCTGCCGAAACCGGACCTGCCAGTTGGGTGGAACCTTTACAAACCTACGGTATCCTGGCAACCGAAGAAATTTCTGCTATGAACGAAGCCGCAACTTCTCAAGAGGCTTTTGCGGGACATGATACTCTCCCCTTTGGCTTTATAAACTATGTCTGGGTAAGTCTCTTCTGGTTAGGTATCACTTACCTGTGGGGCGGGGTAAACGGGGTAATCCTGCCTAAACTTAACGAACAGCTAGTGCCGGAAAACTATAAAGGTACTTTGCTGGGGGTCATCACCGCTACCGGGATGCTGGTCGCCGTATTAGTGCAGCCGGCTGCCGGGGCCTTGAGCGATGTTTGCCGCCACCCCTGGGGCCGCCGCCGCCCCTACATCCTGGCGGGCGGCGTGATGGTGATCGGGTCACTCTTTCTGATGGCTCTCATGTCGATCTACTTCCGGCAGTGGTGGCTGCTGCTGCTCTGCTATCTGATTTTGCAATTATCCGACAATATCTCGCAGGGGGCTTACCAGGGGCTGATTCCCGATAACGTGCCGGAAAACCGGCGGGGCCGGGCCAGTGGCGCTATGGGTATAGCCCAATTGATCGGCAACGTGGGCGGCGTGGCAGGCGCGACTATTTTTATCGATCAGAACCAGCCGGCTATGGCTATCCTGGTCATTATTATGGTCTTCGGCTTTACCCTCATACCCACTATCCTGCTGGTCCGCGAAACGCCCCTGCAAGAGGCTTCCAGGGCTTCGCGCTGGAGCATCGTACGGGGCACTTTTAGCGAATTCATCCATCATAAAGCCTTCGTGCGCTTCATCATTTCGCGCCTCTTCGTGCTGACTTCGATTGCGACTGTTTCCCTCTTTGCGTTATACTTTCTGCAAGACGTAATTGGGGTCAAAGAGGGTAACCTGACCGGCTCATATACCGTGCTGCTGCTGGTGGTAGTCGGCTTCAGCCTGGCTTCGGTCTTTCCCGCCGCCTGGCTGAGTGACAAGATCGGGCGCAAGAAACTAGTTATCGTCTCGTGTTTGCTGGGCATTATTGCCACGCTATGCATGAGCACCACTCGCGACATGACCTGGGTGATTATCTGGGGGTCGCTGCTGGGTATCGCCACCGGCTCGTTTAACAGTATCGACTGGGCGCTGGCTACCGACCTGATTCCACGCGGGTCGGCGGGCCGCTTTATGGGCATTTCCAACCTGGCGGGAGCGGGTTCACAGGCCCTGGCCGCCCTGCTAGGTGGGTCACTCCGCGACGGCTTCAACGCCCTCGGCGAAACCTTTTTACATGTGAAAAACGTGGGTTACACGGCTCTTTTCATTGCCGCAGCCCTTTACTTTGTCCTGGGAATATATTTCCTGCTCGGAGTTAAAGAACCGCACCGAAAACAGGTAAATTAACTTTTTTTATAATTACTAGAGGAGAAAAAGAAACCGATGAAATCACTCGCAAGCCGCCCTCAGCAGATGAAACGCAGCGGTATCCGTGAAATACTGGAAATAGCGGTACGTACGCCCGGTTGTATCCGCCTGGAGGTTGGCGAGCCTAATTTCCCCACTCCACCCCACATTGTCGAAGCGGCCCACCGGGCGGCCCAGGCCGGAAAGACCCGCTATACCCTCAGCACCGGTATCCTGCCGCTGCGCGAAGCCCTGGTCGAGAAGGTGCGTAAGTTTAATGGCCTGAGCGACGTGCAAATGGAAAATGTTATTGTAACTCCTGGCTCGACCTACGGCCTTTTCAACATCTTTGAAGTTTTGCTGGAAGCCGGTGACGAAGTGTTAGTGCCCGATCCCGGTTGGCCGACATATGGCGCCCAGGTGACGCTGGTAGGCGGCACCACTGTACGCTACCCGCTTTACGCCGCTAACAATTTCCAGCCGGTTATATCCGATATCGAACCGTTAATTACCCCGCGCACCAAAGTAATCCTACTCTGCAACCCATCCAATCCGACCGGCGCAGTGGCTACCGCCGAGCAGGTTAAGGCCCTGGTGGAACTGGCCCAGAAGCATGACCTTTACGTAATTTCGGATGAAGTCTACGAGGAACTGATTTTTGAGGGTTCTCCGGTTACGACGGCTCAGTTCGACCGCGAACGGGTCATCAGCGTCTATAGCTTTAGCAAAACCTACAGCATGACGGGCTGGCGGGTTGGCTATACAGTCGCTCCGGCCAATCTGGCTACCCTGATGGGACGGGTTTGCGAGCCGAACTTACCCTGTCCGGCCGAACCCAATCAGTGGGCGGCCCTGGAAGCCCTGACCGGTCCGCAGGACGTGGTGCGCGAGATGGCCCTGGCTTACAAGCACCGCCGCGACCTGGTATGTGACGTGCTGCGCCAGCAGGGCATGTTGCAGTATGTGCCGAGCGGAGCCTTCTACATTATGGTTGATATCAGCAAGGCCAATATGGATAGCTACGATTTCTGCAAGGCCCTGCTGCAAGAGAAAAAGGTTGCCTGCGCTCCCGGCGCGACTTTCGGCCCGAGCGCCGCTGGCATGGTGCGCGTCTCGCTGGCTACCGCCGAAGATGAACTGGTTGAAGGCGTCAACCGGCTTTGCGCTTTCGTGGAAGAGCAGGCCGCTAAAGGTACAGCGACCGCCAGCACACGCTAAATAGCGGGAAAGTTTAATGGGAAAAACGCTCGATTTCTATCGCAGAGCGCTGATGAACACGGCGCGGGACAAACAGTTCCGCGCCCATGTTTTTAGCGAACTGCGCGACCAGGCCCGCATGTACCTTCCGGCCCGCCTGGTAACGCCACGCCGTGATTACGTCTATTGCCGCTACCTGAGCGACAAGAGCAAAGGGCGGTGGTTACCTCCCCTGGCCCTCAAGTACCGCATCAGCGCCTACGGCCTGCTCTTTGATGAAGTCGGACGCGTCCTGCTTACCACCAGTACCTCGATGGATTTCGGCTGGAATTTGCCGGGTGGCGGGGTCAATCGGGACGAAACCCTGGAACAGGGCCTGCAACGTGAATTTGAAGAGGAGACCGGCCTGCGCGTCAATGTTGGCCCGCCGGTGATGACTAAAGATAATTTCTGCATCTTTCCCACCGGCAGACCGATTCACGCCATGCTGCTTTTCTACCTGGTAGAAATCGAGGGCGGCCAGTTGCTGGAAAACGGCAACGGCTTCGATACTACTAAAGTTACCTATGTAGATATCGACCAATTACCCGATAACAGGCTGGCCGAGGCCGATTTTATCCGAGAGGCGGTCAGGCGAGCCCGCGAGTTACGCCGCCTTGAAAAGTTACGGGCCTCAGTCTGATGCTCCTGAACGCTTCAGCCGATACCGTTATCACCCTGAAATCCGGTTAACGACTATTATGAAAAAGCCGGTGACGAAGATTTCACAATCGTCACCGGCTATTTTAATGACCTCTTTGGATGCAACCTAGCGCTGTTTTCGGACTCTCTTCCTGAGCAATAGTCCGGCGCATGTTGCCATTAAAGCCAGCGGCAGGGCCAGCCATAAGAAGGTTACGCCGTTATTATTGTTACTACCACCTTCTCCGGTATAGGGCATATTCTGGGTTCCTGGCATCCCGCCGCCCTGTCCAGCCCCCAGGTTAAGGCCGCTTACCAGCACAATCAGCGTATCGTTAGCCGCGATCCGCGCACCGGGCGAGGCAGCGTTCAAACTGTTGGCCTGCTCGGCTGTGAGGGGCCCCAGGATGGTAACAATGCGCCCATCCTGGCCTTTTGCATAAATGTAAGAAGTACCCTTCAGGCCGGTGGAGGAAGCATCTACCTGGCCGGCGCGGCTGAAACCCTGCTCTTTCATAACGTTATCGTAGAAAGGCACGATTTTACCCCCGGCGTCAGGTGTAACCAGGAAATCATAAGTGGCTTTGGCCGCTACTTCGCCGCCCGACTGTTTAAAAGCGGCATCAAAACTATCGACAAATTCTTTGCTGAAATTAACCGGTTTGTAGGGTATATAGTATGGAAGGTTGGTATTAGCGCCATTTTTGGGCTGGCTGGTAAGTGTCGTGGGGGAAGTAGGGTTAGGCAGGGGAGTGGTGGTAGCCTGGGCCGTGGGAGTAGGGGATGCCTGTTCCAGACCGGCGGCCTGAATTACCGGAGTAAGCATGAAACTGAAAGCGAAAAGCAAAGCAAGTACGAGCGAGAAAAAACGTCTGGTCGTCTTCAATTTGATGACTCCTTTAAAGGTGTAAAAAAGTGTAAAGTTGCAGGGACAATCGGGGTAAAGCAGGCTTGATTGTCCTGAAAGGTTTTGATAGCTCTAAATTCATGATTTAGCGCGGTGCAAGCGGAACGGTATCAGCCAGGTCCGAATTGTCCTGCAAACGGCGGTTAGTCTCTCTGAGCATACGGCTTAAAACCCTGATTACCTCCGCCGCCATTTCAGGTCTTTCCTGCAAAATCCGCTTGAATTCGTCGGCGCTTAAAATCAACAAACGCGCCCCTTCGCGCCCTGCCTTAAGCGTGGCGCTGCGCGGAATATCATCCAGTATCGCCATCATACCTACCGCTTCGCCCGTACCGTTGGTAGCGAGCAAACGCTGGTGGGCCGTACCGCTGCCGGTCAGAACCTGGACCTGGCCCCTGGCAACAATATAAAGCTCGTCACCTGGGTCGCCTTCATAACAAATCACACTTTCAGGCAAATACTGGCGCTCCTTACACACCAGGGCTACCCGGCGCAGGTCTTCCGGACGCAGATTAGCAAAAATTGGCACTTTTTGCAAAAGTAAAATGCGCGACATGGTAGTGAGAGTATCAGAGGTAGCCAATGCTTTACTTCCCTCCTTTTGCGCCGGCATAGCCGGGGTTGTGCCGGTGGTATCCAGTAGTTTTAGCGCTTCCGAGGCAGTCTCTTCAAAGAGATAATCGGTTTCGCCTTGCAGGTAGAGCGCCTGTTCCACCAGCGGGCGCAGGCGCACGAGCATAAAGAGGCCTGCCAGGTGTAGAACGCAGACTTGCAGCCATACATCACTCTCCTGCCATATTTTCAACAAAATTTCGGACATGGTGCGCTCGCCGGGTTTACTCAAATTCTCGCGTCCCTCCAGCAATTGCACCAGGCGGGGTGTAAGGCTGGATTTGCCAAAATTCTCCAGCGTTTCGATAGCATCTGCTCGCGTCCGAGCGGCCCGGTGGCCTTTGGCTTTCAACCCGGTAGCTACCAGGTCCAGGGCCTCCGCGTCACCAAGCAACCCGATCACGCTTACTACTCGTAAAATAGCGCTATCATAGCGTTCTTGCAGCGACTTGAGCATGACGTAAAGATTGGACCTGTCTCGTCCCTGGTAGCGGGTAGTCGCAGCGCTTTCAGATTTTGGTAAATTGAGGGCGTTCAGGCTGGTGATATAGCCCGCTACACGTACCGCGTATTCAAGCTGGCGCTGGCCGTATGCCAGCAATTTGGCCTGCACTTCCTCCAGCTCGAAGAAGTTATTATAGCTTTCGTTCTCAAGCTCAAGTATTAGCGCCCCGGCGTTATCAGTTAAAGGCGAATCACTATCTCCAGCCGGAAAGGCGCTGCCTGAGTGATGCGCCTTTACGCGCTGTTCGACCTTGAGTAAGCGCGTCTTACGCACTATTTCCAGTTTAGCCAGGGTTAATGCCTGCAAAGCGCAGGCTGCCCCGGTCTGACTGGAAGAAGTTTCGAGGTAATTTAGCAGGGAAGGCAAAGCTTCACCGCCAATAGCGGCAAGGCTGCCTGCCACTTCCTGGCGCACGCCCGGGTTATCATCATCCAGATTTGCCAGCAGCAGCTTTATGGAGGAGGGTCCCCCGACTTCCCGCAGGCTAGCTGCCGCGGTCTGCCTTACTTCAGGATAAAAATCATCCATCAGATCGTACAAACAACGCAGCAGAATGGGGTCTTTCAGATAACCGTAGGCGATAGCGGCCTCTCTGCGGGCGGCAGGTTCTTTAGAGCGGCCCAGTTCCCAGAGACAGACCATCGCCTGTCCGGTATGGCCGTAGGTGTATAAGGTAATGGCTGCTTCTCGCCGCGCTACCGGGTCGCGGTCGTGCAGGTTTTTTTCCAGTAAATAAAGGGTTGAGTATTCCAGGCGCGGGTATAAATAACGCAAGGATCGGGCCGCTTCAGCTCGTACCGGGCTTTCCGGGTCCGCCAGGCTTTCCGCGATATGCGGTAAAGCGCCGGTAGCTTTTAATGCTACCAGGGCCTCTATAGCGGCGCGGCGCACTTCACTGGAGGGATCGGTAACCACCGACTTGATCAAGGGGCGAATAGCGGCCGTTACTCCCATCTGCCCCAGCATTTCCGCTGCCAGGCGGCGGGTACCTTCGTTGCTATCCCGGAGACTTTCAATGGTCGCATCATAGACTTCGCTGTAAACCTCTTCTTCGGGCTGGTTAGCGTTTTCCGGGGCGTCAAAAAAGGTCTGCTGTCCATCTCGCAGCAACTGTACCAGCGAAGGGCGGTACAGCGAGCGCATTTTCCAGGCAACCAGTACATAAACGCCTGATAAGAGCAGAGCCAGCACTATCACCAGTTGCAGGGATACCAGCGATAAAAGCAACAGTAATCCGGCTAGAACTATCCCGCCCTGCTTGCTCAGGCCCTGGTTATTGAAGGGGGTAGCCGCCTCCCGGCTTTCCTGTGGCAGCAGGTTATAAATAGTCTGGTTAACCGGGCTGCCAATCGCCTCGGTCAGCATCAGGTGCAAGAACCGAGCGGCTACCACAGTATTAAATCCGCTAAAGAGCAAAACAGCACTAAAAACCAGCAGATTGGTTAGCGGCATTACCATTGCCAGGTTGCGCACACCCAGGCGAGTAAAGAGACGATTAACCACCAGTAAACCCAGCACAAAAGCCAGCAGGGTAGAACAACCTCCAACCAATCCAAAAAACCCGGTCATGGCATCGGCGCGGGCAGCTTCATCTGCCGGATACTGGCGGGTATATTCCTGGCTTACCGAAGTGACAAAAACTTTGAAGAGGGCGTAGTAAAGCAGGTACATCAGGGTGGTACAAATGACCATCAGGCCGATAATACGATAGTAGCGCACTACTAAATAGCCGGAACGTAAACTCTGCCAGATACCGGCCTGTTCCACCCTTTCCTGTTCTAAAGCGCTGCGCCCATGGGATTTGTGGTTATTCCGATCCAGGCGAAGGCGCTGGGTAATTAGAGCCAGGGTAGCCAGCAGCACCAGGCCCACCCAGACCAGTAATAAATTGGCCGAACCGAGCAGCCCGGCCAGCGGGTAAGAGAGAAAGTTGCCGCTGACTATGCCTATCGCGCCTACGGCAGAAATTAGCGGAAACAGACGCTTGGTCTGGCGACTATCAAAAGATTCTCCCGCTATTCCCCAGGCCTGCACCAGAAAGAGGTCCGGCACGATGTAGCAAAGCGGCCAGAGCAAAAAGTAAAACCAGTCAGGCGGGTTAAGACCCAGGGCCAAACGGCTGCCCGCCAGCACAAGTAGGGTACAGGCGCTGATAAAGAGCAACATGTTTTTGCCGCTCAAAACTACCTGCCAGCGGCTGAAAAGAGTCACTGCCAGGAAAGCCAGCAGGCCTTTTAGCATCAACACATAGGGGAGGATACCACTGCCGAACCGCCCGAAGACCAGGCCATCTACGCCATTGCCGCCAAGCCAGTAGCCTGCCTCAGTTGCCAGGATAACTCCACCCAGCAACAAAAAGGCCCGGCCCTCGCCGTGCTGAATGCGCAAAAAGCGTTTGACTTTTGTCCTTGTTATGTCAATAGAACGAGAAGTAGCTGCGTGTGTCATAGACTCTGGCTTCTGCTTGTATTGAAGTATTAATTTATTTTACCAGAGGAATGAAGAACTGAATAGAAGTAATTGAGGATATTTTAGCGCAGACTGTAAATGCAGATATTTTGAGGAGGTCCGGGCGGAAGAAATAATCTTCCAGCCCGGACCCCCACTATTTACATACAGTTAGCGTACTGCCGGTTTAGGAGTGCTAAAAGACCGCTTGGCCCGGGCTGAAACCGCTTCGCCGATACCGAGAACGGACAGTCCAAGCACAAAATGCACTATCTGGACAATCCAGTGGTTGGAAGAGTCTTCCAGCCAGCTTTCCTGGTAAAGTCCGACATAAATTAAAACAAGGCCGAGTACGACACTGGCCGCTGCCAGCGGAATGGAACCGCCGCGCACGCCCTGCAAAATTCCCAGGAACCAGATGCCCGCTACGATCAGCAGGCCAACGATCATGTGTATCCCTTTGAGGCTATCAAAATTGCCTGTCCAGAGCAAAATGCCCAGTACAATGATAGCGATGTAACAAACCCTTAAAACCATCGGAACAATTCTTACAAGAGTAGCCATAGTTCGTTTCTCTTTCAGATTTCTAGTGCAGTTTCGCTTTTAATATTTTGAAATTGGTGTATCCGCAACTTGACGGCTAATATTATATTCCAGGAAGTATTTTAATGCCAACAATCTCAGCCGTAATTACCCTGATTTTGCGATTTATTTAACTTTTTCTAATCACAGTACCCTGAAAATAATCAGACACCTTCAAAAACGGGTTGAACCTCTGGCTCAGGTAGCAATGGTTGCACAGCGGCTTTTTTCGTTTTTAACCAGAATGCCACACTGATAAACATTGCCGCCACAACAGCTACCAGGATTTTCCCCATCCTTGCTAAATTGCACAGCAGTATTATTATTGTTATAATCCAAAAGTTATAGATGCATCAACTGTAATATCTCTCATTACCTTAGTTTAAAACTTTTTCTTTTTAATAACTTTACAATGGAAGAACAACGCTGGTCAGTACGTGCAAGCTGGCAGGGACAGCAACGTACCACAGTCTATGCTCGAAACAACAGTTTTTCCGTCGAGCGCCAGGTCAGTTATAACGAGGCTGATCATTTTCCGTGTGCCGTCGAATATCTGCTGGGAGCGCTGGCGGGTGATTTAATCGCCGGGATGGAACAGCATTTCCGGCGGGCGCGCCTGGAATTGGACGCGCTGGAAATAAGCCTGTCCGCCCGATTAAACAATCCCCTGATGGCCCTGGGAGTAATTGGAGAAAGTAGTGGACACGCCGGGATAGAAACTATCGAGGGTAAGGTATATATCAGTACCGGTTGTGACGAAGAAATTTTGCAACGACTCTGGCAAGAAACCCTCTTGCGTTCCCCGCTTTACCAGACTCTAAGGCGCTCTGTCACTTTTAACCTGGAGTTGAAACTGGCCTATTAAGATTTTCTACTACAGGCAAATTTTGAGACTGCTCGAAAGGAGATTTGCATGTATCGTCTGAATGAAGAACAAACTACTCTGGTTGAAACAATTAGCCGCCTGGCCGATGAAAAAATTGCTCCGTTCGCCACAGCGGTTGACGCGGAAGGACGCTTCCCGGCAGAAGCTATGGAAGCGCTGGCCGAGGCCGGTTTCTATGGCCTGAACGTACCGAAAGAGTACGGAGGGCTGGGCCAGGGTATCGGTACAGCCTGCGCCGTACTGGACCAGATTGCCCAGCGCTGCGCCTCCACCGCCATGATATACCTGATGCATCTCTGCGGCACAATCTGTTATGTCTCACACCCGGAGGGAAATGAAGAAACTTTGCGCCAGATAGCGGAGGGCAAGCACCTGACCACCCTGGCCTGGAGTGAAAGAGGCTCTCGCAGCCATTTCTGGGCACCGGTCAGCCAGGCCACTCAACAAGGCGAGGAAATAGAACTGAACGCCAGCAAATCATGGGTCACTTCCGCCGGGTACGCCAGTAGCTATATTATTTCGACCCGTACTGCCGGAGGCACTGAACCTACCGATACCATGCTTTACACCGTCTTTGCTGACGATCCTGGAGTGAGCGTCAGTGGACCGTGGAACGGCCTGGGGATGCGCGGTAACGCCAGCGCGCCTATGCAATTGAGCCATACCGTTATTCCGGCCAGCCGGGCGCTCTGTGAGATTAGCGACGGTTTTAATACGATGCTGGGAGTCGTACTGCCATGGTTTGCCCTGGGCAACGCCGCCGTTTCCATCGGCAACTGCGAGGCGGCGGTAAAAGCCACCACCGCCCACCTCACCGCCAGTAAACTCGAACATCTCGGCCAATCCCTGGCTGACCTGCCAAACCTGAGGGCTCGCCTGGCCGAAATGCGAATTGAAACTGACCGGGCGCGAGCGCACCTGGTCAGCGTGATTGATTCGGTAGAAAATCCCGGCCCGGCTACTACTTTAATGGTCCTGGAAATCAAAGCTGCCGCCGGAGAGTCTGCCTTGAAAGTAACCGACCTGGGTATGTTGACCTGTGGTGGAGCCGCTTTTAGCCGTCACCTGACCATTGAGCGCAATTTCCGGGATGCGCGAGCGGCGGTAGTCATGGCCCCCACCGCCGATGTTTTGAAAGAATTTATAGGCCGCGCTCTGCTGGGAATGAGCCTGTTCTAATGAACCAGTTCTAATTGAGGAGAAATTGACATGACCAATCCATTGTTAGTGGGCGCGGTGGTCTACGACCCTAAAGTAGTGGTTATCTGGGAGATTATCAAGGACTATTTTCAGCAGGAAGGCTGTCCGATTGATTACGTTTTTTACAGCAATTACGAACTGATGAATGATGCGCTGCTGGCCGGCAATATCCAGATTGCCTGGAACTCGCCGCTGGCATGGCTCTACCTCAAGCAGCGCAGCCACAACCAGTGCCGGGCGATTGCCATGCGCGATACCGATCGCGACCTGGAGTCCTATATCATAGTACGCAAGGATAGCGGGATAACCACGCTGGAAGATTTACGAGGCAAAACGGTTGCGACGGGCGCGATTGACTCGCCGCAGGCTACCCTGATTCCTTTGCAGGTCTTACGCCGCCAGAACCTGCTACCCGGCCGCGATTTTACCCAGCGCCGCTTTGACCTGATGGTGGGCAAGCATGGTGACCACATCGGGGGCGAGCTGGAAGCGCTGCGCAGCCTGCAACGCGGCGAGAGTGACGCTTCCTGCGTGCTGAATTTCAACTGGCAGGCCTGGCAGGCCGACGGCACGGTAGACCCTTCCAAACTGACTGTGCTGGCAACTACCCCGCGCTTCGACCACTGTAATTTCAGTGTGCTGGAAAGCTTATCGCGTGAAGAAGAAGAAAAATGGCTGGCCGCTCTTTTCAAGATGAGCTACGACAATCCCGAACACCGCAAAATGATGGACCTGGAAGGGCTGAAACAGTGGCTGCCGGGCCGCACCGAAGGCTATGCCATTCTGACGGAAGCGGTTGAACAGCAACATTTCTTCGAGGTAGCTAATGCCGCCAGTTAAAACTCTACCGCTCTTCCCGGTGACTACCGTGGGTAGCTGGCCGCGCTCGCCCGAATTATTACGCGCCCAGCGGGCCAAACAGCGCGGCACCCTCAGTCGCGCCGAGTTTGACGGGATTGCCGATGAAGAGATCCGGCAACTACTCCAGCGCCAGGCGGAACTGGGCCTCGATATTGTGACCGACGGAGAGCAGCGCCGCGACAACTTCTACTCCTTCGTATCCGAGAAACTGGAGGGAGTCCGGATGATGTCGCTGGCCGAGATGCTCGATATTGTGGAGGATAAAGCCGGGTTCGAGCGCATCCTCGAAACCCTCGATGTGCCGGCCTATTCTATCCGCAATCCTACCTGCGTGGGTAAAATCTCCCGGCGCGAGCCTTTAGCCCTGGAAGAATACCGTTTCGTGCGGCGGCAAACCAGCCTGCCGGTAAAAGTACCGCTGCCCGGCCCCTATCTTTTAACCCGCTCGATGTGGGTAAAAGAGGTCACGCAGAAAGTATATCCTTCCAAGGAAGACCTGGCGGAAGATGTGATTGCCGTTTTGCGCCAGGAATTGCTGGATTTACAGGCCGCCGGAGTGGATTTCGTCCAGCTAGACGAGCCGGTTTTGACCGAACTGGTCTTTACTTCCGGCCAGACCCGCACTTTTATGTGTGCGGCCCTGGCGGCTCGCAAAGACCCCGCCGAAGAACTGGAATTCGCGGTTAGCCTGATAAACCGGGTGGTGGAAGGGCTGGACGACATGCGCATCGGTCTGCACATCTGCCGGGGAAACTGGAGCCAGAACGAAAAGACCCTCCTGAGCGGTTCCTATTTCCCGCTGGTGCCTTACCTGGAACGCCTCAAGGTGCGCCAACTGGTGCTGGAATACGCCACGCCCCGCGCCGGAGAACTGGCCGCTTTGCTCGACTCGGCTTCCTTACGACAGCATAAGGAACTGGGCCTGGGGGTGGTCAATCCGCGCACCGAAAATATTGAAAGCATTAGCGCAATAACGGAGCGGGTGAAAGAGGCGCTGGAGTATTTGCCTCCGCAGCGTCTCTTTCTTAATCCTGATTGCGGTTTCGGCACTTTTTCCAGCCGTCCTATGAACCAGCAGGAGATTATTGATCAGAAGTTAGGGGCGATGGTGGAAGCGGCCCGGCAGTTACGAGCCGCCTTCTCCTAGGGGTAAATTACCAGTGACATGTTATCGAAGTAGCCCCAGGTTCGCAGAAAGTCCGACCAGTCAAACCAGGCTCGAATACCCTGGGCCGGCCCGTTGACATACACGCCTCCCTGGTCGTATCCGGTAACCACGACTGTATGTTCACCGGGAACCAGTTTCGCCGGGGAACCATCGAGGTAGACTCGCACCGGGTCAGCCCACTGCATAGCGATTGTAACCCAGGCTATTACCGGGTGTCCGGCTGCAATTTCCGCTTTCAGGGTTGCAACGTCACCATAGAAAGCGCGGGCGTTAAATCCGACCCTTTGCAGGTAGTTAGCGAGCGGCTCGTTGTAAATGCCGTAATCGCGAGTGCCGCCTCCGCTTCCATCTATATTGCCGCGATAACCGAAGTGGGGGTTGGCACTCACCGGGATACCCTGGATGAATTGCCACTCACTGACAGGACTGCCCCAATAAGCTGTCAACATCCGGGCCGAGGCGTATTCGCAACTGAGGTTGTGTTGCTGGGTGTAGAGCGGTACTCCCCAGATACGGTAGCTGTCAGGAAGCCCTTGAGCTGAAGCAGGAAGCAAGCCAGTTGTTAACTGTAACGCCAGGAGCAGTACGCCCAGCGCTGCTGTCATAAGAAACCGGTGCTTCTGGCTCAAAAAGTCCTCTTTGACTCTTTGTTCCTTTTTCATCTTTTTACCACCTTATAAATACTATTGACACAAGATGGATAGGATGCGCAGGGCGGGTAGAGCACTAATTAAATTATTAAATTCCTGCACATTCATCTTATCCTGTTAACACCTTCCTTCCGTTTTTAGAAATCCTTGAAATTAGATCAGGCCGTTGGTGGCCCATTCTTGTAGTTGTTCATCACTTAATCCAAGCAAGCCGCCATAGATTTCCCGGTTATGCTCGCCCAACCTGGGACCGATCCACTTAATCTCACCGGGAGTTGCGCTTAATTTGGGAACAATGCCCGGTTCTTTGAGGGGACCGGTTTCAGGCGACTCACACTCTACAATCATCTCACGCGCCTGGAAATGAGGATCAGCGGCGATATCGGCTATGCTATAAATCGGGCCAACCGGCACATCTACCGCGCTGAGAATCTGGCTAGCTTCCTCAAAGCTATGCTGGCTGGCCCACTCCGCCATCACACTGTCCAGCAGGTCATTGTGCTTGACTCTCCCGGCATTGTCAGCAAAGCGGGGATCGTTCGCCATTTCAGGATGGCCCATGGCATTCATCATGCGCTTGAAAACACCGTCCCCGTTACCGGCAATCACGGCGTAAGCGCCATCCTTGCACCTGTAAGTATTGACCGGGGCAATTCCCGGCATAGCCGTCCCGGCGCGCTCACGCACGATGCCCAGTTTGTCGTACTCGGTTATCATACTCTCCAGCATGGCAAAGACCGCTTCGTTCAAGGCCACGTCCACTACCTGGCCCTCGCCGCCATTCGCCACGCGATTGACTACGGCGGTTAAAGTGCCAATCGCGCCCCACATTCCGGACAGGCTGTCGCCCAGGCTGATACTGGGGCGCACCGGGGGGCGGTCTGGAAAACCGGTAATGTAGCGTAAACCACCCATGCTCTCGCCGATACTGCCATAACTGGCCTTATCCCGGTAAGGTCCGTCCTGGCCCCAACCGGATATCCTGGTCAGTATCAATTTCGGGTTAAGCCGGTGCAGTTCTTCCCAGCCCAGGCCCCATTCTTCCAGCTTGCCAGGCTTGAAGTTTTCGACCAAAATATCCACCTGCTTGACCAACTGGCGCACCACTTCCCCGGCCTCAGGGTGGTTAAGGTTGAGGGTAATACTTTTCTTATTGCGGGATTGTACATACCACCACAGGCTGGTATTGGTCTCTTCGAGCATCGTACGCCATACCCGTAAAGCGTCACCCTGTCCCGGCAGCTCGATTTTAATAACCTCAGCCCCAAAATCGGCCAGGATACGGCTGCAAAAAGGGCCTGCCACCAGTTGGCCCATTTCTAAGACCCGCAGACCGCTCAGCGGCCCGGCTTTAGATCCTTGATCCATCACAACACCTTCTACACTCAGCGTTCATTTATGTTACGCGTTTTTCTTCATACCCCACTTTACAATGGTTTTCTTCTCAATGAGCGAAAAAAGCATCTCAACCGCTATGCCCAGGAGCGAAATCACCAGGAGCCCAGCGAATACATTCGGTGTGTTGAGAAAATAGCGGCTGTTATTAATGTACCAGCCCAGACCGCCCGCTTCTCCGGCCACGCCGAAGACCAGTTCCGCCGCTACCACCGTGCGCCAGCCAAAAGCCCAGGCCGCTTTTACACCGGTCAAAATGTAGGGAAGGGAGGCCGGTAGTAATATATCAGAAACCATCCGCACACCTTTGAGTCCCAGGTTGCGTGCTACCATCTGAAGAGTCGGGCTGATCGTACGGAACCCGGTATCGGCATTAATGGCTACAGGCCACATGGTAGCGTGCGTCACCACAAAAATAATAGAAAGCGGCGTCAGGCCGAACCAGATCATGGCCAGCGGTAGAATGGCGATAGAGGGCAACGGGTTGAAAATCGAGACTAGCAGCGTCAGTAAATCGCGCCCGATGGTAGATACGGCCGCCAGGGTCGCCAGGAGCATACCTAGCACGATACCCAGCGCCAGGCCAATCAACAGATTTTCAAGAGTAGTCAGGGCCGCGTTCGGAATAGTCAGGTTCAAAACATCGGTGATGAGGGCATTCCAGACATCCAGCGGGGAAGCCACCAGTGAGGGCGGTACATCCGACAGGCTTACATAGGCCTGCCAGATTCCTACAAATACCACCAGCAGAATCAGGTAGCGTAAAGCGGTGGGTAAACGACTCCAGCCTGGAACAACCGGTTTTCGTGGACTCTTTGATGCTGCTTTTGCGATTATTGGGCTTCTTACTTCCATGTTTTTTCCTTGATTTTTCCTTGCTAGTAAACTCTTGTGACTATCTCTATACAGCGTTTTTATACTCTTTATATTCTTTTTGACTCTAAATCCACCTGTTCGGGATGTACCAGTAAATCATTCAAGCGGCTGACATAGTGGCTGAACCGGGGATCATCAAAATCTTCTACAGCGCGAGTATCGACGGTTTCGCGCACAGTGGAGGGAGCGGGCGTCATTACCAGTACCCGGTGCCCCAGGAAAACTGCTTCTTCGATGGAGTGAGTTACCATGAGCAGGGTCAGGCCGGTCTGTTTCCAGATGCGGTTTAACTCAAACTGTAACTGGCGGCGGGTGATGGCATCCAGCGCCGCAAACGGTTCGTCAAGCAGTAACATGCGCGGTTCAAGGGCTAGGGCACGGGCAATCGCTACGCGCATTTTCATACCGCCGGAGAGCATATGCGGATATTTATCGGCCGCATTACCAATCCCTACCAGTTCAAGTAATTCTTGCGCCCGTGCGACTGCCGTTTTGCCGCTTACATTTTTAACTCTTTTCAGGGCATAAAGCAGATTACCCTGGACGGTTTGCCAGGGGAAAAGCTGATCAAATTCCTGGAAAACTACCGCCCGGTCTGGACCGGGGGAAGTAACAGGCGAGCCACAGCTTAATAATTCGCCGCCGCTAATGGGGACAAAACCGGCCAGGGCTTTAAGCAAAGTGGATTTACCGCAGCCACTCGGCCCGATCAAGACCAGCTTTTCACCCTGCCAGACCCGGAAACTGACATTTTCAACTGCGGTAAAAGGCCTGGAGCTATCGTTAGCGTAGCTGATATTGACCTCGCGGCCTTCGGCCAATAATTTATTAGCATTTGAGGATTGCTTATCGTTCATCTATTTGACCTGTCGTTTTATTTAGCCTGAATGCTAAAGGTAATTTTTGATGCCAAAAAAACTTTAGCATTTCGTTAACAAAGAATGTACCAGTAAATTTTTGATTTAATCTCCGGCTCCGTTCAAAGGCGGCAATTCAAAATCTTTGACGGAAGCAGCCCCTTTGTTCATAAAGCCGGTACTCTTCATAAACTCGCTGTAAGCCATCAGGCCGTGTGGAACCGTATCGTAATTGACACTTTTATCAGTCATCCAGGTTTTATACTGCTCCGGACTGGTCTTTCCCTGGTCTTCCTGAGACAAGAGTTTGGCCGCATCATCCGGTTTCTGCTTGATAAAATCAGTACTCTGTTTGATCTGCTGGTAGAACCAGTTAGCAAAATCGGGATATTTGTCGTAAAAGCTCTGGGTCATAAAAAGGCCCAGGGAAGTAGCCTGTCCAAAAACATCAAAGCTATGCAGAATAGAACGCGCCCCGGCGCTGGTTTCCTGGAACTGGAAAGGTGGCGTGGTCATGTGAGCGGCAATCTGGCCGCTGGTAAGCGACTGCACGCCGAGCGGATGTTCCATAGAAATCATATTTGCGTCCAGCGCTTTAGGATTGTTCAATTGCGTCTGGGCGGCTTTGCGCAGCACCAGGGCTTGAATCGAATCGGGTGCGGGCAGACCAATCTTCATACCCGGCTTGATATCTTTCAGGCTCTGAATATCCGGTTGTTTGGTCATTAACCAGATGTCAAGGGCATCCAGAGCGCTCAGGATTTTCCAGTTAGCGCCTTTGTCCCAGCCTACCAGGAAAGGAGCGATACCCAGCGCTCCAAGTTGAATCTGGCCGGCGATCATACCATCGCGAATAGATGCGCCATTTGAAAGCAATTTCCACTCAAAAGTAGTCCTGGGAAAAGTGGTCTCAAGCACCTTCTGTTGCTTCATTACGATTAACTGAGCGTAGCCCAGGCCAGGCTGGTAGGCGATAGTTACTTTGGAGGGCAGGGTGATTTGAGTAGCACCAGCATTACCTCCGGTAGCATTTGTGTTGACCTGCTGGCTCACGCTTTGAGCGTCATTTCCACAGGCTCCCAAAGCTAATGAGAGTACCAAACTCAACAGTAAGAAGACAGCTAACCGTCTCTTCATTTAACTCTCCTATTTCCAGCAAAAACTATCCGTATCGAAGATTCCATACAAGCTGGAAGTACCGGGATAGTTCTCCAACATTCTCTTCAACTCTAATATCTACATGGATAACGAGCCGATAATTTGCGTGAGTCAAACCAAAACACGCGAAAAGGACCGTACAAAATCAGGGTAGAGCAGAGCCACGCATGGGCAGCACTGTCGTTTGTGTTTACTGGTAAGCCAACTAAAGACTGAGGCAGAGATAGAGGTAAAGTGGATGGGTTAGAAATTAAACCATGGTTGCCCTAGTCTATTTCTAACGCACAGCAGAAAATGTACCCTCTGTGGGAAAGTTTACATGGATTTTACAAAAATACTTATTATTTTGCTAAAAGTTTGCAATATTCATAGAATTTACGTTGCAAAAAATAGTGCCAATGGTACAGAATTTGGAGAAACAGGTATATCAATTGAGTAAGATTTTTCACGATCTAATTCTTACTTAAAGGTTTATTAGTTGGCTTCAGGTGGACCATAGATTTTACCAACTGAAAAATATTTTCAGAGTTAAGTAACTCAGGAGATTCTAATGATAGAAGCGGCAAGGCCAGTCGATGAAGCGACCTCAAAAAATCTGGCGCTAAATATAAGCTGGCCCTGGTCTTATGATATTGCAGAGAGTAACCGCGATTTAAGGTTGGATTTTTTACGCGGTTTATGTTTTTTTGTAATGACTGTAAACCATATCAGTGACTTTGCACCCCAGACCTGGATTAATGCTGCTACCGGCCACGGTGAGTTTTTTATTACAGCCGCCGAAGGCTTCGTCTTTATCTCCGGCCTGGTGATGGGGATGGTTTACGTTAAGATCATAAAAAAAGAAGGTATCGGCAAAGCCCTGGGCAAAGCGGTAAACCGGTTGGGTAAAATCTACCTGGTTACGGTGGGCATGACCCTCTTCTTTGTCAGCCTGGCTACTTTTACCCCTTTTAAATTATGGGCCCTCCGCGAGTGGATCACAGTCAAAGACCCCATTGAATTGATAGTCGGTTCCTTTACCATGCATTTTGCCTATCACGGCAGCTCAATTATGGTAATGTTCGTGCTATTTCTGGTGATAGCTCCGGCGGCCCTTTACGCTCTCAGCCTGGGGAAAGTCTGGTGGGTACTGGGACTATCCTGGCTGGTCTGGGTGGCAAATGTTTTTTACCCCAGCCAGTTCACCATCCCTTTCCAGTCCAACTTCCCTTTCGCCGCCTGGCAAACCATCTTCTTTACCGGAATGGTCATCGGTTATTACCGTAACGAAATCCCGAAATATTTCAAACAGCCCTGGATCAATATCTATAAGGTGGTTGTGACGGTCCTGGCAGTGGCAATGGTGGTACTCTTTATTACTTACCGGGACGGGTCAATTCAGCAATCTTTCCTAGGAAATATCAATTTCAAGCCTTTTATGGACGCCGCCAACGATAAAGGTAACTTACCGGTCGAGCGCATGTTTGGCATTTTCCTTTATTTGCAGTTTTTTTACCTGCTGGTGGGCTGGTTCTGGGTGCCTCTCAAGAAAGTTTCGGGCTGGTTCTTCCTGACCCTGGGAGAAGCCGGAATGTATGTTTTTATCATGCACCTGGTGGTAGTAGATATCGTCTACAACATTCCCGGTGCGACCGGTTTAGGAGATTTCTGGTTTGGTCTGGTTGAAATCGCCGCGGTTGGCCTGCTGTGGATAATGGTCAAAACTCACTTCCTTTTCAAGATTATTCCCCGCTAAATAGAAAAGAGGTGCGGAGTGAACCGCACCTCTTTTTAATGCTTCTAAAAAGTATTAAACTTCTAGCAACTTCTGGAGAAATTCGGCCGCAGATTGGTTCATGGCCCTGGAGACTTCATGGCCGGTATCGGGAAAAGTCTCAAGAGTGACGTTCAAGCCCATCTCCTTCAAAATGTGATAAAAGTTCTGAGCGCGTTGCAGGCGAGTATTTCCAAGATAACTATCCCAGGCTCGTGAAACGCCGTTAGGATCAGTATCAGACATACCTACTTCTATCTGGAAAGGGATTTTTACGAAATTTTCGTGGTCAAAGGCCCGCCCGGTATATTTTTTCAAATCATAGACCCCCACCGGAAAAGGCAGCGGTTTATCAGTTTTACCGTAGGTAGCATAGGGCAGGGTATAGGCTCCCCCGGAAAATAGAACAGCGCCACTTACTCTTGCCGGGAAAATCATAGCGTAGTGCAGCGCTAACTGGCAGCCCCGCGAGAAGCCGTAGAGTAACACCTGAGTTTTGAGTGTCCTGTGGGTAGCCGGACCAAGTTCGTCCACCATTTGGTCAAGCGCAACCGTCAATTTCGCGTCTTCCCTGGCAACTATTTCCGGCGAACGATAATCAGGATTATAGTTAAAGGTCGGAGCCATTACCATCAGGTGATGTTCCCTGGCAAAAGACAGAATACCCTGGGAAAAAGCCTGGCCATTGCCATTCATACCGTGCAATACGACCAGCAGTTGTAAAGTCTGCTCCTGAGGTACATCCTGGGGCGTGTAGACGCTAACCGGGAAACTGTCCAGCGTATAGTGCTGAATAGCGGGCACAGTGGCTGGAGCAGTAGGTACGGTATGCTGCCGTAGGGGGCGAGCGGTTTCTACTGAACTATCAGCAGCCGGGGAATAAAAGGAAACCGTAGTGGCAGGCGATGGCGCAGAAGTAACGCTTACAACAGAGCTAACGGTACTGGCAATAGTAGAGTCAGGGGTAATTTCGGCGGCCTGAACTTCTTTAGGTTTAATGGATGGGCTACCGGGGTTAAAAATAAACCCGCTAAAAAGCACAACAATAACCAGGGCAAGCGTAACCACGCCAATAAGGCCCTTAACAAACGGTCTCATTGTCAGGAAATTTTCCTTGTTTTAACTTGAATTGTGTTAGTGATACTCTTGCCAGATAAGGCGCAGGCTAGAGTTATTAATTAGAACGCAATCTGGAGAGGAAAAATTACGGTTGCCTGCCTTGCCACACACAAGCTCTTTTCCGATAACGCTCTTTTAAGTTTCTGGCTCCTGTATGTAAGCCCATTATCCCATAGCAACGTTACAATTAACCTTACGGAAAAGGATTAATATTTAGGTTTTAGTTAATTGATTCTAATGGGCAGTGCCCAGCATCGAATCGGCGTAAAACTGGAGGTACTGGGGGGCATTAGTCGTCCAATACTCTCCACCGTGTCCACCATCGAAAATATGAAACTGGTGGGGCACGCCGCGCTGGGTAAGAATATCGCTCAATATTTGAGTGCGGGGCAGCCAGCTATCATCCTTGCCGATATCTATCCATATTTTCAGGCTCTTGAGAGTTTCTAGCGGTAGATTTTGAGCTAAGGGCACAGGGTCATGGGCGTTATACCAGTTCTGATCGCCAAAAAAAGGCTGAGCTTGATCGTATGTACGCAGGGTGGGGCTGTGTGACCCAATCACTCCCCAGATATCAGGATAATTAAAGCCAAGCTGTAAGGCTCCGTGTGCGCCCATCGAAAGCCCTCCGATGGCCCGGTTCTGAGGGCCTGGCAGAGTACGGTAGTTGGAGTCAATAAAGGGCACAACCTCTTTAGCCATATACTGGCCGTACTGTGGCCCGCCGTTCGCCTGGTCTACCCAGAATCCGACATCGCCGCTCGGCAGCACGATTATCATGGGCTTGACTGTGTGCGCGACAATCAGCTTATCGGCGTCTTCGGGCAATTTATAGCTGGACCATTCCTGGTAGGAACCGCTGGCGCCGTGCAGCATATAGAGCACCGGATAATGCTGGGTTGAAGTGAGATAACCGGGCGGCAGGTAAATGCGGTAAGGAACGGTTTTATTTAGAATTTTGCTGAAAAAAGAACCATCAAATAAGTTTCCCTGCACCTCTTTGTAAGCAGGGTCCATTGGAATAGGTTTCAGGGCAGGTGGTAAATCCGGGGTAGGCGCTACTGTTGGCGTTGCTGTCGGCGGTACAGTCGGTGGTATCGTAGGCGGTAAGGTCAAGGCCGGAGTAGTGGTACTGTCCGGCGTTGAAGGAGCGCCCAGTGTCAAACCGTTTTCAGCCTGGGGTTTAGCAGGAGTAGCTGAGGGAGCTATAACAGGCGTAGTGGTTGGAGAAAGCGTAATCGGAACTATGTTGGCCGGGTCGGCTTTACTGGCGTCGTTGTTAATTTTAGAGGCTGAAACACTGTCACTGCCGCAAGCCGTACACAACATTAAAATACATGATATAACCAGCAAGACTCCAACTTTACCAGAGCGATCTATACTCTTCATAACTTATCTATTACACCTGTCATACTTTTTTAATTTTGTAGCCGGATTATAAGCTTCGCGTTAAAAAGCCTGATAGTGGATACGCAGAAAATGCACCATGAAACTGGGTTTTCGTCTACCAGACTGCAAAAACTTCTTTGCACTTCTATTTGAACATTTCTTTGTACCAGGCATAACGTTCCTCAAGCTTAATATTATTATCAGAACAGTCCTGTTTTGATTAAATCTTGATGATAACGAAAACGCAATAGCCCTTTTCATGTGTAATCCGTTATAATCGGAGCTACTTTGGTGGAAAATAGGCAGTAGTCGAAAAGTAGCTATCACAAGGAGCAAACCATGAAGTATGCCTGGAAACTGGACGAAGGAAAGAAGATTTCTCTAAAGGATTACGATACTAATTATAACGCTGATCTCAAAAAAGATGATGCGCCACCGCTGCTGGATAAACTTAGCACCAAACTGGGAGAATTACAGGAGCTTTGTTACGCCGCAGGCCATAATGCGGTATTGATTGTGCTGCAGGGAATGGATACCAGCGGTAAAGACGGCACGATTGAACATGTTATGTCAAATGTCAATACGCAGGGTTGCCGGGTAACTTCGTTTAAAGCTCCAAACCAGGATGAACTGTCTCACGATTTTCTCTGGCGGGTTCACGCCAAAACACCCGAGAAAGGGATGTTCGGTATCTTCAATCGCTCTCAATATGAAGATGTGCTGGTGGTGCGGGTGCATAATTTAGTGCCTGAAAGCAAATGGGAGGAATACTACGATCATATCAATCACTTCGAGAAATTACTGGCCGATAGCGGAACGATTATCCTGAAGTTTTTCCTGCATATCAGCAAAGAGGAACAGGCCGAACGCCTACAGGCCCGTGAAGATGAAAAAGATAAACGCTGGAAACTCTCGGCGGGTGACTATGTAGAACGGCGTTTCTGGGATGATTACCAGAAAGCCTATGATGATTTGCTGGAAAAGTGCAGCACAGCTTATGCGCCCTGGTATATTATTCCAGCGGATCGCAAGTGGTTCCGCAACCTGGCGGTAGCCGAAGCGCTGGTGGAAGCACTCGAACCCTACCGGGATGACTGGCAAAAAGAGTTGCGCCAGCGCGGCGAGCGAGCTTACCAGGAACTACTGGAAGCTCGTAAGAATGGTGGTGGCGAACTGTAACTTTTGCAAAAAAACCTGCCTGGCTTCTCTAAAATATCATGCAAAATAGAGCCAGGCAGTTTTTATTTTTAGCGGCTAACGGCGGAAAACATGGGTTAAGGTGACCAGGCGTTCGCGCATTTGATGGTTATGCAGGTGATCGCTTTTGTAACGCCAGCCCCAGTTGCCTTCACCTTTACCTGGAAAGTTCATACGACTTTCGCTGCCCAGGCCCATAATATCCTGTAAAGGTACCACCGCCAGGCGGGCTACCGAACTCCATGCTACCTCTACCAGTTTCCAGGCCATTTCGGCCGGGTTAAGGTTGTGGAGGTGATGGTTGGTTCCCAGGGGATCGAGATAACGCAAGAGGTTTTGCTTCTCCTGGTGATCCAGGGAAGCGTACCAGCCTGCCGCCGTATCCGTATCGTGATTGCCGGTATAGACTACAGTATCCGGCTCGTAATTATGCAGAAGGTAAGGATTCTTCGGGTCGAGTTCTGGACCGCCAAAGGCAAATAGCAAAACCCGCATGCCCGGAAAACCGGCTTCTTCCCGCAAAGCATCCACTTCCCTGGTGATGGTGTCCAGGTCTTCCGCCATAATAGGCTGTTCACCCAGGGCTGTTCGGACTGCCTCAAAGAGATCCATACCCGGCCCTTTAACCCACTGGCCGTTGACTGCCGTGCCCTCGCTGTTTACCGGAATCTCCCAGTAGGCTTCAAAACCACGAAAGTGATCGATCCGCAAAATATCCATCACTTCAAAGGAAGCGCGGAAGCGTTCGACCCACCAGGCATACCCATTCTCGGAGAGTTTTTCCCAGCGATAAAGGGGATTACCCCAGTACTGGCCGGTTTCGCTGAAAAAGTCCGGCGGGGTGCCTGCCACTACGGTTGGCTGGCCGTTTTCATCCAGGTAAAAGAGGTCCTGGTTTGCCCAGACATCGGCGCTATCGTAGGCTACAAAAATGGGCATATCACCGATTATTTTTATGCCACGCTCGTTAGCATATTTTTTGAGATGCAGCCACTGCCGGAAAAAGAGAAACTGGATATATTTCTGAAAAGCGACTTGCTCTGCCAACCTTTCGTGCCAGGCCAGCAGAGCTTCTTCTTCTCTCCTTACCAGGGCTGGCTCCCACTCCGACCATGCTACGCCACCATGCGTCTCTTTCGCGGCCCGGAATAAAGCGTAATCGTCCAACCAGCCCGACCTGTCATGCCGGAAGCGCTCGAATTCGACTTTTATATGATCGTGCCCGCCTTTTGCCTGGAAGTGCTGGAAGGAGCGGGTAAGCAACGGCATCTTCCAGTCGTAAACCTGGCCGTAATCGACGCGCTCTTCCGGAAAGTCCGGTTTATGCGCTAAATCCTGCTCATCCAGCAAGCCATCCAGTACCAGCAAATCCGGGCTGATCAGTAGCGGGTTACCGGCAAAGGCGGAGTATGCGGCATAGGGCGAGTCACCGTAGCCGGTTGGGTTAAGTGGCAGAATTTGCCAGAGCTTCTGATTGGTTTCGTGTAAGAAATCCACAAAACGATAAGCTTCCGGGCCTAAATCGCCGACACCGTAAGGGCCCGGAAAGCTGGTTGGATGGACTAAAATGCCACCAGCGCGTTCAAATTCCATAAAAAGTACTTTCTCCTAGATTCTTTCCAGCATTGCCATGGGGAAGCTTGCCAGGACTTCTTCCAGGGCCAGTTCTGGCGCACCTTCCGCCACTGCGGCGGGCAGTACCTTCACAATTTCACCGGTCAGGAGGTTGCGGTATTGTTGTCCGGCCTCTCGCCCGGGCAAAGCCAGCGAAGTACCGGCCCAGGCAGCGCCGCAGAGAGATGTAAGCTTATTCTCCTCATCGCCGGCAAGTTGAGTCAGCAGGCGCGGAGCCACCACCAGGATTTCCCGGCTATTATTAGCGCTCTCCAAACGCCTGCTGTAGGCACAGACGTTATCCTGGCGGGGGCCGTGCGCTTCTACAGGAGCGTAAGAGCTTTCCTGGAAGATATCTGGATGGGCCTGCCGGTAGTTTAAAAGCCGGCTGGTAAGGTAAAGCTTGATGCGCCCATCGCTCAAAGCCGCACCTTCTACCAGCTTTGCCAGGCTTTCGGGAGCGGGCTGAATTTGAGAAACCTCTGAGAGCAAGCTTTGCCGCCGGTCGTAGTCTACCGGGCGGCGATTATCCGGGTCTACCATGCTGAAATCCCAGATTTCATTACCCTGGTAAATATCCGGCACGCCAGGGCTGGTCAATTTAACCAGCGTTTGGGAGAGCGAGTTAAACGCGCCATAGAAAGCGATCTTCTTTTGTAACCGCTTAAAGTCAGCCAGAAACTCTCTCGATTTCTGAGGGTCGAGAATGGCGGCTATAAAGTCGGAGACGGCCTGAAGATAAGGCTCATTGGTGTTGACCCAGCTACTGTTAATCTTGGCCTCGTTAAGAGCTTTGCGCATGTAATCCTGTAACCTGCTTATAAGCTCCTGGCGAGTCTCTTCGCTCAGGCTGCCCGTTTCGCTGGCGTAGGTCTCAAAAGGCCATACCCCCAGCAGAGTCTGGTAAAGCAGGTATTCTTCGTTGCGGTTCGGTGCCTGCTGCTCGTCTACAGTCTTTTTATGGGTCTGATTTAACTTGCGCCAGCGCCGCAGAGCGGCCTGCCATTCTGCCGGCAACTCGGACAGGACGTTAATTCTGGCCCGCACATCCTCGCTGCGTTTGGTGTCGTGGGTGCTGGTGGTAAGCAGGGCGTAAGGCCAGCGGTTCTGGCGCTCCGCCTGCAAACGGTGGAAGTTTGCCAGGTTGATCCCAAAGTACTCCGGTTCCCCGCCGACCTCGTTAAGCGAGATAAGCCGGTTGTAGATATAAAAGGCGGTATCTTCCAGGCCTTTCGCCATTAGCGGCCCGCTACACTGCTGGAACTTCAAGACGAAATCCAGCCAACGTTCGCGCGCGTCTGCATTATCCTGCATATAATCGGGATAATTGAGCAGCAGAACATCTCTTAGAAAATCAAAAACGGTAGGATTAACCCCGGCGTTGCGCTTTTTAGCGCGTTGCACAGCCATATCCACATAGTTCTGGTCGCGCTTTTCTACTTCGGGCTGTTCGCGTGAAGTATAGGTCCGGTAGATCGGAAAACTGGCGATGACCTCCATAATGGCCCGGCGCAGACCGTTGACCGTAAAATCGCGGAAGTAACGGTCGGCGGTGGAGATGCGGTTGAGCATATTAGTAAGAATAGTGATTTCACTGGCGAGCGAGGTGCGCATGATCTGCATCTTCTTTTCGTAAATCAGGTCAGAAAACTTATAATTCTCGCCCGTAAAGTCGCTGTAAATTTCAGAAAAAGCCTGCTCATTAGCGGGGTCTACAAAAAGGCCGTTTACCAGGTTGGTAAATTCATACCCGGTGGTACCGTTAACGGCCCAGTCCTGCGGCAGACTCTCGCCCCGCCCCAGGATCTTTTCGATCACCACGTATAGAGGACGTGAAAGCCAGCCTTTAGGATTGGCGCTGCGTTCCTGGTCAAAGCGGTCCAGCAAGAGCTTTTCAATAACCGGACGCTGCTCTTCCGTAATATCCGCTTGCTGATTGATACAAATCCGGGCCAGTTCCAGGAAGTAACGGCGTTGCAGATTAATAAAGTAGCTCGGCGGGTCATATAAGCCGTCAACGTGATCGATTCTCAACCCGTTTATTTTACCTTCACCGATCATATGGAAGATAAAGCGGTGTACTTCCTCAAAAACCTCCGGCACTTCGACCCGGACGGCCGCCAGGTCATTGACATCAAAAAAGCGGCGGTAGTTAATCTCCTCGCTGGCCACCCGCCAGAAACTGAGACGATAGGCCTGCTCTTCCAGCAAGGCATCCAGGCGGTTATAATGCGGCTTACCTTCAGGATCAGCGGAGTCTTTACCGCTGTTTATTAGCGTTACTGCAGCCTGGATAACTTCCAGCACACGCGGTTCGCTCTCGCATAGGGCTACCAGGCGCCGTTTAATAATCTCTTTTTCACGGTTGCGCTCAAGTATCTTCTCCCGGCTATCCTCATTACGGCCCGGCAAATGGCTGAGGGCCGTCAGAATGCTTTGAAATTCCAGGCTGGCGTCGCTTTCGTCCCCTAACTGCTGGTTTATTTCATGCCGCAACCCCTCCAGGATCAGCAGGTAAGAGTGCGGATTAATCGGAAAGACGTGATCATAGTAATTGAGATAGAAAGCGCCTTCCGCCGGTTCAAAGCGGAGTTGTAATTCGCCATTTTCCAGCACCCGGCCATACTGCTCGCCCAAAACGGGTAGCAGCACTTTATTGGTCAATTTCGGGTTGAGCGGTTCCCAATCTATATCAAAGTAAGTAGCGTAAAGCGAAGATTTTCCGTTTTCCAGCACATCCATCCAGAGCTTATTGGCCGGTTCGCCAATACCCATATGGTTAGGCACAGTATCGAGGATCTGATACATCCCGTTACGGTGCAGAGTTTCCACCATCTGGTT
Source organism: Chloroflexia bacterium (assembly GCA_036261665.1). Classification (GTDB taxonomy): domain Bacteria; phylum Chloroflexota; class Chloroflexia; order Chloroheliales; family Chloroheliaceae; genus 54-19. The sequence continues at coordinate 32,185 of DATAKM010000053.1, forward strand.
ATAGTCTTGCTCGGTGCCAATTGAAGGATTCAATTCATCATGGCTAACAATGTCATAGCCGTGTAAACTCTCGGCCCTGGCCCGTAGATAGGGCGAAGCGTAAAGATCACTGATTCCCAGTTGGTTTAAATAAGCAGCTTCTTCAGTCGCCTGCTTGAAGGTAAAAAACTTATTGAATTGTAGCCGGTAGGTTGATAACGGCAGATGCCGGCGCTGCTCTACAAGTTCCTGTACCTGGCTCATCAGCCTATCCACAGAAGCTTGCAACTCCTGGTGCTGGCCGGCCTCTTTTTCGTCCTGCGGTTGGGGCAAATCGTTAGTAATCACATCCGGTTGAGTGGAAGACACCCTCTTTTACTCCTTATTTTTTCGTTATTTCATTCAAAGACTTTGAAAACTTTAGACCCTATCTAATATCAATGTTTAAGAAAAAAGGTAAATCAGTTTTTAAGGTTTATGCGATAACAGATTAGCCGGGCAAGTAAATGCCCGGCTACATCGCATAAGAGTTAGCGCAGCAAGTGTGCCACCGTATTTCGTAATTGAAGGCTTACTGCATAAACATTCGATCATAGAAGCCTGTATTACAAAGGACTTTACTACGGTCAACTGAAAGGCCGGATTAATAAATTGAAGCTATTCAAGCGCCAGAGAAATGATCGAGGTAATTTATAATCAGTGCGGTGAAAATTGTTATGGGCAGACTTAAAAACTTTGACATCAAAGATGCAACTAAAATAAAAAAAAGACCAGGGCTTTTCACTAATGAACCTGATCGTATTGTACAGGATATGGTACGCGTAAGGGGATTCGAACCCCTGTTACCGCCGTGAAAGGGCGGTGTCCTAGGCCTCTAGACGATACGCGCTCGTAAAAGTGTTGTTGCAATTGGCTATCTGGATAACTGGAGTTAGATGCTAGCCGGCCTGACAACGGGCATAATATATCATATTGTGAGCTAAATAGCAAGCCTGTTTAGCCCTTTTTTTGGTTCTTTTTAGTAGAATAAGTTACGAATTAGTAAAGGTACTCCCTTAAAAAAGGCCTACCCTTCTTGTTCTGCCTTTTATCCTCCGATTAAATTACCTGCCTCCCGTTTTCTTCAATACTAATAACTTAAGCGAGATTGATAAACCTTTGGAATTATTTGTGGATTAAGCAGGATTATTTTCGAACGGTTTTAAGTAAGAAGTTTACTTAACGGTACGCTAATTGTTGGAGAAGATGCGAGGGATAGTTATTACAGTCAATCAAGCTGCATCTTTTACGAACCCGCTTATCGCTTTAGAAGCGCGAATTAAAGCATTCGGCATTTAGAACTGTAGCTTAATAAGCAAGGTACCAAAAGGAGGGTAATTTATAATGAAAATGAAAAGGAAACTTGCCGGTCTGGTAGGATTGGTCCTTCCACTCATGCTACTGGCAGCGTGTGGCGAGAATATGAAGACTCCGGCCAGTTCTAACCCAGGCGCTACTGCGGCGCCCACCGCTGCGTCTCTCAGTACACCAACGCCTATTTCGAGTCCCGGCGCGATTCTTACGCCGACCACTTCAGGAGCGGTGGCTACAGTTGCGCCATCCACGACAATTGGTAATTCCACCACGGCAGCTTCCACGACCGCTGCTGCTTCTACGACCGCTTCAGCGGAGACTACCGTGGCTTCCACGACCGCTGCTGCTTCTACGACTACAACCCCTGGAACCGGTGCAATTGGTGGACCGACCAATCTATCTTTAATTTATCCTGGAGCAAATATCCTTAACCTTGACCCGGCGGTTGGGCAGCAAGCGACCAGGCTGTTTGCTACCAATCTAAGTAATTCGCGATTTGTGGCCTTTACAACTCCAGATAGCCCTGCGCAGATAAACAGTTACTATAGTACCCTCTTAAGCGCTACAGCGCTTGATAAATCTACCGCAACAACTACACCCGCAGCCGCTCCTATGGTAGCCCAGAGTATAAACCTGGCAGGTATCTCCGGGCAGGTAGAATCTTTTAGATGTCCGGCGACTCTCACTTTCGAAGGCTTTAACACTGCTGCCGGGTCAACAGGAATCAGCGGCACTACCGGGACCGCTCCTGCAACCAGTGGTGGTAGCACTACAAATCCCTCAACAACGGCTAACTCGCTGGGTAAACCCTGTATTCCTGTTACTCCAAGTTTGCTAAATCCCGGTAGTCTGGTTTCGAGTGGTAGCAGCACTACTCCAACCACTAATGTACCAAACGTCAATACTACCGGCGTAACTGTAGTTTCACTGGGTCAGGTAAACCTTGCCGGTCTGACCGCGCTTGCCACCCAGATTCCCGGCCTAAATCCGACAAATATTCCTACCGGCGGGACTCTTGTTATGGTAATGGCGGGTAACACTCAAGTCTCTTAGTTTCAAGTTCTCGTTAGAGCAAGAAACCTTTCAGTTTTAATTACTAACTTCTGGAAGTAGAGCTCTTTTCGCTTAAGCAGCGGCTCTGCTTCCAGGGTTTAAAACCACTTATCTGTGTTATATCTATTCTGCTGGAATTGCTCTTTCAAACTCGGACCAAACTGGTTGGGTTTTCAACGCAGGATGTTAATTTCCTCTTATTCGAGTAGAATGAAGCCTCTACCATCTTTATACTCAGCAAATGAAGTGTAAGGTGATTAGTAATGTTGGTAAGCTAGAATAGCCTGGTATCTACATTGGTATTCATTTTACAAACCCAGAGCAAATAAAAGTTTTCCAAAAACTAGACATTTAAGTATAGAGTTACCATGTTACCGACGACAACGAACCAGGAATTAGAGTTATTTAAAAGGGTTATTGAGGAAAGCCCTAATGGCATCTTAATCACTGATGCTACCAAGCCTGATAATCCCACTATTTATGTCAACAAAGGGTTCGAGTTGCTGACCGGTTATAGCACCGAAGAAATACTGGGCCGTAACTGTCGCTTTTTACAAGGTGATGACCGGCAACAACCTGAGTTAAACCGTCTAAAACAGGCCATTGAGGAAGAAATACCGGTTTGCGTGGTTTTACGCAATTACCGCAAAGATGGCACTCTCTTTTATAATGAGCTGCATGTTTCACCGGTTCACAACAATGAGGGGTTAGTAATAAACTACATCGGCATTCAGTATGATGTAACCTCAAGAGTTATGGCCGAAGAGGCCACCCGGCAACGGGAACAAGAACTGCAATTATTACTGGAAAATTCCCCTGATGTTATTAGCCGGGTTAATCGTGAAAAGCGCTATTTATATGTTAATGCAGCCCTCGAAGAAGCTACCGGCGGAATTGTTAGCGCGGCTACCCTTATCGGAAAAACTGATCGGGAAGTGAAGCGACCGGAGAGCATGATAGAGCCCTGGTACAAGCAGCTTGACGAGGTCTTCGAGAGCGGGCAGAAAAAGGTTTTTGAATTTAGCTTCACTCAGCCTGATGGGGAAATCAGACATTTTCAGTCTCTTTTGATACCCGAATTGAGCCCGAAGATTGATGCTGAAGCCGGTGAGATCAGCTCAGTAGTGACTGTTACTCGCGATACTACAGTCTATAAACGAGCGCTGGAGGAACGCCGTCAGGTCGAGAAGCAATTACGCGAACAACAGGAAGAGATGAATTTTGCCCTTCAGACTGCTCGGATGGGTATCTGGAGCTACGATTATGTATCCAGAGAGCTGAAAGGAACTACCTATCTCGAAAAGATGCACGGCCTGGAACCGGGCTCGTTCAGTGGTAGAGTAGAAGATTATCTAAAACTAATTCATCCTGATGACCGAAAAGTAGTGCTACAAAAAATTAAGGCTACTTTTGAAAGTGGACAAGAATTTCAGACTGAATTTCGCTTTGTCCTGCCGGACGGCATGGTTCGCTGGGCGGAAAGTAAAGGCCGCATAATCTCTAACATACCTGACCAGGCAACTCGGATTGTAGGAATCGTTAATGATATAACTGCCCGCAAACTGGCTGAAGAACAGGTTTTGCGCAGCGAACTGCGCTTCCGCTCGCTGATCGAAAACAGCACTGATATTATCGAGCTTATCAGGGCTGATAGACAAGTAGTTTACCGAAGCCCTTCATTTGCGCGCATCACCGGTTATTCTCCCCATGAACTGGATACTACCGAAAGCTTTACCCTGATTCACCCTGACGACCTCCAGAGAGTACAAACTTATTTTGAGGCTGTTAAAGAGGGATACCCCAGGCCTGAAAAGATCGAGTTTCGTTTTCAGTTTAAAGATAGATCATGGCACTCGGTTGAAGTTACCGCCCAGAATATGCTGGCCGAAGATGGTGTGGAAGCGATAGTGATCAACGGGCGGGATATTACCGAACAGTTACAGGCGCATTCACAACTTCAGCAGCGCGAAGAGCAATTGCGCCAGGCCCAGAAAATGGAAGCCGTGGGTCAACTGGCAGGCGGAATTGCCCACGATTTCAATAATTTGCTGACAGCGATCATGGGTTATACCGAAATGGCCCTGACCGGGCTTGATCCTGCTCAAACCCTGCACGGCGATTTAAAAGAGATCGAACGGGCCGTAGAGCGGGCAGCCAGTTTAACGCGCCAGTTACTGGCTTTCAGCCGCCGCCAGGTTATGCAACCGGTAAAGCTGAATCTAAATGAGACCCTTCAAGAGATCAGTAAGCTCTTAAGACGGCTGATCGGAGAAAATATCGAATTAAAAGTAGCGCCATTTTCCAGAAATGCCTGTATCAAGGCCGATCCGGGCCAGCTAGAACAGGTTATTCTTAACCTGGCAGTCAATGCCCGGGACGCTATGCCCGCCGGTGGCACTTTAGCCCTAGAAACCTCAAATGTAATTCTCGATGAAGCTTACGTCCGGCGTAACCCCGAAGTAAAGGCCGGGAGATACGTATTATTGACCATCAGAGATAGCGGTTGCGGTATGGATGAAAAAGTACTTTCTCATATCTTTGAGCCTTTCTTCACTACAAAAGAGGTCGGAAAAGGAACCGGCCTGGGGCTTTCGACAGTTTACGGCATTATCAAGCAAAGCGAAGGTCATATTGAGGTAGAAAGCAGGCCGGGAGAGGGTAGTTCTTTCAAAATTTACCTGCCGGAAGTTGAAGTACGCGAAGACCTTTCGCGAGCTAAAGCCTCACCAAGCCAGAACCTCCCGCACGGCTCGGAAACAGTCCTGCTGGTTGAAGATGAGGAAGGGGTACGCAAGCTGCTAACGAAAGTGCTGCAAAGATACGGCTATAAAACCCTGGTGGCTAGCAACGGTAGCGAGGCACTGCTTAAGTGTGAGCAAACTCGACCCAAGGTGGACCTGCTGATAACCGATATGGTGATGCCCCAGATGAGCGGCCCCGAACTGGCGCAGCATATGGCCGCCCTTTATCCCGACCTTAAAATACTGTTTATGTCCGGCTATACCGAACAGGAAGTCTTTCGACAGGTCCGCCTGGATGAAAAAAGAGGCTTTGTGCAGAAACCTTTCACTACCGAGGAAGTAGTGCGCAAAATCAGGTCTATTCTGGATCAGAGATAAAACCGGCTATTCTTACCCGGATAGCCGGTTATAAGGAGGCAGATAGTTTTTCAAAGAGCCTTTCGAGGCTCTAGCGCTTATCCATCGGCACAAAAGTCGCTGACAATGGACCGGTATATTCCGCTTCAGGACGGATAAGGCGGTTGTTGGCTACCTGTTCCAGCACATGAGCGGTCCAACCGGCTGTCCGGCTGGCTGCAAAAGTGGGAGTAAAGAGATCGCCGGGCAAACCTACCGAGGCCAGCAAAACCGCCGAATAGTACTCTACATTGGTGTAGAGCCTGCGACCGGGCTTACTCTCGGCCAGTAAGGCTAAAGCCAGTTCCTCTATTTGTAAAGCCAGCTTGAATTCCGCCGGCGAGGCCACCTCCGCCATTGTGCGTAATTCTTCAGCGCGCGGGTCAGACGTTTTATAGACGCGGTGGCCGAAGCCCATCAGGCGATCTCCCCGGGCGAGGGCCGCCCGTAACCACCTTTCCGCCGCGCTTGCCCCGCCTGCCGCTTTGATCGCTTCCAGCATGTCCAGCACTTTGGCAGGCGCCCCGCCATGCAGCGGCCCTTTCAAAGCGCCGATAGCCGCCACAATCGAAGAAACCAGATCAGACTGGGTACTGGCTACTACCCGCGCCGTAAAAGTCGAGGCGTTCATGCCGTGATCGGCCAGCATGACAAGGTAGGCATTAAGAGCCCTGACCTGTCCGGTCGAAGGTTCTACCCCATTTAGCATGTAGAGGTAATTGGCTGCGTGGTCCAGGTCAGAGCGAGGCGGCACCGGTTCAAGGCCGCGCCGCAGACGGTCGAAGGCCGCCAGGATAACCGGGATGCGGGCAGTCAGAGCAATAGCCTGCTGTATAGTGGGCGTACCCTTGACCGGCAGAGCGGCACCCCAGGCCGAAACGGCAGTCCGCAGCGCGTCCATCGGATCGGTAGAGGCAGGCAGGGCTTTCAGCACCTCCAGCACACTTACCGGTAAAGAGCGTTCCGCCTCCATAGCGCTTAGCAACTCTTCCAGTTCAGTCCGCACCGGCAGACGGCCATGCCAGAGCAGGAAAGCCACTTCTTCGAAAGAGACATTCTGAGCCAGATCGTGAATGTTATAGCCGCGATAAATTAACCTTCCCTGCGAACCTTCTACTTTGCTGAGGGCGGTAGTAGCCGCCACAATTCCTTCCAATCCACCTTTAGCTGCCGGTGTTTCATTCCTGACTTCCGTAGTCATCAACTTTCTCCTTTAATTCATTTTGTCAAAGTTACTCACTGTCAAATCCACCAGTTCTTATGGGATTAGTTTTAACACAGATTCTATGGATGTCAATATAACTTGATATATATTGATTATACTTGATTTAGATTGATAGAGGTATCATGATAGTTGATTCTTATTGACAGTCCGAAGCTAAAACTTTATTATGTGGGATAAGTTGAAGTTAGGAGATAAAGCAAGAAGTTATGGCCAACCAGTCTGAAACGGAAGAATTTATCGAGGGTAGCGAAGCCTGCCGCTTGCTGGGCGTCAAACCGGCTACCCTTTATGCTTATGTCAGCCGGGGAATTTTGAAAAGCTATAAACAGGGAATCAAACGGCAGCGGCTTTACCGCAAAAGTGAGATTCTCCAGTTGCTGGCGGTACGCCCCAGCGACCAGGAACCGCCTGCGCCGGAAGCCAAAGAAAAAGAGGGCAAAAAGACCGATATCCCGGCTGCAGAAGATTGGATACCCTATTTTTAGCCCCTCAATAGCCTTTTTATAGCGTTATTGACGCTAAATTTGTAGAAATTTACAGCATAGATTGGATCAAAAATGACCACTCCGGCAGAGGCACTTGGGAATAAGGCAGGCTGGATAGCTGCGCGCCCGGTAGAATTGGGTCCGGGACTACCGGCCATCGGAGGTCAAGAACCGGTAATTTGCGCACCGCTCGTGGCGCGCACGCCGGAAGAAGCCCTCGAACAGTTTTTGAGACTGGCAGCCAGAAAACCGGACCTGATCGAAGTCAGGCTGGATTACCTGGAAGGGTTGGCGCCGGAACAAACCGTTACCCTGCTACAGGCTTTACACGCTGCCGCCCCTGTGCCTTTGCTGGCTACTTTTCGCCGCCAGGAAGAAGGAGGAGCGCGTCCCTTAGCGGAGACAGGAAGGCTGGCTATCCTTTATGCCGCGCTCGAAAGCGGGGCCATTCGCCTGCTGGATGTAGAGTTACAGACTACTTCCTCGGCCCGTCAGGAGTTGTTAAGCGCCTCCCGTTCACACGGTGTAGCGACCATCATTTCCTACCATAACTTTGAGGTTACCCCTGCTTACCCGGCCCTGGTTAGTACCCTCAAGGAGCTAGCCGCTACCGGGGCTGATATTGTCAAAATGGCGGTCTATCCCCGTACACCTGAAGATACTCTCAATCTGCTGGCAGCCAGCCAGGAAGCCCGCACTACTTTTCTGGACCGCCCGCTTGTTACTATGGCGATGGGGGCACTGGGAGGTTTTACCCGCTTGGCCGGACCTTTCTTTGGCAGCGCCCTGAGTTTTGCCGTAGGTGAAAACAGCAGCGCCCCGGGACAGCTTGAAATCGATGTGGTACGCGCGCTCTGGCAGAACTGGCAACTAAGAAAAGCTTAGTATTACTCCGCCTTTAAACTTACCGGCTCAGCGTTATTTCTACAAAACGCCAAAGTTTAGCTGCCGCGATTGCTGATACTTTCTCTAATCCCAAAGACTTAGTGCAAATAGGACCGAAGGGCCTTTTGTGATCGCCCATCCATCGCTATGCTTAAATTAATCATCGTGTGAAAAAGGAAACAATTTGGTAGATACACCAGGAGCTAAGTAAAGGACTATTTTGCATGCAAGCTTGTATTGAACCCGTACAGGAGAGCTTTAAGACATCTCTCGGAGAAAACCAGGGTCTTAGTAGCAGAACGGCTTCGGAGTGGAATCCTCGCTGTTTTGAGCAGGTTGTAAAACAATACGAGCCGCGCATATATCATTACATTTACGGGCTGGTAGCCGACCCCGAACTGGCCCGCGACCTGACCCAGGATACTTTTTTGCTGGCTTACCGCAACCTTTTAAAGCGGGCTAAAAATAGCGAACCACCCAGCGAGCAGGACTTTAATATGTCTGCCTGGCTTTATGCAATTGGCCGTAATACCGTGCGAAGCGAGATGCGCCGCCGCAAAATCATCCGCTTCCTGCCGCTGGGCCCCCTGGTTCAGTCCGAACCGGGCTTATTTCAGAGCGCAGCCGATCCAACAGCATCTTACGCTCTAACCGCAGACAGGGAGAATCCCGAAGAGCAGGCCGTTCTAAAAGAAGAATTGAACTGGGCCATCAGCCAGGTAGGGCAACGCAACCTGACTGCCCTCTTGCTCCAGGTCAATGGTTTCTCTTACGAGGAAATCAGCCACCTGACCGGCAGCAGCCTGCCAACTGTCAAAGGTCAAATCTTCCGAGCGCGCCAGAGCTTGCGCCGCACCTTGACCCATCTCAATTAATCGGGTTAGATATAAACGGGATAAGCCGCCTTTAAGCTAAATCGGGCCGGTTACTGAATAGCCGGTCCGATTCATTTACGCCAAAAGATTTACCTAAAGTACGTCATTTAAGCATACCAGTTAAGGGGCTGAACTGTTACACTTATGGCTGTGCATCAAATTTTCTAAAATTAATTCGTACTGGAAGAGGAGTAATCATGAAACGCGCCCTGCTGGTAATTGACGTTCAGAACGAATATTTTACGGGTAAATTGCCGGTTTCCTATCCCGAGAACAGTTTTAGCAACATTTTGCAGGTGATGGACGCGGCGAAGGCTAATGATGTGCCGGTGGTAGTGGTGCAGCATTCCGCCACTAACTCGGCCACGTTCAATAAAGGTTCTGCCGAGTGGGAACTGCGACCGGAAATAGCCGAGCGTCCTTACGACCATTACATCGAAAAGACTCTACCGGGCACTTTTACCGGGACAGACCTGGAAGAGTGGCTGAAAGCTAACGAGATAGATACCGTCGTGATTTCCGGCTATATGACCCAGCACTGTTGCGATACTACCGCCCGGCAGGCTTTTCACCTGGGCTATAACGTCGAGTTTCTCTCCGATGCTACCGGCACACTAGCTTTTACTAACGCCGCCGGAAGCGTGACCGCCGAAGAATTGCACCGGGCCATCCTGGTGGCGCAACAGGTCCGCATGAGCAAGGTGATCAGTTCGGCGGACTGGATTGAGAAGATCAGCCAGGAGAACGCCGAAGCCACGCAACAAATGCAGAGTCGTTAGAAGGGGTTATCAGGGTCTCCCTGAGCAGGGTGGTAGGGGTGTCCCCTACTCTCATCTTCTTTCTCCAGCATGGGGGAGACCCGAACAGACTCGACAAATTGATTTTGAAGATATAATATACCAGTTGGTAGAATTCAGTTATAAGGAAAATGAGCTATTAACCTGGCTTATTTTTATGCCAGGCTGAATTTAATTAAACGGTAGGTCAAAAATTTAAGACTATTCTGATAAACCATTCTTGACAAAGGAGTCTTCTATGGATTTCAAGCTAAGCCCCGAACATGAACTGTTTCGCAATACGGTTCATGAATTCGCTCAGAAAGAAATTGCCCCGAGAGCGTTAGAAGTAGACCAGACTCACGAATTCCCCTGGGACAATATCAAAAAGATGGCCGAATTGGGGCTGATGGGAGTGCCCTTTCCCGAAGAGTACGGCGGCGCAGGTGGCGATACATTGATGTACGCCATGGCGGTTGAAGAAATCAGCCGGGCCTGCGGCAGCACGGGCATTACCCTGGCGGCGCATACCTCGCTCGGCACGGCACCCTACTATATGTTTGGCACTCCCGAGCAGAAAGAGCGCTACCTGAAACCGCTCGCCAGCGGCAAATGGCTGGGAGCCTTCGGCCTTTCCGAGGCGACCGCCGGTAGCGACGCCGCCGGTACCCGCACCACCGCTGTCCTGGAGGGCGACGAATGGGTCATCAACGGCTCGAAAAACTGGATTACCAGCGGCGCGATTGCCGATGTAGTGATCTTTACCGCCATGACCGACAAGAGCAAGGGAGCGCACGGTATCGCCAGCTTTATCGTAGAAAAAGGCACTCCGGGCTTCAGCTACGGCAAGAACGAGAAAAAGATGGGCCTGCGCGGCTCGATTACCAGCCAGTTGTTCTTCGATAACTGCCGCCTGCCCAAAGAAAACATCCTCGGCCAGCCCAACGAAGGCTTTAAACAGTTCATGCAAATCCTGGACGGCGGGCGCATCTCCATCGGCGCAATGGCTCTCGGTCTGGCCCAGGCGGGCTTTGACGCGGCCCTGGCCTACAGCAAAGAGCGCCAGCAATTCGGCCGTTCCATCTCCGACTTCCAGGCTATCCAGTTCAAACTGGCCGATATGGCCACTCAAATTGACGCCGCTCGCCTGCTGGTCTACCGCGCCGCCTGGCTCAAAGATAACAAAATGCCCTACAGCAAAGAAGCGGCTATGGCAAAGCTTTTCGCCAGCGAAATAGGCGAGTCTGTCTGCCGCGAGGCCATCCAGATTCACGGCGGCTACGGCTATGTGGAAGAATATAACGTCGAGCGCTACTACCGAGATGTACGCCTGACCACCATTGGCGAAGGCACTTCCGAAATTCAGCGAATCGTGATCGCCCGGCACCTGCTGCGCGAACTGGGCAACCATTAAACGGAGTAACAAAATGGATTTAAATCTTACTCCCGAACAGCAAATGATCAAAGAGATGGCGCGGGAGTTTGCCGACAAAGAGTTGCTACCGACGGCGGCAAAGTACGACGAGGCCCAGGAATTCCCGGTCGAACTCTGGAAGAAGATGGGCGAACTGGGCCTGATGGGCCTGATGATCCCGGAAGAATGGGGCGGCGCGGGGGTGGATGCCCTCAGTTATGTGCTGGCCCTCGAAGAGATTGCCCGGGGCAACCCGGCGCTCAGCACCGCCATGTCGGTCAACAACTCCCTGACCTGCTACGGCCTCTGGAAATTCGGGACCGAAGCACAAAAGCAGCGTTATCTCATCCCGCTGGCCTCGGGACAACAGTTAGGCGGCTACGCTCTGAGTGAACCGGATAGCGGCAGCGATGCCGTACACATGAAGATGACCGCCCGGCGCGAAGGGGATAACTACATTCTCAATGGCACCAAGATGTTTATCACCAGCGGCAAGTCCGGCCATGTCTTCCTGGTCTTTGCTGTTACGGACAAAAACGCCGGTAAAGCCGCGGATGCCGTTACCTGCTTTATTGTAGAAAAGGGCATGCCCGGCTTTAAGGTGGGCCAGAAATTGGATAAGCTCGGCATGCGCGCCAGTGATACCACCGAACTGATCTTTGAGGACTGCCAGGTTCCGGCGGAAAATGTGTTGGGGCAGGAAGGCTACGGCTTCCGCATCGCCCTGCAACTGCTCGATGGCGGGCGCATCGGGATTGCGTCCCAGGCTCTCGGGATCGCCCAGGCGGCCTACGAATTTGCCCTCAAATACGCTAACGAACGGCAGCAGTTCGGCCATAAAATTTATGATTTCCAGGCTATTCAGTTTATGATCGCCGATATGGCGACCCGCATCGAAGCCGCTCGCCTGCTGGTTCACCGCGCCGCCAGCCTGCGCGATGCCGGAGAACCCTGCGGGCGTGAAGCCAGCATGGCAAAGCTTTTCAGCAGCGAGACGGCCATGTGGGTTACCACCAAAGCGGTCCAGGTTTTCGGAGGCTACGGTTATATCAAGGAATACCCGGTGGAGCGTTACTTTCGGGACGCCAAAGTGACCGAAATCTACGAGGGCACCAGCGAGATTCAACGCCTGGTGATTGGCAAGAGTTTACTACGTTAGAAGGCGCCTTTGAAGCAAAAAGGGCCGCTCTAAGGGCGACCCTTTTGTTTTTAAACCTTTTATATTCTCCTCAATGGCAGTAGCGGTTATTTTGCCAGCCAGCGCACGTGCCGGATCTGCTCAAGATGGTCGGTGCTATGCTGCACCAGGGCCTCGGCAATATCGTGTACCGTAATATGACCGCGCTCCTGGTGAATGGCTCCTTTAAGCCACTGCACAGGTCTTAGCTCAGTTAGCAGGTTAAGATTAGTAGCACGGTTTTCTTTGAAAGCGGCCACCGCCTCACCCCAATCCGCCGCCTGGTAATCGCGTTCGCTGGCCAGTTCGTCAGGATTAAAGGCGCGCAGGAAAGGCTCGTCATCTTCCAGCATTTGCTGCAAACGCCGGTAGTAAATATGCTCGGCGTCCCGCAGGTGACAGACGATCTCCTTGACGCTCCACTCCCCCGGAGCGGCATTGAAATTGGCATCCTCTTCGAGGGTATTGTCCAGTTCCTCTTCCAGTTCCTTACTGATTTCTTGCAAGTGCAGCAGCACCTCTTTGTTGTTGTCAGGCACCAATCTATCCATTGCCCCTGCTCCTGCTAATATAATTAGCCTATACTACCCAATAAGTATCCACTATCTGGCCTGTTCCAAATCTTCAGGCGTATTCAGATTATCAAATGAACGCAACGCCGGGTCATACTCCAACAATTCATCCGCTGCGACGTATCTTACCGGCAGATACTCCAGCCAGCCGGTCATTTTATACTTGCCGGCCCTCAAATGTTCCCGGATATGGGGCAGACACTCCCGGCTATAGATTCCACATAACGGCTCAGGCCGTCCTTCCCTGCTGAGCGGAATAACGGCAGAATGCTGCGCCGCCAGGTCCAGCAAGAAACGCAGCAGTTTTGGTTGCACAAAAGGCATATCGCAGGCTAACAGCAGATTATACCTGGCTGTACTCCTGCTCAAACCGGCTTCCAGTCCGGCCAGTGGTCCCGCCCCCGGAAAATTATCCGGAACCAGGGGCAGATCCAGCCAGCTATACAACTCTGGCCGGTTGGTGCTGATAACCACTTCAGTTGCTACCGCCGAAGCTGCCGCCAGCACCATCTCTATAATACGTGGCCCGCCCGGCTTGAGACGAAGCAAAGCTTTGTCGGTTCCCATGCGGCGACTCAGTCCGCCCGCCAGGATAATTGCGCCTGCTTCTCGCTCTGCCATGTCTCACTTTCCTGTTATTTCAAAAGCCAGGCCAGCGGTTATTACAACCGGAATTAATGCTAACACACCCTTAAAATATTATCAATTGTTTTTGCGATAGGCAGAAAGCAAAAGCAAAGCAGAGATGATTCTTTGCTTTCTGCCTTTTAAACGCCGAAGAGGAGTATCGTGGGGGCATGATACTCCTTCCCTCAGAACCTCTCTATCTATTTGCCTTGCTGCCGGTTATTTCTGGCGGCAGAGGAAACGTTCGTAGTAAGTGTAAGAAGCCATGTCCTCGTAATACGCGTTATCGGGCATGGGAATACAGCGCGAGTTACCGGCCTGAGCCGCAGCATTATGCACATACGAGGGGTCATCGCCATCCTCCCGGTTCCAGGCGGCCATGCGCTCGGTGTAATCCGGTCCCCAGACCGCTACTCCCCAGACTTCCTTCTCCCTTTCTTCGGGCGGTTTGGGAGAAGTACGCACTCGCACCAGTTTCTGGCCATCGCGGTAGGTGGTAAAGACTCTCGGTATATCATGATTTTCGAAAGTTCCCAGGACCAGTTCTACCCCTGGTTCAAAAACTTTCAGGCAAAGGCTAAAAGCTTCCAGCGGCTCAAAATAGGTATCGGGAAAGCCGAAGAGGACGGTATGGCCGCGCAGGAGAGGCACGCAGGCCTGTAAATTGGCCAGTATGCTGGGGCCGGGCGCCGCGATGTAAACTACGTCCGCACCGTTCGTTAACTTATGCCCATAATAACTCATTACCATCGTAGCCTTCTCAGGCCGTACCGGGATAACCAACTGCTCTATCCCGGCGTGGATCATCCTGTCTATTACCACATCAGCGATCACGCGAGGGCGTCCTGCCGCATCTGTACCGAAGGGCAACAATTCTTTCGGGCAGGGATAAGGCCGCCAGCGTTCGGCAAAACCACCCATTGGAACCAGTCCTACCAGCATCTAAAATAGCTCCTTTCCGGGTCAATAAAGCAAATATGCTCCAACTTCCTGTGCTATATTATTATAACTGAAATGAACGACCCCTAAATTATCATGAAAAGAGGCAGAGCGATGCAAATACGGGCGCTGACCGAAGCGGACGCCGCAATTTACCAGGCCTTACGCTTGCGCAGTCTACAGGATGCTCCTGAGGCCTTCGGTAAGTCATATGAGGAGGAAGCCGGGCGCCGCCTCGATGAAGTAACAAAGGTATTAACGGCCAACGGAAGTGACAATATAACCCTGGGCGCATTTGATGAGGGTGGAACCCTGGTAGGAATAGTTAATCTACAGCGTTACCAGCTTATTAAAATGCGGCACAAGGCTGCCATCGGCGGCATGTTCGTAGCGTCTGAAGCGCGCGGGCAGGGTGTAGGGAAAGCCCTCATGGAGAGGGCGCTTGAGCTTGGCCGGGAGATGGAAGGGATTGAGCAAATAAGCCTGTGGGTTTCGGGCAATAACCCGGCAGCCAGGGGTCTTTACGCTGCCTGTGGCTTTGAATACTGTGGCGGCGAACCACGCGGCTTGAAGCTTGGCAACCGCTATGTTGACCTGGAATTAATGGTTTTGCGTCTGGATTGAGCAGATTCTTGGGGCATAAAAGGTACTTCATACCTACTTGTGAGGAAGTGGAAATTACAGTACAATAGTACCAGGATTATTCTAATTCTGTAGTTTTTTCTCGCCGTGCAAATTCTAAATTCACTCCTGCTGCTCCTGCCAAAATGGAGTTGTTCCTTTGTGACTTTGGCGAACCTGGCGGCCTCCCACCAACAAAGTTAACACCGAGAGTCATACAACTAACTCTATCTGGCAGGCCATCCTATCGTTCTACTTGAATCTTCAAACAGTTGCTCTTATGCAGATGGAGGTGATTTTTGATCAATCTTAGTAGCGTTATGAACTGGCTCAACTCGCGGCGCCTGGCTCTCCACGATCAGGAAGAAGGCCAGGGCCTGATGGAGTACGGGCTGATTCTCTTTCTGGTAGCAGTGGTAGTTATCGCTATTCTGATGATTCTGGGCCCGCAAATCGGCTCAATGTTCAGCGCTGTTACCAAAGGTTTCAAATAGCGGTTAAACTGACCGGCCAAATAGCGTGAGTTGAGGAGCCTGCTTAAATTATCAAAGAAGCAGGCTCCTTTTTATTAAAAAAAGTATTTAAAATGGGATAAGTATACACCGAAAATCTATAGACAACTTTAGAATTTTTGTTATAATTACTATAACGACATGACATAACATTATCCCGGCAGCAAAGTCATCAAGGAAACTGGCGTACAATGGAGTAGTAAAGGGGCGGAGCTATGTATATAGTAGCAAACCAGCTTGAACTCAGTAATGGAACCCGGCGGGACCGGGCCGAGTGCCTGCTTGACGCCGAATTGATAATGCCCCCACCGGTTATCCAGAAGAGGGGCGCGCTTTATATCATTACCGAAACCGAAACGATGGCTGCCGGGCATCCGCGACCCGGCGATATCGACATGTGCCGCCAGGCCCAGGAAATAGCCCTGCAAGAGTATTACAATTTCAGCGCTACCGCTACCATCACCAGCGCTCTCAGACACGCTCTCGAAAAAGCCAACCAGACCATCTACAATGCCAATAGTTCTGTACTGCCGCCCGAAAGACGCGGGGTAGGTATCACCCTGGCCCTGATACGCGCTGGAGAGCTTTACACCGCCCAGATGCCACCCACCCAGGCTTACCTCAGCCAGCAAGGCCAGTTTCGCTCGTTAGCCGCTCCTGCCGAGCAGCCTACCGATAACAGCGGCGGTCCGCGGATCACCGCAGTTCGCACCGGGACAGACCCGCAGGCCACGTTACCCATGCCTAAAGCCCGCAGCCAGGCCCTGCCTTCCCTGGGCCGCTTCAGCTCAATTGATCCCATTTTGCAACGTTTCGTCTTTGAAGAAGGGGATATGCTGGTGCTCTGCTCGGCAGCTTTTGCCGGCGCTTTGCAAAAGGACGACCTGGAGCATATTTTGAGCGGGCAGGATAGCCGGAGCGCCCTGCTCAACTTTTCTGAGTTTGCGCGTACCCGCGATATACTGGATGGCTACTGCCTGACCGTAGGGGTCAGAGCAGAAATTGGAGGGCGCGCGCATACTAAAAAGGTGGAGGAAACCGGGCGCCATAGCACCCCGGTTAACCGGACGGCGGGCGTAACGGCTAAATTCAGTCCCAGGGGGCAGTTACCGAGTGAGCCGCTCCAGGCCGATAAAGCCGCGATCAAACCGGCTCGACACGAAGATTATGTCTATGATGACGCTTCGGAATTTGAACCTGCTGCCGGACAAGATTTTTACCAGCAGCCCACCAACGCGACGCACGATTTCAAGCCCGTGCAGCCTGCGGGCTTTGAGGCTGACCCGCTGGCACCCTTATCTCAAAACCAGCAATCTTCCGATCCCTGGCTGCACCGCGAGGATGATGATCTAAATCGCCCTCCCTACCTGCGAGGCCGGAAAGTAAGCAAAGAAGAACAACCGGAAGATCAGCTAAACGGGCTCAAGAACCAGCACGCCGGGGCCTATCATTTCACGCCGCAAAGTAACGAGCCAGGACGCAAATATACCTATACCGATCCTCTAGAGGGATCTGATCAGATTTACACTGCCGCTACCAGTCGCTACAATCCTGTGGGTCAGAATCAGCCGCCCATGCCGACCATGAACCCTCATGGCGGAGCGGAAGACGAAGCCCAGACCAAAAAAGCCCAGTGGGGCGGGCGTTACCAGCAGGTAAGCCAGGCTCGCCAGGCGGCCTTTAATCCGCAACCTGAAGCGCCTCATTTCAACCTGGCACAAGAGGAACCTTCTGAAAAGAAACCGGGACTCTCTCGGGGACGCAAGCAGTTAATATTGCTGGGCATAGGGGCTGCCCTGGCCGTAGCAGTAATATTGCTGCTGCTTTCCAGCGTGGCAAGCGTGGTTAACAACGGTACGGCTAAAGCCCAGGATTTAGTGAAAGCGGCGGAACAAAAAGCTACCACAGCCAAGCAATACCTGGCTTCCAGTCCCGGTCAAGCCCGCTCGCTGCTCACCCAGGCCCAGGCTGATCTCGATAACGCCCGTAAAGAAAAACCTGATTTGCCGGATATTAAACGGGTGCAGGATAGCGTAAGAACCAGTTTGAATACGCTTAATCTGGTGGTGGTGCCGCCTGATATGCGGGTTATTGCCGACCTGAGCAGCCAGGGCGCAGGCACTCGCCTGACCAAAGGCATTTTAAGCCCGGATGGCAATACACTCTATTTGCTGGACAGCGGCCAGAATATCATTTACAGCGCCGAGCTACTCGGACAGGTCAAGCCCCTGCTGAAGCAGGGTGACAAGGCCAGTAATGGCGCTAGCACTTTCGGCAAACCGGTCGCCCTGGTTTCAAGGCCGGATGGATTGATGGTAGTGGACGATAGTAACGTTCTCTGGCTTTATAACAAAGCCAACAGTAGCTGGACAGCCCAGGCCTTAGGCGGCACTGCTAATTGGGCCAGCAAAACCATCCGGCAGGTAGCCTCCTACGAAGGTAATCTATACCTGATTGGCCCGGGCAACGGCCAGATTCTCAAATACAACTCGGGTAGTTATAATGCTAACCCCGACACCTGGCTCAATCCGAACGCAGTTGTCAGCCTGGACCTCGACAATGCCCAGGGATTTTCGATTGACGGCACAATCTATGTCACAGGCAAAGATAACAAGGTCTACCAGTTAGCGCGACCGAACGGTAAAGATAAAGGCGAGGTTATAAAACAATTCGATGTGGCAAGCAACGACCGTTTGAACCCGGCCCTGACCAGCCCGGCGGTTTTGAATGCCGGTAGCCTCAACTTCCCGTATTTCTTTATCATTGACTCGCAAAAGCGTATCCTGCAATTCAGTAAGGCCGATGGCTCATTGGTGCAACAGTTCCAGGCCAGCCCGACCGGAAACGAGTTCGATACTTTGCAGGATATAGTGATTGACGAGACTAATAAAAAGCTTTTTGCGGTTAGCGCCCAGAAAGTTTACGTTTTCAATCTGAACGATCCCGGCAGGTCAGGCCAGCCTGTGCAGTTAACTCCCGGCGCAAATCCAACAGTAGTTACCACGCCCGGCGCAGGTACTAACGTAACCGTGATTAATACTGCTCCGACCGCAAAATCCTGATGCCTTTATTTCGCGTTTTCCACCGAACCAGAACCGGCGTTGCTCTCTCCCGGCGCGCCGGTTTTGCGTTACTTGCCCTGCTGGTTATTATGGTTTCAAACGGCAGCTCGGTGCAGGCGCAAAGTACACCCCAACCCACCGGCACTCCTCCCAATCAGTCTAGCCCTGCCAGCGACGGTAGCACCAGTGATTACCTGGATAATTCGCTGCGCCTGCTTTTCCCGGCAGCCCCGGCTTCGCTGGATATGGCAGGAGTCGAACAGCCCGTTTTCCCCAGTGGCACACCCTCCTTCGATTTGTTCAGCCTGGGGACTCTTTCCAGCCTGGGGGGCGCGACCCCGGTTACAAAAACCCTGAGCCTGGAACTGGGCGGCGGGGTACGGGGCCGCATTTTCGCCAACCCGCCCTGGCTTTACCCTTTACCCGATCGCTTCATCAATCCTGCCGGGAATGGGCGTTTATTGGTCACGATTGGTGTTCGCCAGGATGCCGGGCAAGGAGCAGGCTTGCTGCCGGGACAGACTAACTGGGGCAGCCTGAAGCTAGCCTTGAACGGCTACTTATTTGAATACAGCGTGCCTTTAGTGGTGGGACCACCCTCCAGCATCGGGCGGGATTCTGGTGAGGCGGTTTTTGCGCTGCAACGTGAAATCGCTGCCCGCATGGACGGGCAAGGAGACCTGGATGCTTTTATCGGCTCGCCTGCCTACCCTAACGCCGGGCAGGTAGCCCTGGGCCTGGCGGTGGATTACCTGGGAGAAAAAGAGTATAACCAGCGCCTGAAAAGGGCCGACTTCGTGGAGCGCGTAGCCGAAACCCTGGCGCGCAAAGATTACAACGGTGATGGCTGGATTGGTTTCCGGCCTGAGGATATTTTGAGTGGAGCCCCAGGCTGGGCGCTCGGCCAGAAAGTAAAGTAGGTTTATTTTGCAACGGCAACCACTATTCAAACCGGTTAAAAAGCTTTTCCTGGCCGGCCTGCTCTGCCTGCTGCCCCTGCTTCTGACAGCATGTGCGGATAATACCCCTCCCGGCGATGTAGCCCGGCACTACCTGGATGACATGAATAGCTCTTCGTTCTCAGCGGCTTACGATCTGCTGACCGCCGATTCGCAGCTAAAAGTCAGCCGCAGCCAGTATGAGGATCGTTTGAAACGAGCGCGGCAGGATGCCGGGATTGTCAAGAGCGAGGTTGTACAGGTCAAGGAGCCGAGTATTGCCGGGAAAAGAGCCAGTGTGCCTTACCAGCTAGAAGTGACCCTCCAGAACGGGCAGAAATTATCTCTGTTCGAGTCAATGGTGCTGTTGCAGCAGGAAGGGGGCTGGCGGGTGATCTGGCCGCCGCAATAGGGCCAAAGCCTTGCTTAAATTTTGCGCGAGGCCACAAAAAGAGCCGCACCATCGCTAAAAGTAAGCTGGCCCGAAGCTGCCATCAGCCCGGCCAGTTCTTCTTTTATAGAGGCATAAAGAGTAGCCCAGCGCCTAGCATTGATGCCCGGTTCAGCCATACCGGCCGATTTCTGGAAAAGCAGGCCGCTGGCATAATATTCCATGAGCAGCGCCGGGTCAGTGAAACTCAAGCGGCGCTCGTATAGTTCCAGGGCCTCAAATTGAAAGCGCGGCTCTAGCCAGGCCTTGCCGTTTTGCAGATTAAGGCGCTGGTCGGGTGGAGTGCTGGAACGATAAAGCTTTTCGGGAAAGTTAAGGCGCTGCAAAGCTGCCAGGTGGGCGACCCGCAGGGGCGAAACTAACTCGCTATCGGCCGTCACGATAAAAAGCAGACCACCATCTACCAGCACGTCCGCTACCTGGCTTAGCGCGGCGGCAATATCGCCGGTCTGGTTAAGCATGCGATTGCACATAGCCGCCCCAAAAGACCCCGCTTTAAAAGGTAATTTACGTACGTTCCCCTGCACTAAACTGATCTCGTGGCGTCCTCTTAAAGTGCGCTGCGCTTCGGCCAGAGCCTCCCGGTTGCGGTCAAGACCAACTGCCAGTTGAACCTCAAAAGCCGGTTTTTGCGAAAGGAGCGCCAGGTAGCGCCCCGCACCGCAACCGGCATCAAGTAAACCAGGTTTTGCCTGGAAAGAAAAACTTTTGGAGAGGAAAGAGGCGATCCGGGCGGAAGCCCATATGTCGGTAGCTTCCGCCTGGTCTGTCAGATAGGTAGTGTGAGCCTGGCGCAGTTCAAGGTGCCGGTTCTGGCGTTCGACCGGGTGATTCCAGAGCCACTCAAGGTATTCATCCGTGGAACTAAAACCATCCACCCGTTTACTCCGCCCTACCGCTTAGAAATTCGCGGGCCGGTCGAGCCGAACGAGGCTACTGTGAATCCAGCCTCCACCCGAAGCCTGCGAAATATGATACCAGCGGGTAGAACCGCGCAGTTCCGGCCCTTCCGTCCAGCCATCAAAGGCGAAGCGCTGGCCCATCTCACCCACTTTGACAATGGTATCCTTGTCGTAACTGGGGCGAGTACGAATATTAGCCAGTTCTACCGAGACAACCCCGCCTCCCAGGTTAGCCCAGTTGATATCACCGTTCTGGCTTGCTGCCTGTTGAGGCGCTACCTGTGGGGCAGGCGCAGGCGGAGCGGGTGGTACCGGGGGTACCGGCTGGTTCGAAAACAGGTCAAAATCGAAGTCTGGTTCCGGCTGACCGGCTTTTGGCTGCGGTTGAGGCTCACTTCTCAGGTTAAAAGGCGTATAGGTACTCTGCCCGAAATCGAAAGCGGCCGGTTGAGGGGCCGGGCCGGTTTCAACCGAGGGAGCCTGGGAAGGAACCTGAGGCTGTTCGACCCGGGGCTGCTCCGCTTGCGCAGGCGCAGCAGCGGCCTGTGGCTGGTTGGCCGGAATAGTCGCGCCAGACTCGGCCATCAGGCGCTCGAAGAAGGCCAGGTTCTCGGTGGTAGGCTCTTCCGCACCTAACTCCCAGTCAGCGTTATCCGTATCAAAGGACGGCAGCGTGGGTGCAGTTTGAGCCAGGGATTCGGTACTGGCAGGCGCAGCCGAGGCCTTGCCGGTAGATGCAGACGTAGAGGTATTGAACAGCGAGAAAAAGCTATCATCCTCAAACAGGTCATCCTGCCAGCCTTCATTTGGGGCTGTGACCGGCGCAGAAGCTTTCGGCGCGACCACTTCAGGAGCAGCAGGGGCCGGAGCGGCAAAGGATTGGGGTAGGGCTACTTCCGCCGGTTTCTCAACCGCCGCTTCCGGTTCCGGCATAAAATTGGCCGAAAGAGCGCCGAATTGGCCCGGCTGGGGCTCCTCAACGCTTGCCGTACCCGTGGCGCTCCCGGTTTCACTTGCTTCACTGGCAGGAGCGCTCTCTATGTTCAGCCAGTCCGGCAAAGCATTTTCACTGCTTTCGGTGGCGCTGCCTGCGCTCCAGGCCGGCGTCTCAGGCAGGGCTTCTACCTCAGGCGCTACCTCGGCGGGGGCTTCCAGCCAGTCAGGCAGGCCTGCCGGTTCATGCGAGGCTTCTACCGGGGCATTGGTAGACGGCTCTGCGGCCAGCCCCAGGTCAAGATTTTCGGTCTGCTCGGGCAAAGGTTCAGCCTGACCGGAAGCCACTTCAATATTCAAAGCCTGGAAAGACTCCTGCCAGTTGGGCATCTCTTCCGGCATCTGAAGGGCCGGTTCGGGAGCGTGTTCCGTGACAGGTTCAGTTTCGGGTGAAGGGATTTCGGCAGCGGGCTCGGCGGCCTGTTCAGGCTGCGCCTGCGCCTCCGGGGCAGCTTGCTCCGAGGGTGTTACTTTCTCTTCCTGTGGTTCCAGTTCAGGCAGTTCAAAAGGATAAGCACTCCCGGCTATTTCAAAGTCGAGTGGATTTACCGGAGGCTGCTCGCCATAAGTATAACTGTTGTCAGCAGTGTAAGCCTGGGGCGGTTCATTGCCAGAGAGTTCAAAGGGATAATTGAACTCCTCAACCTGGCTCCAGGAAGGACTCTCTGTTAGATCGAAAGGATACAGCAGGTCAGGCTCGCTCGAAGCTTCAGCCTGAGCGTGGTTTTGCGACTCTGCCGGAGCGGCTTCCAGAGCCGGGGCTTCCGGCATGATATTAAAGCCGGACAAGAGATCATCGAGAGGCTGGCGCTCTGCTTCGGGTTGCGGCGTTTCTGCCGCTTCGGGTTCGTTAAAACCGGCCAGCAACTCATCCAGGGGTTGCCGGGTAGTCTCCGCTTCAGCGGGTTCAGCCGGGGTCGCCTGCTCGAGATGCTCAGGGGCAGCGCCGGGGTCGTTATTAAAGGAAGCAAACAACTGGTCGAGCGGTTCCTGGCTGCTTTCCGTAGCAGCCGTTTCCGTTTCACCCTGTCCGAAAGGCGTTAACCGGTCGAGCTCGCTGACCTCAAAGCCTTTAAACTGGCCTTCCGGCATTGACTCGGCCTGGGCGAAGTCAGGAGTTGGCTCTTCAGCTTGAGCAACCTCACCTGTATCGAAGGGGCCAAGATCAAATTCTTTGAAAAGCTCCTCGCGCTCTTCCGGTTGGAAAGCCGGTACTTCCGGTTCAGCCTCAGTCTCGGCCGGTTCTTCAAAGTTAAAAGGTGGTATCTCAAAGGACTCCTGGTTGGCACCGGCAGCTTCTTCGAAATTGAAGGCCGGCAGCTCAAAGGACTCCTGGTTAACGCCGGGCGATTGTTCGAAATTGAAGGCCGGTATTTCAAAAGACTCCTGGTTAGGACTCTCCTGGGCAGGTTCGGCTGTTTGAGGAGCGGCAAAAGGCTCGGGCAGGTCATCAAACAGCCAGGAAGCGGGGGCCTCTTCGGGAGCGCTTGCGCTCTCAACTCCGTGCTCGACCGCAGGTGCGTTACTTTCAGGGCTCTCGGCGGCTACCGCAGGAGTGGTGACGACTTCCTGGTTAATTTCGGGCGCATGTTCCTGGCTAACCTCCTGGTGCTCGGCTGCCTCCGGGGCGGCGGTAGCTTCCTCAGAAGGCAAAGGCGCGCCTTCCAGCCAGGAAGGCAGCGGATTCGGATATTCCTGCCCGGCGGATTCGCTGGTTTCTGCCTGCTCTGGCGGTTGGGCCGGGCTTTCGCTTAACCAGGAAGGTAAAGCATGTTCTTCGGAGGGCTGCGCTTTTTCTTCCGCTTGAGCCTGTGGTGCGGTACCACTTAGCCAGGAGGGTAATTCCGATTCTTCGGAAGGTTGAGTCGTTTCCTCTGTACCAAAAGGATTAACACCGGCATTAAAAGACTCGACTGCCGGTTCGGCTTGACTGGTTGCCTGACTCTCGAAAGGCATATTCAACCAGTCCGGCAGAGCGGCCTCCTGCGGTTCATGGCCGACTTCCTGGGGCAGGGCAAATTCTTCCACCAGTTGCGGCTCGGCGTTAGCTTCAGTAGATGCCGGTTCAGGTTCGAACGGAGCCTGAGGCGTAAACTGCGAGAAGGCGCTATCGAGGTCATCACCGCTAAATACCTGTTCAGTGACAGGTGCCTCAAGGCCCTGTTCCCGGAAAAAGTCTTCGGGTAAAGCTTCAGCCGAGCGCTCGGCTTCGGTAATGACCGGGGGTGCTACGGTATCATCCACCAGGCTGGCGTTAAACTGGGCGGTAGGCTCATCAAAGTTGAAAGACGGGATTTCAGGAAGCTCCGCCATTGCCTGGTCTTCAAAGGTGGGAGCTTGCACCTGTTCTTCCGCCGCCTGCTCGCCAGAGAAAGCCGGGGCAGTTTGCGCTTCTTCCGGCTGAAAAGACTCTACCGGCAGGGCTTCGCTGGCAGTTTCGGCCTCTCCCGTAGCACCCAGCACCTCATCTTCAAAAGGAATGGCGGTTAAGCCCGGTATAGCAGCTTCAGCTTCCTGGGTGGGTTGGGCAAATTCCGGGGCAGGCGCGGCAGTTTCGACAGACCGGTCAGGCGTAGCGGCGGCAGGTTCTTCGGCCATCAAATCGCGCAGAAGGCGCAAAAGCGGAAAGGCTGAACCGGGATTGTCACCGCGTTCGAGGCTATCTATCCGGTCATGCCCGATAATATGCTCGCTATCGGCTTCAATGTCCCAGCGCCGGGCCAGTTGCTGGTGCAGGGCCAGGGCCGCCTGGTATTGTTCTTCGGTCAGGGGTTCGCCGCTAAAACCTTCATATTCGATGGAAAGTGTCACGAGGTTACAGTTAATGCGTTCCTGGTAGACTTCCTTTAGCCAGCCGATGCTCAGGTCGGGCTCCTGTAAAATGCCGTTGGACCAGGCCGTATCTTCATCGGCCACAAATTGCCAGATGCGTCCATCCCGGCCTATTCCGTAGTGAGCTGATACCGCGTATTCGCCCGTTTCGACTTTGCCATTGAAATAGCGCCAGGTTTCTTCGAGCGTTCCCTGCATCATGTGTTCAACGATAGCGATAGGTAAGAAGCCCCCTCTACCTTTCCAGAAGTGACTGACCGGTCGCTGTTCAATATTTATGGCGTACTCGTTAACCATTGCGCCTCCTTTTAAGCCCTGCGAGTGTGATGGGTATTGTATTTTTTTCTTACATTTTATCTTATGTAAAACCATTAAACAAGTCCCAGCAGAAAGTCTTAATTCAAAAGCAAGCCTTTGACGGCTAAAACCTTGCCCGGCGTCCGGCTTTGCGCTATAATCGGCCCAGCTTTACTGCAAAGCATTATTAGGCTCTTTTCAGACTGCTTCCTGATTTTCAGGACAGCTCAAAAACCCGGAATTAAATTACTTATGTCAATTGTATGTGGACATCGTGGGGCCAGCGGCCATGCGCCGGAAAATACCCTGCCTGCTTTTCAACGTGCCCTGGAAATGGGCGCTACCTGGATCGAGTTTGACGTGCAATTGAGCGCAGACAATGTTCCAATTATATTGCACGATGATACCCTTGAGCGTACTACCAGCCTCAAAGAAGCCGTCCGGCCGGTTGAATTAACCCTGAACGAGCTTAAAAAGCTGGATGCCGGGGCCTGGTTTAGCGCAGAGTTTAGAGGCACCGAAATTCCAACCCTCGAAGAAGTCTTGCAACAGTTCGGCCAGAAACTCGGTCTGAACATTGAGATCAAAAGCACTCCCGGTTTCGAAAGCGAAAACGGCCTGGAGCGCAAGATAGCCGACCTTGTGACTCAGTACGACTTGCAGGATAAAGTATTAATCAGCAGTTTTGACCCCTTCCGCCTGCAAGCGCTGCATCGCTATGCGCCTGAAATCAAGTTAGGAGCGCTTTATACCAGCCGGGCCAGCGATTACCCGACTAATTTTGACCCCTTCGCCATGGCTCAGAGCTTTAAAGCGGTGGCCGTTCACCCGCCCTTCAGCCTGGTCGATAAAAGCCTGATGGAACGCGCTCACGGGCTGGGAATGGCGGTAAACACCTGGACCGTCAATCACGAATCCGACATGCGGAGGATGCTTGAGCTGGGGGTAAATATGATTATTACCAACTATCCTGATAGACTGGCAAAGCTGGTAAACGGGTAAGAAAGGGAACTGTTGAAATGGCCGCAGAAAACCAGCCTGTTGTGCGACTGGCCGTAATTGGAACCGGCTTTGGCGGGCGGGTCCAGATTCCGGGCTTTTTGAAGCTGCCCGGAATCGAAGTGGCCGGCATTATGAGTACCGGGCGGCGCGAGATTGCTGAAAAACTGGCGGCTGATTTCAAAATAGCCCGTGTCTGCGACAGTATCGAGGAAGTTTTGCAGCTTCCCGGGCTGGACGCGGTCAGCATAGTTACTCCACCCTACCAGCACCACGAGTTTACCCT
Organism: Chloroflexia bacterium; assembly: GCA_036261665.1. Classification (GTDB taxonomy): domain Bacteria; phylum Chloroflexota; class Chloroflexia; order Chloroheliales; family Chloroheliaceae; genus 54-19. The sequence goes on from DATAKM010000053.1 coordinate 58,575, forward strand.
CAAGGCTTTTGACGCCGGGAAGCACGTGCTCTGCGAGAAGCCGATGGCCCTCAACCTGGCACAGGCTCGCGAGATGGTCGAAGCCTGGCGAAAGAGCGGGCTGGTCGGGATGATAGACCATGAGTTCCGGTATGTACCGGCGCGTGCTTACCTTAAAGAACTGGTAGAAAAAGGCTGGTTAGGTAACCTGGTTACCGCCAATATATCGATGCTGACCGGCACTTCGGCTGACCCGCGCCTGCGAAGCTGGGGCTGGCTTTTCGACAAAGAAGCGGGGGGCGGTTTCCTGGGAGCGCTCGGCTCCCACTATATTGATGCTTTGCGGCTATGGTTCGGTGAGATTGCGGCTGTTTCGGCCCAGATTGAAACCTACGTCAAAGAGCGCTACTTGCCGAATTCGGACGAACAGCGTCCGGTTACAGCCGATGATACCTTTACCCTGTTGTGCCGCTTCGCCAGGGGAGGTCAGGGAATGATCAATGTCTCGGCGGTCACGCGCTATGGCAGCGGGGAGAGAATCGAGCTTTTCGGCAGCGCCGGAACTTTGATAGTTGATAGCGAGGGCCGGGTTTATGGAGCCCGCGCCGGAGAAGAACGTTTGCAGTTATTGCCGGTTCCGCCGCGTCTTACCTCCGGTCCGTCGTCAAATGATCCGCGCCTGCGACCCTTCGTTACCCTGGCCTCTGATTTTGTTCAGGCTATCCGGGAGAGCAAACAAAGCGGGCAATCCCATAACAAAGAAGTTACGCCGAGCTTTTACGATGGCTACAAAGTGCAGCAGGTCATCGAAGCAGCCCGGCAATCAGCCGAAAGCATGTGCTGGGTTTCATTACCGCCACCGAGATAGGGCGATTAGCTGGAAGCTATACCGGACAGTTGGCAATTATAAGGTCAGTTAAGTTCCGGTTACCGGCTGACAGGGCCGGTAATCACAGTAAGATTTAGCAGGTTGAAGTAGCTTTTGCATTACCGGCAGGCTGCAAAAGTAGGCCAGGTACAAAAGGAATTTTATCGAAACTCGAAAAGAATGAGGTTTTAAATGTCTGACTACGGAAACAATGGAAACGGATTCAGTTTTAACGGCAATGGGAACGGGCACGACCACGAAAACGAGCCTATCGGGCGTGGTAATTTTGAGGAAGACGAGGACCACGAGCATACTTACGTCTCAATTGCCGAAACTCATAATGTCTCCGCTTACGAGGAGCAGGTTCACCAGGTAATCACCCTCGAATTTCACGACCGGGGCCTGACCCTCGATTTTAGCCTGGATGAAGCGGAAGAACTGGGCCACGTACTCAGTGAAGTAATGAATTACATCAGCCGTAAACGAACGGTTTAAGCTGTTCGGCTGAAATAGCTAAAGCGAAAGGCCTCCGGTAAATCGCTCTTAAAAAAGGGTTGAAATGCCGGGGGCCTTTTCCATGCTCAAATACTCTCAGGAATTCCCGCTCTTTTACTTCGGATGATCTTCCGCTATACTTCCTCTATGAATATAACGCCATATCCTGACATCAATCAAATATTACAACTCCTTTTAACCAGGATTAAATCCCTCCTGGGTGATAAATTAGTTGGCCTGTATTTGGAAGGATCGCTTGTGATCGGTGATTTTGAACCGGGTATAAGTGATATTGATCTGGTGGCGGCTTTGTCGGCCCCTGTTGATGACCAGGAGTTTGAACAACTGAGACAGATGCATTCTGACTTTGTGGCGGAACACCCGGAATGGTATGACCGAATTGAAGTATGTTACATCACCACCGATCTGCTTAAAACAGTTCGATCACGTAGCGGTATGATTGTGAATATCAGTCCCGGAGAGCCAATTCACAGAACCGAAGCCAAAAAAGAATGGCTCATGAACTGGTATCTAACCAGGGAGAAAAGTAAAACTCTTTTGGGACCTTCCCCTGACACTCTGATCGAACCGATTTCAAAAGAAGAATTTATTCAGTCAGTCAAAGATCATGCCGAAGCCTGGGGAGAGTGGGTTCAGGGGATGCGCAACCCCTACGCTCAGTCATACGCCATTTTTGCGATATGCAGAGCTTTTTACGCCGTTAAAAATGGAGAACAGGTTTCAAAGAAAAAAGCGGCCTTATGGGCACAGAAAGAGCTTCCCGAATGGTCGCATGTTATAGCAAAGGCCCTGGAGTGGCGGCATGGCGGTAAATATAACCCGCCTGATGAGGTGACACATTCGGAAACGGTGCAATTTGTGAATTACGTAAGGGGTTTAATACTGGAGAAGTAAAAAGGGTTTTTATCCAGGCCTGGGAAAAAACCGTATGAAATAAAAAAAGCCCATGAACAGGATCGAACTGTTGACCTCATTCTTACCAAGAATGTGCTCTACCGACTGAGCTACATGGGCACTTAACAGAAAGTATTAACCTGTTAAAATGACCGCGCCTTAAGCGTGATACTGAGAAAGATGGTGCCCGGGGTGGGAGTCGAACCCACACGGGTGATTAGCCCAATGGTTTTTGAGACCACCGCGTCTGCCATTCCGCCACCCGGGCCAGCTTTGGAGCATTGGGAGGCTGTAAAGTCCGCCGGTACTCCTGGATGGTGCGCAAGGAGAGATTTGAACTCTCACACCCGTAAGGATACTACACCCTGAATGTAGCGCGTCTGCCGTTCCGCCACTTGCGCATGTTTAGCCGGTTATGCCGCCACATATTACCAGAATTTAGCCGCTTTTGCAACCAGACCTGGCTAATAAGTGTGGTGCGGAGGGCGGGAGTCGAACCCGCACGCCCTTTCGGGCAACTGATTTTAAGTCAGTCGTGTCTGCCATTCCACCACTTCCGCATTTGAAGGTGCTAACCTGCCGCTATAGTATAC
>DATAKM010000061.1:0-10459 GCA_036261665.1 Chloroflexia bacterium
GCGTTCTTGCCCTGGCTGCTCAGAGCCGTTTCGAGCGCCTCGGCTACCTCCGCCGGGCCGGAGTTCGGCCGGAAGCCCAGGGCAAGCCCCTTCTCGTCACGCTCGAAATCAGTAACCTCAAGCGCAAATTCCTCAGGTGAAGCATCAAGACCCGCGCGAGAAAACTTTACCAGCCGCGTGTAATCGCCCTGCTCCAAAAGAGTGAAAAGGATATAAAGTCGGTGAGCGACTGTTAGCAGGCGGCTGAGGTTCAGAGCGGTCAGGACAGGAGGGTTTACCCGGCAGGATATCACCTTCGCCGCCTGGGACTGAGTAGCAGCAGTGGGGGAAGGACCGGAACCGGGAGAAGGTAACTCGTCCTCGGGCAGAAAAACCAGCCTGATAGCGTTAGACCCTCGAAAAGATATGCCGCTCTGGAGCAAAGCATCCTTCTGGCGCGTCGTCAGATAAGCATCGGTTAAATCCGCCCCGGAAAAGTTGGCCCCTTCCAGCCTGGTAGTGCTCAAATCGGCGGAACTGAGATCGGTCCCACTTAAATTGGCTTTGCTTAGATCAGCCTCGCCCAGTTCGGCCGGGTTTAATTTTGCTCCAGCCAGGTTTGCCCGGCGCAGAATGGCCCGCCGCATGTTGGCGATAAAGAGGTTAGCGCCACTCAGATTGGCCCCAGTCAAGTTAGCTTCCGATAAATTGACCGCTGTCAGATCGCTTTCGCTCAAGTCCGCTCCGCTTAAATCCAGGCGGGATAGGTCCGCCCGGTTGAAGCTGTACCCGGAGAGTCGTAAATGACCGCTACCACCTTCTCTTGCCAGTAAACGTTCGACATCCGCCCGGTTCAGTACCGGGCGCTCTTGGTTCTGCCGGTCAGAGGAGCCATTACTATTGAAGTTCATGCTTTCTTACCTTGCGTGAAAAAATAACCGAAAGGATTAGCCAGGCAAACCCGAGTCCCATTACAGACTGCATCAAGCGCGTAGAAAGGCGATGCAGGCGGTTGAACTCAGAACGCGGCCCAGACTCTGGCGGGTAATTCTCGATTGGTCCGTTCAGGCTTGCCCGGATGGTGTCCATTTTTGCCAGCACCAACCGGAAGAAACCCAGGATGCCCAGCATATTGAAAACGACCAGCAGCCGCCCCAGCAGAAGAGTACTGGCAGGCCGTTTGCTCTGAAAGAGCGAGTTCAGACCGGAAACCGCCAGGGTCAGCAAGCATCCCAGGCCTAACCAGAACCAGTTCTTCAGAATCCGGCCAAAGATACGGCCAGCCTGGTCCCGCGAAGGTATTCGCCGAAAAAGGACCGGCGCAACCACACCTCCCAGGGTTAAGATACTACCTTCCAGCAGCGAAAAGGCCAGCACTTCGGCCCGGCCTAATCCGCCCGATATTTTTGTCTTCAAATTTCGTACCTCTCGTTGTTATAACAGTCTTTTATCAGCTATTTTTTCGCTAAAAGTATAAGCATTTGGCATTTTGCGGTCAACCATCGGCATACTTGTGAGGTAACCAGGCCGTGCTACCTGCGAGCAAGAATCATAAAGCCGGCCCGTAATGAGTTGCATAATCAGCAACCCTACAGGCCGGCTAGTGAGATAGGCTATGTTAAGTAAAACTGGTATTCTGGCTGAGAGCTAAAAGCGGGGCGGCGATACCGCTCTCATTTTAGCAATCAACTCATCGGCTTGTTCTCTGTTTAACTGGGCCGTACCAACCCCAAAGAGTTCCCGGCAGCGGTTTTCCAGGGCCTGGGTACTGACGCGCCGGCTTTCGGCCAGTTCCTGGATAACGGCCAGTTGCTCCTCGCTGACCAGCCCGTTATTTTGACTGGCCGGGGGTTCCACCACGGCTGTCCGGCCATTTCGGGCCGGGGCGGGCGCGCTCCCGTTCTGGGCCACCGGGCTTGCCGGTCTGTTCGAGTGACCGTTGGCAGCGCCGTTCGTGGCCCGGTTACCTGCCACGGCTGGAGCTTCCGGCGGCAGGCTGGTCGCTTCTCTGGCGTTGCGGTTGCTGACACCCTGGCTATGCTGGGCACGGTTGCCGTTGGTACCCCGGCTTACAGACGACTCACGCGGCTGGCCATCCACCAGGTCGGTGTCATAGAGGCTGTTGCCGAACTGGTCGCCGAAGCAACGCAAAGCGCGTTTAAGCGCGTCCGTAATAGCTCCTTTGCGAGCCATATCGTGCGCGTCAATTTTAGCGCGAGGATTGCGGCCTTCTTGGATGGCGCAAACCCCTTCTTCGGTAATCGGAACGCAGTTCGCGACTGTCAGGCGCACGCGTGCCGAATAAAATCCGCCGATAACCTCCCCGTTTTCGCCGGGGATATTGTTCAAATCTACGCTCAAGAGGTCATAGCCCCAGTTGCCATAGCCAAAAATATGGTTGGCCGTATCAATAACATCATGACCCTTTAAATAGGCCAGTTGCACGCCGCCTCCACCCTGGCGATGTTTGACCCGCCGGGGGTCGAGTGGTTGGTCAAGCTGGGCTATCTGTTCCGGAGTAAAAGGCGACTCACTCATTTCGTTCTCCCAAATCTGTTACCGGCTTACCCGGCAACTTTTCAATTCCTTCCGTTCCCCACTATCAAAGGTAAATGCAGGGTTGCTCCTGCTTACCGGGTGGTTTTGACTGTTCCACTACCCATTTGAGTCAAGGATAAACCTTCGCTCTGATTATGTCCAGTTCAAGTCCTGCAAATAATCCTTGAGACTATACTTTTTCAACAGTCAATATATTTATCATCAAACTCAGTAAAAAGTGCCGGGTAAAGCGGTAAAACAAAACCACGCCGGAAGTTGTTACGGCATGGTCATGCCAGGGCTAAACCTCTTATTTGAACAGCCTTAGCCTTTGCCGTTAGCCTGCTTCCAGCTTACAAAGTCGGCTTCGATGTCGTCTCGCCAGACCGGCACATCTATCTCGCCGCTGGTATATTTACCCTCATCGAGCCGTAACTTGCCAAACTCGTCCCGCACGCGGATAGCCTCGCTGGTCTGCACAACTTCTTCCACCAGGTGAGGAGGAATGACAATCATGCCGGTAGGAGTACCCAGGATAACATCTCCCGGCAACACGGTCACTCCGCCTATACGAACCGGCAGATTGATGCCTGCCAGCGTCACATCGGAGATGGCGGTAGGATCAACTCCGCGCACGAAAAAGTTTACATCGTTAAGCTGGACCAACCCCTGGTAGTCGCGGATACCACCATCAATGACTGCCCCGGCCCGGGTACGAGTACGTACCGCCGTGCCCAGGTTATCGCCTACGACAGTGCCATCTTTAACTTTGCCAAAGATATCCACCACCATCACGTCATTGCGCTGCAAAGTCTCGATAATCCAGGAGTTCTGGCCGCCTACTTTACCGCGCCCTTCTTCTTCCCCGGCGCGTTGTATCGCATCGTGATAATCCGGGCGATGCGGCACAAACTGGGCTGTGACCGCCCGGCCCACCAGGATTTTGCCCGGATGCGTTTGCAGCCAGTTACCCTCGAACTGGCGGTGGTAGCCGTGATGGCGCAATACTCCCCAGGCTTCCTCGGTAGTTACCAGCTTCATGCGCTCAATCAGGTCATCCGGGACTCTGGGGCGGCCATCTTCGAAACGCTCAAAAGGATTAAGACTGGTAAGTTCTATTAAATCTTCGCGAGAAGGTTGAAGATGCATAAATTATTGGCCTTATCTTGTTTTCGATTGCCTATATTTAATCTAATTTGAGCTAAGCTTCGTCATGTTTCCAGCCGAGCAGGCGCTCCGCTTTATTACAGTTGAAAAAGCCCCGGTTGCCGCTAAGGTCGCCTTGGACCGGCACATCGGGATAATATTCCTGTTTTAGTTCCAGTGAAAGCTGAGACATTGTGGTGACGGGCGCTACGATGAAAAAAACCTCGTGACCCTTGAAATCCGCCGAGAGCGCCAGGAGAGCGGCGCGGGCTACCGCTTCCAGGCGGGTGAAGCCCCACAAATCCTTAGCTCGATAGTTTTCGGACAGTGGATTGAAAGGATGCGGCGTTCCCGGTTTGCCGCCTACTCCGTGAAAGCGCAGGCTTGAAATAGTCATGTCCTCATAGCGCCGGGCGATAGAATCAGCCTGCTGTTCGCAGATCCATTTCGAAAGGCTGTAAGGATCTTCGTTGTAAGTAGGGTGCTGCTCATCAAGCGGGAAATAGTCATAGTGCGGCCAGCGGCTGTATACCGCCCCGATAGCATTAACGCTGGAAGCCTGGCAGACCTTTGTAATACCCAGGTGCGCGGCGGCGCTCAAAGCGTTATAGCTGCCGACCACGTTATTATTGTGAATAACATAGTCGGGGAGTTTACCCGGCGAGGGGTAAGCCGCCAGGTGAACCAGTCCTTCGCAACCGCGCAAAGCTTCTTCCAGTTCTTCGTAGCGAGTAATTTCGGCCTGCACGAAGTCTAGGTTCGGCCGGTTCTCGGGCTGTTCCAAAGCAGCGCGGTCAATGCTAACGACACTATGGCCCTGTTTTAAAGCCAACTCGACAACGGCCCGGCCAACCGTGCCGTTACCGCCGGTAATTGCAATTCGCATAGTCAGTACCTGTCTAAACCGTCATAATGCCAGAGATTTCAGTTCTTGCTGGGCTGCAACCCCTCAAACCCCTGTGCCTCGGCATCTGCGGATTTATTTTTATGCCTCTGGTTAGCGTAAACCGCCTGTTGTAAGCCGCGAATATAGCCAATCGCATAGAGACGGCCAAAGGAAGAATACCCGGCGTTCTCATTGCTATCACCCTCTACTGTCGGTACATGGTCGGGGCGCAGCAGGCCATCAAACTCGATGTCGCGGTATGCTTCCAGGCAGGCCAGCATGTCGGTCTTGCCCTCGTCGTGCCAGGTTTCCTCAAATTTTTCGGGCGTGCCCAGCACATCCCGGAAATGAACGAAGAATATCTTACCCTGGCGGCCAAATTGCCGAATTACACCGGGCAGGTCGTCAGTCATAAGGGTGAAGTTACCCTGGCAGAGCGTAATACCGTTAACCGGGCTGGGGAACCTGTCGAGCAAGCGCTCGTAGTTCTCGATACTGCGCATAATCCGGCCAACCCCGCGAATGGGGGAAAGCGGCGGGTCATCCGGATGCATGGCCAGCTTAACGTTAGCTTTCTCGGCCACTGGAATTACACGTTGCAGAAAATATTCCAGGTTCTCCCACAACTCATCCTCGCTGATAGGACCCAGTTCGGTTTCAGGCGCTTCTTGCATCAGGCTATTGTCAAAGCTCGTCACGACCGAGCCTCCCCGCGAGGGGGTGCTGGTGTTGGTACGCAGCCAGTTGAAGTCAGTCATCCACTCGTAGCACCAGACCGGAATGCCGAGCCGTCCCATATTCTCCAGCAGAGTGCAGACCGTATCAATCTCTTCATCCCGGCCCGGCAGGCCGCGTTTGGCTTTATTCAGAGGCGGCCTGGATTCGATCACGGAGAGGGTAAATCCAGCGCCTTCATAGCTCTGCTTCATGCCGAGCAACGGCAGGTAATCCCAGGGCGCATCAGTGCCGTTATAAGCCTGTCCGAAAGGCAGTCCACCCACAGCCCAATCCACCCCGGCCTGCTTCGCCAGCCTCCAGACAGGAGAAGGGGTGGGAGATAAAAACTCGGCAATTTTAATCATTTCGGCCTCATTTCTCATTGATTACTTGTCTTGCTGATTATTCGGATCTTTTAGCAGATTTACCACTGGCCCGCTCCATCATAACTATAAGAGTAGCCCACATTCCTCCGGTAAGGGCTGTTGCGGCGGCTGAAAAATCTAAGTAACTTATTCTTTATGCCTCTTGCCGGATTGTTACTAGAACTGCACTGCGCAGGGCCAGAAGGCTTACCAAGAAGCAAACTCTCTGGCCCGGGCGCCGGGCAAAGCAACCTGTTAAGAAATAGCTTCCACAGCGCGTAACCATGCCTGCGCTATCAGGGCATGCCCTGCGGGAGTAGGATGAACGCCATCGCGGGTCCAATAAGCAGCTTCCTGGCGAGAGAGCGCCTGTGTAAAGATGGTGTCGAGGGGCACCAGCAGGGCCTGGTACTCCCTGGCCAGGCGATGAACCACCTCGATTTTAGGGTCAAGATCTTCCCGCCAGCCTTTGCGGTCTTCCGGGAAAGGTAGCACAAAGGGCTCGCACAGGATAAAACGGGGACTCAAACTGCTGCGCGCAGCCTCCAGTACGGCCCGGTAATTCTCTTCGTAGGCTTCGGTCGAGGTAGCCTGACCACTATCGAACCGCCGCCAGGTATCGTTGATGCCGATCATGATCGAAACCCAGTCCGGTTTTAGCTTTAGGCAATCAGCTTCCCAGCGTGCTTTCATGTCAGCCGAGCGGTCGCCGCCGATGCCGCGATTCAAAAACCGGACGTTCAATTCAGGGTAAAGAGCGCTAAACCAGCCTGCCGCGATCATAGCATAACCGCTGCCCAGGCTGCCATAATCGTCACGGTCGCGCCCGGCGTCGGTAATGCTATCCCCCTGAAAGAGAACGGTTGAATTAGCTTGAATAAGAGCAGACAAAACGATCTCCTTTGTTATTTACTCATTGATATAGGATAAAGTCAGACTCAATAGAGTGTAACGGCTTTATTGCTCGGATACAATGAGTAAAGCCCCTGAATTTTCAATTCGGCCGTTCCCAGGCCCGCAGCCGAGATTACCTGCGGTTCGCGGGGTATCAGATCAAGCATATTATCGCTCCACTCCACGCGGGCATCCGTCGTCAGGAAGACCCCTTTAGCCGGGCGAGAAGCCTGCACCTGTAGCCTGTCGCCGGGCAGGCGCAACACCTGGATTTCCGGGTCTGACAGTTTCAAGTACTTGAAAGGTTCCGGCCAGAGAGTAGCCCGGGCCAGTACCGCGCCATCCTTCTGAAGAGTGGCACTTAAGACCTGTTCCGCTTCAGGGTTATAGGGCAACTCGCCCCACTCGGTCGCTTGCTCCGGTTTCAATACAACCGGGCGCCGTTCCTCGCTGACTTTTTCGCCATTTAGAGTCCAGGTGGTCAGGTAAACTTCAGCCTCAATGGTGGCGGTATGGTTATTTACTCCCCAGAGAGCCGCCTTGCCGTTGCCGCTATTCCAGAGATTGACCGTTACCGGGGCCATTTCACGGCGCAAAGCGTAATAGGCCGGTTTGGGATTCAGGTAGTAATCTACAATGGCCCAGCTTGTTACCGGCCAGCAGTCATTTAACTGCCAGACCACCGCGCCGGACACTGCGTAGTTACCAGGGCCACCCCAGCGCCTGCGCCAACCTCGCAAGGCGAAAGCCAGGGCTTCGGATTGGACGAACTGGGTGGCGTAGAGGTAATCCTCAAGCGTAATCACCATCGGCAGGTTATCGGACTGGTAAGCCGCTAACCGGCGGTTCCCGCCATCCGAACGATTGTGAAATTCGATTACCCGGCTGTAAGGATACTGCTCGCTTTCAGGGGCAAAAGATTGTACCGTGGTTAAAGCCGGGAGCGCCTCCATACCAAATTCGCTCACAAAGCGCCCGGCGTATTTCGGGTAGTCGTGGTAATCGGCCATGCCACCGTGCCAGACATCCCAGGTATGCCTGTCACCGATAGTCGGCTCGCCCGAGGTTTTTCCGCCGTAAGGGCTGCCCGGCCAGTAAGTGCGGGTAGGATCAAGCCGGGCGCATACTTCGGGCAGCAGGTGTTCATAGATAGCGCGAGCCGGGAATGCAGTCTGCGTAAAATCGCCTTCAAAGGAGGGGTCGTAAAGGCCCTGCGACTCGGCAATAGCGTAGTCCTCGTTGTTACCGCACCATAGCGCCAGGCAGGGGTGATGCCGCAGGCGGCGAATGGCTGCTTCCGCTTCGGCTTTAACGCTCTGCTGGAACCAGTCATAGGCCGGGTAGAGGCCGCAGGCAAACATAAAATCCTGCCAGACTAACAGGCCCAGTTCATCGCAAATATCGTAAAAGTGATCCTCCTCGTAAATCCCCCCGCCCCAGACGCGTATCATGAGCATATTGGCATCCGCGGCAAGTTGTAAGTGCTGGCGGTAGCGTTCAACATCCACGCGAGGGGTAAAGGAATCGGCCGGAATCCAGTTCGCGCCGCTACAGAAGAGGGGCCGGTTGTTTACCTCAAAGAAAAAAGTGCTGCCCAGTTCATTTTGAAGAAGTTCCTGGACCAGGCGCAGACGCCGCAAACCCAGGCGCTTTTCGGCGTGATCGAGTGCCTGGCTGCCGTTTTTAAGGGTGGCGCTCAGGCGGTAGAGTGGTTGCTTGCCGTAGCCATTAGGCCACCATAGTTCCGGCTTGTCCAGTTCGAAGGTATGCGAGGCGCTGCCTGCCTGCACCGCCACCTGCTGCGCGGCTACCAGCGTGCCGTCCGGGGCTACCAGATTTAGCTCTACCGCCAGGTCGCCAGGAGCGATGCTACCAGCAGTTTCGATTTGAAGTGACAGGTTAATGGTGGCGCTGCTCAGGTCAGGAGAAACTTCTACCGGGCAGTGCAGGTCCGCGATACGACCCGCGAAAGTTTCAAGCCGCACAGGCTGCCAGAGACCCACGGTGATCAGCACCGGACCCCAATCCCACCCGTAGTGATACTGAGCCTTACGGACATACAAACGGCTCGGTGCTCCATTCCAGGCAACCAGGCGACCATAGCGGGTTTCCAGTTGCTCACCGCGCCGAAAAGCCGACTCAAACAAAATTTGCAATTCATTACTGCCGGGGCGCAACAGGCTAGAGACTTCTACGCGCTGCGGCACAAACATATTGTCACTAATCAGGATTTGCTGGCCGTTGAGCCAGACGGTAGCAAAGGTATCCAGCCCGTCAAAACAGAGTTCGGTCTTGCCGGTCTGCTCAAAATTCGCAGGCAGGTCAAAGGTGCAGCGGTAGAGCCAGTCCGACTCCCCTACCCATTGTACCTCTTTTTCGTTCAGGCCGTAGAAAGGATCAGGTATACGCCCGGTAGCCAGTAAATCCTGGTGAACGCTGCCCGGTACAGTGGCAGGTAGCCAGCCATCTTCAGCTATAAAGTCCTGTTCCAGGCTGGAAGCCGGGTCGCGGACTTTAAACTGCCAGTTATCGCACAGAGCTAAATTTTCCATTTTTGCCTTAACCTTTCGTTCTGAAAAGGATAATTAAATGCAAGCAAAACGTTTTACTACCATTGTACCACCAAACAAAGAACAGGCATGTAAACAATCACGCCAGCTCAATCACATTTAAAGGCTTTTAGCGGGGCTGATATTAAATCAGTTTATGCAAGCAGAATAAGCTTGAAAGCCAGATCCTGGTCAAAACCGGGAACAGGAAGAGTAAGGCTGCCGGTGGTAGCTTCAACCCGGTCAGTCTTGATTAGTCCTTTGCCCTGGGTATTCCACCACTCTACTTTATAAGCGCCGGGCCTGATGTTATCCAGGGTCAGGCTGGCATTATCGATGGCCGGGTAAGCTGGCACAAAAGGGCCGTTCTTTTGCTTGCCGGCATTCAAAAAGGCCTCGTATTGCTCTTTCAGACTCTGATAGCTGTAAGTCCCACTCTTGACCCAGCCGAGAATCCGTTTGTCGGAGCGCATTATCAGAGCGGAATATTTATCAGTTCTGGTAGCCAGTCTTTCAGGCTGGTAATGAGTCGCCGCGAGGTTCTCATCTTTAAGATAGGCAGTTAACCCGTTAAACAAAGGATAAAGGTTAAGCGGGTCAACGTAATTGTCCCACCACCAGTTCATGCTGGTCCCAAAGCCCTTGGTCATAAGAGAGGCCCACTGCCCGTTGTGAAGGTGAACTCCCCATTTATCCAGGCCACCATCCGGGCTATCGCCTGAAATACCCAGCTCAGCGTAAAGGGCGGGCTTGCCAAAGCTTTTTAGATTGCCCATATTCCTTGAGAAGGTATTGATCGGGTCCTGCGGGGAGTACTCATGCCGTTCTACCAGGTCAATCTCCGGCATCCGGTAGATTACATCATCTATCGAGCGGCCGTAGCTGGTGGTTTTCAGGTGAGGGTTTCCTTCCCACTGGCGCAAAGCAGTGGTCATCTCCTCAATCCAGGGTTTGAGAAGAGCGCGATTGGAAATTGGCGTGAAATCGACTTCGTTCCACCATTCCCAGGCGAGCAGGTGAGAACTGTATCCCCAGCGCGCCACGATATAGCGTAAACGGCGTTTGAAGAGCTCGCGGGCCTGGGGATTAGTGGCAAAGTCTTCTGGCTCGGCGCAAGGCCCGCCCAGGGCCGCATTGTAAGGGTTTTTATTCCATTCCGAGTTAGTGGTTTTGCTGAAAGCGCCGTGGTTGAGCAGACTCAAGATAAGGTAAATATTATCCTGTTCGGCCAGGTCAAAGACCTGATCCATCTGCCAGGCGCGATCCAGGCGTTTAGTGTAGTCGCCAAGCGGAGCATCGCTCCACTCGATACCCATGGCCCAGCTTGCCATCCAGATCCTGGCATAATTTGCTCCGTTGGAAGCCATCTGCTGGAACCAGCGAGC
>DATAKM010000065.1:0-51894 GCA_036261665.1 Chloroflexia bacterium
CTACTCCTTCCGATTACCCGGTGGTAGATATTGTAGACGACGGTATTGACAACGGCACCGATACTCCGCTACATCCTGATTTCTACCAGTCAGGCGACAAGAATAAACCTGATCGCCTGGTTTACAATAACAACTGTACGACTGACGCTACGGCTGATGGACAGGGCGGGCACGGCAACCTGAACGCCGGTATCGTGGGAGCTTACAACGACAAAACTGGAAGCCCTTTCCAGGATGCCAACGGCTACAGCTACGGATTGGGCGTTTCGCCCTATAGCCGGATTGCCGGGACCAAAATCTTTCGCAATAGCGGAAGTTATGATGTCAGTGGCTGCGCCGGAACAGATGAAGGCGTGGTTGCGCGCAGCTATAATTCGGGCGCTACCATCACATCCGATAGCTGGGGCGCCGATAACGGTGGCGCCTATGATGCCAGCAGCCGCGCTTACGATGTGTTGACCCGCGACGCCAGCAGCGCTACTCCCGGTAACCAGGAAATGCTGCACGTTTTCGCGGCCGGTAACGCCGGTCCCAATCTTGGTACGGTTGGCTCCCCGGCCAGTGCCAAGAACGTTCTGACAGTCGGTGGTACTGAAAACGTCAGGGACGAAGGCGTAGCCGACGGCTGCGGCGTCACCAACTCCAACAGCGCCAACGATGTTTTTATCCAGGGTTCGCGCGGCCCGACCGCCGATAAACGCTCCAAGCCGGACGTAGTAGCTCCGGCTATCCACGTGCAGGGCCCGGCCTCGCAAGACCCTACTTTTGACGCGACCGGGGTTTGCGCTATGCAAAATAGCAACTACTACCCGCCCGGCCAGACCTTCTATACCTGGTCAAGCGGCACCAGTCACTCGACCCCGGCGGTAGCGGGTGCGGCTTCCCTGATTTACAGCTACTACAAGCGAGTCATGAATCCCGGTCACAACCCCAGCCCGGCTATGCTCAAGGGCCTTATGGTTAACGGCGCTCGTTATCTCAACGGAAACGGCTTCAATGATACTCTGCCCAGTAACAACCAGGGCTGGGGCGGGGCCAACCTCGCGCCATTGTTCGACTCCAGCACCCAGTATTGTGTGCTGCTCGATCAAACCAACCTTTTCACCGCCACGGGCCAGGAGTATTCCACAAACTGTACGGTAGCCGATACCAACAAACCGGTGCGCATTACCCTGGCCTATACCGACGCGCCTGGCCCAACTACCGGCAACGCTTACGTCAATGACCTGAACCTGAGTGTAGTGGCCAACCGCCAGCTTTACCTGGGTAACGTCTTTAACGGCGCTTTCTCCACTACTGGCGGCGTGGCTGATCCTCGCAACAACGTGGAGAGTGTTTTCCTGCCGGCAGGCACCAGCGGTCCGCTTCTGACGAAAGTAACGGCGGCTAATATCGCCGGTGATGGCGTGCCTGGCAATGCCAGCCAGCTTGACCAGGATTTTGTCCTGATTATCTCTAACGCCGTTCCTTCTAATAGCGGTGTTGTGGCCCTGACACCGGGAGCGGTGAATTTCAGCGATACCCCGCCGAACGCCAATAACAACGGCATTATTGAGCCGGGCGAGACTATTAAGCTGAACATGGCGCTTTCTAACCCGGGCAACCTGACTGCAACTGCTATTTCCAGTAGCTTGCAGGCCAACACTCCCGGTGTAACCGTGCTAAACGGCCAATCCGGCTACGCCGATATACCGGCAGGGGCGACAGGCTCCAACCAGCTTCCCTACACCTTCAGTCTTGCCAGCAACTTTAACTGCGGTAGCCCCATCAGCTTTACCCAGTTTGTTACTTACAGCAATAACCTGGTGATGAGCCAGACTGTCACCTTCCCTACCGGTGTAGCAAACGGTCGCAGTTTACTGACCACTTACAACGCCACCGACATACCGAAGGCTATACCGGATGGTAACACAGCGGGCGTTAACTCGGTTATGGTTACCAGTACTCCCGGTACCGTTGATCAGATGCGGGTCAAACTCAACATTACGCACACCTGGGATGGCGACCTGACAGTAAAACTGACCTCACCGAGTAATACAACTATTACCCTGGTGGCACGGAGAGGTGGCAGCGGTGATAACTTCACCAACACTTACCTGGACGATAGCGCAACGGTGGCTATTTCGTCCGGGACAGCTCCTTTTACCGGCACCTACAGACCCGAGCAGGCTTTGTCAGCCTTTAAAGGCCAGCCGATTACTGGTAACTGGACACTCAATGTCAGCGATGCTGTTAATATAGATACAGGTACGCTACAGGGTTGGTCGATTGACTTCTTTAACACCACTTATGGCTGTGCCCCGGCTACCCCCGGACCGGCTGCCACTTTACAGGTGAGCGGTTATCCCTCTCCAGTGGTGGTAGGGACGGCTAACCAGTTTACCGTTACGGCTAAGGATGCGCAGGGTAATACTGCCGTGAACTATGCCGGAACAATCACTCTGAGTAGCTCGGATCCTTCGGCGACCTTTTCACCCGCCAGCTACACCTTCCAGCCGTCCGACTTCGGGGTAAAAACCCTGACAGCTACGCTCGCGACTGCTGGCACTCAATCTATTACGGCTACTGATAACGTATCGCCGGGCGTGACGGGTTCGCAAACGGGCATACAGGTATTAAATCCGCCTTCGGTTATTACCCCGGTAGGTGGTAGTACGCCGCAAAGTGCCAGCACCAACAAGCTTTTCGCCCAAAGACTCCAGGCAGTGGTTAAAAACAGCGACGGTATCAGCATGACTAACCAGACTGTTGCCTTTACCGCGCCTGGTAGTGGAGCGAGTGGTACTTTTACCGGTAACAATAGCACCACAATCACCGTACAGACTAACGCCCAGGGTATTGCTGACGCCGGGCAATTCCTGGCGAACGGGGTAGGGGGCGACTACCAGGTGACGGCCACAGTCGCAGGGGTTGCCAACCCGGCAGTTTTCCAGCTTACAAACGTACCATCAGCCTGTAACGCTTTCCAGGTCAGCAGTCCCACCGATGACAGTTCTGGCCTGGAATGCGGTACACTCTCCTATGCCCTGCTACAGGCTAGCGGTAATCAAACGATTACCTTCAACCTGCCAGCGGGTACTAACACCATAACGGTTACGAATATGTTGCCACCTGTGCCGCAAAGCGTTACCATAGATGGTGGGAGTTGCACTAATGGCCCTGCGATTATCATCAAGGGTAGCGGTGCAACCGGGAGCGGTTTACGACTGAGCGGCGCAAATACCATCATGAACTTGCAGGTGATGGGCTTCCCAGACCAGCAGGTCGTGACGAAGGGAACCGGCAACAAACTGGGGCGCTGCGTGGTAGCCAAAAAGTAAGCGCTCTGTAAGCTGCTGATCCATTCTCTCTAAAGTTCAATAGAAAAGGGCAGGCTTTCGGGCCTGCCCTTTTCTATTGAGTGATAGTTGCTTCCTTTTGTAAACCTATTTTCTAAACCCAAACCTTCTAAAACAAAACGGGGAGAGAACTCTCTCCCCGTTCAGAGCAGCTAAACTTACAACGATGTTACAGTCACAGTGTTGGAGGGTGTAGAGTCCATTGACATGTTAGGATATCCGGCAACTTTAGTGTAACCCACCACATTATTAGCTACGACCCGGTACACGTAAGTGGTCTTTTTAGCGATACTCGTATCACTGCCAGTAACGGTAGTAACGCCTGTGGTAGACGCTACCGAAACCTTAGTCTGTAATGCCAGGGAGGTCCACGGACCACTCGTGGAAGTGGACCGCTGAACGGTAAAACCGGTAGCATTGGTGGCGTTACTTGTCCAGGACAGACTAATACCCGTCCTGGTTGCCGTCGCCGTCAAGCCTGTCGGCGCTTTAGGAGTAACTGCGAAGATCATAGGACGCATCATGTCGTTTTCTTCGTGTCCCAGCAAGTGGCAGTGCCATACGTACTCATAGCCAAAGTTGACGACATCGTTGGTGACAGCGGCAGGCCGTCCAGATGGATCTACGTTGGTAAAGCCGAGCGTTGAGCCGGCCGGCTTCGTGACATCCATTAGATGGATACTATTGGGAAGATCAAAGGGCAGATCTTGTTTGTATGGACGCAGAGCTACGATACAATCTTCCAGTGGATTCATCCGCACTGTCTCTTTCCAGCCCTGTTCGTTTGTTTCCGGCGGTTGAATCGCCCCATCCCATCCGACTCGGTTAATCAGTTGTACATTGAACAGGTGGAAGTGGATGGCGTGCGTATCAACGCCGTTATGGGTAATCTTCCAGATCTGAGTACCATCTCCGGTGGAACCAATCGGCTGCATCGGGTCCGAGTCTTTGATGATCTCATTGGGCGGATCGATATAGTAATAAGGAATGGTAGTCTGGTTGACACCGGTAGTATTTGGAACTTCACATCCCAGGATAGCATTCATCCGGCCATATTCCGGATCAAACAGTTCCTGGATGGCTTTTGGCTGTAGCCCCACGTTAAGTCCGGTGTTAACAATCAAAGCTGTGGCAGTAGCACCGGAACCTTTGCCATCAACCGGGGTTATAGTAACGGTAGGCGCTGTCAAATAACCCCCACCCCCGTTTAGAACAGTGATAGAAGCAAGCCCGGTAGGGGCCAGTTGAGCGGTGGCTGTAGCAGGTGTGGTGGGCGTCCCTCCAGAGAAAGTAACTGTCAGGGGGCCGGTATAGTTAGCACCGCCGTTCGTTAAAGTCAGACCGGTGACAGTAGCAGAGATTCTCGCGGTAGCGGTAGCAACGGTGGTTGGATTGCCTCCGGAGAGAGTAACTGTTGGGGCAGAGGAATAACCGGCGCCTGGATTACTAATATTAAATCCAGTTACTACTCCGCTCTTTATTGTCGCCGTAACAGTGGCAGGTGTGGAGGGATTTCCACCGGTCAAGATCACCGTAGGAGCCGATTTGTAACCCTTGCCGCCGTTTGCAATGGTAAATCCGGCCAGAATGCCGGCGATTTTAACTGAAACCTGAGCGCCGGAACCTGAACCACCGCTGATAGTAGCTGTTGGCACCGCTGTATAACCAGCACCTCCATTTACCAGGCTAATACTTCCCGCAGCGGCGGGAGCCAGTACCGCAGTTGCGGACGTGCCTGTTCCATAGCCACCGGTGAAAGTTACCGAAGGTACAGCGGTATATCCGCCACCCAGGGTTATCAGGTTGATTGCCGAGACTTTGCCGTTATAGATATTCATAGAGGTATTCTGGATTCTGGCGTAAGAATCGGCGGGTAAAGCGGTTGCTCCATAGGCCTTATTATAAACCGCGTTCGGTACAATAATTTTATCTTGAGAAGCAGCAAAGGTTAACGGCAAGGCATTCTGGAGATTCGACAGGCTGAAAGCCGGGGCCGGTGTTGTGTTTGCAACCTGGATTTGCATGATAGTGCGCGTGTTAGGGCCGTAACCGGCAGGGGTGGTGGGAGCACCACCGGTTGCAGTCTGGTCCGGATCATCTGTGTAGTAATCGTAGCGCGGATCAAAGGCCGGTACGGGCGCAGGCGCATCGTTGTACAGGATCAGAGTCTTGCCGGCAAATGCGGAGAAATCTACGATAACATCCGCCCGTTCAGCCGGACCGAGGAAGAGGGCCTTTTGAAGAACATTCAAAACAGTTACGCTCCGCCGGTTGTAATCATAACCGATTGGCATGTTCGGAATAACTGCCGGATTTGGAAGTAGTCCTCCCTCTGTACCTATCTGGATCATATTAGGCCCACTCGCTGCAGGATCAGGAAAGCCTCCATCACGTCCGTCCGGGGTAGGCCAGCCTTTGGGCCAGTTATAACCGGGCACAGCAGGAAGCATATTCACTTCGCCGGCATCAACATTCACCAGGGTAGCACCAGACCATACATCACCTGTAGATTTGGCGGTGTAGAGTTGTAAGTTAAGAGTCCTGTCATTGCAGGCGTTCAAAATCCGGAAGCGGTAAGCTTTTGGGTCTACCTTAAGGTAAGGATAGGCCAACCCGTTAACTACCGGAGTATCCATAAAAGCCTCCGGCACGATGGAAGGATTGGGCGTACCGGGAATTTCAGGCGGTTCCCAGGGAGCATTGTTTGGATCGTAGTAGGGGTTAGGAACCAGGCCATTGGTAATCCCGGTAAAGGGCGGCCAGAACCACGGTCCGTAATCCCAGCGCCCCATGGCATTTGCGCCAGAAATATCGTAAGGATTCTGATTGGGCATGTAGACGTGCGGGAACCAGAGGTCATTTCTGGCAGCATCCACAGTAAATTTCCAGGTGGGGTCCTGTGATGAAATGGTGTCGGCATCAATAAAGGTCTTATCCTGGATAAGCAGCGGAATCTGTTCAGCCGGAATAACGCCTGAAGAAACAAGCGCTTGCTCATCCGGGTCTTCCAGCAGATAGCCTGCTGCTTCGCCGGCATATACGTTCAGGCGCGTAATGCCATAGGCATGGTCGTGGTAGAACATCAGGCGAGCGCTTTGCTGGTTGGTGTAAAAGAAAGTAAGCTCGCCGGGCCCGGCAGCAGGCATGTCCGGCACGTTCTGCACGGTGACGCCTTTCGGATAGGGCGTATTTTCATTGGCCGGTGTTGTCCACTGGTGCGGAGTGCCGTCACTGATCCAGGGAGTATTGCCTCCGTGCAGGTGTAGGGTTGCGCGGTTTTGAGTATAACTACCGCCGTTTGGACCCATGCCTGCACCCATCACAGTTTCGTCTACCGGCAGGAAAAGATCTCCGCCGGCGCCAGTTGATAACATATTTGTAAATTTAACCCGTACAGGCCTGTTACGCTGGGCTACAATCACCGGCCCTAAATAACGGGCTGCCGGTTTAGAGGGGTCGTTAAGCTGTACATATCCTCGAATCCTGGTCGGACCTAAATCCCGGTGGAAATACTCATCAAAATCAACCAGCCCGATTTCATAATAGTCTGCACCCGAGTAGGTAGTGGTATCCGGCACGGCTACCGGAATATATTTGCCCAGCAGGGTGGAGGCGTTGGTAGGACCGAATCCTGGAAGTGAATCAACAAACTTGCGGATGCCTTTGGTAAAAACCGGTTGGCCGTTAGCATCTATTACCTGTTGACCCGTCGCCGGATCTATCACCGGTACTCGAAATGGGCTGTTAGCATAATTTGGAAAAGGCCCGAAGTAATCCGGAGTGCCACCCGCACTGGGAGCCGTGGTATGTGGGGCAACTACACCCGGTTTTAGGCCAGCCACCCTGGCGTTTAAGGCGGCAGCTTTTCTATCGGCCGGTGTTACCTTACGTTTAAGCGGATTTTTCTTAGATTGGGCCAGTACCTGGCCCTGTGCTGTCAGGCGGAAGGTAGCGAGGGCCACTCCTGAAGCCATCATATTTCTTAAAAACTTTCGCCGGTTCATACATTATCTCCTGGTGGATAAAAAGTTTCCCATTGAAAAAGCAACGAGAGGTGTATGCGCTTGAAACAAAAATGGAATGTGTAACTGAAACCCATTTAAGCCATACAATACTGTAAATGCCTGCTTTCTCTACATCACTCTAAAGCCAGTCTATTAACAGTTGAGTGCTACCCGAGTTATTGAAAATAGTCAAAAAGGCACAGTGAACAAGAGTTGTACTTTTCAGCCAGCAAAACAACTTTTAACCGATAAATATGAAATTTAACCGTGGATTATAGCCTCTGAATAAAGCGCCAGGTTTTAAATTCTACAAGTGATCATCCGATAAATTGTAGAGGTTCGCTCATTAACCAGTACTTTCATACCAGTTATTAGTACTAGTTATATCCTGACGAGGTTGAGAAAATAGTAAAAGAATGTTAAAAACAGGTAAATCCAGAAAAAGCTTTATAAGATCTGTAGAAGCCTTATAACACCTGGTTTTAGTAAACAACCATTTTGGGTAGTAATAAAGTTGAATGATTTAACTTCAAATTAATCAGGAACTTAAAGCACAACAAGGGGAACTATGATACCAGGCCTTCAGACAGAAGGAGTATAGGTGTAGTTTCTTTGAGGTGGGTCTAGTAATCTGACCTATAATTAATTCCGGAATTTTACTCAGAGCGTTGCAGGAGGTTGTTGATCCTGGCCCGGTACTATATTAATTAGTGCCGGGCCAGTTTTTTATCTTTTTAGCGGACGCTGCCGAGCGCCTCGCGGTCAATCGTGGAGTAGTACTTGGCGTCGGGATGGTGAATGACCAGCGCGGCGGTGGATTGCTCAGGGTCCAACTGGTAGGACTCGGTAATGCTGACCTCGATTTCGTCCGTGACGGGCATCAACTCGAAGAGCTTTTGCTGGTCTTCCAAATCGGGGCAGGCCGGGTAGCCCCAGCTATAGCGCTTGCCCTGGTCCTGCGGCAGACCCAGTTCCTTGCGCACCAGCGCATGCACATAGTCGGCGGCGGCTTCGGCCAGGCTGCTGGCCAGGCCGTGTACGAAATAGGCCCGGCTGTAATCGCCCGCTTTGTTCAGGCGGTCGCAATACTCGCTGGCGGCGCGGCCTGCCGTTACCACCTGCAAAGGCAGCACGTCGGCCTGCCCTTCCGGCCACTCGAAGGCAAAATAATCGGCCAGGCAGAGCTTTTCACCGCCGGGTTGGCGCGGGAAAGTGAAGTGGGTCAGTTCCCTGGTCAGGTCCGCCGGGTCATATACAATCACTTCGCCGGAGGTAGGAGTAGCGGCGCGGGCCGGGAAATAGCCGTAAATCGCCTTTGGTGTCAGGAAGCCTTCGCGCTCGGCATCCTGGCGCAGTTGGGCCAGTAGCGGCTCGAACTCTTCGCGTACCAGGCGGTCGAACTCGCCCGGCCCGCGTTTCTTGTCCGAACCACCGCCCCAGTGCAGGCGGAAGAGCGTATTTTTGTCCAGCAGGGCGAAGAGATCGTCCAGCGGTAGATTTTCCAGGGTACGGAAGCCCCAGAAAGGCGGCTTCGGCAGGGTCGCGTCCGGCGTGGCGCTGGGCCGCTGCGAACCACTTTCGGCGGCGTGCAGGGCTGTTTCAGCGGCGATACGGGCCTGGGTCGCGGCGATTTTAGCCTCGCGTTCGGCCTGCTTGACCAGGGCGGTGCGGGCGTCCTCCAGAGTTTGCTGCTTGAATTTCACCTGAACGTTCGGGTCGGTCAGCTTGTCCATAACGTCCAGCCCCTCGAAGGCATCTTTACAGTAGAAGACACCCGCTGTGTACGGCCTTTCCGGATTGCCGTCCACGAAATGAGTGCGATAACCGTAAGGACGGTTGATCGCCGCGCCGCCAATCAGCACCGGGAAGTTCAGGCCGCGCTGCTCCAGTTCCTTCACGCACAGCGGCATTTGTTTGGAGGTACTGACGAGCAGGGCGGAGAGGCCGATTGCGTCCGCTCCTACCTCGACCGCTTTCTCGATAATGGTATTGACCGGGACTTGCTTGCCCAGGTCGTAGACGGTATAGCCGTTATTGGTCAGAATGGTATTGACCAGGCTCTTACCGATATCGTGAACGTCGCCAAAGACGGTTGCCAGCACCACTTTACCTTTGGTGTAGCCCTCTTTCTTTTCCAGGTACTTTTCGAGCTGAGCTACAGCCTTCTTCATGACTTCCGCCGATTGCAGCACGAAAGGCAGAATAAGTTCGCCCGCGCCGAATTTGTCACCGACCTCTTTCATAGCTGGCAGCAGCACTTCGTTCAGAGTAGGTACGGCTCCCCGGTTAGCCACCTCAAGGTCAATCAGCCCTTCGATACCCTCTTTCTTGCGGTGCAAAATCTGGTAGTGCAGCTTTTCAGCCGTAGTCATGTTTTCAGTTACATCTTCGGCTTCCTGCTTCTGCCCAGCGGAGGTATTCTGCTCAAAATATTCGATAAAGCGCGGCAGGGCCTGCTGGTCGGTGTTGAAAATCAGGTCGTTGCAGAGTTTGCGCTGCTCTTCGGGAATTTCGCTGTAAGGCGTGATATGAGAAGCGTTCACAATCGCCATATCGAGCCCGTGTTCAACGGCGTGGTGCAGGAAGACTGAGTTAAGCACGGCACGGGCGCGTGGCGTCACGCCGAAGGAAACGTTGCTGACACCCAGGATGGTCAGACATCCCGGCAGGTTTTCTTTGACCAGCTTGATACCTTTAAGAGTTTCGGCGGCATCCTCGCGCAAATCCTCCTGCCCGGTGGTGACCGGGAAGGTCAGCACGTCGAAGACCAGCGAGTCATCGGGAAGACCATATTCGTTATGCACAATATCGCGGATACGTTGGGCGATTTCGAGCTTCTTCTGGGCGGTATGGGCCATGCCTTCTTCGTCAATGGTCAGGGCGATCACCGCCGCGCCGTGTTCACGCACTACAGGCATAACGGCCTCAATCCGTTCCCGTCCGCGCTCCATATTGATCGAGTTGATCACCACCCGGCCCGGCGCGGCTTTCAAAGCGGCCTCGATAGCCCCCGCCTCTGTCGAATCAATGAAGAGCGGCGCTTCGATAGCGGTCGAGAGCTTCTTGATGGTGCGGCGCATCTGTTCCGGTTCGTCGGCGCGTTCGGTCAGGGCCACCTGCACGTCCAGGGTGTGCGCTCCGCCGTCCACCTGCTCGCGGGCAATCGTCATGAGCCCTTCGTAGTCGTCCCTGAGCAGCATTTGCTTGGCCTTCTTGCTGCCCTGTGCATTCACGCGCTCGCCCACCAGCATGGGGCGCGGTTCCTGGTGTATGGGCGTGGCCCGGATACCGCTTGAAAGCAGCGGTTCAGGATTTACTTCGCGCTGCGGGGCGGGGCTACCCCAGACCGCTTCTACAACCGCCTTGATATGGGCGGGAGTGGTGCCGCAGCAACCGCCCACGATATTCAGGCCTAACTCTTTAACAAAGACGGTGTGCGCCGAAGCCAGTCCTTCCGGCGTAAGGGGATAGACCGCCTTGCCGCCCTCGTTGAGAGGCAGCCCGGCGTTAGGCAGGCAGCTTAACTTGACCTTCGCGTTTTCTGATAGGTAGCGCAACGGTTCGCGCATCAGGTCCGGCCCGGTTGAGCAGTTCAGGCCTATAATATCGGCTTCCAGGCTTTCCAGGGTAGCCATCACCGCCGCGATATCCGTTCCAAGCAGCATGGTGCCGCTGGTATCAATCAGGGAAACCTGGGCCTGGATAGGCACCCAGCGCCCGGTTTTCTTAACCGCCCGGCGAATGCCAAAGATGGAGGCTTTCACTTCCAAAATATCCTGGCTGGTTTCGATCAGTAGCACGTCTGCTCCACCTTCGATCAGGGCGGTAGCTTGCTCCTCAAAGACTTCTACCAGTTGATCAAAAGAGACATTACCCAGCACAGGGTCTTCGGTGGAGGGCAGCAAGCCGGTCGGGCCGATGGATCCGGCTACAAAGCGCGGGCGCGAGGGGTCGGCAGCGGTAAAGCGGTCGGCTACCTGCCGGGCAATATTGGCGGCGGCAAAGTTTATCTCGTAGGTCTTTTCACCCAGGCCGTATTCATCCAGTTTCAGGCGGCTTCCGGTAAAACTGTCGGTTTCAACCACGTCCGCGCCTACCTCAAAGTAGTGGCTGTGAATTTCGGCAATCACATCGGGGCGCGTCAGCACCAGGTGTTCGTTGCAGCCTTCGTACTGCTGCCCGCCGTAGTCATCCGCGCTCAACTCGTAGGTCTGGAGCAGGCTACCCATCGCGCCGTCATACACCAGGACGCGCCGTTCCAATTCCTGCCAGAAACGACTGGAAGCGTAATCTTTATCTATAATGCTAAACCTGTTTGAAAACTGTGCCACGGCCTGAAACTCCTATATATTCTGTCAGGTCCACCTGTCAGCCCACCAAAGTAAAACGGGCCGCTCAAAACCTGTCACTTCAAGACAAAACTGACTCTTCTTAATGAAAATTCACCGCCGGGACAGGTGTTACGCGGCCACCTGCCGTACCGGAACAAAAAAAAGACCTTCCGGCTAAATTCAGGAAGGTTCAGGTTCCCGTTCGCGCTAACGGGCCTATCGTTCCCTGCCGGGCTGGCAAAGCACCTTGCCGTTTGGCAGGTTGCTAGGGGTTCGCCGGGCCAGTTCCCTCCCCCCTTCTTGATAGTGATGCTATTCAATTTTTACAGGTATTAATGTAGCATAAAAATGCGGCAGGGTCAAATAGTTTATATCCTAAAACTCGCCCGGTTAGAAACGACCGGGCGAGTAAAAGAGGTGAGGCTACCGGGGTTGTTAACTGCTGGCTTCACCCAGCGTTATTTGGACTGTGCGGGCCTGGCCACTGCCTCCGTAACTTACTGGCGTAATCACTTGCAGGGTCAACACATCGCCAGGTTGGTGGTTATTGACGATTATTCCCAGGGTAGACTCCCCGGTTAACTGCTGCCCATCCACCATTACAAGCACGTCTGCTTGCTTTAAGCTCGCTTTAGCTGCCGGGGAGCCGGATTGTACCGAGGTCAGCACAGCTCCATTCCTGATCGAGGAGTCCAGCTTCAACTGGCTGGAAATAGCCGGAGTGAGGGGGGTGTAGTTGAACCCGGTGTAGGCATGGCTGACTTTGCCGTTTTGGACCAGTTGCGCCGCTACCTCTTTGGCCTGGTTAATCGAGATTGCAAAGCTGATACTCTCTCCCTGAGTCGAGGTCAGGGTGTTAATGCCGATCACTTTACCTTGTGAGTCCGCCAGCGGCCCGCCGCTGTTTCCGGAGTTAACCGCCGCATCAGTCTGGATCATGCCAAAGAGTTGCGCTCCCTGCGTGTAGCTGGTACGGTTTTGCGCGCCCGGTTCAGTTACCGAGCGATCCAGCGCGCTGACTACTCCCGCCGTGACCGTGGGGCCACCGGGCAGGGCCAGGGCGTTCCCGATTGCTACCACTTCTTCACCTACCCGCAGGCTGGCCGAGTCCCCGAATTCCGCCAGCGGGAGGTCCGCGCCTGCCGGGTCAATCTTCACGACTGCCAGGTCGGTAGGGTTATCAATTCCTACGATAGTGCCATTAAAATAGCGGCCATCCGGTAGCGATATGATCAGTGATTTAGCCCCTTCGACCACGTGGGCGTTGGTGAGAATGTAACCATTTTTATCGTAAATTACACCGGAGCCGACCCCGGTGGTTTCCTGGCTACTCCCGCCAAAAGTGGCGTTCTGGAGACTGTTTATCTGAACCACTGCCGGACGGACTATCTCTG
The DNA here is from genome assembly GCA_036261665.1 of Chloroflexia bacterium. Classification (GTDB taxonomy): domain Bacteria; phylum Chloroflexota; class Chloroflexia; order Chloroheliales; family Chloroheliaceae; genus 54-19. Next base: position 13,068 of record DATAKM010000065.1, read on the forward strand.
CTACCTGCTCAACCGTCAACTGACCGGTAGCGGCAGGTGTAGCCTGGGTAATTGAAGGCGCTACTGTAGGTGCTACCGTGACGCTGGCAGGCGCGGCAGTTGTAGAGATATCCGTACTAGAGGTGCTGCTTTCCCGGCTTAAAAGAAAGATAAGCGCCGCTCCTATCAGAACGGCCAGAATTAGGACAATACCCAGCCAGAGCCAGCCCCAGCTTCTCTCCCGTGGTTTTTCGGGCGGTGGGGATGGGCGAACGGGTATATAAGGCGGATAAAACTGGTTGCCGCCGCCAGATGCTCCATAAGTGTAAGGGTTATAGGGCGGATTTACCTGATTCAGGGGCGGAGGAGAGGCAGAGGGGTTAGCCGATTTCGGGCCGGTCTCCGTCCAGGGAGCCGCTTCGGGGTAAGTCGCAACATTACCCGAGTGACGCTCTTCGTCAGCAGGTGAGTCAGGTGAAATCTGAGGAACTTCATTGTACCCAGACATAAGATTCACCTCTCTTCGTATAAATACACCTTCATATTATAATTATAATTCAAAAATGTTATAAAAAGATTGTGCGAATATTAAGGTTTGCTACTTTTCTCACACTTCGTTTAGCATGGTAACCAGCCAGGCTAAATTATAGTGGCTTTCCCTTCGGCAGAGGCTCAAACCGGGGTAAAGTACCGGCCTTGCGAATGATATAGCAAAAATAGGGGCGTAGAGGGTAAAAACAGGGCCAGGCAAGCGCAACCATCATACCTGACCCCTACTGTATACTCCAACTCTCAGATTAGAGCCAGCCTCGCTCCACAAGGCTGCTAATAGCCAACCGCCCCAGCAGCACTTCGTAGGGAGTGCCCCTGTTTTCGGGATGGTACTCGAAACGGGCCCGCTCGAAGTACTGGGTGACAAAACCGGTCTGCGGGTCGGTGAACGGCTCGCTTACCGGGTAGCCGAATAGCGCCAGCGCCTCGCGAATGGAGGTGCCAGGATCGCCTAGATCCAGGCCATGACTTTTCCAGTAGCGGTAAAAACTGCCGCAGGTCGAGCGGTTGACTTCTTTGAAGAAGATACAGTTACTATCCTGCTGGCCTACCCGGTAGCTGTCCGGCAGGTTTACGCCCCGGTTTTGCAACTCTTTCTGCCCCAGCAGGCCCAGCAGCACTTCATAGGGCGTGTCTTTGTTTTCAGGATGGTACTCGAATCGGGCTCGTTCGAAGTATTGCACGGTAAAGGCCTTGCCGGTACTGAACTCGACCTCGCTGAACTCTTCGGTGGTGGGGAAGCCAAAGACGGGCAGCCCGCCGTTCTTGTCCCAGTACGCTTTGAAAGTGCCACTTAAAGTGTGGCCAGTTTCCTTGAAGTAATAGCCCGGTTGGGCCTTTTGAGGCCGGGGCGCAGTGGGCAGGAATTCGGCCAGCGGCGCGCTTTGCAGGGCGGTTACATTTTCGCCGGTGCTTTGCAGCCAGTAAAGCTGGCCGTTTTTCAGCACCGGAACGTTAGTGAAGTTGTACTTTGAGTCCTCACCGCAGCCGAGCGAGATGTTAAAAGCGCTGCCGCTCGCCAGGTCGTAAGCTTCTACGTTACATTCTCTAACGCCTTCGTCCAGATAACTGTATCTGCGGTAGAAGAAATAGCGGCCATCCGTAAAAATAGGTTGCTGGTAATCCGAAAGATAAGTATCCCGGTTGCCATCCTCAAACCTTACTTCGGGATAGATGTCCTGTTCTTTATCACTTTGCAAATCGTAAGTGGTCATCCCTGCTGTGGGATTAACGTTATAGAGTATGGTGTTGCCACTGCCCGCCCAGCCAATCATACAGGCGGCCGAACTGGCCTTATCCACGATATTGATGTTCTCGGCGGTAAGGTCGTTGAGCTTATGTTTGAATAAAACACATTGCGAGCCGGAAGCGGCGAACTCGCTCATCCAGACTATCCAGTCGCCGCTGATAGTGAATTTTATAAAGTTCGCCCCGGTTTGGTCGGTATAATAAAACTGGCTGGCAGTATTCTCCGGGTGGGCGAGATCGAGCGACTTAATTTCGGTAGTGCCACCAATATCCTTATGTACTCTGTCCACCAGGAAGGTGCTCCAATAGACCACCGTCCCCACCAGTTGCACCTGTTCAAACCTCTCTAAGACTGTCACCCCGTACAACTGCTTTTCTTGGGCTTCGGCTACTGTAAATTCCTTCCCGCTGGTCCAATCCAGCGCCCGGATAGTATCTTTTGCGCCGCTTTCGAGCCAGACCACATATTTTCCGCTGACCTGCGGGCTGTAGCGATGCCCCGGCCCACTTGTCACCAGGTGGACCTGCCCCTGAGGGTCGCGCAGGTAAATATCACCATTCTGGAATTTGGTGTCTGCCGTGTCGTAACTCAGCCAGACCAGGCTCTGACCGTCCGTAGAGAGCTTTTGATTGTTGCGACCATTCTCATAAATGGTGGGCCCGGCAGCATGGGCCGGTTGAAGATTTACCAGTAAGCTACTCAGCATAACCAGCGCTAGAGCGATTCTTTGTGCAAGCCTGAACACTACGTTTACCTTTCTACAGTCATTCTTTTTTATTTTGCTTTACTTTTTTACTACCTTTTTACTACTTTGAATATTTTAATATTCAGTCTGCAACTACGCATCCAACCACAGGAGGATTTGATGGCTCTGCCTGGTTTGATTTACAAAGCTTGCCCGTCAGCAGGGTAGATCAGATAGGTCAGGCTTAAGAAAAGGAGGCCGCATATCCACATATCGTGCCGGGCAGCGAGGGTTAGATTGATCCCTCTGGCGGTCCGGTATGACTCGGCCTTGGCCCGGTCGAGGGGCCATACCCGGATGGTTTCATTGAGGGGCAGGCGCAGCGGGCCGCTTTTCAGGACAAAATAAACCCCCTGGTCACCGGCCTGCTCCTGCCGGGCTAAAGTGGTCAGCAATACTCCTCCGCCCGGCATTTCTGGCTCTTCGAGGTGTTCCAGGTGAAGAATACTGCTCATATTTCCGCCCGGCATCGGAAAGGCGATATTCATGTAAGTTTCATTTTTATAACTGTGCGAGGAATAAGCCGCCACATAAATCGCTTTGCCGGTTTGCACGTAAGTCCGAATCCAGGCTCGGACGCGCTCCCGGCCATCCGGTTGGCTATTCAGCGGCAGAATCCGGCTATCGATCTGCTCATCTCCGGTTTCCGAATTCAGCGGCAAATTTATCTGCTCTACCCTTGTGCTCCAGGCGTGGAACAGCCGCGCTCCCCAGCGGAAACCGGGCTGCCAGCGCGGCGTTACCAGCAATTTGTAATGAGCGGTATGCTCGTAAAAATCCCGCACTCGCGGGTCGATCTTTTCGGTTTGAAAATCGGGCCTGCCGTAATCGTCCAGGCTATCCACTAACCCCTCCGGTTGCTTACCATCGCCCGGATAGGGTTGGATAGCGTTCCTGCGCTCGAAAAAGGCCGGCCCTATTTTGCCACTCCACTTTTCTCTAAAACGGCTGAAAGGCCCGCCTGGCGATGTGCTGTGTGAGGACGGTTGCAGTATATTCCAGGCCAGCAGTCCGGCGAAAACAAAGCCAAAGGCGTTCAACAGACCGTGATAAAGCACCATTTCGGGGATAGAAAAGCCGGGAGTCTTGAAGATCTCCTTGAGGATATAGAGGCAGGCGAAAATCATCGGGGCAAAAACCACCAGGGCCGAGATTGTCAGGAGATAGTAGGCCGGGCTCTTCGCCACTTTTGGGGCTACCTTTGCCAGCACCAGGGCAGCCACGGTCATGACGCTAACCGTCAGAATAAAGACTCCTGCCAGTTCAAGCAGGTCGGAGAAAGCTATACCGGCGGCCACTAGCACCGGGCCAGCGATTACTCCGCTGGCAGCGAGCTTAAAAGCGCGGCGGGTAGCCGCTGAAAAGGAGGGCCGCAGCCAGCGCCCGATCATGCCGGTGATAAGCGGCGCTCCAAAACCGGCGTAGTGAAAATGGACAGCGGTAAGCAGCACAATGCGCTGGTCAAAATTACCGGGATTGAGGCCCGCTCTGGAGATCACTAACCAGACTCCGCCTACGGCAATCAGCACCAGACCGGCATCTATACAGCGTTCTTCAAGCGGGGATGCTCCCCGAGAAAGCCAGCGGCGTAAACCAAAAAAGGCGCACAGGATCGTAAAACAGAGCCAGCCACCCGCCAGGATTGCGGCCAGGAAACCGTCCGGTAAGAGGAACGATATAACGGCAAGGAGGGCGCAGACCGGCTGTACCGCCACCGCGACTCGGTAACTTCTCCAGTGCTGGCCGTTGCGCAGCGGGGTAGCGGCCAGGGCCAGGCCGAGTGGCGCGATCACCAGCACGGCAAAGCAGACTAAAAGCTGCACATCATTTTGCCAGGCCGCGCCGCTAAAGCTTACAGCCAGGATTATTAGCCAGATAATTACTCCTAATCCTGCCTGGATTCTCAGTTGTTGCGGCAAACTGGCGGTGTGGCTCGCACCCTTGCTGAGAAATATTTTATGTTCGTGCATCTTTTTCACCCCGGCCTTTTTATTCCGCTATAAAAAGTAGTTCTATCTACATATAAGAACGTAGTTTGTGAAATATTTAGTAAGTGAGGAAAAGAGGCAGGGGGAAAGGTGGCTATCCTGATAGATTGTTATATCAGTTAAATAGCGCTCTCAAACAGGCTATACCCTTTTCAGGTGTCCGAATATAGCCGCAGGGTAAGGGCTATATCAGGCCCTTCGATGTGAAATAGTTGGCTACTCTCACACTCGCAAGGGCCTGACAGGGCCAGGCTGACGGTTTTGAAGGCCGAAGGGAGCTTTCGTTAGTTTTCAGAGCCGGCACTAACGGGTTTGGTAGCCTGGTATAGCACGTGGTCGTAGGCGGCGTTAAACTGCACTTCCCCAAAACCGGCCTTTTGCAGTAAAGCCGGGTAGACTTCGTGGCTCTTGAAGTCCAGGATCGAGAAATCCATGCCTATACCGCTCAGGTAGTGGGTCAGGTAATCGTAGTTTGGTTTGGCCGGGTCACTGATATTCATATCCAGAATAACAATCCGCCCGCCGGGTATCAGGGCATCGTAGGCCCGCTGTATTAACATGCTGCACAGGCCCGGGTTCAAGGGATAAAGTATCCGGCTAAACAGCACCACATCGGTCTGGGGATAAGCTTCGCGGTACATATCGAGCGCCAGCGTTGTAATGCGCCCATCCAGTCCTTTAGCTGCCACATTTTCATTAACAAGATTGATCGCCGAAGGAAGGTTAATCAGGGTCACTTCCAGTTGCGGAAAAGCCTGGCAGAGTTCCGCCGCAATATCCCCGATGCCACCGCCTACATCCAGCAGGCGGCGGGAAGAGTGGAGTGCTGCGTGCTCACAGAGCAGCTTTGCCGGGTAGTGAGTATTGCTGCGGTGTAAAGTTTCGTAGAAAATGCTGTCCTCGCGAGTGCGCGGCGGGTACGGAATCAGGCTGGTAAAGTTAACCTGGCCTCGCACCACGTCAGCCAGGCGCAGGTAGTAATTTTCGATCATGCCGGAGAGGTATTCCAGGAAGGGTTGCAGCGTCAGGTTGCGCCGTTCGGCGGGATTGGCAAAGAACTGCCGGGAAAGCGGTGTCAATTCCCACTCCACTCCGTGTTGCGTCACCAGGCCGATTTGCCGGAGGGTAAGCAGGAACTTTTCCAGGCGAGCCGGAACGCTCCCGGTAGCCCCGGCTAAATTCTCCAGGCTATGAGCGCTACTGCCCATTATTTCAAACAGGCCCAGGTCTGCTGCCGCTTTCAGGCAGAAAAAATCGGTGGTGCTTTTAAAAACCATGTTGTAGGCCAGGTCAGTTGCTTCAAGTAATTCGCTCTCGCTCATAGCGGGTTCTGTACCAGCCACCTGTTTGACATCGGTCATTCCTGTCTCCTTAATAAAAGAAAAGCTTTATTGATAAGCAGTCCTCCAGCTTTGTGAACAGTTTAAAATAGCAAGTATGTCCAGTAAGTGATTAGCACTACAGCCTGCTAAATTCCTCTTTATTCGCGCCCTACCTGAATTTGAGGTATGATTTGAGCGTAATTTCACCAGCTATATTTTCTCTTGAAACAATGATTGTTACAGTTGAAAAGCGAGGAGGCGAACGATGGCGAAATCTATCGACCTGAGCGGAAAAGTAGCGATTGTGACCGGGGCCAGTCGCGGAATTGGCGAAGCGATTGCCCTGAACCTGGCCGAAGCGGGCGCTAAAGTGGTCCTGGCCAGCCGCAAACCGGAAGGCCTTAACGAGGTAGCCGCGAAGGTCAGCCAGGCCGGGAGCGAGGCCCTGGTGGTCCCGACCAATACTTCCGATCATGCCGGGATTGAAAGCTTGGTGGAGCAGACCGTAGCGCGCTTTGGCGGGGTGGACATCGTGGTGAACAATGCGGCCACTAACCCCCACTTTGGCCCGCTGCTCACCAGCGAGGATACTATGTGGGACAAGACCATCAAAGTGAACCTGGAAGGCTATTTCTGGCTGATTAAAGCAGCGGTCCCCTCCATGCAGCAGCGCGGTGGCGGAAAAGTGGTCAATATTACCTCGATTGCCGGGCTGCAAAGCCTGAAGTGGCAGGGCCTCTACGGTATTACCAAGGCGGGCGTAATTCATATGACCAAAACCCTGGCAATCGAACTGGGCGACAGCAATATTCAGGTTAATGCCATCGCGCCCGGCTTCGTCAAGACTAAATTCAGCAGTGTGCTGTGGCAGAACGAGCAACTGGCCAGGAAGATGGTAGAGACAACCCCGGCCCACCGGATTGCCGACCCTGACGATATTGCTCGCGTGGCCCTTTTCCTGGCCTCACCCGGTTCCGATTTTATCACCGGCCAGACGATAGTGGCGGATGGCGGCATTACCCTGGTGGCGGCCGGAGAGGGATAAGCTTCTTATAATTAGGCACCGGGCGTAAGAGCGCCCGGCCCAGCCTAGCGTACAAAAGTAGCCGTAACAAATTGCGATACCAGGAAAGCTGCGAGCATGGTCAGGATGGCAGTCCAGAGCGGAATACGCTGGACCCGCCGGATAGCCAGGCTGCCTAGCCAGACCGTCCAGGCATACGAGCCAAACAGGTAAATGCCGAAAACGAAGATATTCCAGATGATGCCGGTAGGCTGGCCTAATTCGCCGTTCATTGCTGCTACCCACCAGTAGTGGTGACCTGTCAACAGGTCTATCGGGACGCCGAAGAGCCATTCGCTCGCGCCGTTGATTACAATGTTCGGCACTACCACGGCGAAAGTGAGCACATTTACCATCTGCTCGAAGCTGGCCTTCCCGCCCCAGATTTTGCTCATTAGCTGGCCTATTCCTGGCACAATCAGCAATCCCAGCACGCCCAGCAGTGGCAAGAGGGCGGCAAAGACCGGCAGCCAGTCAGCCAGTTTGACCTGCCACTGGCCGTAAGCCCCTACAAAAGTAGGATCAGGCAGAATACCTCGGGTTCCCAACCAGTCCTGCCCGAAGGCCGCGTGCAGCAGGATATTTCCCCAGACCTGCAAGATGGGCAGACAGGCTGCCAGCAGGGCCCAGTGGATCGTGCGTTCCTGCGCCAGTTCCTCTACGGTTGTGCCCGGCCTGACAATCATTCCGCCAAAAAAATGGAAGAAGCGCCGGAAAGTACCTGCTGTTTTCTGTTGGGGTAAATTTTCAGTAAGGATAGTACTCATTCAATTTCCTCCTTCTTCAGAGGAACGGAAGCCAAATTTGCAAACCCACCAGGGTAAGGCTAAAGCCTGGCAAGTTCATTATCCTGAATCTATTTTAGCCTACCGAGGTAAATAACCGGGAGAATATAGCTAAAGCCGGGTTAAAATTCGGCATAGAAGCTTTATATAAACCAAAAAGGAGGGAACTCTGAACTGGAGTTCCTTCCTTAATTTTCGGTGTTATCGCTTTAACGGCTTTTAGCGTTTGCTCAGGTAATCGTCGTAGCGATCGAAGGGTGATTTGGGATCGTAGCTCGTACCGGGAAACTTCGAACCGCTGTCTTTTGGCGCCGGGCCTTTGCGGATAGCGATACGGGCGAACATGAACATCATAAAGCCGCCCACCAATCCCCAGATCAAGGCCCAGACGAAAGCCGGAATAGGCGTGAGGGAAGCCAGCCCAATCGCGTCGTTGAAGCCGCTGTGGAAGGGGTTGCCGGTGGCGGTAATCACGAAGAAGAGATCCATCAGGGAGTAGAGGCAACTCAGCAGGGCCAGCACATAGATAATAAATGTCACCAGCAGGTTAGGCGCTTTCCAGGCCGCCAATCCGGACAGCCCGGCCACAATCGCTACCAGCAAGAGGCTCTGCAAGTCGCGGATGAAAAAGACGGTTACTACCGCCAGGGCGATTGTGATAAACCAGAGAGTCTGGCGGCGGGCGGCCGCTTTCTTGGCCCGCAGCAGCAGCAGGCCCCCGAAAATGACGCTGCCCAGGTAACCGGCCGAATAGACCACAATCCCGGCCAGAGTGCCGTTATAGGTAATCCGGGTAACGCCACCGCCGTTCCAGAAGAGTTGAATATCGCTGGCGCTGCCACCCATCAGGAAGGCCGCCAGGGCGTGGCCTATTTCGTGGGCGGAGGTGGTAAAAATTCGGAAGGGAAAGAGTAAGGGTGTCCACCACAATACTACCACAGCGGCAATAGCCAGGGTCATTCCAATAATAAATTCAGCATCGAGACCGCGCGCCGCAGTGGCACTGAAAAGCCGGTTCCGGGCAAACCCGGTAAAAAAACGGCTCATACTTCGATCACGCCCATCAAACATAGTTTAGCCTCGCTTAATACCTGTTAAACGTTTTTTCCTGAGTGTCTACGGTTTTGCTAATTTAGACACCGGAGGAGGAGTTTTGTTTCAGCTAACGCTATCTCTACGTATGAAGTGGAAAGTAAGTTTCGCCAAATTGAATCGAGTGCTTTGATATACCGCTATTGCTGCTAGTGCCCTGCTACCTGTTCTAAGAGTCTGGCCAAAGGTTCTACAAACTCCTTTTCGTTATCCCAGTAGTTATGAACAGGAAATCCTCCGCCTACCTTTTGACCCAGGTTGTCCACTCGTATGTCTTTAAGCCCTACCCTGAGTTTTTTGCCACTGTCGGCATCGTACGCGAAGTAAAAGTGGGTTTCCTCGCTACCTGAAACTGCAATAGCCTGGCCTCGTTTCCATTCTTTTTCCGGCGCGAGCGGGTCGGCTACAGGGTCATTTTCATCCCAGAAGTTAATCCACTTCATATTGGAAATACATCCTGCATCCTGTCCCCAGTAAAACAAATCTACATACTTGCGCAAGGGACTACCTGCGGTAACAAAGCAGGTAACTTTATCTACAGCCGCAGGCGGAAGCTGGCGTAAGACATCGAAGGCCAGAACGGTACCCTGGCTGTGGGCGTTCACGACTACTTTTTCCACATCAGGCCGGTAACATAGGCGCAATAAGGCTTCGTAAACGAAACTCCGCACTCTTTCGCGCAACTCATTGTGGCAAACATAAGTAGCCACATCCTGCTCCAGGTGTTGCATAACAGTCTCGAAAGTAGTGCGGTTCTCACGAGTGACGCTCGGTAAATCGCTTCGCACCTTGAGGCTTGTCTTGTCCTCGTGGTCAGTGGTTCCTGGCGCTTTAAGCAGATCTTCCAGCCCTTCCAGTCCCAGGCGAAAAATGACCTGGGCAGTTTCTGCTAACGTAAGATAGTGTCTGGATGAGAAAAGCACTCTGGCTACGGTATCGAGGGTTGCTCCCAGGTGAAGCCTTGTATCCTTAAGTTGGGAATAGACAAGGGCAATATGAGCAAGAGGCCGTTCTCTGTCTATAATAGAGGCCTTCTCAATGTTAATTACCCGATTTTTCATTTGGTTTAGTTCCCACTGCCCCAGTCTAGCCAGTCCAGGTTCCACTTTCTCGATCTCAGGTGGCCAGTGGCTGCTTACGTAGATGGGACCATCATCCGGGCCCCGCGTTTCTCTGGGGTCAGTGTCTCCACCCAGCCTATCGTTTAAGTAGCGGTTCAGGCGCTTGTGAAGCGTGTCGGCATATCCTTCTATATGCTGGGATGGTTCTGGTAACTGTTGAAAACCCATCCCGTGTAAAGTAACTAAACAGGTAACCATTTTTTAACCTTCTCTGCCTGGCTTAATTTGATAAAGTTTGTTTGAAATACCATGCTAAGCGTCAATTTATTCACTTTTAGGAAAAAGCCCTGTTTATACCTGAATTAACTTAGAAGCTGCTGAATGTTCTTGAACAGGTCTAAGTTTTCTTCAGGCCCAACAGAGCAAAGGTAAGATTGGCGCCTTAACACTTGCCTGTTAGAGTACGACTTATACTACCAATCTATTGGAATTCCCTTGAAAACAGGGTAAAGCCAGGTTAAAAGCAGGTGGAAAACTTCAAACAGAATAATTTCGCATTATTAACTTGCCTCGAACTAAAAGCTCTCTTTTACCCTCTTTTACCCTGTTTTCAACATTAATTCGGTACTATTAGATAGTTAAACATAAGAGAGGGCCAAAACTATGTTAACAAGAGAAAATATAGCGGTGACGGCCCCACCGGTCGCCTCCAGCCGTAGGTATGACATCGACTGGCTTAGAATTGGAGTGGTTTTTTTGCTCCTGCCTTACCACTCCGCCAGGGTCTTCGATATATGGGAACCCTTCTATGTTAAAAACGCCCAGTTAAACGATCCGCTCTCCTATATTATTGGCCCGCTCAGCGCCTGGTTCATGCCACTTTTGTTTTTCCTGGCCGGGGCTTCAAGCTGGTTCGCTCTGAGTTTCCGCTCGGGCGAACAGTACGCAACAGAACGTTTCAAACGCTTGTTATTGCCTTTGCTTTTTGGTGTTCTGATTATTGTGCCGCCCCAGGCTTATTACGCCCGTTTGTCCAGGCCGCCCTACCAGGATAACTATTTCCAGTTTTACCTCAATTACTTTCAAAACATCAATTTTGACCGGTCGGATTACGATGGCATGGTTTTTACTTTCGCGCACCTGTGGTTTGTTCTGTTCCTGGCGGTCTTCTCCTTGCTGGTCCTCCCGCTTTTCATCTACTTAAAGCGTGAGCCGCAAATTTTGGCAAAACTGGTAGCTTTCCTGGAGAAACCGGCTATTCTCTTCCTGGTGCCTTTGATGTTTGTGGTAGTTTCACTTGTACCTGATATCCTGGGTAAGCCCGCCGATATAAACCTGGCGATATTTATCCTGGGTTTTATCTTTGTGTCCGATAAGCGGCTTGTCAGGCTGATTGATCGTTATTACTTGCTAGCGCTAATAGCCGGGCTCGGTGCTACCGCCGTTTACAGTTTGATCGCCCTATCAATCGGACTCCAATCAGACTATTCACCCATTAAAGCTATTTTTGATATATCCGTAATTGCGGCTGGCTGGTACATTTCAATAGGCTTGCTTGGTCTGGGGCATCGTTACCTCAACTTCACAAACAGGCTGCAAAAGTACCTGAACGAGGCAGTCTACCCGGTCTATATCCTGCACCAGACTGTCATTGTTATAGTGGCTTTTTACGTGGTTCAACTGAGCCTGGATACAGGCCTGAAGTTCCTGCTAATTCTGGCGGCTTCCCTGGTAACCACTCTGGGCCTTTTCGATCTGGTAGTGAGGCGAGCAAATATTACCAGGCTACTGTTTGGTCTCAAACCAAAGTAGCCGGTACTAAAATTCGGGATAGGCGACTCTGACTGCTGGGATGATACGGGAGGGAAACTGGAAGGTATTGAACCAGGTTCAATCAGACTGCAATATTCTTTCTAACTGTTCTAATTCAAATCTACCCGCCCCTATTTGTAAAGTATTGGCTGCTCCTGCCGCAACAGCGAGTTTTAAAGCCTTGTCGAAGCCCTGGTTACCGGCCAATCCTGCCACCAGGCCGGCCAGAAATGAGTCGCCACTACCGATAGGTGAAAGACTGGCAAGCTGTGGGGCGCGGCAGCTAACAAATTGACCATCCTCAGCCAGTCCCACTGCTCCCCAACTACCCAGCGTAATTACTACTGCCTGGGCCCCTCTTTTCTGTAGTTGTCGCGCTGCTGTCTGAGCCGTTTGTGGCGACTTAACCTCGAAGCCTACCGCTTCGCCCGCTTCGTGCTGGTTAATTTTAACCAGGTTAGGCCCCTGTGATAGCGCCTGATGAAACTGGGGGCCATAAGTATCCAGAATCACTTCCAGCCCGGCAACTCTGGCCTGTTTCAGCACCTCGGCCAGGCCGGTTTCAGGTACACCCGATGGAAAACTACCGCAAACTACCAGCCGGTCAGTCGAAGCAAAGTGACTGGCAACTTTAGCTACCAGCCTATCCCAGTCGTCCTTCGATAGGGTCGGGCCCTTTTCGTATAGCTCAGTATGGAGATAGTTGGCCTGAGGGTCAATGATGGTCAGGCAGGTGCGAAGTTCGCCGGGTAATTCCAGGCAATCGCAATTCAAGCCCTCTTTAAAGGCCAGTTGGACCAGCAGCCTACCGCGATGCCCTCCCACCGGCCCGACCACCAGGGTACTCTGGCCCAGCCTGGTCAGGGCGCGGGCAAAATTAAAGCCTTTGCCACCTGCCAGTTCAAGTACTTCGCCTACCCGGAAGGTCTGCCCGGTTTTAAAGCCGGGCAGCACTATCGTCTTATCTATTGCCGGGTTGGGCACGAAAGTCAAAATCACCCTTTGATTGCCTTTCCGCACTTTCTATAGCAGCACTAACGCGTTTAGCTTTGCCGGGTGGTCCAGGCTTTGTCCGTTCAGGATGGCCCGGTACAGGAGGAAGGCCTACCCAATAAACTTTTGAGGCGCTACTGAACGAAGCCGGACCGGCGAATAGTAGCCCGGCTTCGTCATTTTGTTAGAAAGAGAATAAAGAAGTTCAAGCACTCTAATCGCGCTCATATAGAATCGGGTTGAGTGGGCTGGCTATTATCTCGCCCAGCACGGCCCCCGGACACCAGCGTTCCCAATCGGCCTGCTGGTACTTGTTTTTGGGTTGGGCCAGCCTCATATCCTTATCCATAAAGATGATAGTCATCACCTCGCGGTGGTGGCCGGTCTTGTTTGGTCCGGCATGGTGGAAGGTCCAACCGCTGTGAAAACTGACCTCGCCCAGTTCAAAAGGCTCTTCTACCTCTGTCAGTTGGGCGTCGGATAGTTTCTCCCGCATGAAAGCCTCGCTCTCATCGCTGATTTCCAGGTCGCGTCCGAGTTCCAGGTGATGGCTGCCCGCGCTGAAAGCGAGCGGCCCCATCTCCAGGGGAGTAGGTTGTAGCGGTATCCAGGCCGTGATGGTGTTGGAGTTCGACACCGGCCAGTAGTACTGGTCAGCATGCCAGGGGGTAATGCCGCCGCTGCTCTCCTTATAGAGCGCCTGGTCATGGTAGAGCCGCACTCCGCTCACTCCCATTAACTCGGTAGCGATGCGGGCCAGGCGACGCCCCAGCACGAACTGCTTGATAAGCTCGCTCTCTTCCCACAGGTTGGTCACTTGCAGGAAAGCCTGCTGGTAAGTGGTGCGTTCCTCCATCGGCAGGTGCAGGGTGTTTAGCTCGAAGACCTTGCCGGTAAATTCAGGGTGAAAATAGGCTAATGTTTCAGGAGTGAAAACCTCTTTAAGCCGGATGAAACCCTGTGTCCGGTAACTTTCAGTCTGTTCTGGGGTAAGCGGATAAGGGCTGTCAATATCTATCTGGCCGCTGATGTCAGGCAAAAGTGTTTTTTCCATAAGAAGTCTTCTCCCGCTTGGTAGCTACGCTCTTAAAGCTACAACAGTAAGTTTATCAGGATAATTTCATCAGGAAAAGCTATTCAAGCCTCCCGGCTTATTGTACTATTTAAGATTACTTTTGGGGAGTTACGGCGCTACTGAAAGAGGCTGACAGCTTTGTGAATTGCTACTTCACTCAGGTCTGACTCTTAACCTTTTTCCGATACTACAACGGTAAGGCCAGGCAGAAACAGGCGCCCTTGTGCCGGTCTTTTCGTTCTTCCAGCCAGATGCGCCCGCCGTGCCTGTCTACAATTTCCCGGCTGATGTAAAGGCCCAGACCAAAACCGCTGCTACCCATTTCCTCGGTCTTGCTGCCACGCTGGAAACGTTCGAATAAGCGGGTGCGATCTTCCGGCGAAACCCCCATACCTTCATCTTCCACGCTTATTACAGCTTCCAGACCTCTATCGCTGTGAGATTTTTTAATGCCTACGCTGATAGTACCTCCCTCCGGAGAATACTTGATAGAGTTATTGATTAGGTTGCTCAACACCTGTTCCAGGCGATCAGCATCCCCCTGTAAGACAAGACTGTCTAAGCCGGACAAGCGGATGGAATGTAAATCGGTAGTAGCTTGCATGCTTTCTACCACCTGGCGGGTCAGATCCACCAGGTCTATCTCACTCAGTTTCAGAGTCAGCTTGCCGGTCTGAATGCGGTTAACGTCGGTCAAATCGTTAACCAGGCCGGTCAACCGGTTGGCCTGCTTCTCAACCTGTTGCAGCATGTTTGCCTCGTGCACGAAGCCACCCCGGTTGAGTTTCCGCATTGCCAGTTGGGTCATGCCTTTTATCGAGGTAATCGGTGTTCTCAGTTCGTGGGCCGCTACCGAGAGAAAGGCTTCTTTTTCCTGTTCTAACTGGTGAAGCAATGTGACATCGTTGACGACGGCTACTGCTGCTTTAATCTCGCCATCGGCCCGAATCGGAGCGGCGCTCACCCTGATTTCGATGGCCTCATTGTTATCAATTTTAACCATTCGCAGGCGAAACTCGGTTATGACTTCACCCTCTAAGGCCCGGTAAAGCGGTTCCTGTTCAAGCGGTACCGGCCTACCGTCAGGGAAGAAAAGGTTGATCCTGGGCCGTAATATACCGTCTTCTTGCTGATTTTCGTCCCGCAGGCCGAGCATAACTTTGCCGGTAGAATTAGCCTTGTACAGGCGCATCTTTCTGTCCGCCACAAAGACCGCATCCGGAATAGCCTCCAGAATAGTTTCAAGCTCAACGGCCTGTTCCTTGATCCTCTCTACCAGTTGTTCCACCTGCCTGCGCGCTTTTACCTGGCTGGTGACATCCACCGAGTGTAAAAGTACACCATCCACCTGCCCGGCAGCATCCAGGGTAGGCTGGTAAAGGTAGGAAAGGTACTTTTCAACGGGCTCAGCTTCGCCTGGTTCTTTGATTAACACGGGAACTTCCGTGCCCGAAATTACCTGGCCGGTCTGATAAACTCTTCTCAGTTGGTCCACGTAACCCTGCTCTTTGTAATCGGGAAAGACTTCATGCACGGGGCGGTTATCCAGGTTGCGTCTTGGAAAGCGCTGGCGAGCCTGCCGGTTAGCAAATTCCACCCTCAGTTCCGGGCCGCGAAAAAATAGTATGGTAGCCGGGGCATCCATCATTAGTTCGTAAAGACGGCGGCGCTGTGCTTCTACTTCCTGGCGGGCTCTAACCTGGGGCGTTACCTCTACGGCGTGTATCAGAATGCCCTCAATAGAACTTTCCGGCCCATCAGCATAAACCGGCTGGTAGACAAAATTGAAGTAGCTTTCTTCCGGTTCGCCATTATCCTGGCGATCAAGCATGACCCGGACTTCGCTACCAGTAAAAGCTTCGCCGGTGAGATAAATATTGTCGATAATCTCCTGGAAACCCTGCTCTTTAAGCTCCGGTACAGCTTCAAAAATAGGTCTACCCAGCAATTCACGCCTGAAAAGGGTTTCGCCCAGTCTGTTTACAAAAGTAAAGATATGTTCAGGCCCGCTCACCAGGAAGATATACGCCGGGGCCCTCATCAAGGTATTGCGGTAGCGTTCTTCATTCCGGCGCAGAGTATCTTCCATCTGTTTGCGCTCGGTAATATCCAACTCACAAACCACGCCGTTTATAATAGCTCCACTCTCATCCCTGACCGGCATGGAGGAGTTGAGGATGGTTTTACGGGTCCCGTCAAAAGCCTCTATGATAACCTCTTCATTGAGAACTGTTTCACCCTGTACCAGGCTGCGCGCCAGCGCCCAGTCTTCCGCTTTCAGGCGCTCTCCGCTGACAGGCCACCAGCCTTTATAGTGGCTGTAATCGGTAATATTTTCATAAAGGGGGGTATCGCCCCAGATTTTCAGGGCAGCCTCGTTTGCCTCCAGCAACTTGCCGCTCGCGTCACTGATGAATATACCAACCGGCAGCAAGTCGAGCACAGCGCGCAGGCGATTGACCTCTATCTGTCGCCTGGAACGTTCCAGGGCCAGGTCCGAGCGAGTCTTGTGCTGGTCCTCACGGTTGGCCTGTTCCTGTTGTGAAAGCTGGCGGCGCATTTCATCCAGTTCCTTTTCGAGCCGTTTAATGCGCTTCTGTAAAGCCGGGATGTCGTTATTGTTCTGTACATGATTAAACTGTGCTTCCTGATCCAACTCTCTTGCCCTCAATTGTATTTATCTAACGTTCTAAAAAATGTTCTTCATTCTAATTAAGATAGCTTTTAATGTACCGGTTAACTAATTCTGCTAAAGCAAAATCCGGGCCAACTTTACTATATTAAATAAACCATCCTACCAGTAATAGTTTTTTTAGATTGGTGTACTCTAAATGGTACTTAGGACGGAAGTATTTGTGGCATAAAAAGGCGTCCCATGTGAGAATGCATGGAACGCTTAAGGGATCAAATTATTGTTAAGAGCCTGGTAGTTAGCTTTAGTCTCTCAACTTGAGGTTTTTGAAATCAGCCAGGATACTGTGGTCAAAGGGGAAAGCCAGTTCGGGCAGGTCATTCAGGGCAAAGAAAGCCAGTTCCATGACTTCTTCTTCCTGGGGCAAAAGTTCCTGGCGCTGGTTGCTCATTTCGGCCCGGTATACCGTCAGCACGACCGGACTGCCGTTCTCACTGTAAACCCCCAGCAACCCCTTAAGCCTGACATCCAGGTTAGTCTCTTCTTTGACTTCACGAATAGCCGCTTCTTCCACTTTCTCTCCCCGGTTGACATAACCGCTGGGAAAGCTCCAGAGGCCCTTGCCGGGGTTATGGTTGCGGCGGCCCAGCAGTAAGCGATCCTCATTCTCGACCAGCACCACCGCCACCAATTTAGGATCGAGAAAGAAAATAAAACCGCACTCGGGGTTAGGGCAACACTGGCGCATCTCGCCAAACTTCATCTCTTCCACCAGTTCGCTGGCGCACATCGGACAATACTTGAGGTCTGCCATGATACACTTACTTTACATAAAATACAGAGCTGAGATTTATTAATCGGGCTAATTATAGCATAGTGCTCCACACGCGGGGGGCGCTTTCTAATGACCAGTTTCTTTTTCAGAATGGGCAGGTATTCTTTCCCCGACAGGTTCTTTACAGGCATAGTAGCAGGCAATTTCTTCACAGACATAGCTGTAATCGAGTGACTTGTCGCCCATTTCTTCGGGAGTCTGGCCTGTGGCCGGAGCTTCCGGTTCCGCCTGGGCCAGATGGCCTTGCCGGGCCAGTTTAGTCGGGTGTTTCTCGCCGCGCATTTCGGCGTAAACGCTGGAGAACTCACCGCCGACCATAATCGCTACTGCCAGCAGGTAGAGCCAGAAAATAAAGACTATCACGCTGGAAAGACTGCCATAGGTGTTGCTGTAGTTCACCACCTTTGTGACGTAGAAGCTGAAACCGATTTTGATCAATTCCAGCAGAATAGTGGTGACAAGCGCGCCGGGCCAGACATCGCCCCAGGTGACTTTACGCTGCGGCACTACCCGGTAGATCAGCATGAAGGTCAGGAAGTTCAGTGTCCAGGGAATTAAGAGCGAAAGCCAACCCCAGATGGGATTGTCCTTCAGATAGAAGCTCAATTGCGGGTTGGTTTCGGCAAAGTTCTTAACCACATCGTAGGCTACCGAAGTACCCAGCGAGCCTACTAGCAACAGGATAAAGAAACCGAACAGCACAAAGCGCATCCACAGGCTTTCAAAAAAGCTGCGCTGCTGGCCCGGTACCTGCCACATTTTATTGAGCGAGTTGCTGATGGAGTCGAAGACTCCGCTACCGCCCCAGATCAGGCTGATAAAGAAGAAGACGAAAAAGATAGGGTGCAGGTGCGAGGTTTGCTTGAGGGCTTCGTCTACAATTTTACTGACATCTACGGCGGAATTTGGAATGACCTTCGAGATCATACTCAGAAGGTTATCGCGAGCCTCCTGGCTCTGGAAGATAAAAGAGACTGCCAGCACAATACCCAGGATGAGCGGGAAGGTCGAAAAGAGGGCGTAGTAGCTGATCTGGGCGGACAGATTCAGGCAGTCATCTTTGATAATCTCTTTGATAGAGGTAAAAGTGAGCGCCCAGAGGCGGCGGAAGAAACGCGCCAGGGTATACCTGGTGCGCTCAAGGGCAACAGGTAAACGGCGCTGGAAAAAGCTTGCGGGCTCTGGCCTGTTCGTATCAGCAGCGTGTCTTTGCTCTGACTTTTTCCATTTTGGTGCGCCGGTATCAATTCCCATTATCCCCACCTTCAGGACCGGCCAGGTGACTTTCAGATTGGCCTTGCTCCTAAAACAAAAGGGGCAATGCTTCCCGTGCCTCCAGGAGAGCATTGCCCGTAATTAGCGCGGTGGCCCACCCGTTACATCCGGCGTGGGCGTGGTATCGGGCGATTGCACGAAGACCACATTTTTATATCCCAGTTGCAAAATCAGGTTGCGCAGGTTATCTTCCGCGTTGGTGCGGGCTTCCTGCATCAATTTGCCCTGTTCCAACACGGTTTTGACTACCCGGTTTTTGCCTTCAGCCTGAATTTGGTCCAGCAGGTTTTTGTTTTCGCTGAAACCGGATAGCATCTGCCGGTCGTGCGAGATTACCTGTCCGCTGGTCTCAGTACGCAGCAACTGCGGCGCGGGTAACTTAACCGTGACGGTATCCCCGGAGACCGTAATATCGCTGTCCTTAATATTGCTCATGTCAATCCCGGCGGTCATGGTAACTACTACCTGGTAATCGTACTTCTCCTGCGAAAAGGGCAGGGCGCTCTGCGTCAGGCCTTCAATCACAGTCGAACTGGTTACTTCCGCCGTTTCCATTTTATACTGCTTCTGAATCTGGCCGATTAGAATCGGCGCAGGATTGATTTTCGTGGCAAACGGATTGTTGGCCGACAGGAAATAACTTACCGCGATAATCGCCAGCGGTATCAGAATTGCCAGGAAAATCAGCCGATTCAGCGCGCTAACGGACCGGCTATGGGTTTTTGCCATCTCTCTAAGCTAACCTCTATTTGAAATCTACCCCGGCGAACGCTCCGCCCCGGGTAGATTCGAGTTTTTGCAAATTACTTTATAACGGTGGTGCCGGTGCTGCCGCCAATTACAATAAAAGCGATAATGATACCAATTACTACCAGAATGAACAGAATGAGCGTCAGCAGGCGAGTAACACTAACCCCTCTACGGTACCCCATAAAACTCCTTCCCGGCTAACTACACCTATAAATATACGTAAAAACTGCTTGAAAGTTTACAATAACTAAAATAAAAGTTTATTCTTATGCGGAAAAGACATGCATAATATATGCCTGAATGTCCAGTGGCGGTATCAGAATGGCTGAAAGTAGCCTTAAAAATTAATTAGAAAGCATGTTCGGCATTCTGCGAGGTTATTATAGGTTGGCGAGGGATTTAAGTCAATAGGAAATAGGACCCGGTGGGGCGAGGGTACCAGGAAATCAGGCTCGATCTGGGCCAAGATGAGGCCGCAAAAGCTTGAGCAGCATCCAGACCATGCGCAGGGGCTTGCGGGTAAAGAGCAGCAGCGCCAGGAAAGCTTCCATTTGATCTCCTTCAGTTATTCTTCTGAATAAAGAATATTTGCAGAACCGGAAGCAGCAAAACTGCCCGGTAATAAGCTATTATCCGGGCAGTCCCGCCTTTAATCGGTGCCTGGCGCTACCGTTTTGCGGCTGAGTCGCTAAAGGGCGGCGCTTTTAGAAGGAAAGAATTAGAAGCGACAGGTTATCAGGCTTTCCTACGCGGTATAAGCGCGCTAAGACCCATCGCGGCCAGCATCACCACCATGCCGATTATCATCTCAAACTTGTTTTTCGACTCGGGCGCTGTTGCCGTTTTAGCCGTTAATGCCTGGGCTACGGGCGCTGCGGTCACAGGCGCAGTGGCGGGCGTGACCGCAGGTACTTCTTCTACGGCGGCAGTTTCAGCAGGAGCTTTTACCGGTTCCGGGGCGAAATGATGCAGGGCTGATGCTATTTCCGCTCCGAATAGTACAATCGCGGCGAACAGGTATATAAAGAGCAGGAAGACTATTATGCCGCCCAGCGCGCCATAAGTCTTGGTGGCATTACTGGCTGCGCCCAGCACATTGATGTAAAAACTGAAGAAGACCTTCAGTATTTCCACCAGAAAAGAGGCTACCAGCGCTCCAACCAGCAGCGGTTTCCAGCGCAGGCCCTTGCGGTTCGGGCTGAGTCGGTAAAGTACCGCGAAGGCCCCGGCCTGAATCAGGAAGGGGGTGACAATTGCCAGCAGGTTCAGCAGGAAGCTGAAGTTTGCCGGGGAGACTCCAAAAATCTGAATATCAATACCGAGAATAATCCGCAGCCCGGCTGAAATCGCGAAAGAGAGGATAAAGAGCAGGCCCAGCACCGGCAGCATTAGCAGGCGCAAGCCGAGCTTTACCATAAAGTTGCGCTTGTCCTTCGGGATACCAAAAGCCTTGTTGATCGCCATCATAAACTGGGCGAAAATGCCGCTCCCGGTCCAGAGCAGTAACAGTACCGATACGATTCCGATAGCGCCCGCTCCCTTGGCCAATCCGTCCAGGGTCTGGCTCAGGTTGATAGTATTGCTGATATCGGAGGGTATGCCGTTGTTAATGCCGTCAATAAAATCTTTGCGGTTGGAAGAACCCTGTAATACCAGGCTGACTACGGCGATAAAACCGAGCAGCAGCGGCACCAGACTTTGCAGGGTATAGTAAACAATCGCCGCTGCCAGGACCAGGCAATCGTGATCGAGAAAATTGGTGATAATCGTTTTGCCGGTCTGAATAATACCAGGAGATGACTTGCTGACTGTCTGCGGGGTTGTCATCACATTAGCGCTCATATTTCACCTCTAATAATTTCCGCCCTGGGTAGGCGTAAGCGTTTCCGAAGCTGGCTGTTACGGGTGATACACTTTATTTATCTTTTACTAACTGAAATCATCAAAAACGAAGCATACCGGAACGGTTTGAGCAAAAATTCAACTTGTCATGAGCTGAGCCAGGTTAAACCTTACAATCTATACAATCCCTACTTCCATTTTATTCGTATCTTCCGAAGCGGTCAATGTCTATGGGGTTAAAATCAGGTGTTATTAATGGGGAAAATCAACTTACATTAAGTTATATACTTTTTCTCGAATGTAGAGATAATTATAGTAGCAGAACAGCAGATAACAAAGCCGGCAAATTTCTCAATCTTTGACTGATGCTAAAAGGATATCTTAAGTGTCATCTACAAAATTAACTCGGGCCGATATAGAAAGAGTACTGGAAGCGGGTGGTGTGCCTGACCTGCACGAGCAGGATCTCAGTAGAGTCGATCTATCCAATCTTAACCTGAGCGGGGTAAATCTTCGCGGCGCTAACCTTTATATGGCTAATCTTCGCGGGGTAAATCTTCGCGGCGCTGATTTACGCCAGACAGGATTATCCGATGAAACAAACCAGGCCGTTCTGTCGTGGGCTAACCTGGCAGAACTAGAACTCCACAAATGTTCGTTTGCAGCCCGTGACATGACCGGGGTTAATTTGCGAGAAGCTTATCTTAACCGGGTAAATTTAAGCGCAAACAAGTTACCTAAAGCCGACTTACGAGGAGCAGACCTGACACGCTGCTCCCTTCAGGGTTGCGATTTAAGAGGCGCTAACCTGCAAGGTGCTACTCTCGAAAACTGCGATTTACGGCAGGCTAACTTTCAGGGTACAAACCTGACAGACTGCAATGCCGAATACAGTGACTTTAGAGGCAGCAACCTTAGCGGGGCTAATCTTAGCGGGGCTGATTTAACCGGGTGCAAGTTCCAAAGAGCTAATCTGCAAGAGGCTTTCTTGCTGAATTGTCAGTTTACAGAGGCTGTTTATAGTGTCAAAACTCTCTGGCCCGCTCAGTTTGACCCCGCCTCCCAGGGTCTGACTCTTTTGCAGGAAAAAGCCTGGCGTTACTATGTGGATGAAGACGATGCCGCGGACGATCAGGAGTTATACTATGATATGGCCCTGGAAGATTTGGAGTTCTGGCCGGTCAATTCTGCCCGAATAGTAGAACCGGAAATAATTTTTGCGATTGATCGTACACAGGATAGGTGTTTAGCCTTTAGCTTTGATAGCAGACTACTTACCAGTTGGGGCGGACTAAATCATCCGGCTTTCTGGGATGTGACAGCCGGAAAATTAACTGGCAAGACTGTTGAAATCAACTCTGAAGAACTCCTACCGGCTTATTTTCAGAAGGCTTTAGCCGGGCAACCAGGCAGGCAAACGGGGGTAACAGCCTTAAGCCGGAGTAAACTCAGGCTGGCCTTTCCTGTAGAAAGTCGAACTGGCTATAGCGCTTACTCCGTGGTGATTTTAACTCAAACCGGTAAAACCGCCTCTGTCTTTGAGTTGCCGGGATACCTTCCTTCAAAAATTAGTGCGTTAGCTTTCAGCAATGATGAGAAATTGTTGGCCAGTGGCAGTTGTGATGGTCTGATAACAGTCTGGGAAGTAGATAGCGGCAGCGAACTTTACAGTTTTCAAAGTTTTGCCGGAATAGTGCGCTCTCTTGCCTTCAGTTCCGGCAATCGGAGTCTGATTAGCGGCTCGGAAGGCGGTTTTCGATATGAGGCTATGCTAGAGGATACCGCTTACGAAAATAACGAGGCTGCCGGAATAGCCTATGTCTGGAGTTTGGTAACCGGCGAATTTATAACAGGCCTGGTTTCTAGAGGTGCTCCGGTACGAGCCATACAATTTAGCCCTGATGGCAGAGTAGTAGCCGGAATAACGGGAAGTTCGGTTGTGCTGTGGAAAGTAGATTGGGAATAAAACAGCTTAATTTATGCTATTGCTATAGTATTTTTATATTCTCATGAGGTAGCATGTTTATAGTAGCATGAAATTATTTCTATGCAAATTTAGTACCCATATCCCTCGCCAATTTTTCTAAAAGCAGTTATAATTGTAGACATCCCATCTAAATTTTTAATGAGCGAGATTCTTATGCTCGTAAAAAAGATGTTTAGCGCATAGTAGAGTCGAGTCTGCACTTTACTTAGCTCTCAAGGTAAGTTGTTTTTCCCTGGTACCGGCCCGTTCTTCTGATAGCCTGAATTAAGGCAGGCAATCAGTAAAGTTAACCGTCTACCAGAGAGTTTTTGTACTCTCCGGGCCGGTAAACTGTAGTACCGGATATACCAAATCGTTAGTGCCTTCTGTTATAGCGTCCTAAAACTTTCTATTCAAGGAAGGGAAACTTTACCTGATGAAAAGGCTCAGCCATCGTCCAGTTCGCGACCCGGCAATAACCTATCTACTGCTTTTCATACTGGTTCTTAACCTGGTGCTAACCACACCACTGACCAGTAGTGCGGCGGTCCCACCGGGGTCTGAACCACCTGTAAAAGTGACAAATAGTAGTAAGATTGCCCCTCATACCCCTGTTCCGGCGGATGAACTCAAAAAACATCCCAAAGGCCCTACCACCGTAATGATCGAATTGCCTGACGAGCCGGCGGTTAAGGCTTACGCTGCATTGCAGGCGAGCGGTCAGAATCCGGGCAGGTCGGCCTTAACCAGCGTTACCCGCCAGCAAATTTCCAGGCTTCAGGTGGCCCAGCAAAGCGTGTCCAACGCTTTGAGCAGTGCGGGCATCAAGACCCGAGAAATCTACCGGGTACAGCGTGCTTATAACGGTATCGCCGCGATTGTAGACGGCCAGGATATCGCCAAAATCGAGAAGTTACCGGGAGTCAAGGCCGTCCACGTGATGACTCCCAAGACCCTTTCTAACGCCAGCAGCGTACCACTGATCGACGCCCCGCAAGCCTGGAGTAATCCTACTCCGATTACCGGCCAGAATATGAAGATCGGTATTATTGATACCGGTATTGATTATATCCATACCGATTTTGGCGGTCCGGGCACCGGTTACGACACTAACAACAACACCGGCCTGACCGGCACTATTTTCCCGACTGCCAAGGTAGCAGGTGGCTACGACCTGGCCGGGGATAATTACGATGGAAGCAACGCGCCCGAACCTGATCCAAATCCGATGGATTGCCAGGGACATGGCTCGCATGTAGCCGGTACGGCGGCGGGTCTGGGTGTTAACAAGGATGGCACTACCTACACCGGTGCTTACAACAAAGACCTGAACTTCAGCAATATCTTCAGCATTGGGCCGGGCGTAGCGCCGGGCGCAAAACTTTACGCTTTCCGCGTTTTTGGTTGTAGCGGCAACACTAACCTGGTTACGGAGGCCCTCGATTATGCCCTCGACCCTAACAACGATGGTGACATGTCGGATCACATGGATGTTGTCAACATGTCGTTAGGAGCCGATTTCCAGCCATCCGACGATCCGGATTCGGTTGCCAGCGACAACGCCTCACTCGGTGGGATTATTGTGGTAAACGCCGCCGGTAACGCCGGGGATACCTACTACATCGCGGGCAGCCCGGGCAACTCCACCCGCTCGCTTAGCGTGGCCGCTTCCGCCGACAGCACTGCTATCATGGATGGTTTCAGGGTTAATAACCCCAGCTCAATTGCGGGTGTCTATGTAGCTTCGCGTTCCGGGAACTATCCCTGGGAAAATCCAGCTCTGGCTACAGTGCA
This sequence comes from Chloroflexia bacterium, assembly GCA_036261665.1. GTDB lineage: Bacteria > Chloroflexota > Chloroflexia > Chloroheliales > Chloroheliaceae > 54-19. The sequence continues at coordinate 37,878 of DATAKM010000065.1, forward strand.
AGTACCGGTTACTTCTACTGTCTTTTACCCGTATAACGCTGCCGACCCGCTTTACTCAACCGGCTGCGAAGCATTCACTGCTGCCGATGCGCAGACAATCCAGGGCAAGATAGTATTAGTTGACTGGGTACAGGCAGGCGGGTCAACTTTTCCCTGTGGTTCGAAAACACGTACCGACAGGGTACAGTCTGCCGGAGGGGTAGGCATTATCATAGCCGATAGTGTTGACACCTTCAGTACCTCGATTGCCGGTAACTCCGCTATCCCGGCTATCTTTGTTCAGAAGAGTACCGGCGATAAGTTGAAGAGCCAGTTAGACGCCAGCAACCTTTCAACTTACACTGTCACTCTCAGTAACGAGTATGATGACACAACGCCATATAAAAATGATGCTTTAACCGACACTGTGGCGGACTTCAGCTCGCGCGGACCGGCCTCTCACAGTAACGGCCTCAAGCCTGACATTACCGCTCCGGGTGTTACCATCTTCTCGGCCCATGCCCTGACCGGTAATAAAGGTGAAAGCCTCAATGGTACTTCGATGGCTACTCCTCACATGGCCGGTACGATGGCCCTGTTAAAAGAGCTTCATCCAACATGGACTGTCGAGCAGCTTAAAGCCCTGGCCATGAACACGGCAGGCCATGATATCTGGACCGACACCAGCCATACCGCTACTGAAGCGCCTACTCGGGTTGGCGCGGGACGGGTGGATGTAAAACAGGCCATTGATGACACGGTCATTGCTTACAACAATGACGGGTCCGGTGCGGTCAGCGTTTCCTTTGGCGATGTGGAAGCCCAGCAGGTTACTACCCTGACTAAATCGGTGGTGGTTCACAACTTCGGCAATAGCTCCGCCAGCTATACGCTGAGCTACCGGGCCGACGAAACCGTACCGGGCGTAACCTACTCCTTCCCGAACGGCACTAATCTAACCGTTGGGGCGGGAGCCAGCGTCACATTTCCGGTGCAAGTGGTGATTGACCCGGCGCAACTCAAGCATACCCGCGACAATAACGTGCCGGATACCCAGCTTGGCAATCCGCGCTCCTGGCTGACGGAAGCGACCGGCCTGATTCTGCTGACTCCCGCCAGTGGAACAAGTCTGCGCCTGCCGGTTTACGTGGCGCCTCGCCCGGCCTCGAGCATGAGTGGACGGCAGAGCGACCTGATCTTTAATTCCGCTACAGGTACAGCCAACCTGGCGCTTACCGGGCAGGGGATTAATACCGGCAGTTCTTACCCTACCGATACTCTTTCGCTGGTATCAGCCGTGGAGTGGCAGGGAACCAACCCGCGTAACTCTAATCCTGCTGTCGGTAATGCCAATGTGCAGTATTATGGCGTATCCAGCGACTATAAATCCACGATAGCCGCCAGCCAGCCGGTTACTTCGAGCGTAGTCTTCTTCGGTCTCTCGACCTACGGCAAGATGAGTATGCCGAGTTTCCATGATGCCGAGTTCGATATTCATATCAGCCTCAGCACCAGCGGCGCTTTTACCGATGATTTCGTTGTCTACAATTCTCGTTACAAAGACGTCAATGGCACTAATACCGACACTTTCCTTACGGTTGCTGTTGATAACTCTAGCGGTGCCGGCTATTACGAGTATTTCACTAATTTGTTCACTCCAGGCCAGTATGATACGGCCCTGTTCAACACGGGAGTGCTTTTGTTGCCGGTACAGGCCGGTGATATCGGCCTGACCGCCGGTAATACCAAGTTTAGATACTACATCAATAGCTTTAGTTCTACTATTGGTGGACAACTGGTGGATTCAACTTCAACCTCAATTAAGACTTACGATATTGCCAACCCCGGGCTGGACTTCACGGGGGCAGGCAACCTGATAACCGGGGAACCGGTGTTTAGTGATATGCCGTCCAATACCATCCCGGTTACCTTTAACCAGGCTAACTTCAATGCCAACGGTTCGCAGGGTGTGTTGTTGTTGCACCACTTCAACACCATTGGCAACCAGGCCCAGGCGCTGGCGGTTGGTGGAGCAGGCGCAGGCTGCGCCAGTGATACCCAGGTAACACGAACAGACGATGATGCTCTGTGTGGTAGCTTGCGCCACGCTATGACCTTTGCCGGTACTGGCGGGTTACCATCCACCGTTCAGTTCACCCTGAATGCGCCAGCGACAATTTCCGTTGCATCCGCCCTTCCAGCGATGGGCAGCATCACGCTCGATGGTGGAGCCGCTAACTGTAGTGCTAACGGCCCGACTATCGTAATTGATGGTAGAATTAATGGTGTGGGGATACCCGAAAACGGTCTGGTGGTTAACGGCTCTGCTAATATCTATAACCTGAAGGTTAAAGGTTTTGGTGGAAAGCAATTAGCTATAGCTCCGCCGGGCAACGCCAAGTTCAAATGCGCGGTCTTTAGTAAGTCTTGAGGCTACCGGCAGCAGTATTCAGGTTTACTTGGTAAATCAAAAAGCCCAGCTCTTCAACCGGAGAGCTGGGCTTTTTGATTATTTTGTTTCAAGACCGATTAAGCCGGGCTTTTACTGCTAAATTAACGGGCCAGGACTCGGGCCAACTCCAGTAGTTGGGGGTCTACCGATTTGGTGATGCCCACCACCTCTTTGAGCGGCGTGGTTTTAATCTCTCCTTTGATAGTGCCTACCAGCACATTACTGGTGTTGTTAGCCAGTTGCTCAACGGCTGCCGCTCCCAGGCGTGTACCCAGCAGGCGGTCGTAAGCGCCAGGATTACCTCCTCTCTGCACATGCCCGATGATAGTCAGGCGCATATCAAAGCCGAGCCGGGCCTGGTGCTCCTTGAAGTAATTGGCGAGTCCCATGCCGTTAAACTTCGCGCCTTCGGCTACTACCACGATGGCGTGCGGCTTGCCGCGCTCATAGGCTCCCCGCACCGCATCGGCGATTTCCTCAGGAGAAGTCTCAAACTCGGGGATAGAGACGGCTTCCGCTCCGCCCGTAATGGCCGACATAAGGGCCAGGTAACCGCAATCTCGGCCCATCACTTCCACTATGAAGGCCCGCCCGTGCGAAGAAGCCGTCACCTTCAGACGGTCAATTGCTTCAAGGGCGATATTCAGGGCGGTATCCACCCCGATAGTGACATCGGAGCCAACCAGATCGTTATCAATGGTGGAGGCGACGCCTACTACCGGGAAACCCAACTCGGCCAGAGCATTCGCGCCGGTCTGCGAGCCGTTCCCCCCGATCACCACCAGGCCGCTGATTTCGCGCTGCTCCAGGGCCGCGATAGCCTTGCGCCGCCCCTCCTCGGTTTTAAATTCCAAGCAACGGGCGCTCCCCAGCATGGTTCCGCCTTTCTGGATGATCCCGCCTACCTCACGCGGACCCAGAAAGTCAAAATTCTCCCCGATCAGGCCGCTGTAGCCGTTGCGTACGCCAAAAACTTCCCAGCCTTTATCCAGGCCGCAACGCACTACCGCTCGTATAGCCGCGTTCATTCCCGGCGCGTCACCGCCGCTGGTCAATACCGCTATGCGTTTCATATTTTTTACTCCTGGAGTTTATCTCTGGAACTTATCAGGGCAAACCGGGTTTAAACAGGATTAATCTGTTAATCCTCGCTCGTGGATAAACCCGGTCTGCCAGCCCCTAAGCCATTCTATCTTGCCTTATTCTTCTACCACCACCTGGCAATTGATCTCCATAGCCGGGTTTTCCTCGTAAGGGTCCCAGCCGAAGCGCGAATTCGGGTCGTTGATATTATCGAAGAAATTGCCGCTGAGGGTCGCCTTCACCTTGCCCTTCAACTCGCCGTTTTCTACTACCAGGCAGTGTGGCGCGGAGAGTGAGAAACGCCCGCTGGTGCTATCCTGGGTGTGCATTCCCAGCACCGAATAAACCAGCAGGCCGTAATCGATGTTTTTAATCATCTGCTCGAAGCTTTGCTTGTTCTCGCCCTCGTCCAGTTCGATATAGAGACCGCCCGCCGGGGTCGGCTCGAATCCGGTTATCCCGGCGTATTTCAGATCGAGGGCCGGGGTGATAAGCTTACCCTTCTCAATCAGGTAGCCGCGTCCGCCCGGGATGCCTTCGCCGGTCAGGCGACTGGCGCTACTTTCGAAAGCGCGGGTGCCGTCAATTACCAGCGAAATATCGTCACGGATAACCTTTTTATGCTCGCGGAAATCGTCCAGCGAGTAAGCGGCCTGCCGGTTGGCCACTCCGCTACCTGAAAGGTTGCCGCCGATGTACTGCCCGATGAAAGAACCGGCCAGCCCGGTATCCAGCAGCACCCGGTTTCCGGCCGGGTTGGACTTGAAAGTGCTGTTCTGCTTCAACAAAGCCGTAACGGTGCGCACATCGTTAATGATGCGCGGCAACTCCTCTTCCGGCGCTATCCGGCGCTTGCCGTAACCGTTGCCGTAGAGGCTGTCAGCATAGAAAGAATAACTGAAGAAAGTGCTGGAATAGGAGACATCCAGGCCACGCGAGTTGCGCAGATAGCGCGTGCCGCTGCTGGCGCTGGCGCCGGCGTCCAAAAATTCCACTCCGCCTTTATCCACCAGTTCATCGTAGCCGCTCTTCATGATTTTGAAGAGCAAGTCGGTATCGCCGTGTACCAGCGGCTCAATCGCCGGGTCGTACATGGGCACCTCGGGATAAGAGGGGTCGGGCTGGCGAATATCGGGAGCGCGTTCGTCGGCGTAGGAACTGGCGTACCACTCCCGCAGGCGCTGTTCAAATTCAGGGATGGTCAGGCGGTCTACCGAGGCATTGGAGCGTCTTTCGTCTTCCCAGATCAGGTAGAGGCCTCCCCCCAGACTATCGCGGGCGGTCGCCGGGCCGTAGACGCTGCCCAGCTTGTTATCAACAATCGAAAGTGAAACCGAGCGCCCGTAGGAGACATCGAAGCGCCAGCCCCGCACTTTCGGCAGGCCAGCCCACTCGCCGCTCTGAGCCTTGCCCAGCAGTTCGGCTAACTGGTCGGCGTAAATCGCGTTGCTATCTTTTTGATTATTTGCCTCTGTCATCTAGCTGGCTCCTCCGATAAAGACATTCTCGTTGCGGTCGATCACGATAAAGCTGTGCGAACCGCCGCTGCTTGGTACGCTCTGGCCGCCTTTGCCGCAATGTCCCATGGCGTCGAGATGGACCGGGCCGAGACCGCCCAGGATGGAATGCAGGGCTGCCAGGACCTTGCCGCTGAAGATCGCAGGCTGGTAGAGCGGCAATTCGGGCTGGCTCAGGTCATAAATGGCCGCGCAGTTGAAGACAAAATCACCCTCTTTGGGGTTGACCTGCCCGCCCTTGTACCCGGCCAGGTAGAGGGCCGGTTCGCCATCTTGCAAAAGGCCGCTCTCGATCAGCTTCTGGCGCAACTCCTGGGGCGTGACCAGCTCGAAACGCATATCGAAAGGGACAGGATTGCTGACCGTGATGCGGATATTGCTCATGCGCGGCAGTGGTAAATTGCGATAGCTCTCGATGCGCTCCGCCCCGCTGATCGGTACACCGGCTTTTCCGGCTGAAAAGAGATCGCCCAGGCCCGCCTGCAAGACGCCCAGCTTGAGAATCTCTACCGTCTGGCGCGGCATGCCGTTGGCGCTGATGGGCTGGTAAGCATAATCGCCCAGGACAGGGCCGTCGGTAATGGTCACAATCGAGGCGGCCATGTTTTCGCCTACTCGCATCTTGCCGTTATTGCCCAGGATCGAAGTCTCCATGCCATCGGTTTCACTGGCGTGGCCGAAAGCTTCGTGGGCCAGGCCTTTAGCCAGGGCGTAATCAATCACCAGTTTGTAATTGCCGCCCTTGATCTGGGGGGCAGTGATCAACTGCTGGGCCAGCCCGGCCGATTTTTTGCTGCGCAGTTCCAGTTTTTCCTGGTAGGAGGAGTCCAGCAGCACCGCGGCATCCGCCCCGCTGACGCTGGCGTTTACGGTGGAGGCTTTTCCTCCGTTGGCCGCTGCCGCTGTAATGCCCATCCCGGCGGAGGCGTGGGGCGTGTCGAAGCTGATGTCCGTGCCGTCGCTGCGCACGATGCGCCAGTGCGGGTCGGAAACACCGTGTGAGGTGCGCACCGAAAGGCCCTCGCCATAACCGCAGGCCCGTTCATTCATTTCGAGCAGCATTTTGACCTGCTCATCATAGCTGGTTTCGTCCAGGGTTTTGAAATCGGTGGCCACCACCTGCTTGCCGTTGGAGCTAACCTCAAAGACGGCTCGGTTCGCTTCCGTGCCGAAGGCGGAGGCGCTGCGAGCCAGTCGAGCGGCGGTTTCTACCAGTTCCCGGCAACTTTCCGGCGTCACCTGGTCGCTGGAGACAAATCCGGTATGGCCTTCCCTGGTAAATACCTGTACGCCGATGCCCACCGCGCTGCCGGTATCAATGCGTTCCAGCCGCCCGTTGTTGACGGTCATGCTGCGGCCTTTGCTGTCCTGCACTCGCCCGATAACATAGACATCAAGGTCTCTGGCCTTTTGCAGTAGAGCGTCCAGCGCGTCACTGTATTTCTCAACCCGAAGTTCTTTGGGCATATAAAATTTCCTTCTTTAGAGCTTTATAGCCTATCTAAGAGCTTTTTTTAAAGCTTTCTTTAATTCTTTTGCTAAATCTACTGAGTTCTGGTTGAAGTTGTTACAAAAGTCTCTAACCAGAGTTGAATCTCCTTTGTTCGAACTGTATTATATACGAGCCGGGGATATTAAGGCTATTAAAACGGAGCAAATATGGAACTTGAGATCAGGCAGTACCGGGACGGCGATTACCCCGAGGTCTGGCATTTGCACAACCTGGCATTAGAACTGACCGGGGCACACGGCGGAAACGGCCCCTGGGACGATGATTTACATCATATCAAGCAGGTCTATCTGGACAAGGACGGGGAGTTTCTGGTCGGGTTGCACAATGGGCGCATCCTCGCGATGGGCGCGTTCCGGCAGACCGGGGAAGACGAGGCCGAAATCAAGCGCATGCGGGTTCAGCCCGAGTACCAGGGGCAGGGCCTGGGTCGTCAGATTCTGGCAAAACTGGAAGAACGCGCCCGCGAGATGGGCTATAAACGCCTGCACCTCGAAACCTCCGAAACGCAAATCCCTGCCCAGAAGCTCTACACCCGCCACGGCTTTATAGAATTCAAACGGGGTCGTGTTCTGACCTTTAACTGTATTTATTACGAAAAGTACTTAACCGAAAGCAAAGCGTAAATCTAATTGGAAGAGTCAAAAGTGCCCGGCAGCCGGGCCATTCTACGCGAGTTAGGACTGAGGCCCAGTAAAGGTCTGGGCCAGAACTTTTTAGTGGACGAAACGGTTCCGCCCAAAATCCTGGCGGCAGCGGAAGCCGGGCCGGATGATGCCGTAATCGAAATCGGGCCGGGTGTGGGAGTACTAACTCTGCGCCTGGCCCCGCTGGTCCGCAAACTGACAGCGGTAGAACTCGATACCCGCCTTTATCCCTATCTCAAAGAAGCTCTAGCACCCTATCCCGGCGCCCGCCTGGTAGAAGGCAATGCTCTCGAATTCGAGCCTGTCGATCTCGAACCGGAGTCTTACAAGCTCATCGCCAATATCCCCTATTACATCACCTCGGCAATCCTGCGCCACTTCCTGGAAAATCCTCACCGCCCAGAGCGCGTAGTCCTGATGGTTCAGAAAGAGGTGGCCCAGCGCATCGTGGCTCGCCCGCCCGATATGAGCCTGCTGGCGGTCAGCGTCCAGTTCTATGGGCGTCCCAAAATCTGGAGTTATGTCCCGGCAGGCGCGTTCTTCCCGCCGCCCAAAGTGGATTCGGCTGTATTGCTGGTCGAGATTTACAAGCCGGAAGAAAGACCCTGCCCCGGCGTGGATGAGAAGCGCTTTTTCGACATGGTGCGGGCCGGGTTCAGCCAGAAGCGCAAGCAGCTAGCCAACTCGCTGGCTTCCGGTCTTGCCCCCGCCCTCGATAAAGCACGGGTGCAGGCGGCTCTTTCCCGGGCCGGAATTGACGGCACCCGCCGGGCCGAATCCCTCAGCCTGCAAGAGTGGGCCAAACTTTATGAGTCGCTGGAAGGAAAGTAAAGAAATATTCTATAAGCGTGACTACTACCAGCCCAGAACCAGGCTTGCCAGAGTTATTACACAGTAGAGAGCAATCATCTGGGCCGCGCTGAGGTAGAGGGCCGCGACAGCCCGGTTAATCAGGGCAGGCTTGAGAGGGTGATCAGGGTATGAGTCGCCCAGGGAGTAGTGCCCGACTTTTACCAGGCGCACTCGCAGCGCGCCTGCCATCGCTGCCATGGTCCAGCCTGCGTTCGGGCTGGCGGTTTTGGCGTGGTCGCGCCGGGCGATTTGCCAGGCCAGCTTGCGATCTCCCCGGTACCAGGGAGCGCTGACTATCAACAGCAGGGCCGCCAATCGGGCCGGGAGATAATTGAGAATATCGTCCAGGCGAGCGGCAGCTTTACCCAGGTATTCATACTTGCCGCGATAGCCGATCATCGAGTCGAAGGTATTGACGCAGCGGTAGGCCAGCGCGCCGGGTACACCCAGGAGCAGGTAAAAACAAAGCGGAGCAATAAAACTATCGGTGCTGTTCTCAGTGACCGACTCGATGGCCGCGCCGCATATCTCCTCGGCCTCAAGCTCGGAGGTATCCCGCGAAACCAGGCTGCGCATCTCATAACGAGCGGCGGCCAGCTCATTTTGTTTGAGCAAGCCGCCGATTTTAAGACCTTCCTGGCCGAGCATTCGCAGGCTAAAACAACCTTTGAAAAGGAAGATTTCTAGCGCAATCGCCAGGGGCAAATTAAAGTTCCGCAACCAGCCCAGTCCGTACCAGGAGAGCCATAGCAACCCGCCTGCGCTGACCAGCACCGCCACCAGCCCGTACAAAAGCTGGGCGGAGCGGCCCTTCTGGGGAGCGAAACGCTTCCACAACTCTACCAGCCTGCCCATCCAGACAACAGGATGCAGTTGAGTAGGCGGTTCGCCTGCAAGCTGGTCGAAAGCCAGGGCGGCAAAGAAAACCAGCAGGCCTTCCAGGGGAGAGGGCAAAGTTAGCAATCTCCCGGCTTAGAACTCGATTTTGAGGGTAGCGATGCGCTTGGCCGGGAGGGGGAAACTCCACCAGCCGTCATCGCTCACGGCCAGTTCCTGGATAACCGTCTCCTCCAGCAGGTTGACCAGCGCCACCCGGGCAGGCTTGCGGTAGAAGCGTACTTTAGCCTCGGGGATATCGCGGGTCGCGGGGTTCCAGAGGCGTACTACCTGGCTCTGCCCGTCCTCGCCCGGTTTAACCGTGCTAAGGGCCACCGCACGCGGCAAGATCTCCATAAAGCTACCCTCGTCCGGCAAGACGCCTTCAGGCTGGACCGCCGCTACAATCCCGGTCAGGGGATGATTGAAAGCGTGGGCCTGTTGTTGCGCCCCCGCCTGTAGCCAGTCCCCCCGGTGAGGCATGACCGAATATTGGAAATAGTGGACGCCGCGCATTTGAGCGCCCGGCGTGGCTAAACCCGGACCGGCGTGGTCGCGGCGGGTGGCAAGGTCGCTGCGGGAGAGCCAGCCGACACAGCGCAGCAGGGTAATGGCAATCGCAGAGCCGTTTTCGCCCTCAGCAGGTAAAATCTCGTACTCCGGCAATCCCCGGTTGATTACGGTGAGCCCGGCTTTCTTCTCAGGATCATAGATCGAGACGAAAGTCTTTTGCGGCGCGGTTGGCACCGGGTCTTCGCGCCAGTTGCTATCGAACTTCGGCAGGTCAACCGGGCGTTCCACTACATCGAAAGCCTGCTCGGCGAAGCTGCTTGTCACTTTGAACGGGGCCGGGAAGACTACCTGTAAGCGGTGATCCTCAACTTTGTTGTCAAAGCTGGTCTCGAAATCAATCCGGCGCTGCCCCGGCACCAGGGTAGCCACTACCGTAATCGAAGAGATATTCTTGAAGGTCGAGCGGCCCTGGCGGTCATCGGTCAGGCTGTAAGGCAACTCCATCGCCGTGTTGACCTCAATCGAACTCTCCAGGGCGCTTCGCCGCACCGTGATTTCGGGCGCGGCGAAGAACCTGTCGATAATCTGGTCGTTGGGAGCCGGAGAGTAATTATACTCATCTCCGGCGTCCGAGCCATCCCGGAAACGGTTCAGGCCGCTGTAAACCAGCCCGGTTTCCTTATCCAGTATCGTGAAGAGGCCAGTTTTGGAGTCTACGCTCAGTTCATAAAATTCATTCTCGATGGGCTCGGCTTCTTCTAACTTTTCCGCCTGCCAGACCGGTTCGTTTTCAGCCCGCGAGCGCAAGTAGAAAGTTTTGTAGCCGTTTGCCGGAAGATTGTTCGCCAGGAATTCCAGACGCGCTCCGGTCTGTCGGAAAACCGACAGGCGGAAGGTTTCAATGCCGCTAGCAATATACTTTTCGACCTCTTCCATGGCCCGTTTCATCAGGGCCGGGTCAGTCGGCGCGGCGGACTGATAAAGCCCCAGGACCTTCACGTCAACCACTTTAGGGTCGGAGTTGGGAGTGAACTCGAAAGAGGCCATGGTGTAATCCATCACCCGGCCTTCATCTCCCCCTTGCGAGGCCATTCCGGCCAGGGCAAAGGCCGGGATATCCATATTAAAGAGCATTTCCAGTTCCGGTTTCGAGAGGCGATGCGGGACAGGCGTGCCGGCGGCATCGGTCAAAATCGGGTCCGACATGCCCTCGGGGGCTGAAATGGAGAGTGAAGCGACTTCGTTGCGCTTGAGTGGAACCGGGTTGAAGATAATTACCGGCAGGCTCTTATCACCCCCGCCGCTAGTCTGGATGGCGCGAGCCAGGCTGCGCCATCCTTCCTGCTTCAGTTCATCGCCGATTTGTTCGGCGGCGGCAAAGCGGTTGCGCATCTCCTCGTGTACCTGGTCAATGCTGCACCCGCAAATACTGTCGTGGGGGTGATTCTGCAAAAGGTATTTCCAGGCTGTCCGGTAGAGCGCCTGGAGCGAAGCCGGGTCGTAATAGCTATCCGAAGTATAATCAGCAGGCGGAACGGGTAGGGAAGCCGCCCAGGCCAGGGCTGCGCCGGTCTCGCGTTCCAGCAAATGCTCCACTTTAGCGTTCCATTGCTTGATCCACATGCGGACGCTGGTAACACCGGGCAGCAAGTGCGCCAGGCGGCTGTCGCGGAACTCTCCAACATGGCGTGGTGTCTCGGGCTGCTGCCAGATGCCACTCTGGCGGGCCATTTCCAGGTACATGGGCAGAGTGCCATGGATCAACTCGTACGATTTACCCTGCGCGGCCAGGGCCTTGCGCACTTCTTCCAGGGTGGCAGGCAGGTTATGGGCCGGTTCGACATGATCGTTACCGTTCATCAGGAGCGCGATATTACTGCGGGCCTTGTTGATAATCAGTTCCTGCACCCCTTTTAGCTGGGCCAGGGCCGCTTCCGGCCCGCTGTTCCAGGCCAGGGCCGAACTATAGCCGCCGATATTGGCGTTGCCGGGCAAATGCACTCCATCTACGGTAGTGCCGTCCGGCGCGACCCACACAAATTCCACCTGTCCGATTTCCGGCCCAACACCCCGCCAGAAAACCGCGCTATCAATATCAAAGCCGCGCAACAATTGGGGCATCTGCCCGGTATGGCCGAAGGGGTCGGGGACATACCCCAGCTTCATGACCTGACCGAACTCCGCCGCCAGCTTAAGACCGCGCAACAGATTCTGAATATGGGACTCACCACTTACCAGGAACTGGTCAGCCAGGATATACCAGGGACCGACCAGCAAGCGCCCGCTCCGAATGTGTCGTTCCAGGTCGGCACGTCGTTCAGGCCGGACTTCAAGGTAATCTTCCAGCACAATAGTCTGGCCGTCCAGCATAAAGAAACTATACTGGCTATCGTTTTCCAGGATACTAAGGAGACGATCAATCAGGCGCACCAGTTTAAACCGGTATTGCTGGAAGGTCAGATACCATTCCCGATCCCAGTGGGTATGGGAAACCAGCACCAGAGTCTTGCCGGCCGGTCTATCTCCAGAAGCTACGCTGTTAGCAGGGGAAGTGGTCATGCTCATAAAGGAGGTCGCTTTCTATTCCGCAGTCGCTCACGGCTTTTTTCACAAAATTCTGTCAAACTTATCGGGCACATACTTGTTATATTATTTATGAGCGATTATAGCCATTCTGGACTGTTCAAGTCAAATTTATGAGAATGAGTCTTTAGTGAGATATATTATCAAGGACTATACACTCAGCAATAATTTTGATATAATTAAGAAACAATAATTTCCTGCTTTTTGTTACCTCCTTGTTAGACTCATCCATTATAATGTAGGTATATATAGGACTTGTTGAGTTGTGCCGGGTCAGTGAAAAGCCCGACCCAATACCCAAAATTCCTTTTAAACCAGATTTGCCTGGCCGATAAAGGGAACAACATGAAAAGAGAAGGGTATGATTTTTAATCCTGAGGTTGATAGGCTGCAAAACCTATCCCAATCCGGAACTAGAGGAACTGTTCTTATCATAGAGGATAGTAGTGATATTCGTGCTTTACTGGTAGAGCTGTTGGAAGATGAAGGTTATCATGTTTTCGAAGCAGCTAGTGGTGAAGATGGTATAGTCAGCGCGGTTGAAAATCGGCCCGGTATAATACTGCTCGACCTGTCACTACCCGGCATTAATGGCTGGGAAACCTGTCGGCGCCTGCGCGCCCTGCCAGAAATAACCACCACTCCCATCGTGGCCCTTACCGCGCACTCGGCTGAAAACCACCGCGAAATGGCTCTACAGGCGGGTTGTAATGGTTTTATCAATAAGCCATTTGATGTGGATGTGCTACTGAACCAGGTAGCTACCTTTATCAGCCAGGGCTGAAAATAGTAGAATTATTAGAGTTAAAAGACCCTCTGTTTGAGAGGGTTTTTTGATTCGGATAACATAATCAGGAGAATAAAAACGGCAGATTCGAGCTTGACAAATCTCAGCCTGAAGATTATAATGCCAAACGTATCACCTAGCCGTTCCGCAATAGCTCAACGGTAGAGCAATCGGCTGTTAACCGATGGGTTCTAGGTTCGAATCCTAGTTGCGGAGCCACTTTTTACAAAGAAATATTGCACAAACTAACGTTCCGCAATAGCTCAACGGTAGAGCAATCGGCTGTTAACCGATGGGTTCTAGGTTCGAATCCTAGTTGCGGAGCCTTTTTTATTTTAAACTTCCTGAACTTAATTTTCCCCACTACCAATTAAATTTACCCCTTAAGCTTATCCCTGATAAAAACCAGAATTGTTTGTAATAATATTCACTTTTATTTACCAACATTAACTGGGATTTTAACCCTGGTCCTATAAGATACAGTCACAAAGACAAGAACAACTTCCGAAGTAAGAGAGGAAGAGATAGGTTTTTAGAAAGGCATAGGCACAGAATATGGACGCCACTTTAGTCACTAACAAAAAACGCACATTGGTCAGCGACCCCCCGATTGCTCGCTTCCTGTTCAACGATACCCGCTCGGCCCCCCTCTGGTTGGCTCTGCGGATCTGGATCGGTCTCGACTGGTTCTACGCCGGCTTCGAGAAAATGACCGGGGGAGGCTGGCTCGATAGCGGGGGTAAATCCCTGATGGGCTTCTGGAAAGGGGCCGTTACCATCCCGGCCAGTGGCAAATCGCCCATCACTTACACCTGGTACGCCGACTTTATCAAAGGTCTGCTCGACAGTGGCAGCTACAGTTGGTTCGCCTGGTTGATCGTCTTCGGTGAAATGGCTGTCGGACTTGGCTTAATCTTTGGCTGCTTGACCGCCATCGCTGCTTTCTTTGGCACTTTGATGAACTTCAGCTTTATGCTGGCCGGTTCTACCTCCAGCAACCCGATGATGTTCGCTCTGACGGTCTTCGTGATATTGGCCTGGAAGAACGCCGGGTGGTGGGGACTGGATCGCTTCGTCCTACCGGCTTTAGGTACACCCTGGCAGGCCGGTAAGCTCTTCAGCCGCGCTTCCAGTGATCAACCCACTGGATCGGGCAAGACACCCCGTGAAGTACCGCAGAGTTAACCAAGAGTAGCTAGCTAAGCTTAGCTAGCTAAG
>DATAKM010000111.1:0-33784 GCA_036261665.1 Chloroflexia bacterium
TTATGGCACGATGGCGCCGAAGGTTGTCATTCATGGGTTTCTACTCCTGTTCTCTACTTTGGTCGGTAAAGAAAAACAGGCGTAGTTTAACACTTAGTGGCGACCTTCTTCTCTTTTAACTAAATTCTGTCCCGTAGCAAATAAATTATAAATGATACTGGGGCAGGTTCGCGATTACACCATAATCGCGAACCTGCCCCACTCAAGCTCACACCCTTCACAAACTGGAGGTAGTGGTTAAAAATCCTTTGAAAACGCTAGTCGCGCACGATCTCGTACTTGAGAAAATGCGTGGCGCAGGAGATACAGGGATCGTAGTTGCGAATAGCCTGCTCACACTTCAGGACCAGTTCCTCATCGGGCAACTGGAGGTGCTGGGTGATGAAATGGTAGAGATCGTTTTCGATCATGGCCTGGTTCTGGGAAGTGGGCGGCACAATCTTGGCTTCCAGGATCGCTCCTTTCTCGTCCACGCGGTAACGGTGGTAGAGCATGCCGCGGGGGGCCTCCGTACAGCCGAAACCCTCACCCGCCACCGGCTCAATTTTGATCGCTGGCTGCTCCGGTTCCTCATACTCTTCGATGATGCGCAGAGCCTCGTCACAGGCGTATAGAATCTCCACGCTGCGCACGATAATGCTCTTGAAGGGATTGAGGCAGACCGGGCTTAAGCCTGCCGCCCGGGCCGCCTCCCGCGCCAGGGGCGATAGGCGGTCGTAATTAATGCTGTAACGGGCCAGCGGTCCTACCAGGTAAGGTTCATGCGCGCCGGTATAGGAATGCAGGGCGTTGGTGTGGGCCAGGTGTTCTTCGGTGAAGTGCTTTTCATAGTCATGAGTTTCTATATCCAGCCCCAGGTTGGAGACTATATGCCCCTCGTTGAAAGGGTACTCCTGGGGATGGTAGAGTGACACAAGCTGGTAGGCCTGCATGAAATCGGGGAAGGGTAGAGTAGCGGCCCATTCCACCGTTTTAAGGGCGGCCTCCCGGGCCCATTTCAACTTTTCGGCCAGCGGAGCCAGTTCGGCCCGTGTAGGCACGCTGTAAAATCCCCCCACCCTGACGTTAATAGGATGCACCTCGCGCCCGCCTACCAGCGTCACGATCTGATTTCCGGTGCGTTTCAATTGCAGCCCCATCTGGACCAGGGCAGGGTAATCTTTAGCCAGTTGGATGGCGTCGGGGTAGCCCAGGAAGTCGGGGGCATGGAGCATAAAGACGTGTAAAGTGTGGCTTTCGATCCACTCGCCGCAGTAGAGCAGGCGCCGCAGGGCTCGCAACTGACCCTCTACTCGCACGCCAAAAGCGTTTTCGAGAGCGTGCACCGCGCTCATCTGATAGGCCACCGGGCAGATGCCGCAGATGCGAGCGGTGATATCGGGCACTTCTTTAAAGTCGCGGCCACGCAAAAAGGCTTCAAAAAAGCGGGGCGGCTCGAAAATCTTGAACTTGACATCCTGCACCGCGCCGTCCTTGATTTTGGCGTAGAGCGCACCCTCCCCTTCGAGGCGAGCGAGATAGTCTACTTTCAGGGTCTTAGTGCTCATAGGCTTCACTCTCTTTCTTGAAAGGTTCGGACCAGGCATTGAAGGTGCGCAGAGCCAGTTCGATCTCCCGGTCGCTCAGGCCCAGTTCGCGCCACCACTGGCAGAGGGCCGCCACGTTCGGGGACTCCTGCGGGCCATAGCAAGCATAGCAGCCGCGCCCATAGGCCGGGCAAAGCGCCCCGCAGCCCGCCTGGGTAACCGGCCCCATACAGGATATCCCTCGCGCTACCATCACGCAGACCGTGCCACGCCGCTTGCATTCCATACAGACGCTACCAGTGGGAATGTTCGGCTTGCGCCCGTGCAGGAGGGCGTTGATCAGTTCGAGCAACTGGTACTTATTGATCGGGCAGCCGCGCAGTTCATAGTCCACCTTGACGTGCTGGGCTATCGGCGTAGAAGTCGTCAGGGTGCTGATGTAGTCGGGATGCGCGTAAACCAGCCGGGTATATTCGGTGACATCGTTGAAGTTCCGCAGAGCCTGGATACCGCCTGCCGTGGCGCACGCTCCGATAGTTACCAGGCAGCGCGAGACCCGACGGATTTTCTGGATTTGCTCCAGGTCGTGCGGGGTCGTGATCGAACCCTCCACCAGCGAGAGGTCGTAGGTGCTCTTAATTATGGTGCGGGTGGCCTCGGGGAAATAGGCAATCTCTACCTTTCCCGCGACAGCCAGCAGTTCATCTTCGCAATCCAGCAGGCTCAACTGGCAGCCATCGCAAGAGGCAAATTTCCAGACGGCCAGTTTTGGTTTGCCGTGTTGTTTACTTTCCATCCTGGTTAAACCTCCCGCCGTACGAACCAATCTCTGATCTCCTGATAAGAGAAAATCGGGCCATCTTTGCAGACAAACTGCGGCCCCCACTGGCAATGCCCGCACAGCCCTATGGCGCACTTCATGTTGCGCTCCATTGACAGGAAGATGTTACTGGAAGCCAGGCCGCGCTTTTCCAGTTCCGGTACGGCAAACCGCATCATAATCTCCGGACCGCAGACCATCGCTATGGTATTTGCCGGGTCGAAATCGGCCTTTTTGATCAGGCCTGGCACGACCCCTACCTGCCCGTGCCAGGTATAGGCTTCCACCGGGCGGTCTACCGTTACGCCCACCTCAAAGTCGAAGCGCCCGCGCCACTTTTCCAGTTCATCCCGGTAGAGCAGGTCCGGCGGAGTACGCGCCCCGTAGAGCAGGGTTACTTTATTGAATTTATGGCGGTTTTCCAGCACCTCGTAAATCACCGGGCGCAGGGGCGGCAGGCCGAGACCTCCTGCGACCAGCACCAGGTCTTTACCCTCGGTCAACTCGACCGGCCAGGCCGAACCGAAGGGGCCGCGCACGCCGATCACGGCTCCTTTCTTCAAAGTTACCAGCGCCTTTGTGACCATGCCGACTTCGCGCACGGTATGCACCAGGATATCGGGCCGGTGAGCGCTGCCGCAGATCGAAATCGGGACTTCCCCGATGCCAAAGACGTAAAGCATGTTGAACTGGCCGGGTGCGAAGTAGAAAGGCATGCCGCCTTCAGCCGGTTCCAGGGTGAAGGTAGCGGTATCAGCGGTCTCGTGATGAATCTCCATCACCCGGTAAGGTTCGGGCCGCATGGAGTTGCGCATAGGATGTTCCTTAGCAGGAGTGAGCATAATATCTTCCTTGATAGCATCTTCCTGAAAAGGGAAGGCTCATAAAAAGAACAGCTTTAATAGCAGCAGGGCCTAATAGGAATGAGCGTAGACATCCAGCAGTTGAAGCCGGGTAGCCTGCAACCATTCCAGTAGAATCAAAGCCACCCGGTTCATCAACTGGTAGCCAAGCTCGTGATCCTGGTCGCACATCTGGCGCAGCCATTTACCATCGAGCACTACCGCCCTGGTCTCCTCCGCCGCATGAGCATCGAACTGCCAGCGGTAGGGTGGAAAGAGCCAGGACCAGCCGAGCACCTGGTCATCGCCGATAGTCTGGATGACCACGGGGCCCTGCTGGGGAGTATTAATTTCGAGAGCGACCTTGCCATGAATTATCAGGTAGAAGCGATCAGCCTCGTCTCCCTCGTGAAAGAGGTATTCTCCGGCCTCGAAATTGGCAAATTCAGCCGCCTGCGCGATTAAATCTATCAACCGCTGGTCCATCTTATTAAAGAAGGAATGATGGGCTAATATTTGTTCAAACATTTAAGTCTCCTGATCTGATTGCCATATCATTCTCTTTGAGCACCTTTACCTCTGCGGTCAGGTCAATCCCCACCGGGCACCAGCTAATACAGCGCCCGCAGCCGACACAGCCGAAGGAGCCGAACTGGTCCTGCCAGGTAGCCAGTTTGTGGGTCAGCCACTGGCGGTAGCGAGAGCGCGGAGAATAACGAATTTTGCCGCCGTGCAGGTAGGTGAAATCTATCGTGAAGCAAGAATCCCACTTGCGCCAGCGCTCGGCCTGGGTGTCCGACAGGTCGGTGGTATCCTCAATTGAGGTGCAGAAGCAGGTCGGGCAGACCATGGTGCAGTTGCCGCAGGTCAGGCAGCGCTCGGCCACCTGCGACCAGTGGGGGTGTTCGTAGTTGCGGTATAGCAGTTCTTTCAGGCCGTCCGTATCCAGTTGCCGGCCCATATGCTGGGCGGCCTGCTGCACGGCGTTATCCGCCGCTTCTAGCTGAGCGGGACTGGCCGGGAGATAATCCAGCCCGGAGGCTACCTCTGCCCCGCTGGCGCTGCCGACCTCCATCACGAAATAGTGCTCGTTATCCGTCACTATCTCGGTCAGGGCCAGGTCGAAACCGGCCCGGGCCTGCGGCCCCGTCTGCATAGAGAGGCAGAAGCAGGTCTCCCCGGCCTGGGTGCAGTTGAGCGCCACGATGAAAAGGCCTTCCCGCCGCGATTGGTAAACCGGGTCAACGAACTGGTCCTGCATAAAAACCCGGTCGAGGATGGCCAGGGCCTGCAACTCGCAGGGATGCACCCCCAGGAAGGCCAGTTTTGGCTGTGCCTCCTCGGACTGCTCCAGCGAAAAGCCGCTGGCGGACTGGGTAGCCGCCCAAAGGCGCACTTCGGGCGGGGAGAGGAATTTCTTCCAGGTGTGAGGGCTGATATTAAAGTTGAAATAGGCCTCATTACCGCTCTTTTTCAGGCGGTAACTACCTCCGGCCTGCTCGTCGGTCCAGCCCGCCGGTAGGTCGGCAATAGTTGTAATCTGGTCGTAAACGATGGCCTGCTGCCGTAGGGTCGGGCCGATCACGCGGTAACCTTTTGTGGTTAAGGCTTCGAGCAACTGGGATAAGTGCTGCGCTTGAAAGGTGATTTTATCACCGGCATTTAACACCATGTAGCCTCCTCCTTGAGACAGAGCGGGCAACAACTACGGTTGCGCCGTTCTGATGGTGTTGATCTGTGGAACTTACTCTTACTATTGTAAAATCTTTAACTAAAAGCTAACGTGAACAGTGGTAAAATTTTTGTAAAAGACGAAACTAATTTTCACATTTCCAATCGCCTGATTTTGCGGACTATCACAGCTCTTTATAGAGGGTGGCTCTATACTTTCAGTATCAAACTCAATCGCCGCCCGTATTCAAATATCATGCCGGCTAACGCGCCGGTAGCCTGTTTGCTACAACAAGAACTCAGGAGAAAGAAGATGAACCAGGCAGAAGCGCTTCAATATTTGCAGGAGGCTCGTCCTATTTTTGAAGCGGCCGCGAAATATGGCCCGGATAAACTGGTGGATAACCTCCAATATGGTCAGTTCGATCTACTGGAAGCCCTGGAAGCAGTCTGGAAGTCAGGCTGGAGCGGACCTGAAATCGAGGCTATGTGCGACCAGGCGGGCTACTTCCCCTCGCAGGTGCGAGCCCTTTCGCTCTATTTCTATAGAAGATTGGTGAGCGAGCAGGAGGAGAAGATCAAGGCCACCGGTACGCGCATTATGGTTACTTTCTGGGTGGTAACCGGAGTGGGCGCTTTTATTGTAGGTATGCTGGTGGCTATCCTGCTTGATTCTTCCAATTCGCACCATGTCTACAGAAGCGGAGATGGCGAATTTTACGCCCTGATTGGCTTTGTGGTTTGCTCGCCGGTACTGGGGATTGGCTATCTTTGCCGGAATTCGATAGAGGAACTTTTGAACAGGTGGTTCAAGTGGAAACTAAAACATACCTGGCCCCAGGGGCTTTATCCTGATACCGAAGAGGGCCGCGCTGACCTGGAAAAGTAAGTGCGAGCAGCGACGAATTGCAAACTGATTGCAAGCCGGTTGCAAGGTATCTCCTGAAGAGCTGTGCTAAATTTTTGGTGCAGGTATTTTTAACAATACCCGAAATAAAAAACCAAAAAAACCAAAAGCAAAAAAAGCACCCTGAAGGAGTAAGAAAATGACCCCCGAACAAAAAGCCTTAGTCAAAACTTCGTTTGAAAAAGTTGTCCCGATATCGGATTTGGCGGCCGCCCTCTTCTATAATCGCCTGTTCGAGTTAGATCCTTCCCTGCGAACTTTATTCTTATCGGATCTTAAAGAACAGGGCCGCAAATTAATGACTATGTTGAAAATGGTAGTAAACGGCCTGGACCGGATCGAATTCCTTCTCCCGGCGGTAGATGCCCTGGGACAACGCCACGCTCGATACCGGGTGCCGGAAAGCAGCTATGATACCGTTGGAGAGGCCCTTTTATGGACTCTTGCGCAAGGCCTGGGGGACGCTTTTACACACGAGGTTGAAGCAGCCTGGGTCGCGGCCTATAGATTGCTGGCCGGGGTGATGAAAGAAGGCGCTCTTAAAGTAGCCTAGACCGAGCGGGGCGTGAAAGCAGACAAACACTTTACCGTTTATACCCGTCTACTCTTATGTCAAATTTAGGCATTAACATTTGCTGCACCAAAAAAGGATTGCCCTCTACCGGGAATGATTCACAGTCGGGGGTAATCCTTTTTTAGGCTTTTAATTCTTCAGAACTAGTTCGAGCCCAGGGCGTCACGGATGCGGCTAAAAAAACCTTTGTCGTCGCCATCCTTCTCGCGTTTGCCGATTTGCTCACGCGGCATAGTGCGGGCCAGTTCCTGAAGCAGGCGGCGCTGCTCTTCGGTCAGTTTTTTAGGAATGGTCACGCGCAAAGTGACAAGCTGGTCGCCGCGCCCGTTACCCTGCAAGAACGGCACGCCTTTATCGCGCAGGCGGATAACCTCACCGTTCTGAGAACCGGGCTTAACATCCAGTTCGATATTGCCGTCCACGGTAGGTACTTCTACTTTATCCCCGAGGGTAGCCTGCCAGATATTCAGGGGCAGGTCCAGCAGGATATCGTTCTCTTTGCGGTGGAAGAGAGGGTGCTCCTTGACCACAATGTTGACGTAGAGGTTGCCCGGCATAGTGCCGCGAGGTCCAGCCTCGCCTTCGCCGCTGATGCGAATCTGGCGATTAGCGTCAATTCCAGCCGGAATTTTAACCATGAGAGGCTTCGAAACGCGCACCCGGCCTTCACCTCTACACTCTTTACAGGGGGTCACGATCACCCGGCCTTCGCCGTGGCAGCGGTCGCAGGGTGTCACGTTTACGAACTGGCCAAAGATGCTGTTCTGGGTGCGGCGAATCTCGCCGGTGCCCTTACAAACCTCACAGCGAGCCGTTTCAGAGCCCGGTTCGCTGCGATTTCCTTTGCAGCGACCGCAGGTATCGTACCGATTGACCACTACTTCTTTTTCTGTACCGAAGACTGCTTCTTCAAAGCTCAGTACCACGGTGGTCTTGATATCCGCGCCCTTCTGGACTCTACGCTGCTGGGAAGCCGTGCCCATACCGCCGAAAAACTGCTCGAAAATATCACTGAAACCGCCCATCCCGGCGAAGCCTTCAAAGGGATTCGCCCCGGCACCGCTCATTCCGGCGTGACCAAAACGGTCGTAGGCCGCGCGTTTCTGCTTGTCAGTCAGAACGTTGTAAGCCTCGGTTACTTCTTTGAACTTTTCGTCCGCACCCGGTTCTTTATTGACATCCGGGTGGTATTTCTTCGCCAGTTTCCGGTAAGCTGATTTTAGCTCATCGTCAGTAGCGCTCTGCGTTACACCCAGTACTTCGTAGTAATCACGTTTACTCATGCTTTAAACCTGCTTCTTAACAGCGCCTCAGCCAGCGGGGTAGAGTTCTTGGCCTCCGCTTAGAGGCGGATGGTCAGGGGCTACTCCGCTTGACTGATACTACCGGTTGGCTACTTGCGACCGACTTTCACAACCGCCGCCCGAATTACCTTGTCACCCAGTTTGTACCCTTTTTGATACACGGCTGTTACCACTTCTTTGTCGCCTTCGCCATCCTCTTGCTGAACTGCTTCGTGGTAGCGTGGATCGAATTCCTGCCCCTCCGCCGGAATTTCGGAAACATTTTCCTGCTCCAGGAGGGTCTTGAGTTTCTTTTCAATCATAGTCACGCCGTTGATCCAGGGTTCCCCTTTCAGGTTATCGGGAACATTCTGCAAGGCGCGTTCGAAATCGTCCACGACCGGAATAATTCTCAATAGCAGTTTTTCGCGCGCTTCGGCGCTCAGGTTAGCGCGCTCCTGTTCGGTGCGGCGTTTAAGGTTTGCAAAATCCGCCCGCGCTCGGAGCATGGAGTCTTTAAATTCTGCGGCGCTTTTCTGGGCTTCATCCAGTTTCTGGCGCAGCTCTTCCACCGATAAATCCGCTGCCCCGTTCGCCTCGGCAGCTCCGTTAGCCTGCTCCGACTGATCCGCTGTATTTTTTACTTCCTCGTTGCTATTAGTATCAGCACTCACTTTAAAGTTCACCTCGTAAATAATATATTATTTCGTGGATATTATATTGCCCTTTGCTCTTCTTTGCTATAACAGCAGTGTTAGAATTGTATATGTTTCTGTGAAAAGCTGTTATTCAAGCCAAAAACAAGCTCCTATCCCGGCTTAACAGGATAGGAACTGCCTTTAAACCAATCAGCGCTACTTTCTTAACCCCGGCGCTCGCTCATCAAATTACTGAGCAAGGTCGAGATGTACTGTACCGTTGAGATTGAGCGGCCATATTCCATCCGGGTTGGCCCCACAATCCCGACCACGCCCGCCATCTGTCCATCTATACCATAGCGGGCCAGCACCACGCTCAACAGGCGCAAATCATCAAAGCGGTTGTCACCACCGATGATGACCTGAACCGCGTTATCATCGTTCGATAATACTTCCGGAATGATACTGGTCAGGGACTGGCCATTCTCGATCACCTGCACCACCTGGCGCACCCGGCCAATATCGCTAAATTCGGGCTGGTTCAAAATGTTGACCAGGCCATCCCGGTAAATCTGCGCGTTAAGGTTCTGGTCCATCGACTTTAGCGTCTCGACCATGCGGGACGCCACCAGTTTATTCATATCGTCCGGCCAGTCCTTGATGCGCGTTTCAATCTGCTTCCAGTTCAAGTTGGAAAGATTAACGTTCAGCCGGTTAGAAACAGTCGTCAGGTCGTCCTGACCCAGGGACTGTTCCAGCGAAAGCATCTGCTCCTTGATCGTCCCGTCCTGCGTCACCAGGATCAGCAGCACCAGGCGTTCCTGCACCCCGATAAGCTGCATATATTTCAGGCGGCTATCATACGCGCGCGGCGTCGAAACCAGGGCAGCGTTATGCCCCGTGCGAGCCGTCACCGAGGCTGCCAGGCGCAACCACTCGTTCAGTTCGAGTTGAATCTGGTAGAACTGGTGCTGAATGGTATGCTGCTCTACCTGCGAAAGGGAGCTATTTCGCTCCATCAGGCGCTCCACGTAAAAGCGGTAGCCTTTATCGCTCGGAATGCGGCCGGCGGAAGTATGCGGGTGGGTTATAAAACCAGACTTTTCGAGCTCAGCCATTTCGTTGCGAACGGTCGCGGAACTATACGGAAGTTTGTACTTACCAACTAACCCTTCTGAACTAACCGGGGCAGCGGTAGTGACAAACTCCTGGATAATAATACGCAATAATTCGCGCTGCCGGTCGCTAAGAGCCTCGTCAAAATCGTCTCCGGGAAAGTCGCCTGCGGCGGCGCTGGTTTTGCGAGGACGCCCGACCGGTTTTTTAGGAAAGCGCGCACTATTTTTATTCTCTAGTTCGTCGGTTGCCATATTATTTCTGCCCAAATCCCATTTGCCAGCCGGTTTATCAAACTTGAGTCGCTATAACCGGATCAGTTGAATGGCGTAAAATCTTTTAAGATATTTCGCGTATTATATCGGATGCCTGACTTTTCTGCATCAGTGTGACGACTGGAACAAAGCAAACCGCGAAGACCGGCCGGTAAGAATTTTTACTCCACCTGATTAATACGAGTATATTTGCGGCTCGGTTTCATTTTAAGAACTTTCCGGCTCTTTTCTTAGCACTCTCTAATTTTGAGTGCTAAGATTTACCGGAAAAGCGTATCACCTGCCAGGGAGAATTGTCAAACTCGGCCAGACTTACTTTGGGAAGAATCTCTCTTTATTTCCCTTCCTTTTATGTTTTTTCAGTTAGATTGATTTATAATAGTTCTGAGCGGCAACTGGAGAAGTTCCAGGGCACTGGTGGCCTGCCGCCGGATAGCTATGCGACGCTGGCATTAGCAACCTTTAGTAGGGTCGCTGTACCTGGGGTCAGGACGGCAGACCGGAAAGGATAAAATTTAAGATGAAAAAGACGATTCCTGAGATCGCAGGGCGTAAGGTTTTTTCCAGCGCACCTGATTCACCCAGGGCTAAAAGAGTGGTGATGATCACAGCCTACGATTACCCTACCGCTTTGCTGGCGGACCGGGCAGGCGTAGATATGATCCTGGTAGGCGACTCACTGGGCATGGTAGTGCTGGGTTATGATAGCACCGTGCCGGTTACGATGGAAGAGATGCTGCACCATTGCAAAGCGGTGCGGCGCGGCGCTAAAGACGCGATTCTGGTGGGTGATATGCCCTTTGGCTCTTTCCAGGAAGGTCCGCAACAGGCCATTCGCAACGCCGTACGTTTCCTTAAAGAGGCCGGCATGGACGCGGTGAAACTGGAAGGCGGCGTCAACCAGGCCGAAGTTGCGCATGCCCTGGTGCAGAACGGTATCCCGGTAGTGGGGCACATCGGGCTGTTGCCGCAACTGGTTTCGGCTACGGGCGGCTTTAAAGTCCAGGGGCGCGATACCAAAGGTGCTCAGAAGTTGATCGAGGATGCCAAAGCGCTGGAAGCGGCGGGCTGCTTTGCTATCGTGCTGGAAGCCATTCCCGACCGCCTGGCCGGACTGATCACCCGCAGTATCAACGTGCCGACCATAGGCATCGGCGCAGGACCGCAGTGCGACGGACAGGTGCTGGTCATGCACGACCTGATCGGTCTCTTCGACCGCTTCACGCCGCGCTTCGTCAAGAAGTACGCCAATACCGCTTCGGTAATTGAAGAGGCCATTATGCAATACCGTGACGAAGTGCAGTCGGGCGAGTTCCCCGGGCCAGAGCACTCTTTTACGATCAAAGATGAGGTCATCGATGGCCTCTACGGCGATAAGTAAGACTGCCTGAAGCATATAAAATATTCTGAAACGCTTTATGATATTCTTTGAAAGAGAGACTTTTATCCCTCTTTCAAAGAATATTATTTTTAGATAGGACTAGGGCTAATGCTTACCAAGCGTGTTATACCCTGCCTGGATGTGACCGGCGGGCGGGTGGTTAAAGGCACCAGGTTTCTGGATTTGCGGGACGCCGGGGACGCGGTGGAACTGGCGGCGTTCTATGATAATGCCGGGGCGGATGAACTGGTCTTTCTGGACATTACAGCCAGCAGCGATAACCGCGAGACGGTGGTGGATATGGTGCGGCACACCGCGGAGCAGGTTTTTATTCCCTTCACCATCGGCGGCGGTATCCGCAGCGTGGCCGATATGCAGAAGATGCTGGCGGCAGGCGCGGATAAGGTTTCGATTAATACTTCCGCCGTCCAGAACCCGGCCCTGATTAAAGCCGGGGCGGATCACTTCGGCCGCCAGTGTATCGTACTGGCGATTGATGCCAAGAGAAGGTCGGAAGGTGGGTGGGAAGTCTACCTGCACGGCGGACGTACCCCGACCGGGTGGGACGCGGTGGAATGGGCCAGACGCGGGGTAGAACTGGGCGCAGGTGAAATCTTGCTCACCAGCATGGATAAAGATGGCACTCGTGACGGCTACGACCTGGAGTTAACCCGCGCTGTCTCGGAAGCGGTCAGCGTCCCGGTAATCGCCAGCGGCGGGGTGGGCAATCTGGAACATCTCTATGAGGGCGTGGTTGAGGGCAAGGCCGACGCGGTGCTGGCGGCCAGTATCTTTCACTTTGGGGACTATTCGATTCGGCAGGCCAAAGAATACCTCAAAGAGCGCGGCGTACCGGTCAGGCTATAGCATATTTGACGGTACCGGGCTAATTCAAACCAAACACAGGGCAAGTGAATTCCTTTCACTTAAAATAAGGAGACCAAAATGAACCTGAACCAGGTAGCGGTGCAGTTGTATACTTTGCGCGACTTTCTCAAAACGCCGTCCAATATAGCGGAGAGTCTGAAGAAAGTCAGCGAGATTGGTTACAAGGCGGTACAGCTCAGCGGGATGGGGCCGATTGCCGAGGAAGAACTGAACGAAATCCTAGAGCAAACCGGGCTGGTGTGCTGCGCCACCCACGAACCGGGCGACCTCATTTTGAATAACCCCCAGGCGGTGGTGGAACGGCTACAAAAGCTGCGCTGCAAGTATACCGCCTACCCTTTTCCCAGGGATGTCAGCCTGGAGACTGCGCAGGAGGTAGCGAACTTTGCGGAAGCTTTGAGCCGGGCCGGGCACATTCTGGCGGAAGCAGGGCAGGTGCTGACTTATCACAACCATCAGCTTGAATTCCGGCGCTTTGGCGATAAAACCGTCCTGGAATTAATCTTTGAAAAGAGCGATCCGCGCTATTTGCAGGCCGAAATAGATACTTACTGGGTGCAATACGGTGGGGGCGACCCGGTAGCCTGGTGCCAGCGCCTGCAAAACCGTCTGCCGCTACTGCATATGAAGGATTACGTCATTACCAGCGAATACAAGCCGGCTTTCACCGAAATCGGCGCGGGTAATCTCGATTTCAAGCGGATTGTGCGGGCGGCGGAGCAGGCCGGGTGCGAGTGGTTTATCGTTGAGCAAGATACCTGCCCCGGCGACCCTTTCGACTCGCTGGCCAAAAGCCTGGACTATATCAAAGCTAACCTGCTCAACCGCTAAAGTTAGCAGGGAGGCGTGCCGGGGCTGCGCAGGCCCAGGAGCGCAGAGAGTTAAAAGTATCAAAAAAAGCTGGCCCGCCGACCAGCTTTTTTATGTCCCAAATTTTAGCTTTGCTCTAGCGTTTGTTGCGTTTGCGCTCGCGGCGCTTCATTCCACGTTCAGAAAGACCCTGGCGAACTTGAACCTGTTTGGCGTCCTGGGTAGCGCTGATTGCTTCATCGCCACCGGCATCAGCCGAACTGGAGGCCAGAGCGCCGGTAGGAACCGTTTTAGCCACGGTACCGGCAGGAGCAGCCGGGCGAATACGCGGTTCAGCTTTGCGCTGAGTGCGTTCTTTTTGAGCTTCCCATTCAGCTTTGGCTTTAGGATAGGTACGGAACATATAACCGATACCGCGAATAACGTAGTACAGCAGCAGCACCAGCGCGGCATCCAGGAAAATACGAGCGGCGAAGGGCTGCAATTTCACGATACGG
The DNA here is from genome assembly GCA_036261665.1 of Chloroflexia bacterium. GTDB lineage: Bacteria > Chloroflexota > Chloroflexia > Chloroheliales > Chloroheliaceae > 54-19. The sequence continues at coordinate 13,229 of DATAKM010000111.1, forward strand.
CAGAGGAAGAAGAAGAAACCCAGCGAGAAAGCAATCGAGGCGTTGCGGGAGGCCCGATTGATCAGAGTATAGGTCAACAGGTTATCTTTGAACCTGTATTTGCCGTAAAAGTAAATAAAGTTAAAAACAAGTGTGCCGATCAGGAAAACGATAAAGTAGATCGTGGAGTAGAAACCCCAGACATAATCGGGCACATTAAAAACATAATCAAAACTGAAAGGGTTCGAATTCATCAATATCTCCTGTAAAATTTGGTCGTTTAATTATAACAGGCGAGGGCAGCACTTGCAACTGGATTTAAGGCCTTTAAAAGCGCTCCTGGCCTGACGCCAAATTAGACATTCCTCACAAAAACCATTATCATGCCGGCGTACGACTTTTAGTACAATTTTACCATTTAAACCCAAGCAGTATTACAACGACAGAAGAAAATGCACGAGAACAACAAAGGTTTTTTAAGCTTCAAGCCCCTAAAACAGGCCGGCGGATTTTTCGCCCTGGTGTTGCTGGCAGGTTTGCTGGCTGGGTGCGGCCAGGAAGCTTCCACCACTGCCCCGGCTAACCCTGGCACTGCCGCCGCCACTGCTACCGGCCCGGCCTCCTCAGCCCCTACGGTTGCCGCTACCACCACCGCTGCCGCCACTACCGGTACAACCGCTGCCACTACCACTCAGAATAGCCCGGCAAATACGACTACCACCGCTGCTACTACGGCCACCACCGCCACCACCGTCGCGGCGACTTCTGCCGCCGCCACTACCGCGCCCGCTCAAAGTAGCGCCGCCACCTACACCTTCGGCCAGGAAGTCGCCACTTTAAGCGGCCATACCGGAGGACTCTGGGCGGCAGTAGTCAGCCCGGATGGCAAGACTATCGCCACGGCTTCCGCTGATAAAACCATCAAGCTCTGGGATTTCCAGACCCACCAGCTTTTAAAAACCCTGACCGGGCATACCGACCAGGTGCGCTCGGTCGCTTTCAGCCCGGACGGCAAACTGCTGGCCAGCGGTTCCGCCGATCGCTCGATCAAGCTCTGGCAGCTACCGGATGGCACTCTTTTAAAGGATTATCACGGGCACGGCGATGAAGTCTCCTCTGTGGCCTTTAGCCCGGACGGCAAGACCCTCGCCAGCGGCTCAAAGGATAGCTACGTGCGTACCTGGCTGGTAGACGATATTTCCAAGCGCGGCTCGGTCCTTAATACCCTTTCAGGGCATACTAACTGGATCGAGAGTATCGCCTACAGCCCGGATGCCACCAAAATAGCTTCCGGCTCGCTTGATAACACCGTGCGCATCTGGAACGTGGCCGAGAGTAAGACTATCCAGATTCTGCGCGGCCATACCGGGTGGGTCTTGCCGGTCACTTTCAGCCCGGACGGTAAAATGGTAGCCAGCGGCTCGAAAGATACTACCGTGCGCCTGTGGGATGTCAATACCGGCAAACAGTTGATGAACCTGACGGGCCACGGCGAAGAAATCCGCTCGGTCGCCTTCAGCCCGGATGGAAAAATCCTGGCCAGCGGCTCAGAGGACGAAACTGCCCGCCTGTGGGACGTGACGACCGGCCAGACTATCCTGACGATCAAGCCGAAGTCCTCGGTTGCTTATGTCAATTTCAGCCCGGACGGCAATTACCTGGTGACTGCCCTGGGTAACGGCATCGCCAAAATCTGGTATGTCGGGCGCAAGTAAAGTCGCACCAGCAGTACTTTGACACGTTAATATTGTCACTGAATGGCCCGGCTTTTAACCATGTAGCCCCATTTTACCCTCGTCATTCTGAGGATCGACTGTCGGCAACCAACGATAACTGGGCCGGGTTGAAGGCCCGAAGGGTCTCTTTGCCCCGCTCTTGAGAACGGGGCACGCATCGAGATTCTTCGGGCCTCCAAATGGGGTAAAGCAATATTGGGTGACATCCAGATACGGGGGTTTTTAGCTAAACCATTGCATTGGTTTAAATCTGCGTTAAAATTCTAATTAGCGGCATCCTGAAGGGATGACCAGGCACGCGGATAAAGCATCAAAGCGGTACAACAGAATAGTAATATTAAAACCTGAAGAATAGGTGCAGGTGATTGTACAATCGAAACATAGAGCTTTTTATCCTTGCCACAAAACGCACCTGGCGAAGATGGGAGATCGATAAAAAGCTTCTGGCCGAGGGCTATGATCCAATTGACATAGAAGACACCTGGAAAGCTTTTTGGATAAGAGTCCGTTTCGGGCTAACAATATTTCCCTGCTGATTACAATCTACCTTGTTTTATTTGGGGCCTATTATTTTTATCTTTGCTTTTTCCAGGCTTACTATGATGTAGCCCCTGATTATCCCGGTAGCACCGCAGTAGATAAATCTTTGATGGCTGGATTTTCTGCTATTAGCTCTCAACCTACAATATGCGGCGACTATGCCAGCAGGGATAGTTTTAAGGCCTTCATTACTAAAGACAGTAAAGAAAAAATAATCAGTTTTTATCAGACCGCTTCAAAAACAACTATTTACGAATCCTTTAAAGATTCCACGGCTGTATTTATTAATACACCCTACCCTAAACCGAGTTCACTATCAAAGACTTGTTTTGTGAAAAAGGAAGGCTTATTTTTTGGCCACCCGCCTTCCACGTTATTAGTAGTCATAAACGGCAGGGATGACCCCGGAATTGCTAAGAGCGAGTTATCCACTCCTCTCGGCGATAACACTTTAGTAATATTGATTAAATATAACATAAGAGTGATACCACCCAGGGGTTGAAAAGTAAGCCGGGGCTAACCGGTGCGGGAATGCCCGCAAGGAGGCTTTCAGCCATTGGACCGAGCTAGCTCAACGAAAGCGGCTAAACCCGCTGGATAGAAACAAAAAGAGCAGTTTTGAAAGGCTGCTCTTTTTTTATATCCGATATTAACGATAATTCCTCACACAAATCGTTGACAAGTCAAAGAACAGGTGATATGATGGCGGGGATATTTGATATATCAACAAACTTGGTCGCTTATTTTTATTTCAAACTATTTTACTATCCATAGACTGCCGGTAATAAAATGAAATCAGCAGATAATCTTAAAATTCCCTTTCTAGAGCTAAAAAAAGGCCTTAAAGAAAACCACGAATGGGCGGCTGATGCTCCTTTGCCCATGTCAGTGCGTCTTTTCCGCACCAGTCATCTTCTAAAAAACTGGTTTGGGGAACGGGTGAAAGTTAGCAATTCTCAGATGCGAGTTTTGTTTGAGGCACTTGAACCTGAGGGGGTCTGCCAGGGCACTATCAGCAAAAATCATGATATTGATCCGGCGGCAGTAACTCGCACGGTGCAGACCATGGAACGCGACGGACTGGTTAGCCGCAAAACTAACCCAGCCGATAATCGCCAGGTGCGCGTTTACATTACTGAAAAAGGCCGTAACCTGATTGAAGGGATGCCTGATAGAATAGCTAACCTGGAACGTGAGCTACTCCACGACTGGACCGATGATGAAATATTGCAGTTGTACCATCTGCTAGAAAAGCTCGAACGCAGCCTGGATTGAAAAGCCATGAATAAAAGGTATCCATAATAGAAACATAGATATTTAAGATTAAGTCTTAGTTTGAGCAAAAGCTATTAATTATATAAGGAGAGTTTTGAAGTATGGCACAAAAAAGAGGTGAGCTACAAGCCTCAGCACCCCCCAGACCGGTGACAATGAGTGACGTAGCCGCTAATAATAAAACGCTCATCCTGGCACTGCTGGCAGTGGTTCTAAGTATGCTCCTCTCTGCTCTTGACCAGACAGTCGTTAACCCGGCTATGCCTCGTATTGTGGCTGACCTACAGGGCTTTAACCTCCTGGCCTGGGTCAGTACCGGCTATTTGCTGACCTCAACCGCCGCCATTCCGATTGCCGGTAAACTTGGCGACCTCTTCGGACGCAAACTACTGCTTATTACTGCGGTGGTAATTTTCCTGGCAGGTTCCGCCCTGTGCGGAGCGGCCTCTAATATGACCCTGCTGGTCCTATTCCGGGCCTTTCAAGGTATCGGAGCAGGCGCATTGCAGGCCAATGCTTTTGTAATGATTGCCGAACTATTTCCAGACCCGGCGCGCAGGGCCAAATGGCAGGGTATGATTGCAGCGGTATTTGGACTGGCCTCGGTGATTGGCCCGGCCCTGGGTGGCTTTATTACCGATAACCTGGTATGGCGCTGGGTCTTCTATGTTAATTTGCCGCTGGGTTTGTTTGCTGTCCCGGCACTTATCTTCTTTCTGCCAAAAACCACCAGTGGGGTCAAACGCAGTATTGACTGGTGGGGTGCCGCTTCAATCGTAGGAGCCATCTCCTGTCTTTTACTGGCGCTCACCTGGGGCGGCCAGAAAGAGCCAAACGGTTATCCCTGGCTTAGCCCGCAAATTCTGGGGCTGTTCGGCGGAACGATAGTCCTGGCCGCCCTCTTTGTCTTTATCGAAAGCCGGGCCGCTGAGCCAATTGTACCGCTGCGCCTCTTCAAGAATCGCACTGTAAGCTCGGTGACGGTGATCAGTTTCGCCATTGGAGCCCTGATGCTGGGAGCTCTTTATTATATTCCGCTTTACGTCCAGGTAGTGATGAACGAGAGTGCCTCCAGTTCTGGCGCGATTACGACACCGCTGGCCCTGGCTATGGTAGTTACCAATATCTTCACCGGGCAGTTTATCGGGCGGGTCGGGATTTTGAAAATCCCGATGGTAATTGGTTCGATAGTCATCCTGGTCGGTGTCGGGCTGTTAACTCAGCTTACGGTAAATTCAGAGCTCTGGCAGGTAACGCTTTACATGATTGTGATCGGTATCGGGATTGGGTTTGTCATGCCTACCATGACGATTGCGGTCCAGGAAAGCGTACAGAGGCGTGATTTAGGCTCCGGTATTTCCAGTGTTCAGTTCTTCCGCTCTATAGGAAGTACTGTCGGTGTTGCCCTGATTGGTACGGTGGTTACCAACAGTTACGTCAGTAATATCAACGCTACTGCCGGTATCAAAGCCCTACCGGCCCAACTGGTGCAAGTGTTACAAGAACCGCAAAACCTGCTGGTGGCGAAGGTAGCGGCCAGTATACCGGCCCAGTTCCGGGAAGCAATCAAAGTAGCCCTGACAGACGCGGTGCATCTCTCCTTTGTAATCTCAGTAGGGATTGCCGTAGTGCTGCTACTAACCATCTTCACCGTACCTAACATTCGGATAAAGGTAGCGAGCAAGAAGCAGAGTAGCCAGGCCGGAAGTGAAGCCGTTACAGGCAACATCGCAGACTCGGCAGTACCTTCCAACGGTATGGTGGCAGCTAAGGAAAATGAAGGGCCGGAGGCAAACTCAGTGCCTTTGATTCATTAGAAACTGAAGTTGCGCCGCTTTCGAGGAACAGAAGTTGAAAGAACTTTCTTTTAAAGGCAACCGGGTTATTGAAACGAGCCTCAGGAAACAAGCCTTAGAAAGAAAAGAGGTAAACTATGGCTGAAAATGAAGAGCCAAAAGAGCCATCAATTGAACAGATGCGCGCTGTTACCATTTCGCGGGAATACGGTAGCGGCGGAGGTGAAATCGGCGCCCAACTGGCCAGGCGGTTGGGTTGGAAGTTGATCGACCACGAGGTTGTCGTGCAAATGGCTAACGTGCTTGGTATCAGTGAGGTTGATGCCGAAGCATACGATGAACATGTCGATAATGCCATTTTACGGATTCTAACCAACCTGGGTGAAAATCTGGCCCCGGTTTCAGTGCCAACCCAGACGCCGGTCCAGCGGATAGGCCCGCAAGATTATAAAGAGGCTCGCCGGAAGGTAGTCGAAGCGGCGGTGGCGAGTGGCCATGCGATAATTATCGGCCGAGGAGCGCAGGTTTTACTGGCAGGCCGGAGAGACGTGCTGCACGTCCGTATCATCGCTCCCCTGGAACAACGCATTGCCTATGTAATGCGGCGGGAAGGGCTCGACCATACGAAAGCCCAGGAACGTATTCAGAGTAAAGACCGCGACCGCGCTCGCTTTCTCGCCACAGTTCACCAGCGCAACCCTCAAGATGAACATCTCTATGATGTAGTGGTAAACACCGCGGTAATTGAGCTAAGTGATGTGGTAGAACTGGTGGTGCTGGCTCTAGAGAAAAAAGCTCGCAAACTAAACACTCCCGAGTCAGAACTGGGACCTGGAACCGGTCTCAGGCAGTACGGAAGTACACCAGGCAACTTTAACCTTACGGGCGAGCCTGAAAAGATTTAACTCTACGGTTGGGAATCGGCATAACTTAACGATCAGCCAGACGGGTAACTAGATTTAATCGGCGCACAAATTTAACTTAATTATAATCTAACCTGGAACAGCAGCAGGCCGGAGTTGAATTCTTCTTCACTCCGGCCTGCTATTTTGTGTCCGGCTTTAAGCTATTTTTATAAAAGCGCAGCTCGAATCCTGCTAAAAGTGTGGTTGAGCTGAAAACGGTCCAAAACAGGGCATAAAATTTGGAAGGTTTGGATTATACGGAATGGGAGTGGGCGGATATCGCCGGTATTCCGTAAATTAGTAACAGGAGAGTTCAACAGTGAAAATAGCAGTTAAGAAACTACTTGTAAGAGGAAAAGGGACGTTAAATCCTAAGAGTACGAGCACAAAAACCGGATTTGTACAGTTTGGTCTGATAGTGATTCAAATTCTAGGGTTGTGGGTTATAAATCAGGCGGGTTACTGGTTAGAAGGAGCAATAGGGTTGGAAGTGCCTGGAAATGTACTCGGACTTTTAATTCTATTCGGCTTGCTCTGGAGCGGTATTGTCAGGGTTGAATGGTTCGATCTTGGGAGTAGTTTTTTAACCAGGCACCTCTCGTTTTTCTTTATTCCGATTGCGGTGGGACTGATGGATTTAGGAGAGATGTGGTCATTTTATGGGCTGGTACTCCTCGCCATCCTGCTAATCAGCGCATTGCTGGGTATCTTTGTAAGCAGTCAGACGGTGACGCTACTGGAGACTAAAGATTTATTCGGGAATAGGAAGTAATAAGCCTGAAAAATGAAAGAACAATGATGCAAATTGAGTTAACCATCAGTCTTATAGGTCTAACACTGGCCGTATACCTGCTTTCAAGGTATATAGCCAGCAGATATCCCTCTCCCCTCAGTACGCCGGTCTTTTTTTCAACAGCGCTCTTAATCCTATTTCTTAAAATTAGTGGACTACACTACAGTGACTATCTACCCGCCAGTAATATTTGTAGTTTATTGTTAGGACCCGCTACTGTAGCCCTGGCCGTTCCGTTGTATAAGAACCGGGGGCTACTAAAAGGTAAACTGGTAGCGGCTTTAACAGGATTAGTAATGGGCCTGTTAGTGACCATAGTCAGTGCTATTTTAGTAGCCCGTCTTCTAGGGTTGCCACACAGCGTCCAGGAAACAATGGCAATCAAGTCTGTGACTACTCCCGTCGCTATTGAACTGGCACGGGAACTGGCAGTAGACCGAGTAGTAACCACGGCCTTTGTGATAGTGACAGGGATTCTGGTAGCAATGCTAGCCCCACCTTTACTCAACTATCTCAAGATAAAGTCTGCCCTGGCGCGGGGAATTGCGTTTGGAACAATCGGGCATGGGATCGGGACAGGCCAGGCAACGCTGGAAGGAGAATTAACCGGGGCATTATCAGGCCTGGCAATGGGAGTAAGTGCTATCATTATGTCAGCGGTTATTCCTCTATGTATCCCTCTTCTTACTGGATAAGATGCAAGATAATTCTGGCATAAAAAAAACGCCCTGCCCTGGCAGTGGTTTTTTACTAGAGGTCGTACTGGGAATAATAGGTGCTTAAGCCTTAGAGGCAGTGAAAGGAGCATGTGCTGAATAGAGAAAGCCTTTCGAACTGGGTGAGTTCATGGATACAGTTGAAAACTTGCTCCGGTAGGCGATTAAGAGTCACTGGTCTAACTAGCTTGCGGCAGGTCATCCGTACATGAACTGAAGAACCAGGATCTCAAACAGTTTAATCAAGTGTATTAAGGGGATTTAAGCCATATTTAATCCAAAAGTATTAGGTCATGCAAGGATTTTACTACTATACTTAAATCAGTTATTCTTCAGTCGGCGTGGGGAGTTTCATATTAGCATTATCAACCGCTAATCACTGTGTAAAACCACTGTTTTACTCCCCTACATGTAAAGTTCTTTGTACATTTATATGTGGACAGAAAAGTTTCTACACTCCCTAGTTTTTTGAGCAGTTCGACAGCCGCTGGTGTCACAGCCATCAGCGGTCTTTTTAATGCAGTAACCGTTGAGTGGAAAAGCTTGTGCTTACCGGTCACTGCTATAATGGACCTGCCTTTCGGTTTCGAAGTAAACCAGGATAAATAAAAGGTGAAGAACACAATTGATAAACGCAAACAGCAGCCTTCTTACCAGTGAAGATGGTGAGAAAAATTTGATTCTTACTCTTTTTGAGAGAGTAGCCGCAAAAGCCCTGGCTTCCAAACAAGTGCCAGGCGCGACCTACCGGGTACAATTCAATAAATTCTTCACCTTCAAAGACGCCACTCGCCAGGTCTCTTACCTGCGTAAACTGGGTATTACTGATCTCTACGCTTCCCCCTATTTAAGAGCCAGTACTGAGAGTTTACACGGCTACGATATCTGTGATCACAGCCAGCTAAATCCGGGGATTGGAAGCGAGGAGGATTACCGGGAATTCTGCGCAGCACTCAACTGCGAGGGTCTCCGCCAGGTCCTGGATATTGTACCCAACCACATGGGTATTACCGAGGAGTGTAATCGCTGGTGGATGGATGTGCTGGAGAACGGGCCAAGTTCGATTTACGCCAGTTACTTTGACATCGACTGGAAACCAGTCAAAGATGAGCTTGAATATAAAGTTTTGATTCCTATTCTGGGGGATCAGTACGGCGTAGTGCTGGAACGAGGTGAGCTACAAATCAAATTTGAAGTGGAGGAAGGCAGTTTTTACCTGGATTACTGGGAACATCGCCAGCCGATAAATCCCCGCACCTATCCTGTTATTCTAAATCTGGCATTGGAACGGTTGCAAGAACAACTGGGCCTGGCAGACGAAGCAGTCCTGGAGCTTCAAAGCATCATCACGAATCTGGGTTATTTACCGCCTCGCTGGGAAAGCGATTACCCGAAGGTGATGGAACGTAACCGCGAAAAAGAAATTCTCAAACGCAGGCTGGCCAGTCTCTGCGCGGTTTCGCCTGTGGTTGACCGGGCGATTGAGGAAGCAGTGCGCCTACTTAACGGCACACCCACTAACCCGGAGAGTTTCGACCGGCTTGATAAACTGATCGACGAACAGGCTTACAGGCCGGCATACTGGAGAGTAGCCGCCGATGAGATCAATTATCGCCGCTTTTTCGATGTGAACCAGCTTGCCGCAATCCGAGTCGAAAATCCCAGGGTATTCGAGGAAAGTCACCGCCTGATTTTTAAGCTGATCGAAGCAGGCCAGGTCACAGGCTTACGGGTGGACCACGCGGATGGTCTTTGGGACCCGGCAGGCTACCTCTGGAATTTACAGGCTACTTACTTTCTGGTGCTGGCCCGGCAGGAAGCCGCACAGGTGCTGGAACATGAACCGGATGAGGAAGAGTGGGCGCAGCTTGCCCTGCCCCTGCTGGAACAACTGGAGCGGGAGAGAAAGCTTAATCCGGCTTCCCCTTTACTGAAGGCTCTTTATGTAGTGGTGGAAAAGATTCTGGAACCAGGTGAGTCTCTGCCGGCTAACTGGAAAGTAGACGGTACCAGTGGTTACGACTTTCTGAACCAGGTTAACGGGCTTTTTGTAGATCCAAACGGTGCTAAACCGATTGAAGAGCTTTATACTCGTTTTATTGGTACCAAGTGGCGCTATGCCGACCTGGTATACAGCCGTAAAGTTCAAATCAGCCGGTCTTCCCTGGCCAGCGAAATAAATGTGCTGGCACGCCTGCTCAGCCGGATTGCCGAACAGGACCGGCGTTTCCGCGATTTCACCCTTAACAATCTCAGGTTTGCTATCCGCGAGGTAATTGCCTGCTTTCCGGTCTACCGTACCTACATTGTTACGAATAGCGGCCAGGTAGAGAAAACCGATCAAATCTATATCGAAAGGGCTATTGCTACGGCCCGGCGGCGCAACCCGGCCCGCGACGCGCTGGTCTTCGATTTTATTCGTGAGCTGCTTTTATTTAGGCTGGCGGAACACGCTCCTGAAAGCCACAGGGAATTGCAATATGAGTTTGTAATGAAGTTCCAGCAGGTAACAGGTCCGGTAATGGCAAAAGGGCTTGAAGATACTACCTTCTACCTTTATAACCGGTTGATTTCGCTGAACGAAGTGGGTGGCGACCCGGAACAGTTCGGGCAGAGTGTAGAAACTTTTCACCGTCAGAATGCCGAGCGTCTAAAGTCATGGCCGCATGCGCTCCTGACTAGCAGCACTCATGACACCAAAAGAAGCGAAGACGTGCGCGCCAGGATTAATGTGCTTTCAGAAATACCGCACGAATGGCGCGCTACCCTCAATCGCTGGGCGCGCTTTAACGAGCGCCATCGTACCACTGGCCTGGATGGTAAAGCGCTACCGGACCGCAATGACGAATACCTGTTTTACCAGACCTTGATCGGAATCTGGCCTTTTAGTGAACCGGGTGAGAAAGAGTACCTTGAACTGGTCGAGCGCGTCCAGGCCTATATGGTAAAAGCGATTCGCGAGGCCAAGTTTAATACAAGCTGGCTCAATCCCAACCAGGAATATGAGGAAGCGGTACACAGTTTCGTAGCCGAGGCCTTAAAACCGGGCCGTACTAATCTTTTTTTGAAGCATTTCAAAGAGTTTCAGGCCAGAACGACCCACTACGGCATGTTTAATTCACTCTCACAGTTATTGCTAAAAATGACCAGCCCGGGAGTGCCGGATTTCTACCAGGGGACAGAACTGTGGGATTTAAGCCTGGTTGACCCTGATAACCGGCGAACGGTAGACTACAACCTGCGCCAGCGCTTACTGGACGAGTTGCCTGACCAGGCTGGCGCGGAGGAGGCCCGGCAACTGGTAGCAAGCAAAAGCAACGGCCTGGTAAAACTCTACCTTATGCGCCAGGCTTTGCAGTACCGCACGGCTAACCCCGGCCTCTTTGAGAAAGGCCTCTACCTGCCACTGGGAAGCCAGGGACCACTGGCTGAAAACATCTGTGCCTTTGCCAGAAGCCTTGAGAGTAAAACAGTCATAACAGTAGTACCCAGGCTTCTGGCGCGTTTGAGAGGGGGCAGGCTGGTAGACCCGCTGGGTGCTGAGATCTGGGAAGGTAACGATCTGGTTATAAACGGGGAGGAAGGTCCGGGTAGTTATCGTAACATTTTAACCGGCGAGGTAATTTCCACTATATCCAGTGAAAGCCAGATATACCGGTTACCCCTGGCAACTGTCCTTGCCAGTTTCCCGGTAGCTCTATTAGAAAAGGTAGAGAGCTGACCTTTCTTTCCCGGCTACGACTGCCTGAGAGTTATTACAGAACTCACTTACTGATGCGTATACTTAAGAAACTTGTTGCGGAGCTTCTTCTTTAACCCGTAAAACCTCGTATTTAGCGGCCAGCAATCTAACCAGTTCGCGGGCTACTTCCAGGCCGACATGCCGGGTAAGAATGGCTACTACCTCTCGCTCCCGGTTCGGACCAGCGGCAAGGACCAGCCAACCCATTTCCTGACCTGAAGCATCCGGCTGGCGTTCTCTTATAATAAATTCTACTGGCTTAAACTTAATTGTCACGAATTTCTTTTTGTTACGCCTAAAACTGCTTTAACTCCTGAAACTTCTTGTTGTTTAAGGTTAGCAATATAGCAACTGTAAAACAATAATCTTTTTGTATTATTTTTTACTATCTTTGTTTAGCGAATAACCTTCTAAGGCATGAATTTCACTACAGAGTAGGTTAAAACCCAATTTACTGATCGGACAGGAAAGTTTCGGAGTGATTGCTTACGGAGGAATGCAAGGCGGAAAATTTTAACCCTGCTACCGGTTACTGTTTTCGACCTTTAAGGGACACTCAGTGCAAACAGATAACCGGCGGAAGCTCTTTCTAAACCAACACTAAGAGATACCATAATCGAATTCTCTCACAGAACTAAAACAAACGGAACCACTGCAGCTTTTGCTAAAACCGTGACAGAGCGAGTGATCATGTCGGATAGAGCCGTTTCAAGTCACCTCAGAGGAATTTGGCGCGAGGTGAGTTAATCCAGGAGTCTATCTTAAAGGGAACAAAAATGCTCTAACCTAAGCAGTAAGATAGAGCATCAGGCTAAGCCGATTAGTTGTCTCTGCCGGTCAAATCTTTGAAGTGGTCTGTAAAGTTCATCCACTCGGACCAGACCGTATCGGCGGCATGTTCGGCATGTATCAGGCCTTCTATAACCCAACCGCCACCGGGAATATTTTGCAGTAAAAGCCTGTGAGCGAGAGCCGTGCTGCGCGTATCTATCTCTTTGATTTGCTCTAACCGGCGCGCATCGGAGTCCGATTGGGTAAGAGTTAGACCGTTTTCCCAGGCAGCATTGTAAGCTCTTTCAAAATTAAAGCCGCCCAGCAAAGTTTCAATTACTTTGCCTACCACTTCTACAAATCGGAAAAGAGCGCCATACTTCTGGCTAATCAGCTTCTCCATTGACTGCCACTGCGCCAGGTAAAACTGATTCAAGAGGTCAAAGTCGCGTTGCCGCTTCTCCTGGTCATCGCTAATTCCGGCGTGAAGCAACGCTACTGCCATATCTCTGTTCAAACGGGCATTTAACATCAGTAAGAGAGCCTGCAATACGGTTACATCGTTGCGACTGATCGCCTGGAAGGCTGCCATCCAGGCCTGGGGCACTTCGTCCGGTTTATCGCCTTCCCAGGCAGTCAGGGCGCGCAAATACTGGCTGGCAGTATGAAGTTCTAGCTGAATTATCCATTCAGGATCTTCAAACATTTTGGGATTTGATTTCATTCCTTCAGATAGCTGCGTGACCAGTTGGCGATAAACAGCCGGGAAAACAGCCATTTTGCTACGCTGGCTATCGTAGCGCAAGGTTATCTGTTCCAAAGTGGCATTTAAAGCATCAATACTGTTAACAAGCAGCGTCTCACTACCCACAGGTGCAGCCTTACCGGTACTTATTTCGGGTATGGTGATGTACATCCACCAGGGAGTAATTGATTCAAAGCTGGTCAGCAACTTGATTAACAGGTGGTAAGGTGGAACCGAGGCCAGCACAAGATTAGCAAGGACCGCAGAATTATCATCGAGATGGGCTTTAACAGCCTGCTTTTCAGCTTCATTGGCGGCGTTGGCAAGCGCAACGGCATCTACCCAGGCGCTCTCACGGGCTTTATCCACGCTGAAGGAGGCAAAAGCATCATCGGCGGGGTTCAAGACATGATCTAATACGCTCAAAGCAGGCGCATACATGGCACAAACCCGGTCTTTCATTAACTGGGTGGCCGCGCCCAGCATCTGATTTACGGCAGTATGATCCTGGTAGCGTTTATCTCGTTCAGGATCAATCCCGACTTCATTTAGGGCCAGGGGCAGATCGTGATTAATATGAGCATTGATCCCAAGCACTAGATCCTGCATAACCAGGCCACGATTATTTTTGGCCGTGTCAAAAGCAATTACCCAGGCTTTTGGTACTGCTGCCAGGTTTCCTTGCTCGTATGCCAGTAAAGCTACCCGGTAAAGGTTGGCAAAAGCGATACCATAACGCCTGACCCACTCGTTATCCTGGAAAAAACCCTGGCTGACCTTCAACTTTAGCTCACGAGTAATGGCAAGATAGGCCGTAATAAAGACTGCCCGGCGGTCATGATGAGTGTAAAAGAAATACTCCAGGGCACAAAAGTTTTCTATCGCTTCATCAATCGAAGTAAAGGGGCGCTCAAGGGGCAAAGGAGTACTGTTAATAACTGTCTGACCCTCGGTGGTCAGACTGGCAGATCTTTCTGATTGAACGTCCATAAATTTTCTCCTCGACAGCGGTAGTGGAATGTAAAAAAGGGACAGCCATATCATAGCAGATAATATGGTAATGAATAGACTTGATTTTCCGTAAAACACCTCTGAAGAAAATCGCTAATTAAGCTATAATAGCAGGACCGGATTAGTCAACCGGTACGCGCTGTCATCTTCAGAACGAGAATAGGAAAAAATGCGAATCAGAGTTAAAGTTCCGGCCAGTTCGGCCAACCTTGGTTGTGGCTTTGACGCCTTTGGTCTGGCCCTGGCTCTCTACACCGATTTTGTTTATGATGCCGATTGCCAGGACGCGGCCTCGATGCCCCTGGAAGTTGTGGGTGAGGGAGCAGATCGTTTAGAAAAAGAACATTGTAAACTGGTCTACGATGCGGTACAGGTTTACGAGCGATTTACCCGCTACCGGGTACCTGCCTTCAAACTGGAAGTAGAAAACCGAATCCCGCTGGGGCGCGGCCTGGGGAGCAGCGCCACGGCTATTATTGGCGGTTTAGTGGGCGCGGATGCTCTGTGCCGCCGGGCGTATGGTGGTTCCGCCTTCCCTTCCCGCGAGCAACTGGTACGGCTTGCCACAGAAATAGAAGGCCATCCCGATAATGTCGCGGCTTCCCTGATGGGCGGCCTGACCCTGGCGGTTTCCGCCCCGGCCCCTGCTACGCCCTACTTTACTGCTTCTAACAATTTCCCGTCAGTTGATGACCCGGCGGTGGAAGGACTGCGTAACCAGGATGGTGGCCCGGCCTGGCGCAATCCGGTAATTGTTAGCCTTCCGGTACCGGCCAATCTGACTACAGTCGTTTTCATTCCGCAGTTTGAAATGAGTACCAAAGAGGCGCGCGCGGTGTTACCGCCGAATATTAGCCTGCAAGACGCCGCGCATAACTCGTCCCGCACCGCTCTCTTTGTGGCTGCCTTTACCGCGCCGGGTGGCAAACTGGAATGGCTGGCCGAAGCCATGAATGACCGCTTGCACCAGCCATACCGGGGACAAATCTTCCCGCAGCTACCGGCCCTGATCGATGCCGCGCAGCAGGCGGGAGCCTATGGCGCCGCCTTGAGCGGAGCAGGCTCAACGGTGCTGGCCTTCACCAACCGGGAAAGAGCGACTGCCGTGCGAGATGCTTTCTTCAAAGTAGCCAGGGAAAGCCAGCTACGCGGGCGAGCCGAGCAATTTGAAATTGCCCAGGGTGGGCCGTCAGTCGGGTATGAGATTTAAGCAATCCTGAGAAGATAACAGGCCTAAAACTGAGATATTGCCGGGCGAAGGCTATCTGCCTGTTTATTTTCTACGCTTGAATAAAAACTTTCAGCAGTCCGGCAGCGACGCCGGACAGAATTCCTGCCAAGGCTAAAAGCAACTGAAAAGGAGAATCTCAATGGAGCGAGAATACCGACATCTGCTGATTGAAACTACGCCTTCCGGGGTACGCACAATCACCCTTAACAGGCCTGAAAAGTTGAATGCCATTAATATCGGGCTGGCTGAGGAAATTCCGCAGGCTATTGAAGAAGCTTCCAGAGATGACGCCGTGCGGGTGCTGGTAATTACCGGGGCTGGGCGCGGTTTCTGCGCCGGGCTTGACCTCGATCCTGCCAATATGGCCGAACAAACCGGCATAATGAATAAGAGCCGCAGCAATAAGCTGGACGATCTGGGCTGGGTAGGCAGACAGGCCCTGGCCCTGGTCAATTGTGATAAACCGGTGATTGCCGCTATCAACGGGCCTGCCGCCGGGGCCGGATTGGGATTGGCCCTGGGAGCCGATATTCGGCTGATAAAAGCGGGAGCGGTTATTACCACCGGCTATATCCGGCGGGGTTTATCGCCGGATGCCGGAGTGACTTATTTCCTGCCGCGCCTGGTCGGGACCTCCCGCGCTGCCGACCTGATTTTAACCGCCCGTGATGTAGAAGCGAACGAAGCTGAAAGAATTGGCCTGGTCAGCCGGGTCCTGCCTGTCGATAACTTTTCGGAGGCTGTAGCCACTTATGCCGCTCAACTTGCCGGAGGTCCGCCGGTAGCTCTGACCTTCACCAAACGCCTGCTGGTAGCCTCGCCCGAAACAGACCTGACCAGCCAGCTTAAAAACGAGCTTTCGGCTATTCTGAAGTGCTTCA
Organism: Chloroflexia bacterium; assembly: GCA_036261665.1. Taxonomy (GTDB): domain Bacteria; phylum Chloroflexota; class Chloroflexia; order Chloroheliales; family Chloroheliaceae; genus 54-19. Next base: position 29,350 of record DATAKM010000111.1, read on the forward strand.
CTACCGAAGACGTGCGAGAAGCGATGCGAGCCTACCTGGAAAAACGCCAGCCGGAGTTCAAGGGGCGTTAGGGTATAAAATTTAGAATTATCAAGGAACTTAAAAGGACTGCCCAATAGCCGGAGCAGTCCTTTTATATAATTGTCCCACACCTGCTCTGGTCATTATACCCTTAAAAGAACTAACCTTTTATGAGTGAGACTTCTCAGCGTTCACTATTCGCATTACAGCATGAGTAGCCTGTTCGTTATCCTCAGCCCCTGTTATTGAAGCGGCTGACTCTTGCTCTCGCACATAACGAGGGCTGAACATGCTCTTGATAGTCTGGATAAAATGGAGGCGTTCTCGTACCGCCAGGAATAAGGCGATACTACCGTATAGAGCGGTAAAAATGTAATCCGTCTTGATTCCCGCCACGCTGCCAGGAAAGAAAAACTGTACCAGCAACAACCCGAAAAGTGTACCGGCCCCGAGCAGGCTCACACGTAAGTTCAGGACGATCATGACAGCCAGCAGGGTCTGAGCGGAAGTGACCAGCATCGGCCCTACCAGATCGAACTCGGCACCCTGGCTCTCTAAAGTGCCGGAGAGCGGTAAAGCCTTCAACTGGCCTGCTCCGAGGCTGTAGACCAGCGGCAACGTACCGACCAGCAAGGTCCACTGGTTCACTTTACTAGAAACCAGGGTGCCAAGCCCTTCGGCAGCCATCGCTCTCAAGGTGAAAATCACACACACTACGATTTCAGGCGCTTCGGATGCCAGCGGCGCAAACCATTTAACCAGAAAGAGGCTGTCTACTCCGATCTGCTCCCCGGTATAAATTAAGGATTGGGCAAAAGGCTTGGCAACCTGCAAAATCGTAAAGAGCGAAAAACCCATCAGGCCCAGCACCACCAGGCGGCGCTGATTCTTCGGTAACTCACCAACCATTTTAGCAGGGCCTACCAGGTGTGGTTCTTCCACCTGCCCTTTGAGCAAGCGCAACGTGTAGAGCCCGAAAAGGCTTACCAGTATTATTACGTCAATAATATCAATATAGCCTTTTATAGGCAATATTATCGAGTAGAGACCTGCCGCCAGCAGAAAACCAATCTCGACCCGGTGACTCTTACCCAGCGTAATATGGGCTTTGCGAAACTTAAGCCAGAAGATAAAGACCAGTAAGGGCCAGGCGAAACCAACTATCATGCGGTTTGCGCCGATCATATTAGCTATAGCATACTCTTTATACTCAGGATTAGTCCCTGCCTCGAAGGTCAAGGCCCAATCCACAGAATATTCAGGAGCAATAGCTATCAGGGCCAGTATCGAGATGGCGAAAGCAGGTGGGACATCTTTTTGTGCCGCTTCACAGGCCCAGGTTAAAAGGAAGGCTGCTCCCACTACCGCCAATCCCCAGGCAAAAGCTCCTACCAGGGCCGCATTAGTGATTAAATCTTTGCCTAAAGTAAATTTCAAAATGAGTCCCGGCACAGTTACAACTGCCGCCAGGATTAGTAAGTTCCAACGTCGCACTTTACACTCCTTTTCTCCGTACAGAGTTACCTTCTCTCTCCGGTTATGCGTTAGCTTTAGAATTGCCACCAACTCTAGCTAATCGAAGTCAAAAATCTCTCCGAGAAAGGACTTGCGTTTGCGCTTATGTGGGTACTCTCCAGAGTAGGGTTTGCGGTAGGAGCTGTCCTCAAAATCATCGTCGTCGTAACGGCGCTCATTATAACGGGGTTCTTCGCGGTAATAACCGGGGTCACTAATCTGGGTATTGTACGAATCTTTCAGGGCCCTTTCTCGCTCAAGTAGCTTATCGAGTTCGCCCCGGTCCAGCCATACTCCGCGACACTGGGGGCAGTAATCTAGCTCTACTCCCTGCCGGTCTGCGATTCTCAACTCCACTTTACAAACGGGACAGTGCATTGTTGCCTCCTTATAAACTGCTCTTTATTTAAAAAGCCGTACACCTGGCTGTTGCGTAGGATGGCAATAAAAAAGACCATCACGGCAACAGAGGTCGTGATGGTCTCACCGTTTGTACCACTTTAAGGATACTTACTGGTAGCCGGGAGCTTTGCTCCGTATTGACGACTATCAGCCCCGCCGGCGCGGGTGGTTACTCCCCATACAGCTAAATTTCAAATATGTTCTTGAACACCCTTATCATACCAGACTCAACCATAGAGTCAATATATATCCTAGCGATTTAGTCGGAATTAATCATATCTTAAACTTTATTTCAACTGAGTTAAATGGCTAATTCCTGCTTTTCCTATCATCCGATCCCAATCCGTTGTATTAACTGATGATTAGACGGTACGAAAAATATCCGGTAGAGAACGGGCAGTGGCATCGGATATGATATTTTTTTAGGGTAACTTAATAGAGATGTAGATAAGTGAGGATAGGAGGATTAATCAGATGAATTCTATTGATTTACTCAAGAAACAGCATGGCGAGGTAAATTCCCTTTTTCAGCGTATGGAAAAAGGTGGAGATCCTGAGACTTTCCAGCATCTTTTCAGCCAGGTTTACCAGGCCTTAACGGCTCATACCATTATTGAGGAGGAGTACTTCTATCCGGCTTTGCGCAATAATGCCGATACTGCCAGGCTGGTTAAAGATTATCACCATGAGCATGGACAGGTCAAGCAGATGCTCAGCCAGATTGCCAGCCTTGATAACGCCTCTCAAGAGTGGAGCGACAGAATGACAGCTTTGATGAAAGCTGTTCAAAAACACGTAGCCGAAGAAGAAAATGATCTCTTTCCTAAAGTTAGCAAACTCTGGGATGACCAGAAACTAAACGAGAACGGGCAACATTTAGAGGCAGCTTTTTCAAAACTTAAAGAAGGCATGACAGAACCGGGGAACATGGTAGGAATGATGGGCGTAGAGAACGCTGTCGATCAGAGCCAGCAGGCGACCAGTTAAGCCTGTCCAAAGAAGCTTAACCGCATCGGCTTCTACAAGATTACTCCTGCTCTCTGAGAAAAGAAAACTGGCAGTATATTAAACCCAATACACTATGTACTTTACATAGGCGGGTAATTATCTCATTATAACCCAACCCACTTTAGAGACAATTACCCGCAAAACTTTATATAATCTAAGATGTATTAGTTAAGACTTGCTCGGCTCTAACTCAATTTACGTGGAAGGGGTATTCCGATCTATTCTTGTTACGATGTAACAATCTCCTTTTTAGCAACGAAAAACCTGCCTGGCCGTACATCTGCCGCTTCAAATATTTTAACCGCTGAACCTGGCCCTCGGTCTGTCCTTGACTCCAGATCAAGGTAAGCCCTGCTACCACAGCCGCCTTGTCTTTTTCTAATTGCCGGGCAAAGGTTTGAAGTTCCTTGACTTCGCTTGCATATACCCGTTCCAACCAGTCGTCAAGTTCACTCCCGCGACGCTCCTTGACCATCGCGCAAAACTGACTTATTAGTTCATAACACTGGGCAATAACCGAGTTTGTTTGAGTGAGCTGATTCAGGAATTTTTGCTGCTCTGACCTTAAACCTTCAGGTTTACTAACACACAAATGGGCTACTTGTTTGGCCGTCACAATCCTTAAACTACTTTTAGCTCCCTTAAACTGGTTTTGTACATTTGGTTCTTGGGGCTTAAAACTACGCCCTTCTCCTTTGGCTCGTCGTAGCCGGCTTACGAAATTCTTGACGCTGCCGACTTTTAGATCCTGGACGCCTAATTCAATAAGTTCCCGGTGAAGCTGGGACGCATTGCGTATTCCTTCATTCCAGCGCTTGATCAGGTAGCTTTTATGCGGGTCTATTTTGGATTTGCCGCCATAAGTCGCTTGTTTTGAAATAGGCGGCTCACTTTTAGCCAGGTATTGGTAGACTGTTTCCCGACTTAACCCCAATTGCCGGGCAATATGTAGGATAGGGATTTTATTTTTGTGCAGAGCCTTTATCTGCGCATAATTGTCTACCATCCGTTTGGTACGTTTCTGGCTACGTTCGATTTCCTTTTTAGTAGGCTGCCCCTTTAACATTTCAGTGGCCGCATTAGCCGCCTTGATGTCTTGAGTATGGTTGAGAAAGAAGCGTTCAACGGCTTTAGTCAAACTGTTGAGCAAATGCCACCGGTCGGCCACCTCGATAGCCTGGGGTGCACCTCGTGTAAACCCGTCTGGAATGCTACGTTTTTACCGTGCCACTTTGTTGTAACTGTTTTTGCCAGTTGCGTTCATACTCGTTCGGTGACTGGTAGCCTAACGAAGAATGCAAACGCCTCTCATTGTAGAGGCAATCCAGCCAATCTTCTAAGCTGCTTTCCAGCTCTGCCAGGTTCTCATATTCATCTAAAAAGAGCTTCTCATAACTAACCGTCTTATTAAAGCTTTCCGCTGTGCCGTTTTCCTGGGGTCTGCCCGGTCGACTATGACTGACTTTAGCTCCTATCTGGGTTTGCCGGG
>DATAKM010000086.1:0-9141 GCA_036261665.1 Chloroflexia bacterium
AATCAGGTTCGGAATATTACAGAACGCATCCTGGCGCTCTCGGAGCGCTCCCAGCGAGCAAGCTACATCGTTGATCAGGTGGCCTCGATTGCCGATCAGACGCACCTCCTGGCCCTGAATGCCGCTATCGAAAGCGCCGGGGCCGGCGAACACGGCAAGCGGTTTGCCGTGGTGGCAGCCAACGTAAAGCAGTTAGCCGAGCGCAGCAGGCAGGCCACCAAAGATGTCCAGGCCGTACTGGAAGAGATCCAGGCGGCGACTAATGCCAGTGTGATGGCGACCGAGCAAGGCATGAAAGAGGCCGAGCGGGGAGTGGTCCTGGCGCAGCGCACCGGCATAGCAAACGAGAATATCATCCAGGTGGTAGAGCGCACCGCCCAGTTAGCGAGCGCCATTTCGCTGGCAACTCAGCAGCAGCGCAGCGCCAGCGAGCAGGTGGTCACTTCCATGCGGCAGTTAGCAGGGGTAATCCAGGAAGCGGCGGCTTCCGCCAGGCAAAGCAGCTCATTAGCCGCCTCGCTGGATGAAATCGCCTGGGAGTTGCGGCGCCTGGCCAGCCAGTTCCGAGTAAGCGGCAACATGCGACTGCGCGGAACCGGTAGTGGAAGTGGTATCAGCCATAACGGCCACGCGGCGGATAGCGGTAGTCCAGAAGAAGATTTAGTTGGTGCGATCAGTATTACAGAATGAGTACGAGGATCTTAATTTCGCCACAGGGATAAATCAGTTCTTCATTGTACACTATCTTCCATAAGATAATATTACAGGGAGCAGAGTAAAAACTCTGCTCCCTGTTCACTACTAAAGATTAACTACCGGTTAATTGATCGCTGATTAAGAGTGAATGCGATTACCAGGGCCGTACTTCAACTGGCCGCCTGGCTGCACTTTAACCGCGCTCCCCTTGTTAGCCAGAACATCTTTGCCGTTCTTCTGATAGCCAATCCAGTTATAGTACGCGCTGTTATCTTTACCGGCCTCAACCACTATACCTGAGCCCTCGTTACCGCTGATCAGATTGCCGCTTTCGGGCGCTCCGGGCAACCCCAGGCGATTGTTGTTGCCGTTAATCTTGACCCCCGGTCCGGTATAGTCCTGCCCGCTTATACCATCACCGGTACCTATCCTGGTGCAGTTTAGCTCGTTGTTATCACCATTCATCTCGACCTGGTAGACCGTGAACCCGGTTATGCTCAGCCCTTTCAAGGTAACGTTACTACCAAGCACAAAACCGGACTCAGTACCCTTGTTTATTCCATGTATCCAGACTCCCGGTACACAACGGTTGACAGTGTTGCCGTTACTGAGGGTGACATTTTCGGTAGTGGTCGAACCGCTAATCGTAATCCGGTTGGCGGTAGTATTATCGAGTGCCGACAGATTCTCTTGATAGCCGTTAAGAATAATTTCGCTAATACCTTCCTTAAAGGTAATATTGACCGGTCCATCCTTAACTTTGGAACTGGCATAGGCCAGGGCGTATCTCAGAGTACCGCATTCCTCACCTCCGGTGTCCTTTTCTACTACCAGAGGCTGGCAATCATCATCTTTAATCGTAGCCTTACCTGCAAATGTGCCAAGCTGAGCCCCATTCGAGTTGTAGAGCAATACCGAAAAATCTTCGTCCGGTTCCAGCTTCGTATCGCCGTTCACGGCCACGCTGATCTGCTGGCTGGTCGTACCGGGCGCGAAAGTTAAGACCCCACTGGCAGGCTGGTAGTCATTATCCGCTACAGTCGCTGAACCGTCGACTGTAGCATAATTGACAGTAACGCTGTTATTCGCATCCGGCGCCGAGAGCGTTACATCGAAGGTAGCGGTAGTAGTGCCGGAATTACCTTCCAGCAGGCTGATCGAATTGATATTCAACCTGAGCGTATCATCATTAACAATCGTCTGCGCTGCCCGGTCCAGCAAGAGTGTAGCATTGGTAGGATTACTCAAAACTACCTCAAAAGTTTCGTCCGGCTCGACGTCGGTATCACCATTAATGGTAATAAAGTCTGAGCGGCTGACCGAACCGGGATCGAAGACAAGGCTACCGCTGGCGGCTACATAGTCCTGCCCGGCGGTAGCCGTTCCGTTCACCTGGGTCGTACTGTAATTTACAGTTATCGGAAAGACCGAGGGGTTAGTAAGAACTGCCCGTAATTTAGAAACAGTCTGGCCGCTGTTACCCTCAACTATCTTATTTGACAGCATTTTTATACCGGGAACACCGTCATTATCGACGATAGTAAGGGTGGTAGACCCGCTAGTTCCGACTTGAGCCCCGGCACTCCCCCCGACTTCCCCGATTGACAGTTGCAAAGTTTCGTTACCTTCGTAAAGATTGTCATCCAGCACCGGCAGCGGGAGAGTTTTAGGGCCGGTTTCGCCATCGGCCCAGCTAACCACTAAATCCCCGGATAGCCGGGCCAGGTTATTACGGCTTGCTCCGTTAAACTTATTAAAACTGCCGCCCGCTATCACAGAGCCATCCGGTTGTAGCGCCAGGCTATCTATCGAGCCGCTAAAGACATGATCCTGAAAGGCACCATCGCCATCACTATTAAAAGTAGTGTCTTTACTGCCATCGGTATTTAAGCGGAGCATGCGGTAGGGGTAAGCATTACCTCCAAAGTAGAATTTACCACCGACTATAAGCTTGCCGTCAGGCTGAACGGCCAGCGCTAACACAGCATCATCCAGAGCTACGCCAGGTACAAAGGAAGTATCCAGGCTGCCGTTACTTGCCAGCCGGGCAATGCCCTTCCGGTCAGTCCCGTTGTAGGTGGCAAAGTCGCCGCCGATAAAAATCCTGCCATCCGGTAGGAGCGCCAGCGCAGATAGACCGGTGTTACCAAAGAATGACGCATTGCCTTCCACACCGCTACCCGTATCGAAGCCGCTATCTACAGCCCCGGTAGCGGTAATACGCACAAGGCCTTTTTTGACTGTACCGTTGTAGCGGTCAAAGGTACCGCCAACCAGTATTTTACCGTCGGGTTGAACCAGCAGAGCGTAAACGATACCCTCTGACAGTGGGTCTGCTATCGATTCGGTGCCGGACCCTGGGTTGAAAGTGGTATCTAATGAACCATTGCTATTAAGCCGGGCGATATGATTACGAGAAACTGAGTTAAAGCCAGTGAATTCACCACCAATGAGAATTTTCCCGTCAGCCTGAACTGCCAGGGTATTGATGGTCAAACTGGCTCCCGTGCCCGGGTCAAAGCTCGTATCCAGGGTACCATCGGCATTAAGCAGGGCTATCCGGTTACGAGGTGTTCCGTTGTAATTTTCAAAGTTGCCGGCTATCAGAATCTTTCCGCCTGGTAACCATTTGACTACTCGCACACTACCGTCCGGGCCACTCCCGCCCTGGTTAAAAGTGGTATCAAACTGGCTGTCCGAACTTAGCCGGGCCAGGTAAGGTCTGGCCACTGTACTGTAAACTTTAAAGTCACCCCCGATCAGCACCCTGCCAGTGTTATCCAGGTCTACCGAGTAAACCCTGTCATCCGGCCCGGTAATCGGGTAAAAATCATTTCTAAGCGTACCATTGCTGTTAAGCCTGATGAGGTCATTCCGGCCATTAACCTGGCCGTAATTATCAAAATCGCCACCGACCAGAATAGAACTATCGGGCAGAACCAGGGCATCCGTGGCCGGTTCGCTAAAACCCTGTGAAGTACCGGGACCGGGGGAAGTGAAGGAAGGGTCCAGGGTACCATCCATATTGAGCAGGGCAATGCGGTTCATGGGCGTGTCAGTATAGCTAAAGAACTGGCCCAGCACTAAGATTTTGTTGTTACTCAGTACTTTGATATTGTTAACAGTGATAACCTCGAATAATTGGGCTTGCAGGCCGTTAACCAGAAAGGATTTATCGCGGCTACCGTCAGGGTTTACTCTGGTAAGGTAGTTAACACTCTCTCCATCATAATAACTGAAAAAGCCGCCCACCAGAATTTTACCGTCAGGTTGCAGCGTTAATTTACTCACCCCGGCAAAGTTACCATAGGGGTTTGAAACTGCTCCCTGGCCGGGGTTAAAGGAAGGGTCAAGACTGCCATCCGGAAAAAGCCGGGCCAGGCCTACCCGCGAAACACCATTGTAAGAGCTGAAATAACCACCAATTAAGATTTTGCCGTCCTGCGGCTGGATGACTATCGAAGTAACTACTTTACCTTCGTCGCTTGCGCTATCTACGCCGACTCCGGGGTTAAAAGAAGGATCAACGGTACCATCGGAGAGTAGCCGAAGAATACCACGGCATGAGGTGCCGTTGAAATTATCAAAATTACCGCCTACCAGGATCTTGCCGTTCGCGTCAAGCGCTATTGCATTAATACTATTACTAGCCCCACTGCCAGAGTAAAAGGTTTCATCGAGGGTCCCGTCTGAATTAAGCCGAGCAATGCCGTTACGACCATAACCGTTAAAAGTGGTAAAAGAACCGGCAATTAGAATTTTACCGTCCGGCTGGATAATCAAGGAGGTTACAGGCTTATCCGTACCCGGTTTTAGATTTGCGCTGAAGCCGGTATCAAGGGTACCATCGGGATTTATCCGAGCAAGCCCCTGGCTCTTAACCCCACTGTACCTGCTAAAGCTACCTGCCATTACAATTTTACCATCGCTCTGGGCCTGCATGGCATATACTCCCCCGGCAGGGCCAGGCCGGTTGTTAAAAGAGGCCTCTATATTGCCCGGAGCAGCCCGGTCAAAATCGGCGGTACTGGCAGTCCCTCCCGTAGGATTAATATAAGCGGTGGCAGTGCCGGCACCACTTCCCTGGCGAGTAAGGGTAATCTGGGGATTTCCAGCATTCTCGTTAACACTATAAGCGCTACTGCTAAAGTCTATGGTATCAGAGGCGCTGCGCGGTGTCGCCGGGCGGAGCGGTGAGACTACCGAAGCAGAGGCGCCGGCATTGTAGGCCGGGAGAAGATCAAACAACAGCCCGGCTATTAGCAAACAGGCCAGGAGCTTGCGAACCGGATTCTTGTGATTAGATAAACTGCGAGAGCGAAAATTCGGTAAAACGGCACGCGCCATAAAATAAGGCTTCAACTAAACCTCCTCGTAAGTAAAAACTAAGCAATGACCTATCTCAAACTGCTGAAACCATAAAAACCTTATCAAATTGTGTTGCTATACAGATGGATTTGTTGCTGCTGGTGGTGCTACGAATCTGCCGGGAATAACAGCCGATACTACTGAAGGAGCATAACACAATTACATTACAACTTGAATTACAGCGGCTCATCTCCGTTAAACACGGCAACGGCAAAGTAATTAAAGAGGTTTCAGGGTATCTCCCTGCGCGCGTTTGCAGGGGGTGCCCGGCCCTTTTTCATCTTCCTGCTCCGTTAAAAGAAAGTCTTGACAGCCTTTAATTCCTTGCTATAATTATTTATGCACACGTGTGCATAAAACCTGTAGAAGAACTCAATCAAGCCATAACCACAATTACTGTACTCTCCAGAGCAATATTTCGACTGTCACCGGGAATATCCGTTGACATAGCGCTTAAAATTAATTTAAAGCGGCCGGATTAAAAGACATAGTGGTCAAACAGGCCAGAAAGCAGGAGTAGATGACTAGCGAAACCCTGGTAAACACAAATTTTAAAAGCGACAAAGAGAATTTTTATATGCGGCATCACAAAATCCAGACCTATGCTGCCGCTACCGAGAAGCGCGAGAAGTATAAGGCTCGCATCCTGGGGTCCGCTACCCTGTGGGACCGCTTGATGTCGCTGAAGGATGTTAACGATGAGTCGGATGCCGACCTGGAAGGTATGACCCAGTTAGGCCACGCTCTCCAGACCGCCAATGCCATTGCCAACGATGGGCAGAGCGAAGACTGGATTATCATGGGCCTGATTCACGACCTGGGTAAGATTATGCAAGCCGCCGGGGAGAAACCCGAATTTACGGTCGGGGATGTATACCCGGTCGGCTGCCAGTTTGGCCGCTCGATTGTCTATTACGACTACCTGCGCGAAAATCCCGACTGGAACCACCCGGTCTACAGCACTAAATACGGGATTTACGAGCCGAATTGCGGCCTGATGAACGTCACCATGAGCTTCGGCCACGACGAATATATCTACCAGATTTTTAAAGATCTCTTGCCTTACGAGTTACTCTGGACTGTGCGCCATCACAGTTTCCAGTCGGTCGCGGATGACTATACTCACCTGATGACCGCTGAAGACAAGGAACTGCGCGAGACTCATATGCGCAAGTTTATGGCTTACGATCTTTACACCAAAGATAAGTACAACGCCGGTGGCCACAAACTTAAATATTACCAGGAGATTGTCGAGCGGCGCTTCCCCGATCCGATTGAATGGTAGAATCTAACTCCTCCCATTTGCGGTGGGATGGAGTGCCTGACCCTGCGACTGAATGGTAGAGTGATATGCGCAAAAGAGTAGTCTCGATTGAAGATATTGCTAAAGAAGCCGGTGTATCTCACTCTACCGTCTCCAGGGCGCTCCGCGATAGTCCTCTGATTAGCCCCGTTGTACGCAACCAGATTCAGCAATTAGCTTTAAGCATGGGTTATATTCCCAACGCGATAGCCCAGAGCTTGCATAACCAGCAGACCAATACTATCGGCCTGGTAGTCAGTTCTTTTAGCGATCCCTACTTTGCAGAGTTAATCAGGGGCGTGGAGGAAATTGCCAATCCGCGCGGTCTTAGCGTAGTGCTTACCGCCTCGCATAAAGACCCTGCTCAAGAAGTGGCGATGATCGAGAACCTGCAAAGGAGGCGGGTGGACGGCCTTCTTATCGCAGACTCACTGGCCAGCAGACTTGACCTGGATAGAATCGCCCAGGCGGCTATCCCGGCAGTGCTGGTTAACCGGCAGGCTGAAGAGCCCGTAGCAAGCCTTCCTTCGGTTTCGGTTGATGATGAGACAGGCATGGGCCTGGCGGTAGAACATTTAGTGGCATCAGGGCACCGTGCTATCGGCTACCTGGGGTTAGAAAACCGTCCCCGCACCAATCAAGCCCGCCTGAGCGGTTATCGCAAAGGTCTGGCCAGGGCCGGAATTGAAGTAGACCCCACCCGCGAAATAATTATTCCTAGCAGCAAGCTGCATGGTATGGAAGAAGTAGAGGCCGGGCAAGCCTACCTGGAACAACTGCTGGCGGCAGGAGTGAGCGCGATTTGTTGCTATAACGACATGCTGGCGGTGGGGCTTCTAATGGCCTGCCATGAAAGCAAGCGAGCCGTGCCAGAGGAGTTGAGTATAGTCGGCTATGATGATATCTCGCTCACTCGCTATGTCACGCCTGCTTTGACAACGGTACACCAACCTGTGATTGAACTGGGCCGCCAGGCTATGCAAATGATCCTCGATATGCTGGAAGGCAGGCAGGCAAGCGATCAGGTTTTACTACCCGGTCTGGTGGTGAGAGCCAGCACCGGCCCTCGCACCCACGCCTGAAAGATTACCCGCCAATCCTGTCTTTAATTAGCGTTCGCTCTTTTTTTTGCTTCCGGCTACTTTTGCCCGGGCTCTGGCGAGATTCTCAGATACTCGCAATTGCACAATTCGGGTTATCAGATCCAGGGGCAGGGGTTGATCGAAGGGGAATTTTACAGAACCTTTGGTGGTTTTATAACCGGCTAATTCTTCCTTAAAGGCCTCAATGCCGCTTCCAGTAGGATAAAACCCGATGTGGTCTTTAAGCGCGGCAAAATAGACTAAATTACCGTGCTGCGCGAAGGCGGGCATTTGATAGCTGATACGTTCTTCGGCTTCAGGCGCGGCAGCTTTAATGGTGTTTCGTACGCTTTCCAGGAGCGCCCGGACCTCCTCAGGGAAGAGCGCAATATATTCGTCAATAGTGCTGAAACTGGCTTTAACACCCTCCACAGGCCTACTCCTTCCTGCTATAAATACCCGAAGAAAACTTGAGAACGGCCAATTCAGGCCGGTTTCCGAAGTAAGCTGCCAGTAGCTTCACGAAAATGGCAACTTGTTATACCAATCTAATTGTAGAACCGGCAATCTCACAGGTCAATCGCTTCTCTTCTGCGAACTCGGATAGATTAGAAAGCCGTAGCGAATGATTTAAGTTTTAAGACCGGGCAGCATAAAGAGGGTTGTATAGTTGCCATAAGCAGTAAACCTTTCTCTTTATTCTATTTTTCTCAAGAGGAATCGAGAGTGGCCCAGTTTATGCATTATAGATGCTCGTAAAGCCGGTATGGCTAAATATAAATAGAAATCAGTTGGTAATAGATCCTGACCAGGAATTAAAAGTAGAAAAACCGAAAGGAGTGGAGATTATCATGGATAGAGTATTAGTTGGAGCAACGGTAGCCTTCGATGCTGCCAATTTAATCTGGTGGGTTATCATCGGGCTAATTGCCGGTTTGCTGGCGAGCGCCATCACCAGGAGTCATTTTGGTCTCCTCGGAGATATCATCCTGGGTATCGTTGGAGCCTTTGTAGGTGGCTTTGTGCTGAGCCTGCTGGGTCTCGGCACTTATGGTCTGCTGGGTACCATCCTGGCGGCTACCCTGGGTGCCATTCTGGTGATCCTGCTGGTTCGCGCTTTAATGGGCTCCCGGCGCCGGGTTTTCTAACTCTTACCCGCACGGATAAATTATCCGCCTGCCTTTCTTTAGAGAAGGGCAGGCGGATTTTATTTTAGAGGCGGAACAGCGCTTAAAGCCGGATGGGTTATAAGACTCAACCGTTCTTAAAGCAGCCAAAAGGGTTTGTGCGCGGGGCCGGAAAGAGGGAGATATGAGGCTGTTTACCGCCTGCCTGAAACTGGCACAGTTTATGCCCTTAATTATTTTATATAAGGGTTGATTTTATAGGGAAGGGAGAAGCCGAGTCACTGCATGGCTCCTCCTGGAAGGAGGGTAAGATAAATGGATGCTCCGATGAATCCTAATGATCGCAAGGTCTACAGAAAACGTGAAGAAACAGTTTATGACCAGGCAGCGCCTGTACAACCGGTAAGGCCTGTTCAACCTGTGACACCTCCGCCGGCTACAAATGCCCAGTATAGCTATACTCAGTCCGGCGACCTGCAAACCGAAAACGTGCAGCAGGGCTATTATGATGCCGCCGGCAACCTGGTACAAAAGGAAGAGCACGTGGTGGACGATACTTACACCC
>DATAKM010000112.1:0-29427 GCA_036261665.1 Chloroflexia bacterium
TCCAAAAGGCCGGCAAAGAGGTTTCCCTGAGGCTGGTGGACCCCGATCTGGTCGAGGAGAAAAACCTGACCCGCCAGCACTTCGCAAGGGCGGAGCTGGGTTTACCTAAAGCGGCCTGTCTGGCTCTCCGCTACGGCAGCGCCTGGGGAGTGGAAGTGGGTGCTGTCACGGAGAAATTCAGCCAGAAGATGGTGCAAAACCAGGCTTACGGCCGTTCCGGAGAGAAACTGACCCTGGTGGTGGGGTGCGTGGATAACGCCGCTGCCCGGGTGGAAATGGCGGCTACTCTAAAGCTCAACAGTAGTACGAAAGGCACCATCCCTAGAATATGGTACCTGGACTGCGGCAACTACAGGGAAGGAGGGCAGGTTCTCCTGGGCAGCGCGGCTGACCCGCTCCAGTTGAAAGAGGCTTTCAGCCTACCGGGAGTGTGCACCTGGCTGCCCTCTCCGGCTCTCCAGCATCCCGAACTCCTGACACCCCTGCCCGAGGAACTGGCCGAAAACAGGCTTTACTATTCCTGCGCTGATCTGGCTCTAAGGGAAGCCCAGTCTCTCTCGGTCAACTTTCAGATCGCCGCGGTGGCGGCCGACTACGTCCTCAGGTTGTTCCTGGTAGGCGGGCTTAAGAAATACGCCACCTACCTGCACCTGCCTACAGGGGTTACCCGTTCCAGGTACACCGTGCCAGGCGAGCTTATGGACTACTACAGAAGGCCTGGCTCCTGATTTACTTCTAAAGGGGCTGACCTCTTCAAAAAAGCTTCAGAAAGGAGAATACCATGCAACCCAGTCGAAGAGCCGGGGAGCTTACCCTGGCTGAGCTCTCTCTATTGGCCCATAGCGAGAACCGGGAGGCCACCGAGTGGCGGATGGCTTGCCCCCTGCACAGCGGCTCCAACCCGACCTCTTTTTCAGTGGATTTGAGACGCGGTCTTTACCACTGCTTTGCCTGCGGTGCCGGGGGTCTTTTAAGGGAATTTGCTTGTGGCAGTGCTGGCAAAGTTAACTTTGAAAGCACCGGGCTGGCCGGCAAACTACGGCTGGAATATATACCGCCTAAAGCTGAGTGTAAGCGACCCATACAATTCAAAGTTTCAGACCTGGCCGTGCGAAAGCAGCGCCTTTTAATGGCTCAAGCTCATCTGGCCTGGCTGGCCCATCTGCCGGGCGATAGCCTCCCCCTGGCTTACTTAAAGGCCAGAGGCATTACTCCCGCTATGGCTATGAGGATGGGGGCCGGCTACGAGTCTAATTTTCACTTTCCGGTCTTTCAGAAAAACACTTTCCAGAAAGAGGCTTATAACTGCCCGGCTTTACTCTTTCCCCTTTATTTGCCTGTTAATGGGAAGCCTCTTTTCGCCAACTTCTACGCCAGGGGTCTTGCATCCGGAGGAGCCCGCCTGCATTACGTGGCGCCTGGCCCTAAAGGTTTTTTCAATCTAAGAGCGCTTTTCAGAGCCAGGGTTTCTGTTCGTGGGAAAGAACCTTTGATCCTGGTGGAAGGTGTCTTTGACGCCCTGGCTATGCTGGAGGTTGGTTATACCAATGTCCTGGCTCTCCTCGGTACCTCCCTGATCAATCCTTGCTGGTTCAGGGGTTTAAGAAAGATAGTAGTGGCCCTGGATAATGATGAGGCAGGTAGGTTAGGACAAGCTAAAATCTTCCGGCAGCTCTCCGCTCTCGGTGTGGAATGCCTCGATTTTACCCTCGATAGTATGGCCGCTCACAAGGACTTTGCCGAGTACTGGGCCGCGGAAGGTTCTAAACCTCGCAAGCTAGCCAAAAACAGTCGTAAATCCTGCTTATAGCTTGACTCATTGGTTTCAACTTTACATAAAAATGAATTCGTCTGTCTAATCGTTTTCTGTGGCCTTTTCTTTGAAACTGGCTTCTGCTTCCCTGTAGCGGTTATGGATGATCAAGACCAACATCTCCTTGTCGCTATCCTTGAGGTAAGGATCTTCCATCACCCGCTCAATCAGCTCTTTTCTCGATTCGTCCAGCCCCATCTTTTTTCCAGTGGAACCGCTGTGGGTTCCGCCCTCAAAAGGTGGAGAGAGATCAGGCTTACCCTCACCGTAAACCAGGTAAGCGACACTGGTCTGGAGGGCCTCGGCCAGCTTCTGGCGGGTGATCTCCCGGCCGCTGCTGATGCCGCTCTCCAGTTTCTGGATAGTGCTGATATCCACTCCCGATACTTCGGCCAGTTGTGCCTGGGAGAGGCCACGCAGCTTCCTCAAATATTGCAGCCTTGAGGCTAGATTTTCTACCTGTTCTTTCTTTCTCATACCTCAATTGTAGCATAGTAGCAGATTTTATGCTATAGACATTCCTTGATATATTTATTCTTTTTATGCTTTTTATACTAGATTTATAGCAATATATATGATACATTTATAAGTGAAACCAGGTACCATGGTATGAACTGTTTCAAAAAAGAGGAAAGGAAATATTCTCCTACCCGGGCATATCAGAAAGAACTTGCTAATACTGTAAGCAGTTTATAGGCTCGGCTTAACTTCTTTTGCCCGGCCAGGCTTTGTAAAAACAAGGGGTTGGGTCAGGCAGTCCTCCCGGCAGGTTTTATAGAAAGCTGTTTTAACGTCAGCTCTTACACCTGTTTTGAAAGTTGTTCAAAAGATAGTTACTCAGGCCAAACCTAAAGGATCAAAAAGTGCCGCCGCTCAAAAGAAAGAATCTGCAATATCCAGAACTGAGAGTGATCCACCAGAGCAGGAGCGGTTATAGTGCTGCCTGTCCAGGCACCAGGAAAAAGAAAGGAGGTAGTCACAGCCCAAACTTCAAAATGACCCATCCCATTAAACAACGCCTGACAGACCTGGGCAGAACCCAGAAGAGCCTGGCCCTGGAAATCGGCTGTACTACCGCTACCCTCCGCAACTTTATGCGTGGCCAGACCAGGCTGAAACCGGCTACTTTGAGAAGGCTGCTCGGGGCGCTGGGCGTTGAAGAGAATTATCTTTATAATATGAGCTCGCGAAAGCACAGGACTTAATTCGGAGCTATCAGCTCTCGAACACGCCGGCTGCGGTCAACCACCGCTTAGCCGGCTTTTTTACTTTCCTTTTTTTAGAATTAGAAAAGGTTGTCCCCCGGTGTCGGGCCGGGGAACAACCTTTTCCTGAAGGTCTGTTCTGGTCTAGTGGTACTCTAGGGTAGCTTTTTCGAGCTTACCCACAATCATTTAACCCTGTTTGCGCGGCCTGCCCGCTCTACGCTTGAGGGGTTCCTGGACCGCCGGTAACTGCTTGAGGGGAGAACGCGGGCCATAGGCTTCGGCCAGCCTCTCCGGGTTCTGGCGGACATAGATCTGGGTGGTGGTGATGGTAGTATGGCCGAGCAGTTCCTTGAGGGTGAAGGGGTCGATCCCCTGGCGGGCCAGGGTACTGGCAAAGGTGTGGCGCAGGCGGTGGGCGTGAAAGTAGACCCCGGTGCGCTTGTTAATCCGCCGGATGACCGTACCGAAGCCGTAATAGGAGAGCGGTTCCCCGTCTTCGGTCAGCCAGAGGGCCTGGCATTCGGTGCTGATCTGCTGGCGCAGCTTCAAATAAGCCTTGAGCGACTCGGCGCAGCCGTCCGAGAACATGACATAGCGCTGGCCGGTTTTACCCCGCACCAGGCAGCGCTTGCGCCCGGGGTCCACCTCGCCTTCCACCACTCTGAGCGAGAGCAGTTCACCCCGCCGGATGCCGCTGTCCAGGAGGAGAGCCAGCATGGCCAGGTTGCGCCTGCCGGTAAAGCTCTTGAGGTTTTCGGGCAGCATGAGGTAATTGAAGATCCGTACCAGGTCTTCATTCTCGACACTCTTGATCACCCGGTCCGGCCTGTTTTTACTGGTAAACTTGACGCTTTTGTTGAAGGGGGTCTTTTCGATCTGGCCTTCCAGTTCCAGCCAGGAAAAGAAGACCTTGACCGTGCGGCCATAAGCGGCGATGGAAGCGGCCGAAAGCTGCTTTTTGCCGGGTTTGACCGGCTCCCCCCACCGGGTGGAAGAGTTTTCCCAGAGGTAGGCGGCGAACTGGCGGGCCTCCCTGGTCGTCACAGAGCGGGGATGGTCGCCCAGGCGGGCGGCCTGGTAGTTATCCCACCACCACCAGAACTTGAAAAGCTTTTCGCGGTAATCGGCCAGGGTCCTGGCGGAGAGCTGGTTCTGGCGGGAGTAGTCGAGCCACTCATAAATAAGCCTTCTAAAAGGGTTCGACTCTTCCCGGTCGGTAACGTTCGTGGCGGGATTACCGGCCAAAGCAACATTACGGACATTAAGAGAATTAACCTCTTCGGGGCTGCTAAAGCGCTTAACGGCAGAGGCCCTTTTAGAGGGTGAATTATTAAAATCAGTGGTTTTTGTTTTCACTTTTGGCTCCTTTTTCGGGGAGCCGCGAAAGCACAGGACTTAATCTGGGGCTTTACAGTGGGGAAAGATGACCGCGCCGGGACTCGAACCCGGGACCCACTGATTAAAAGTCAGTTGCTCTACCAACTGAGCTACGCGGTCAGAGTGGAGGTGATTGACCACTTCTGGAAGTGAAGTGGGAAAGCTAAAGATTACCGGTTAAAGCGTTCTTTTAGCTTGTTTCCAGCGCTCAGTAGTTCTCCGCTGGAACGCCTGAAGTTTACCATAAAGATATCGAGATGACAAGTTATTTCCAGGCAATTTGATAAAGTTTGCGTAAATTAAAGGCGCTGGAAGCGAAAATAAGGCCTGGTAACCGCTTTTTCGAGCAGCTAGCGAGCTTCTACGCCGGGCATAGCCGGGAGCGAGGCTGGAAAGCGGGCTACAACCGGGACTAATACCGGCAAAGAAAACCGGAAGCAAAAGAGCCACTCAGCCTTTCAAAAAGGTTAAGTGGCTCTTTGGTTTCTTTTTAAGCTCTAAGCGACTTGCTTACTGCAAGAAGTCGCGCAACTGCTTGCCGACTCGCGGGTGGCGCAGCTTTCGCAAGACCTTGGCTTCGATCTGGCGAATACGCTCGCGGGTGACGCCCAGTTGCTGCCCTACTTCCTCAAGGGTGCGCGGTTGCCCGCCGCCATCCTGGTCGAGACCGAAACGCAGCTCGATAATCTTGCGCTCGCGCTCGGGTAGCTGGGTCAGGGCCTTCTGCACCGCCGCTCGCATCGAGATTTCGGCAGCTTGCTGGTCCGGGTCCACTCCCTGGCTGTCCTCTACCAGGTCGCCCAGCGAAGAGTCGCCTTCTTCGCCCATGGGCTGGTCGAGTGAAACAGGCGCGTTACCCATTGTCATCAGTTGAGTAACCTTGTCAATGGGCATGTTAAGGTGGTCGGCCAGTTCCTGCATAGTCGGCTCGCGCCCGTAGGTGCTGGCCAGTTCGCGGGAAGTGCGCCGCACCCGGCCCAGGGTTTCATTGATGTGAACCGGCAGGCGGATCAGGCGGCTCTTGTCGGCAATCGCTCTCGAAATGGCCTGGCGAATCCACCAGGTGGCATAGGTCGAAAGCTTATAGCCGGTTTTGTAATCGTATTTATCCACCGCTCTGATCAGGCCCAGGTTGCCTTCCTGGATCAGGTCGAGCAGGGTGATGCCGCCGGAACTCTGGCTGTAACGCCGCGCTACAGAAACCACCAGGCGCAGGTTAGCCTCAATCAGGCGCTGCTTGGCTTCTTCGTCCCCGTTATCCTTGCGCTGCGCCAGGTCGCGCTCCTCTTCCTGGGTTAGCAGTTTGGTACGCCCGATCTGGCGTAGATAATCTGCAACCGGATCGGTACTGTAGTAATCTGAAGACGAAACGGCGGCTATACGTTCTGCTTCGCGCACCAGCTCTTCAGCATCCCGCGCAACCTCTTTTTCAAGCTTGGCGGCTTCGCTTAAAGCTTTTTCATCCAGTTCAACCGGCAGATCCGCTACTACCTCTTCCTGTTCCTGGATTTCTTCTTCGGCCACTTCTACAAGTTCAACCTCTTCCCCAACCTGCATTTCCGGTTCATGCAGATCTTCGAAGTCAGAAGGATCGCTATCCATGTTATCAAGAGGCCTGTTGCCAAATTTATTTGCGGGAGAAGTAGCCTCTTTTACTCTACCTCTAGTTTTAATATCTTTTGCTGCCATAAGTGTGGAAACGCCTCACTAACACATGCTGAGGTGGCTCTTTGCATCGCTACCCCTTAGCCGCGCGTATAACTGCTATTGCTCAACAAAAAACAGAATGCTTTCAGGTGCGTTCTCTATATTCAAGGATTGCTCCAGGTGCGTTACACGCCGCCTATTATAACAGATATTGGCAAGAGCGTGTTACACCCTGCGACTAATAATGCTCCCTAAAAATGATATAATGGCTGCGTAATTTAGACCACGAGCTACCTGCACATGACGTCTAACCATTAACGTAGCTTAATTCAGGAGGTTCATTATGACCACGCGGGCAAAAGTCGCAGTTTTGAAAACCAGGCCTGAAAGCGTCCTCGAAGATTACGAACGCTTGATGAAACTGGCCGATTTCGAAAAACACCTCGATCCTACCGCCACCACCATTCTAAAAGACAATATTAGCTGGCACTTCCCGTTTCCCGGAGCAAATACTACTCCCTGGCAACTGGAAGGCGTAACCAGAACCCTTCAAAACAACGGTTTCAACTCCATCACCTGTGTTCAAAATAAGACGGTTGTTACCAACGCCTTCAAAGGCGAGGACTTGAATAACTACCTCCCGCTGTTCAAAAAGTATAATATCCCGGTGCTTTATAATTTTAAGCCGGAGGATATGACCTGGATTAAGTACGAACCAAAGGCCAAGATGCTGGTCCTGGATAAAATCTTCCCCGACGGAATTTATATCCCCGATTATTTCTTTGGAAAGAATATAATCCATCTACCCACGGTGAAGTGCCATATTTATACCACAACTACGGGCGCCATGAAAAATGCCTTCGGCGGTTTGCTCAATACCCACCGCCATTACACGCATAGCTGGATTCATGAGACCCTGGTAGATTTACTGGCGATTCAAAAAGAGATTCACAGCGGCCTTTTTGCCGTGATGGACGGCACTACCGCCGGGAATGGCCCGGGGCCGCGCACCATGTTCCCTGTCATCAAGGATTACATCCTGGCTTCGGCTGACCAGGTAGCGATTGACGCGATTGCCGCCAAAATGATGGGCTTTGACCCGCTCTCCCTCAAATATATTCGGCTGGCCCACGAAGCCGGGCTGGGCGTGGGCGACCCGCGCGAAATTGAGGTGGTCGGGGCCGATATTTCCGGCGAAAGCTGGGGCTTTAAAGTAGGCGATAACGGGGCCAGCCGGGTGGGCGACGTGATGTGGTTCGGCCCGATGAAGCCTTTCCAGAAGCTCTTTTTCCACACTCCGCTGGTAAATGTTTTTGTGCTGGGCAGCGAGGTTTATCACGACTACCTGCGCTGGCCTAACAAGGATCGCAAAGTTTTTGAAGACTGGCGGCAAAACACCCAGTGGGGTAAACTTTTTCAGCAATATACGCCAGAAAGCTCTGAACTGGCTCTCAAGTAAAGGCGCTGTTACAGTCTATATATGTTGCAGAGAAGCTCTTAATCAATTAGAAGGGAAGTATAAGAACTTGGAATTCGAGCGTTCCGGCGGCCTGCTGTTACATCCTACCAGCTTTCCCGGCCCCTACGGCATTGGCGACCTGGGCGGGGAGGCTTATCGTTTTGTTGATTTTCTGGCCCAGACCGGTCAAAAACTCTGGCAGATTCTTCCACTCAACCCCACGGGCTACGGGGATTCGCCCTACGCCGCCTTTTCAGCCTTCGCCGGAAATCCCCTTTTAATCAGCCCGGATATTCTGCTGGGCCAGGGCCTGCTGCGCCAGGAAGATTTGCAGGATGTGCCGCCCTTTCCGAATGAGCAGGTGGATTACGGCTGGGTTATTCACTGGAAGATGCCGCTGCTGGAACGCTCTTTCCAGCTATTCAAGGAGCAAGGTAGCCCGGAACTTCAGGAGGCCCTGGCGCGCTTTGAAGAGGAAAATAAAATCTGGCTGGACGATTATGCCCTCTTTATGGCCGCCAAAGCCGCCCACGATGGGGTTGTCTGGAGCCAGTGGGAGCGAGGCCTGGCCAAACGCCAGCCCGAGGCCCTGCGCGAGTGGTGCGAAAAACTGGCCGGGCCGGTCGCTTTCCAGAAATATCTTCAGTTCCTTTTCTGGCAGCAGTGGATGAGCCTCAAGGCCTACGCCAACGAACGCGATATCAAAATTGTAGGCGATATCCCGATTTTTGTGGCCTACGATAGCGCCGATGTCTGGAGCCATCCCGAACTCTTCTACCTGGATGAAGAGGGCATTTCTACTGTTGTCGCCGGGGTGCCGCCGGACTATTTCAGCGCCACCGGGCAGCGCTGGGGCAACCCGCTCTACCGCTGGGACGTGCTGGAAGCGACCGGTTACGCCTGGTGGATCGAACGCTTCCGCACCGCCTTTAACCTGACCGATTACGTCCGGCTGGACCACTTCCGGGGCTTTGAAGCTTACTGGGAAGTTCCGGCCAGCGAAGAGACGGCCATTAACGGGCGCTGGGTGAAAGGGCCGGGGGCCGGACTCTTCCGGGCGGTCTTTGCCGCGCTGGGCGAAAAACCGATCATCGCGGAAGATTTAGGGCTGATTACGCCGGAAGTGAACGCTATGAGGAAAGAACTGGGCTTTCCCGGCATGCGGGTGCTCCAGTTCGCTTTCGGTAACGACGCCAAAGACCCTTACCTGCCGCACAATTACGAACCGAACACCCTGGTCTATACCGGCACGCACGATAACGATACCACGCTCGGCTGGCTCTATACCGCCCAACCGCACGAGATGCAGAATCTTCTGCGCTACCTGGGCCTCGACTCTACCGAGGACCGGGCCGCTATAGCTATAACCTGGCGCCTGGTGCGCTTGGCCTGGGGTTCCGTAGCAGACCTGGCGATTGCCCCGCTACAGGATATCCTGGGGGTGAGCGGGGAGGGCCGCATGAACGCCCCGGGCCGGGCCGCCGGGAACTGGGGCTGGCGCTACCACCCGGAAAGTCTCAGCGATTGGCTGCGCCAGCGCTTACTTGACATAACTCTGGCTTACGGGCGCTATACTCCGCCAGAGCCGGAGAAAGAGAACCAGTAATGTAACAAATAGCCGGGCTGCAACCCGGCTTTTTGTTGTCTGAAAAACGGTAAAGGTTGCTGAAGATTGCTTTAAAACTGGGCTTCTGCGGCTTTTTTACCAGATTTTTGCCGGTATTTACAAACTTATAAACCCGTGATTGCTACTATCTAATTTGAGGTCTACTCTCTGTGAAACACTCCCGAGCGTTCGGAGCGGGAGTGAATTTCTGTTTGCCTGATAAAAACAAAATGAAAGGTTTGTCGCAATGGCTTATGTAATCACGGAACCGTGCGTGGATAACCAGGCTCGTACCTGCGTCAACGTTTGCCCGGTAGACTGTATTTATGAAGACCCCGAAGTAGATCGCATGCTTTTTATCAACCCTGATGAATGCATAGATTGCGGCGCGTGCGAACCGGAGTGCCCCGAAGCGGCTATTTTCGCCGAAGAGGAAGTGCCGGAGAAGTATCAAAGCTTTATCGAGCTGAACGCCCTCTACTTCAGAGATAAAGAGGCCGCCCGGGACGAACTGAACAAGCTGTATCCCGAGAAGAGGACGGCCGCCGCCTCCAAGTAGTTCATAACAAATTCTTCAAATAATAAAGCCCGGTCAATGCCGGGCTTTGTGTTTAATTAGCTGGGGTTTATTGTCAGGCCGGATTTTTCTTCAGCCGCTTTAGCTGGCGCTCCTGTTCCTGGCCGTACTCACTTTGCAGGGATTTCAATTGCTCCCACTCGGCCTGCATCTTCTGGTTAAAGGGGATTTCTTCCCATTTCTGCAACTTACTATTCCAGACACGGGCAACAGTCTTTATCTCTTCCTGGTCAGCATTGTTGGGCTCAAGTGTAACGTCATTGTCGTACATATAGATCCTTTCTAAGTCATCCGAACAACATGATTATAACTTAGGAAGATTAAGATCAACCTTAAATTTGAGCCGTTTTATATTGAAATTTATTCACATTTACGCACAATTAAGCATTAAAAAATACAAACTGGCCCTTTATTTATTGCATGGCGAAGTAAGTGGTAAAGACAATCAGGGCCTGGGCCGGGCCGTAGGTCAGCCAGATCAGGTCGCCGAGCAGCCGAAAGCGCAGCCCGTTGAAAAGGTTGGCGGCAATCAAGAGGTCGCTCAGGAGGAAGAGAGCGCCACCCACCGCCAGGCTCCAGAAAGCGCCGTCCTGCAAAGCCAGCCCGGTCGCTACCCCGGCGGTGCTGGCCAGCAAGGTGGCATAGGGCAGGGCCGCCCAGTGTAACACCCCGCTCTTCTGGCCGCGAAAGACCGCCAGGTACCAGCCCGCCAGCCCGATGGCTACCCAGATAGACCAGGCTCCAAAGCGCGGGGTGGTGGCTACCAGGGCGCGGTCGTTCTCGTATTGCAGCATGGCGAGAATGTAGGCCACGTGTCCCAGGCCGAACGAGCCAATCCCGCCCAGCACGATATTGGCGGCCATAAAAAGATCCCCGGCAAAACCGAGGGTCATGCCCAGGGCTATCAGGAGGGTGTAAAGTTCCAGGGGAGTCTCGCGCAGGAAGATAAACCAGCTCCAGGCGGCCATTACCAGCGCCAGGGAGGAGAGCAGGCGGGTCCAGCCCGGCATCCGCCGGAAGTTTTCAGAATCGGGACGGCCAAAAATAAAGCCGCCAAAGAGCAACCCGGCCCAGGCTGCCAGCAGCGCGGTCAGCCAGAGATTCTGGAAGCTGTTCTGGAGAGCGCTAAACACCGGGGCTGCTCCTTTTGCCCCTTCATAGGGCAGCTATACAAAGCCAACCAGTCAACGAGCCAGTGTCAGTTAGAATAAAAACGTGAAGAAGCCGGAAAAAGATCAGCCCCGGTAGACCAGGGTGGTAATGCGGTCGTCAGTCTCGATGAATTTGCCGCTGGCGACCAGCAGGGCGAAAATAAAGGGAGCGCGGCGCTGAGCCTTCAGGCCGCGCACTTTCAGGCTCTCTTTGGTTAGCTCCCGGTTGCGCTCGCAGTAGTAGTCCAGGACTTCCTTGATCCACTGCCATTCCACCAGGCTGGCCTCTTTCCAGTTGCCGTACTTGTCCTGGCTCTCGACCATCAGGCCCTGCTCGGTGATCTCGCTAATCCGGTCGCTGCTAGCAGAACGTCCCATCGGGGTAATTACGCTGCCTTTTAGCCGTTTCGCCGCGGCCTGGACCGCCCGCATATCCGCATCCGCCATTTAACCATTCCCTCCGACCTACTCGTCCGGCTCGATAGTACAACCGAGGCCATAACTCTCGATGCGCTGCTGGTAGAACTCAGCCGTTTCCTGGGGCACCACGATCACTACAGCCGTACCTTCAGTGTGGGCGGTCATCATAATATCAACGGCCTCATCTTCGGTCAGCGACGGCACCGACTTGACCAGGGCGGCAATGACGTACACCATATCGTGATAGTCGTCGTTGTGCAGGATAACCTTGTAGGGAGGGCAAAGGTTTTTGAGAGTCTCCAGGTCAATATCGGGGGTGGTTTCCGCACCCGAGTTAACCGGAATCATTTTCAGTTTGCCAGGGGCTTGAAAAGTTGCTCGCATTTCTCCTGATACTCCACCTGCGGTTACACTTGTATACACGCTATACAACCATAAACCAATCAGCTATCCAGTCAATTATTATACTATAGCGAGCGGCCTTGCTACAATCGCTAACCAGGGTTATCCAGCCTTTCTTTTTCCAGATATTTGACGTGTTAGAATGTATCTTCTACCACGTTTTATCGCTTTTATGATATAATGGGCCGGTCAGGTGGCATTTATGATGTAACGAGGCTCGGCACTACCAGCAAGTACCCGCAAGTAAACTGCGGGCTAGTGGCTCAAGCCCACTGAAGGGGCTATTTAAGCTTTACCAATCGCTTTTTAGTGCCTTTAGAGCACTTTAGCCGATAGCCCATATTTGCCCAAAAGGGCCACTGGCTGTAATTATGGGTAGAAGTGGCTATACCTCAGAGGCTAACGGGTAACAACAATAATGTGTCAAAGTACTCAGAATGACATGGCTTAAAGCGGGGTGTGATTCGTAAAGCGGTGCCAAGCGTGCGACCGCCCGGACCTGAAGGTGCCGGGCTATTTCAACGAAAGCGGCTGAACCCGCTTGATAGCACCTCGCCCCGTTCAAGCGCTTGAATTGCTATCAGCCCCATTCATGGGGGTTCGTTGCACTAGCGCGGGGATTGATTCCCGCGCGGTCGAAATGCTACCTCGCTCTACCTATCACACCCGGCTTTAAGCCATGTCACGCCCCTTGTGGGTGTGAGGCCGCAGCCGAAGAATCTCGATCCTCGGCCTGCTCTCAAGATTGGGGCTAGAAGCGAGATTCTTCGGGCCTCCGAACGAGGTAAGGCAAGGTTGGATAAGATGGATAACGAAATAATTCCACTTGAGATAGAAAAAAGTGAAAAGCCCGTCACGGCGCTTTCCGTGGAAAGCCTGTCGGCTGAAAATAACCCGGTGCTGGTCTACCTGGCGCGGCTGAGCGGCACGGGCCGCGTCACCATGCGCTCGGCGCTCGACAAAATTGCCCAACTCTATTTGAATAACCCGGAAGCCAGCGCCCTGCAATTACCCTGGCACCTGCTGCGCTACCAGCACACCGCCGCGCTGCGGGCTCGCCTGAAAGAGAGCTACAAACCGGCCACCGCCAACAAAATGTTGAGCGCCATGCGAGGAGTGTTGAAAGAAGCCTGGCGGCTCGGCCTGATGGAAGCGGAAGAGTACCACCGGGCCGTGGCGGTCGAGAGCGTGAAGGGCAAGACCCTGCCGCGTGGACGGGCCTTGAAAGCGGCCGAGATCGGGGCGCTGCTCCAAACCTGCGCCGCAGACCCCACACCCGCCGGGGCGCGAGACGCCGCGATTATCGCCATCATGTACTCGGCGGGGCTGCGGCGGGCCGAACTGGCCGGGCTGACCCTGGCGAATATCAGCCTGGAGAGCGGCGAGGTGCGAGTGATCGCCGGGAAGGGCCACAAAGACCGCCTGGTCTACCTGGTGGGCGGAGCGCTGGTAGCCCTGCGCGATTGGCTCAAGGTGCGCGGAACTGCGCCGGGCCCGCTCTTCTACCGCCTGGATAAGACCGGACAGTGCCATCCCAAAGGGGTCAGCGACGAGGCTATTATGCGCGCCCTGGTCAAGAGGGCCAAGCAGGCCGGGCTGGAAAATTGCAGCCCGCACGATATGCGCCGCACCTTTATCTCCGACCTGCTCGATTCTGGGGCTGATATTTCCACCGTACAGCGCCTGGCGGGTCACAGCGACATCAGCACCACCGCCCGCTATGACCGGCGCGGCGAGGAGACCAAGAAAAAGGCCACCGAACTGCTCAATATTCCTTATCCGGGAAAAGCCGGGCCCGGTTAAGCGCTCCTGCCAGAAGAAGGCGAAAGCGGCTGTTACGGCACGAGAATCAGCTTGCGGTGAGCGGCGTTGGCCTGGCGTTCCCAGGCTTCGGCTATCCGCGCCAGCGGGAGAGTTTCGTGTTCCACGCGCAGGCGGCCCGCGGCGGCGTGCGTTAGAATCTGGCTAAGCGCTTCGGCTTTCTGCTGGTTGGAGAGGGCATTATTGGTATAGCCCAGGAGATTGTGCAGGCGGCTGCGCAAAACAGCCGATTCTATCGGAACAGTCGGCCCGGCAGCCGAGCCGATGTTGACCAGTCTCCCCTCGACCCCCAGGGCTTTAAGCGCGGCGGCGGCGGGAAGGCCCCATACCGGGTCAATCACCAGGTGGAGCGGCCCCTCGCAGGCAGCGCTGATACGCCGGCCGATCTCGTCTGCGTCCGTGCCGTTGAGGTCAACTACGGCGTCCGCCTCCAGTTTGAGGGCCAGGTTACGCCCGGTTTCGCTGCGGCAGGCCGCAATCACCCGCCCCGCTCCCAGCAGGCGGGCAGCCTGCACCGCTACCTGCCCGACCGCTCCGCTCGCCCCCAGCACCAGCACCTGTTCGCCCGGTTGGAGTTGGCCGCGCCAGGTCAGGGCCATCCAGGCGGCAATCGCCGACAGCCCGAGCGCGGCGGCGGCGGCGGTTTCAACCTGCTCCGGCAGAGGCAAAGCCGCCCCTTCGTTAATCACACAGTAGGCGGCCAGGCTGCCGTCGCCCGGTTTCATCCCGGCATCGCAATTGAACCAGACGCGCTGGCCGGGAGTGAGCGTTTCAGCCTCTTCTACCAGGCCAATTCCCTGCACCCCCGGAATGTAGGGGAGAGGCTGCGCGCCGAAGTAGGACTTGCCAGAGGCGCACAGCAAATCCAGCGGGCTGATCGGCGCGGCCAGGACGCGTACCAGGGCCTGACCCGGCCCGCGCACAGGTTTAGGCCGGGTCAGAAAATCGGGCGGAGCGGCGTACTTTTGAAGGACTGCCGCCGGCATCTCTGAGTTTGTCACAGGTTCCCTCCCCGCTCTCTGGCGAGAAAAAAGCTAGTTGCCTTCCGACTGGCCGGAAGCCGCCTCTTCTTTGTTGTGGGTGTAGACGTAAGGGTTATCGACAAATTTGGTGGCGACCTTCTCCGGGTTCATGGTGTCGTGCCAGACCTGCGGCCCGATTTGCCCGTAAAGATACTCGACCGACTTCTCGATAGCCGTGCGAGCCCGCGCCAGGCCATCGCCCAGCAGGCGGTGGTTGTACTTCAAGACTTTGCCGTCTACCATCACGGTATGCACGTCGCCGCGCCCGGCCTGGAAGACCACGTGGCCGTAGGGATGGAGCAGCGGGAACATGGCGGGGGACTGGTCGTTCTTAATCAGCACCAGGTCGGCCCGTTTGCCGGGCGTAATACTGCCGATCAGGCTGTCCATACCGAGGGCTTTGGCTCCGCCGAGGGTAGCCCAGCCCACCACTTCCTCGGCCCTTAAGGGGTGCGAGGTCAGGTTGTCGTTCTGGTTGGTGGCTTCCATAAATTCGCGCGCCCGGTCGGCGTTCAGGGTGGCGCGCATGGCCGAGAAGAGATCGGCACTCCACCATACGCTGGTATCCATCGAAAGCGAAATGGGAATATTATGGCGGCGCAGCAGCCAGGTAGGCGGATAGCCCTGCCCGGCGTTCATCTCGCTTTCGCTCGAAACCGAGGCCGACCCGCCGGTGGCGGCGATGCGCTGGTAAGAATCTTCGCTGAGGGTGGCGGCGTGAACGTAGATGTTGCTGGGAGTCATAAAGCCGTAGTCGTACATCCAGCGAATAGCCGAGTCTTTGGTCACGCCGCGCACCCCGGCATGGGTCGTCACGGGCAGGTTTAGCTCGCGGGCCACTTCAAAGGCCGCTTTTTCGGGGAAATCGGTATCGCTGGTAACATCGAAGGCCAGTTGCATACGCAACTTATCGCCGCGCCCGTCAATGCGCCGCCGGATGAAGTCTTTGAATTCGGGCGCTTTGGTCCATTCCCAGGGAGCGCCCAGCAGGTTACCGTAGGCCAGCACGAAACGGCCGTCCACGGATTCCAGCGCGTCCACGGCGGCGTCAGCGTGGGCGATAGTTTGCAGGCCGTGCGACCAGTCCACGCTGGTCGTGACCCCGGCGTCAAGCGCTTCCACCGCGCTCAGCAGGTTACCGGCATAAATATCTTCAGGCCGGAAGGCTTTACCCCAGTTCAAGTAGTAGAAGACGAAATAGTTGGTGAGAGTCCAGTCCGCGCCGAAGCCGCGCAGGGTGGTTTGCCACATATGGCGGTGGGTATCCACCATGCCGGGCATGAGGATACCGCCGGTGGCATCAATCTCCTGGGCTCCCGCCGGTACTTCCAGTTGTTTGCCCACGGCTGCGATTTTTCCACCATCCACCAGGACATCGCCATTTTCAATTACGCCCAGGGAAGAATCAATGGTCAGGACAGTCGCATTGCGAAAAACCACCGGCCGGTCTGACTCAAAATCAATACCGGATGCTGTATTCTGGCTCATTTTGCTCACCTCATTGTTCGCTGGCAGCAGCCTCGCACCAGACCATCGGGCCGGTCCGGTTAAGCGTCTTTGCTGATATTCTTTTATAGCTACTTAAAGCTTTTAAGCTTCTAATAGCTTATTATGTCAACTTGGAACGACGGAGAAAACCCTGACTAACGGGACCACGCAAGCAGTTTGTCCGTAGAGCGGACAACTGTCCATTATTATCATATTTTACCCAGCCTTTGAACAGGTGTCAATAGTCTGTCTGATTAGATGAAATAGGGCTGTAGCATTCGACCAGGATTTCTGTTACCATAAACCAGCGGTTTAAGATTTATAATGCAGCAGCAATTATTTCCAGTCAAATAAGGTTCAAATAAGGTGCAGGAACGGGGAGGAAGAATGCGAGGGGAAAACGGGCCTGATTTTATCGAGGCTTTAGCGCGGGGGCTGGACGTTATCAGGGCCTTCGGGCCGAAGCGCCCCACCATGACGCTGAGCGAAGTAGCCGCCGCCACCGGGTTGGCCCGGCCAACTGCCCGCCGGATGCTTATTACCCTCGAAGCGATGGGCTATGTGCGCAGCGCTTCGGGTGGTTTCTCCCTGACTCCGCGCGTTCTTGAGCTTGGCATGGCCTACATTGGAGCCAGCAATATCTGGGAAATCGCCCGGCCCCACATGGAACAACTGGTGCAGTTCACCGGCGAGTCCTCCTCGCTGGCCCAGCTTGACGGCTCTGATATCGTCTATGTCGCACGGGTGGCGGTTCCCAAAATTATCACCATCGCCGTGACTATCGGCACGCGCTTTCCCGCCCTGCAAACCTCGCTGGGCAAAGTATTGCTCTCCGAACTGTCACCGGAAGAACTGGAAGAGGTGCTGGCCCAACCGGGCCGCTCCGGCATTATGCCCCTCTGGAACCCCTCTAAAGAAGAACGCGACGCCATCCTGGGCGAAGTGCGCGAGCGGGGCTGGGCCCTGACCAACGAACAACTGGCTCCCGGTATTCGCTCGATTGCCGCCCCGGTGCGGGATGGGAACGGGCGAGTATTTGCGGCCCTCAATGTCAGCGTGCACGCCTCCGAAACCAGCCTCGAAACCCTGCACGAAAAGTATCTGCCAGCCTTGTTGAAAACCGCCCGGGCGATCAGCGCCGATTTAGCGCTCTGGCAAAGCCGCCCCGAGAAAGTGGTGCTTTATAAGTAGCCGTTCCGGCGGCAGAGCGCCTTCACCCGGCGGCCTTAACCCTTCCTGTACCCGAATTTAAGGCAATTGCCGGAAACGAAAAGCAAATAACTTTGACCGGGCCGGCGGATGAGGTGTATAATTTATAAGATCAATTTATAGGAAGCAAGCGGCCTGATAAATGTTTACTTTTCCATTTCCAAAGGAGTAAAACCTTTCCCATGAGCCAGGACCCAAAAGCTGATGTCTCGAAAGATCTAACCGGCATTAAATCGGTCGGGCAGAGCGCTTCGACGCCGCCCGCCCAACCGGCCAACCCGGCCAACGTGCCCGCCGCGGTCAACGCCGGGTCGCCCTCACCGACGCTCCAAAATTCGGCCACGCCTGAGAAGGGCGCCGCCAGCAAGCCGGAAGAAAAAGCGATCACGCCGGTCAACACTTATATCCCGGGTGGCCTGAACCCGCAGGTGCTCAACCCGGTGGTCAACCCGGCCCAGTCCGATAAGAATTTCCCTTTCTCCGCCGGGCATAATATGCACGAAGTGGCCCAGTACCAGAACTTCTTTACCTTTCCTCTTGATACCTATTACAATATCTTTGACGCGATCAACTACTTCAGCGACGAAAATAACCGCGACCGCTACACCTACGAACAGCAGCAGATTATCATCAGCCGGATCGTACGGGCGGCCCAGGATTTCGGCATTCCAATCGAGGGCATTCGCGACAAACTGAAGAACTAACGAGGTGCTTTATGGCCTCCGGGGACAGACCGCAGGAAGATGGCGCAGGGGAGGTGCAACCTGCGCCGTTTAATTTACAGTCAGAAGCAGGCCAGTTACGCGCCCGCCTGGTGGCGCACCTGGTCCGTGAAGGTGTGATTCGCTCTCCCCAACTGGAGGAGGCTTTCGCCGCAGTGCCGCGAGAGTTCTTTCTACCCGGCGATATTCCCCTGAAAAAAGTCTATACCGATGACGCTATCGTGGTGAAGTGGGACGAGCAGAACCAGCCCACCAGTTCGAGCACCCAACCCCTGCTGATGGCCGATATGCTGGAAGCCCTGCGGCTCGAACCGGGCCAGCGGGTGCTCGAAATCGGCGCGGGGGTGGGCTACAACGCCGCCATTATGGCCTATGTGCTGGGCGACGGCGCCTGCCTGACGACAGTAGACCTTGACCCCGGCATGGCCGAAATAAGCCGCCAGAATCTCGAAAGGCTGGCCCAATATCTTGGCCCTTCGTTCGGCCGGGTGCAGGTAGTGGCGGGTGATGGCAGTAAGGGATATGACGCAAACGCCCCCTACGACCGCATCATCGTAACCGTGCAGCAGTGGGAGATTTCCCCGGCCTGGGTGGAGCAGTTGAAGGTAGGCGGCCTCCTGCTGCTGCCCCTGACTATCTCCCGCCACCTGTGGGGAGGGCTGATCCCGGCCTTCCAGAAGCTCTCCAACGGGCATCTCCAGGCTATCGCGGCCAGTCACGGCGGTTTTATGCCGATGCGTGGCAGCATGGCCCACCCGGTCAACCTGCCCCACAGCGAACAGGGCCGGTTAATGGAACTGCCGCTCGACCCGGAGGAAGTGCTGCCCGGACTGGAAATAAATGAAGTGCTACAGGACGCCGGAGTGCCGACCCGCCTCTTTCTCTCCGGCCCCGATTTCTCGCCGGAACTGATTAATTTCTTTGAGACAGCCGACCCGCCGCAGGTCTTCGCCTACGACAGCTACGAACTGGATTTGAGCGCAAACGCCGTCCAGTTGGCGGGCAGCCAGGCCCAGCGAGCGGCGGCCCAGGCGTACGCCGGGTATAGCGTGGCCCTGGCGGTGGCCTTACACGACCGGCTTTACCCCATGATCCTGGTGCTGCCCACCCTCGAACAGGACGGCTTGCAGGGAATGCCGGGCGATCCAGCCAGCGTGAGGATAGAGGACGGCTGGCGCTATGAGACGCGCGGGCTGGCCCTGCTGGCAGAGCGCCCGGGACAGGTGGACCTGGCAGCTATCACGGCGAACCCCCCGGAGCGGCGCAACTGGAACAAATTGGCCCAGGGCTGGCAGTTCGCAGAGCAGGGCAAAATACCCGAGCCGGGCCAGAACCGGGCCATGCAAAAGCTGCTGGAAGCCTGGCAGGCCTGGCAGCAGATGGGCAGGCCTACCCCGCTCGATTACCGCCCCCTGGCCTACCCCCGCAGCGAGCCACCCCCGGCAGCGGGCCTGGTGCTGGAACGTGCCAACTATAATTTGCTGCTGCCCTTCCAGGAGAGCGCCGGGTAGAGAGGTTTTCATAATGGGGCAACCTTTGCCGCAAGTCCCCGCAAGAGGGGGCATTATTGATAAAACGGGGCAGGCCTGCGACCGCCCGGACCTGAAGGTGCCGGGCTAGCTCAACGAAAGCGGCTGAACCCGCTTGATAGCACCTCGCCCCGTTCGTGAGCCTGCCATGCTATCAGCCCCATTCATGGGGCTTCGTTGGACTAGCGCGGGGATTCATTCCCGCGCGGTCGCACGCGTGCCCCGCTCTTTAATAATCCGGGTATTCCCGCGCGCTCGAACGCTTGCCCCGCTCTTTAATAATCCGGGCAGACGTTCAGCCGCCCGGCCATGAACGGGGCAATATCGAGAGAGCGGGGGCGCTTTCCGGCCAATTTTGAAACCGTTTGATTGAAAAAAACGTAATTAGAAAGCGGGACGGCCTATGCCCCGTTGAATTTCCTGTGGACTGGCCCTGGCTGAGTAAAAAAATAGAGGTGATTTTTGAAGATAGCAGCTTTTTCGGATATACACGCGAACTTACCGGCCCTGGAAGCCGTGCTGGAGGATATTGAAAAGCTCGGCCAGGACGTACAGATCGTGGTGGCGGGCGATATTGTGAACTGCGGCCCCTTTCCCCGCGAAACGCTCTCCCTGGTGCGGGCTTTGCCGAACAGCCATATTATCGCCGGGAACCACGAAGAATATGTCCTTGAGAAGAAAGCGGCGCGGGAGGGCCACCAGGAGCAGGAGTTGCCCGTACCTTACCGGGCGCTCTTCGCCCCTTCTACCTGGACCGCCTCCCAACTGAGCGCGGAAGAACTGGAATGGCTGGCCAACCTGCCGCGCCAGAGCGCCTTTGCCGGGCCGGGCGGCTCGGAGGTGCGGGTGGTGCACGGCTCGCCGCGCCACCAGACCGAGGGCCTTAATAATACCCTGGATGAAGCGCGGCTAGCCGAGATTTTCGAGAAGCATACCCACCCCCATACCCTCTGGATTAGCGGCCATACCCATTTTCCGGCGATTGTGCGCTGGCGCGGCATGACTATCACCAATTGCGGCTCGGCCGGGGCGCCTTACGATGGCGACACCCGCGCCTGCTACCTGCTGGCGGAGTGGGACGAACGGCGTTCGGACTGGTACGTGGAACACCGCCGGGTGGAGTACAACCGGGAGGAGGCCCTGGCTGCTATCCAGCGCAACGCGGCCTACGACCAGAGCGGCCCCTTTATGCGCCTGATTTACCAGAATCTCAAGCTGGGGCGGCCCTGCGACCTGCGCGGCTTTGTCAGTAAGTACGTGCAGCGAGAGGATTTCCCGGCTCCGCCCGCCGATTTCGAGCATCTCGACCGGGCCATTGATCTGCACCTGGCCCAGTTCGCCGCCTGATAAGATGTTGCAAAAGCGCACCGGCAGCGGCAAAACTGGGAGTGGGAGCTATGCAGGCGGGGTCGGGTTGCCGCGCCCGGCGCTTAGATGGCGGGTTTAAGCTGCCAGGCGGCGGACTATAGCCGGGGGAAATAGAAAAAAGTGAAAAGAAAGTAGTAAAAATTTACTATAAAAGTTAATCCAAATTTAATTTAGGCTTGACACACCTATAAAAACATTGTTATAATTTGTTCAGGATTAAGTTCCTTAAGAGCTGAATCTGATACTGTGATGTTAGTAGTGATAAAAAGGTAGCCAGCCCTTTTTATCTGAAGGTATCCAACCACTAAGTTAGATTTCACTACAAATTAAATACCGGGGTTTATTTCACTAAGGCATCTTATGCCGGCTGTTGACTGTTGAGCTATTCCTGCCCGCATTTTTCTCTGCTACGCCCGCTCACAATACCGCCCTGACGTACACAGGCACGATCCCTGTAGACGTTTTTTGTTGACCAATGGCTATGCCCACATCGCAACATCCGATTTACACACGGTTTGTTTGGCCTATCCGTAAACTCCCGTTTGACTTGATTTGTAGGGATCGTTCCGTGCTGCGGAAGAGAGGTATTTGTTACTATGGCCGTGAAATTATTTATTGGAAACTTGCCGTTCAAAGCGACTGATGACTCGTTGCAAGAACTTTTCAGCCAGGCGGGAGAAGTAGTTTCTACGCGCGTGATTACGGACCGGGAGACTGGACGTTCTCGCGGCTTTGGTTTCGTCGAAATGGCGAGCAAAGAAGAAGCCGACCGGGCAATTGAGATGTTCAACAATTACAGCCTGCAAGGCCGTCCC
This sequence comes from Chloroflexia bacterium, assembly GCA_036261665.1. Classification (GTDB taxonomy): domain Bacteria; phylum Chloroflexota; class Chloroflexia; order Chloroheliales; family Chloroheliaceae; genus 54-19. The sequence continues at coordinate 21,635 of DATAKM010000112.1, forward strand.
CTGGCGGTAAACGAAGCCCGTCCGCGGGAAGCCAGCGCCGGTGGGCGTGGAGGCAACTACTAGACCCGGTCGATACCGGCTTGCAAATTTCGGCAGAGTTGAGAGTTGGCCTCTGAATAAAAAAAAGACCTGCTCACAGGTCTTTGGAATTGTCGGTGACGGACCATCTGTTTGGATCAGGGTCCGCACCGTTTCTTTTTATAGCGCCCAGTTCAGCCGGGCCGAGATAGCGGTCGAGCAGGGCGTAAACCGTTTTAAGGTCGAAGGGTTTGGTCAGAACAGCGTCGGCGGGGGTAGTTTCCAGGTCTATCAGGTAAGCCGTACCGCTTAGAATGACCACAGGGATTGCGGCCAGTTCCCGGTTTTCTTTGAGCATGGCCGCCAGTTCGACCCCGCCTAAATCGGGCATACGAACATCGGTAAGAATCAGGTCTGGGTGTTCTTTTTGGGCCTGGGCGTAACCTTCTAAACCATTGCGGGCCACCACAATCTGATGCCCCTTTTTGCTGATGATGCGCTGGAGAAGAAGCGTGATTCCGGCATCGTCATCAACTACTAAAACTTTACCCATTTCGTTTGTTCTTTCTTAACGACCTAACCTTACAGCGCCCTAAAGTATTTACAGGGGTATGGCAGTTTTCCTTTAAGGCCATTATAACACACCCCTTAGTGCGTGCAAGCAAAAACCGCGCCTCTATCCCCGGCAGGGAGGGCGCGGTTTAGTTTTTGTAATAGGCTTTCTAACGGGCTATTTGCGGCCTCGCACATCTTCGGCTACCGGGGTAGCGCTGCGATTGGCGGGTGGATTGAAGGTCACTTCCAGGGTATCGCCCACCATGACGGCATCGGCGGCGGTATAGCGCGCCAGCGAAGTAGGCAGCACGATATTGCGGCGGTGCCAGCCCACCTCGATCACCAGGTCGTCGCCGGTCTGCATCAGTTTAACCTGGTCCTCGCTGGTAAAGGGCAGTTTGAGGGTAAGCACATAGTCCTCGCCGCGTTTGAAGATGGTCTGAGAACGGCCTGAATGGAAGAATTTAGTAGGGTCGCCATCTTTGCCGTAGAGGTCGGCGGATAATCTTTCCAGCATGGTCATGCCGACCACTTCGTGTTCGTACTGGGGAGCGGGAAAGAGCGGCAGGGGCGAGAAGGAATTCTGGACATCCTGGCGGTATTCTTCCTGCTTCTCGGCCACGTAGGCGCGGGCGGGAGAAAGCCTGATCGATTCTTCGGTCAGCACCCGGTTGACCATGACGGCATCCACGTTATAGCCGAAGAGATTGAGGTAGGTCAGGCTGCGCTGGGCTTCCTTGATGACCATCTTTTCGAGGTTGACCACGATGCGCGCCGAAGAGACTTCGGGGTTGGTAATAATTTCGCGCACCACGTTCAGGCGGTCAATAATATCCTGGAGCGAGCCAAAGACATTATCGCTGGCAATCGGCATACTGGTGACGCGACTTAAAACCGGGCGGGCCAGTTTGATCACGCTGCGCAGGGTGGGGAAGAGTTTTTCGACCCACCAGCGAATAACATCGGGCAGGCTCAGGAGGCGCAGGGTCTCGCCGGTAGGGGCGGCATCAACCACAATCACATCAAAAAGGCCGCTGTCATGGTGGCGTTTAATCTGAATCAGGCTGAAGAGTTCTTCCGTGCCGGGAATGACGGCCATTTCTTCGGTGGTGATATCGTTATGACCCTGCCAGGCCAGCACTTCAATCAGAAAGTCCCGGATCGTGCCCCAGTTGCGTTCCATTTCGTGCAGGGCGTTAACTTCCTGAGCCCACAGGTTTTCGCGTACTTTAACAGGTTCCGGACCAAGCACTACATCGAGCGAATCAGCCAGGCTATGAGCAGCATCGGTGCTGATCACGATGGTGCGATAACCCAGTTCGGCGCAACGCAGGGCCGTCGCCGCCGCAATACTGGTTTTACCGACGCCACCTTTGCCAGTATATACGATGATTCTCACGGTCGAAATTCCTTCTAATAATTTAACAATTGCAGATTAATTTCACAAATTCGGCAGCGGGGTCAGGAGGGGTGGCACCCCTCCAAGGGGGACCTGGGGGATATCCCCCAATCACTTTTTTACTCCCACGCCGCCGGGCGGCGTAGGAAAAGTGGAAGAAAGGCGCGGGGGACACCCCCGCGAAGCCCCCGGCCTGGGGGCGCTGCCCCCTTGTAACCCCTGAATAAGCTTGTGATAATTTTATGCAATTCTTTAATAATAAGAACGCTATGAAAGCTATGTTGTAGCCATTATAGACGTTTAAGTTTGTCTTATCGGTAGTAGCTCATTATAGCATAAGAGTTTTACCAGCTAAATGCTTCCCGGTTGCGGTTGGCGGGCAGCCGGGCGAGTGTGAGGCCCTAAACCTTCATCGCGCTGGAGAGTTTCCAGGAAGGCGGTGACGCTCCCGGCCAGTTTAACCAGGGCGGGCCTGGTCCCGGTGGAGAGACGCATCAGGTGGGTTTCATAAATCCCTTTGCGCTCCAGCATTTCCAGGACAGCCGTACCGAAACTGCCTTCCAGGGTACCTTCTTCAATGGTCACCAGGCGCGGAAAATGGTGCGCCACGGCGGTTAAGAGGGCATCGTCCAGGGGGCGCGCCCAGCGCGTATCTACTACCGCCGCGTTATGGCCGGCGGAGTCCAGGCGCTGGGCCAGGGCTACGGCGATGCCTGTAGCCGGGCCGATAGCCAGGATAGCCAGTTCTTTGCCTTCACGAACCATGATAGAACGGCCCACCCCGGGCGAACGCCGCAGTAAATGCAAAGTTTCATCCGCCCGTGACCGGATAGAAGAGTGGTAGTAAAGCACGACCGGCCGGTCTTGGATAGTGCCCGCTTCATTGATTTGCTGCAACAATTCCCTGGCATCGGAAGGGATGCCAATGTAAAGCGGGGAGAGCGTCCGCAAAATAGCCAGGTCGTTCACCCCGCTGGGCCGCCAGGTCTGGCCGGAAGCAGGCCCGCCCGCCAGCAGAAAGATTACGCGCAAACCCTGGGCGCAAATCGCGGTCAGGCGAGCGTAGCTTATAGCCAGGTCCGCCGAGTTGAGCAGCACCAGGGGTTGCAAACCCTGGGCGGCCAGTTCCGTCACCTTGACGGTCAGTTCGTCCATCAACTCGCCCAGGCCGTAAAAGCGCTCCGGAAAACGGGTGGCCAGGACCTGAGCCAGGCGCTGGGTGACGTTGCCGGGAGCAGGCAGGGAATGGGTGGAGAGCGAAGAAGCCAGTACCACCAGCTTTTTATCCTTCTCCAGGGCGGTTAGCATTATTTCTTCCAGCAAGCGACCATTCGTTTTGTAGGATTGCCGGGAACTGCTACCCTGATTCTGGTTAGGTGTCCGGCGCATAGAAAAATTCTCCTGGCTAGATAGTAACCTGACTTCTGGCAATACTCCGCATAAGAGCCTGAGCAAAATCAGCGGGCCGTTCCAGCATGGGAAGGTGGCCGCAATCAGGGAAAGAAACCAGTTCAGCCGAAGGTTTAAAGCCTTTGATCGTGTACATGCCCCTGGGCGGGATAGTGGGATCGCGGTCGCCGACTACCAGCAGCAGGGGAGCGCGCAGTTGCTCCAACTCTTCCCGGTAGCGCTGCAAGTTGGCGCTATCCAGGGACGAAAGGGACATTTCCAGGGCCAGCCGTTCATCGGCTAAGACAAAATCCTCCGTAATAATCCGGGCATAGCTGCTGGAAATGGGCAAAGTCACCGAGCGCGAAACGACCAGTTGGCGGACTAAAGGCAGGTCGAAGAGCCACTTGAGTTTCACGAAGTAGCGCACGAAAGTATCCAGGCCGATACCCTGCGGCTCGGTACTTTCAAAGCTGCCGCTATTCACAATGGTGAGGCTGGCCAGTTGCCCGCGCTGCTCGGCCTGGGCGGCAAAATGGGCCGCGCTGACCGCCCCCAGCGAATGCCCGACTACGTGATACTTCCAGCCCTGATCCAGGTTTAAGGCTTGCAGCAAATCGAAGGCTTCCCGGGCCGAGTTTTCGATAGTGGCGTGGTAGGAACGGGCTTCGGGGCTCTGGCGCAAACTGCTCCGGCCAAAGCCGCGCCCATCAAAAAGCAAAAGCTGGCAATCCTTTTCCAGGCGGGCGGCAGTTTCGGCCCAGTAGCGACTTGAAAGCAGCCAGCCGTTAAAGAAAATTACCAGGGAACCTTGTGGCAAAGCAGAACCACGCCGTTCGTAAAAGAGCGGCCAGCCATTTATCTTAAGGTAGGGCATAGTATAGACCGGCTAGAGATTAATGGTAATAAATAGATCACCACCCGTTGAAGGGCACATAACCGCCAAAAGCAAGCGCCGAAAAGAGCGCCACCAGCAGAATCAGGCCGTTCCCCGTAAGCAAATAGCGCTTGTACTGGTTATGCGTAGGCGTTTTGTAAAGAGCCGGTTGGGCAGAAATCTGCGCCAGGAGCGCCAGCAGTTGTAAGCCTCCCAGCCAGAAATGTCCGCCGGCGAAAAGGAACAACATCAGGGCCAACTGAGAAAGATTGATGAAAGTGAACGCAATCAGTAAGGCTCCATGTACGCCGTAGAGTACCGGCGCGGTGCGCAGGCCCAGCGCCCTGTCGCCCTCGACCGATTTAAGGTCGTTCAGGATGAGCAGCCCGGCGGCGATAGCGGCGTTGACCAGGGCCAGCACCACTACCTCGGTTTTGAGCGGCGCGAAGACCAGGTTCCCGAAGAGCCAGGTCAGCAGGTTGTAGCCGAGGCCGACCGAAAGCGGACCCCACAGGCCGTTGCGCTTGAAAGCCAGGGGCGGGGCGCTATAGGCTACGCCCAGGGCCAGTCCCACAACGGTCATGCCCACCAGCCATTCTCCGTTGGGCGAACCAATCAAAAGGGCCAGCAGAACCGCCACGGCCAGAGCCAGCAGGCCCACCACGCTAAAGTTCAAAACCGCTCCTCGCGGCGTGACCAGCCCGGCAGGGATGGGGCGAGTCGGTTCGTTCACGGCGTCTACATCCCGGTCGAAAAAGTCGTTGATGGACTGGCTGAAGCCGATGGTAAGCGGGCCGCTCAGGGCGATACCGAGCAGGAGCAGGCCGAGAGTACGGCCGTCCCAGGCCAGGCCGCCGCTGGCCAGGGCTCCGCAAATAAAAGCCTGCGGGCCGGCAGTCCAGGTCACGGGGTCAAGCAAATCGAGATGGCCGCGCCAGGTGGAACGAGCGGCAGGCGCAAGCGCGGCATAATCGACAGTCGCCGTGGAATGAGCGGACTGCCCGCCGGTTACGGGTACGCCAGAATTGAAAGGCACAGAGCTTTCATTTTCAGACATAGTTCTTGCCTTCACTGTAGGTTAAGAGCCTTCCGTATTACTGGTTTCATCAATGAATCTCGGTCAGCCTTGATAACTACCTTTAGAGTGTTTTTAGAGAATTTAAAACTTAACTGATTATACACAAGGGCCTGAATTAATTATGTAGCCTAAAGCACTAGTACTTATTGCTTCCGAAAGTCCTGTTGTAAGGTGAGCGGATTTCATCTATAATTTTTTTAATAGAAAGTTATTAAGGTAACTTTTCTTGCTTGTGTCAGAGCGTTTAAGTGTGAAAGCGTATTCATTTTAAGCATCTTCCTTATTATTAACCCGGTTAGTGTGATAGAAAGCAGTCAAAATATGTACTACGCTTCACAGATAGTTAGAATGATTGACGAAGTGGCGGCCAGATCAGACTTCAATAACCTGAGGCAGGCGAGCGGTCTTGACGGCGCTGCAACCCGGGCGGCGGTCAACTTTGTGCCTTCTCCGGCTATTGGCAACGCTCTTTTCACCAACTCTGTCATGGGCATGCAGGCTATCAGCCATGTGATTGAAGACCAGGCTCTCAAAATGACCCCCAACCAGCCTTTTACCCTCTACAGCGCCTTCCAGAAATTTTCGCGAGTGAGGCCGCAGGAGGCTCGCTACCGCCGCATCGTAAACACCGGCAACCGGGTCTGCCTTTTTGGTGTACCTGATTACCCGCTGTGGCACGCGCCTAACCTGGAACTGGTCGCCCTGGAGGAACACGCGCTGGAACCCGGTACGCCGGAAATGAGCGATTTGTGGTTTGTAGTGCTGAACAGCCCCGGTTTCGTCTCGATGGCGCTGGTAGCGCGTGAACTTCCCTCCCTCACCCCCCGCAACAAATCAACCGGAGCGCTGCTCTACCGCGACTTTGAAGGCTTCTGGACTTACGATCCAAAGCTGATCGGGCAACTGGTAAACATCCTGGAAGAGTTTAAGGCCGCTAACCAGGGCGGGAGAGCAAAAGCTATGTTTAACCAGGCTAATATTGTAAATTAAATTACGCTTTTGCCCATAAGTATCGCCCATCAATAAATTATGCTTCAGGCCCATAAATACCCGCAAGGGGGGCTTATAGCCAATTATGGGCTACAAGCTAAAGTGCACTAAAGCCCCATAAATAAATTATGGGCTACAAGCTTAAGTGCGCTAAAGCCCCATAAATAAATTATGGGCTACAAGCTTATGTGCACTAAAGGCACTAAAATGCGATTGGAAAAGCTTAATTTAGCCCCTTCAGGGGGCTTCAGCCACTAGCCTGCATTTTAATTGCGGGTATGGGCGCTACCTTATCTTCACTCAGCCTGGAAACTCGCTCAATGTATGTACTTTAAACTTGATTTTTCACTGGTATTTTAACCTCTCCTGTTTACAATTGAATCAACATGAATTTAATAGCGGTTTATCTGATTTTGAGGAAGAGAGCTTTCCTCACCAGTTGGGATTCAGCTACGCCTCACCAAAACAGCCTCGCATATTTCTTATAACCGGTTTCTTTAGTCGCTTATAGACATTCAAGGTTCGAGCTTGCTAAATGTGTAATAAGTAAGATGGCTAATCGGATGCATAGTGGGCGCTTTCTATGCAGTTGTAGTCCTGGAGGTACGCTTCTCTCACTTTAAAGTACGCTTATAGCAGTTGCACCGGTCGGCGAACCACCTCGAAAGGAGGTTCGTTCTATGAAAAAGATGAAGCAACTCGGCGCTGTCTTTGTTTCGTTTTTACTGGTGGCCTTGCTGGCCGGTTGCGGCGAGTCCACTCCGCCGCCGGCAGCGACTCCTCTACCCACCGCCACGGCCGTCCCCGCTACGGCAGTCCCTACCTCCGCACCTACGGCCACACCCGTTCCTTTCCCCGGATTGGCGGAGTGGGATCTCTTGATGATCAGCGATGGCACTAATATCGGGGTGGCTAGCAACTATGCCAAACTGATCGAAGCCGACCGGCATGTTAAGGTTAATGTCCGCTCTTGCTGGACACCAGCTCAGAGCATCTTAACTGCACTCCAGAATTTGCAGAACAATACGCCCTCGTGTGTGCCCGACAAGACCTGGGCTGACCTGGTGCGAGAGGCCGAGGTGATTGTCGTTTTCGGCAATCCACAAACATCTTTACCGCCGGATGGTTCCTGGTCAGGTCCCAATGCGTGGCTTGGCTGCGTAAATGGTGGCGTGTCAGCCAAAGGCCTCGACCCGGCGGCGGCGGCAGCCTACAACGCGGAGGTGGTCAAGACCTGCGCCCCGGAGACTTTTGCCCAGTACAAGACCCATTTTGGGGCAGTTTTCGACAAGATTTTCGAGTTGCGCGCCGGTAACCCGGTGATTATGCGGACAACCGATTTCTATATTCCCGGTTTTGCCCCGATGCAGGAATTGGGAGTTGAAGGTTGTTGTACCACCTGCGTTGAGAATTTTTCAAGCGCAGTTCACCAGGTAGCGGCGGAACACAACGTGCCGGTGGCCAGCGGTATGACGGCCTTGAACGGT
>DATAKM010000097.1:0-21743 GCA_036261665.1 Chloroflexia bacterium
AGAGGTTTATAGCCTTTTTTGTCCTACCGGGACAATTTTGGCTTAAATTGTCCCATCGGTACAATTTACTACTTTTGAACGATTTAGATTTTTTGTTGGTCTATGTTTATTTACTGAAAATGTAAGACAAAATAAGTAACTAAACTACTCTCAAATCTATAAGTTGTATAGCTAATTCTTTTTGAGTACCTGTAATTTTATCCGCTACCTCTCTTAATGTTGTGAGGTTATAAGTAGCTAAGCCAAAAACATTTGGGTCAGTTTTAAACCAGAATAAGTTTTTAGGGTAAAATATACTTCCTGCTATTTCTATTTCCTCAGGAAAATCTGGCTTTTCTACAAGAATTATTTCACTTTTAGGATAACCTTCTTCATATTCCTGTTTATAAATGCTGGTATCATAATTAACCTCTACCCGGCTACATTGCGAAAGCGCATTGGCGACAAAGGTTGCTTCTGATGAAAATCCACTTACTCTTGCTTGTGTCATTATCTTTTCTAGAAGCGGCTTTTCATCTTCTTTTGATGTTTTTATAGAAATAGGTAGGTGATCATTAACCAGAGTAAATGAATTGTCTTTATTTAGAGTAACCTGAATAAAAGTACAATTTCCTAAAACTTTACAAATGCTAAACTCTATGAGACCTACAATCAGTGCATTTAAGCCTCTTTCATCTGTACTCCCAACAAACATGTTTGGTCTCTTGCGGACAACTTCTCTAGCTTCGAGAATTCTAACTCCAGTTGTATCGTGCATAAGTAGCCAAACCTTTTAATTAGTCTTCTTTTTCGAGGGCATCTAGAATCTGTTCTTCTTTTGGGAGACGGGTGAGGTATTCGGCGACAAAGATTTCCTGGGCCAGTCCGCCGAGGGCATAGTGGACCGTTTCTTCATCTTTGGAGCGGCAGATCAGCAGGCCGACCGGGGAGTTCTGACCAGGCTTCATCATGTTTTCTTTATACCAGTTGAGGTAGCTGTTAAGCTGGCCAATATGTTCAGCCTTAAAAGGTTCGGTTTTGACTTCTACCAGTACATAGCACAGCAGCCCGGCATGAAACAATTCCAGGTCAATCTTATCGTAATTTCCGGCAATCGGAATGGAAACTTCACGCCCTCCAAAGAAGAAATCTCGGCCCAGTTCGCGCAAGAAGCGCTCGACCTGCGCAACCAGGGCTTTTTTCAATTCGGTTTCATTGTAGCGGGGATGCAGGTCGAGAAACTGAAAATTATAAACATCCTTAAAGATATCTTCCGGTGCCGCCAGGCTATGCTGGTCTACATCGAGTTCTATTTCTACTATTTTCTGGCCGCTTTTTATCCGGTTATAGAGATTGCTGGCAATCTGCTGGTTAAGCTCTCGAGTGCTCCAGCGGTTGCGCACGGTCTGTTGCTCGTAGAAAGCGCGCGCCTTTTCATCCTCTACTGCCAGCAGTTCGACATAGTGCCGCCAGCTTAATTGTTTCCGCAGCGCGGAAACAATCGGGAATAAGCGGTAAAACTTGATGATACGGTAGAGGGTCAGTTTGGAGAAACCGAGATCACGCGCCAGGTGTTCCATAATTCTTTTGCCGTAATCCGCCCGGTCCCGGTGTTCCAGTTCCGCCCGGTCTATCCGTTCGCCGATCTGCCAGTAAGTTTGTACCCGAATATTATCGACTGCCTGGTAAGCGCGAGTCTTGCCCAGGTCGAGCATGGTACGTAGATCATTCAGCAGGGTATCGTAACCGGCAATATCTTCTAACTCATTATTAGATGATTTGACAATTTTCCGAGAACCGGGCATTCAGGACTCTTCTTCCAGTTAAGCTAATGCTTGGTTTTCACGTGAAGCTTTTTTTCCAGTTTATCGAGTTCTTCTCGGAGGGCTGAAATGTCGTGCAAGATTGCTTCGCGGCTCTTTTCATCTTTGATCTGTTCCCAGTTTTCCAGGGTTTCTTCTATATAAGAAGAAAGGCGCTGGAAATTCTGGGGACGGTAGCGCCAGGTTTTAGCCAAAGGCGCGGGACGTTCTCGAACGGTTGGCTCTGCCTTTTTATGACCTTTATCCTGCTCGCTCTCCTGATTTTCCGCTGCCAGCCCGTTTGCTCCCAGTTTCATGCGATCATTGACGTAGGCATGGGAGCGGTTGATCAGCCTGGCAATCTGACGGTTCGAGAGGTTAAATTCGTTTGAGAGATTGCGGAAATATTCGGCTTCATCTACCGGGTCAAGGTTTACCCGCTGCAAATTTTCCACCAGCGCTACCAGTTTGGCTTCCTGGTCATCGAAATCTTTGATTAATACCGGTACTTCTTCCAGCCCGGCTTTTTGGGCTGCCCGCCAGCGCCTTTCACCCGCGATAATCTGAAAGTGACCATCAATTCCTTCTGGGTGTGGGCGGACAATCAGTGGTTGTAAGATCCCGCGTTCCAGGATATCGGCTACCAGTTCGGCGTCCTGTTCCGGATTCATTTTCTTGCGCGGTTGGTCCGGATTCGGCTCAACCTGCTCTAAGGGTAAGAGGCGGGCCTCTTCTAAAGGATCGCCATCATCCGTCAAGCGGTTTTTAGGTTTAAGACCTGCTATCACGTGATCTTTGATTTTAAGATCGCTAAAAACGTCTTTGTTAGTGATACTGCCTTTACTTCTGGACACGGCTGATTACCTCTCTGGCGAACTGGTTATACTGGTTGGCGGCCTGATGGCGCGGCTCATAAGCCTGAATGGGTCCCTGGTTACGCACTCTTACCAGGGCGGAATAGTCACCGATACGAGTCGGGAAGACCACATCCCCAAGAATCTGGCGCACTCGACTTTCGATTTCCTTGCTGATATTAGTCCGAGCATCGTGCATGGTCAGTAGCACTCCAGCCAACCGCAATTTGCGGTTTAACTTCCGCCGCACCAGGTCAATTACGTCATTAAAAGCCTTCAAACCGTCTACGGCAAAGAACTGGCATTGCAGCGGAATGATTACATAGTCAGAAGCAGTTAGCACATTCAGGGTAAGCAGACCAAGCGAGGGAGGGCTATCAGTAATGACGTAATCGTAGCCTAATTCTTCCACTCCTTTGAGGGCCAGGTTACCTTCCTCGTCTTCCACCCCGTCATATTTTTCGCGCAGAAGGCGCTCCCGATTAACTACCTGTACCAATTCCACTTCGGCGGAAGCCAGCGCAATATGGGCAGGAAGAACATCGAAACCATAGGGACTTCGCACGATTACCTGTTCTACGCCGACATTTTCGTTGGTAAGAAGATCGTAAGTAGAATATTTTAACTCGGTGGGGTCAATCCCGCAGGCCATGGTAAGGTTAGATTGCGGATCGAGATCTACCAGCAATACTTTCTTACCCATATCGGCGAGCGCCCGCCCGGTGCAAATAGCCGAGGTAGTTTTACCCACTCCTCCTTTTTGAATTCCGAAAGCAATCCGTATAGTTGCCATTGAACGTTCCTTTATTAAGCTGTATGAAGCTGGCTTAAAGCAATTTATACTATTCCAGCCAGAATTTTACTTAACCAGCACCGAAATTAGAATTTGATAGCACGTTTTGTAAATAGTGCTTACCGCTTGCTCTTTCTTTTCTATGGCTTTTATTGTAACATAATGTTTAACTTTTATCTTTTCAAATTCCTCCTCATTAACAAAAGTGGAAGAAATCTTCCATTAGTGATAATTGTAACAAACGGATTCTTTCTTCCACGTATAGGTAAAAACAGGAGAACTACTATTTACAAAAGGTTCACCGGCAACTAAGATAAGCCTGTAGTCCTGAAGTAAGGATAGCCGCAAGCTCTAGGGAAGTAAGTAGATTAACCTTGAGAAGGCTTAAAAGTTTCAACAGGCACACGCAGGAGAGGAGACATTAATGGATTTAGGTCTGAAAGGAAAGGTGGCCATAGTAGCAGGATCCAGCAAAGGCTTAGGCAAAGCGGTGGCCCTGGAACTGGCTCAAGAAGGAGCTAATGTAGTTATATGTTCCCGAAACGAAAGCGTTCTACTGGAAACTGCTCGCGAAATCGGTAGTCGAACCGGAGTACAGGTGCTGGCTCTACCGGTGGATGTCTCGAAGGCGGCAGACGTTGAAAACCTGATTAATACAACCGGCAACCGCTTTGGCCGGATTGATATTCTGGTCAATAATGCCGGGGGACCACCTACCGGCAGTTTCGAGAATATGCCGGACGAAGAGTGGGCCAAAGCTATCGAGCAAAATTTACTGAGCGCGGTAAGAATGTCAAAAGCGGTAGTACCTTTTATGAAAAAGCAAGGCTGGGGCCGCATTATCAATATTACTTCTCTTTACGCCAAAGAACCCATGGAAGGTTTTTTACTTTCTAATTCGGCTCGCGCTGGAGTAATAGGCCTGGCTAAAACTATGTCGATGGAACTGGGCAAGTACAATATCACGGTGAATAGCGTGCTTCCCGGTCTTCACGAAACAGCCCGTTTACATAATATATTTCAGACCAGGGCTGACCAGAGCAAGAAATCATATGAGGAAGTGCGGGACGAAGAGGCTAAAGGAATTCCCCTGAGACGCATAGGCGATCCCAAAGAACTGGCGGCAGCGGTTGCTTTCCTGGCGAGTGAACGTGCTGGCTACATTACAGGAGTAGCTCTGGTAGTTGACGGAGGCGTTAGCCGGAGCGCTTTCTAGCGCCTTGACACGAACACAGCATGAAAGTAAACTTCAGGGGTTCAATATGCATTTCTGAGTGAACCCAAGAAGGAATTATCGTTGAGTCAAGTTCCACTGGAACCGTTAAACACTTCCGAAGAGAGTACTAAAACTGCCCGGGGCAAACTGTCTCACCGTGAACTACGTGGTTTATGGGCTGAGATTGCGCCGCTCTGGGCTTTATTACGCTCTCCGCTTTTCTACCTGGGCTTGCTGGTAGCTTTTATCAGCCTGGTAGCCGTTTACCAGTTACCTTTTACTAAAAATATCGGGATTGACGATACCGGAGACCGGGCCTACCTGCGTAACTATTATGCTACGGAACGTTACCAGGGCTTTGTCTATCGCTGGACGCAACCCAGTAGCAGTCTTTATTTACCGGGGGTGGGCCAGCCCGCCAATATTAACGTGCGGATGGAATTATCGCCACGCCCGCCTGGTGCTCCCCCGACGGCCATTCGTTACCATTATAATGGTAACTATTTTGCTACGGTGCAACTTAGTCCCCAGGAGCGCAAGTTCTATGAAGTAAGTAATTCCCCGCCGAAGCGTTCCATTTTCAGCGCCAGCAGCGGCGATATGGATATCTGGATGATTATGGACCCTTACCTGGCAAAAGGAGACTCGCGTCCCTTTGGGGTAGTAGTCAGCCAGATTCAGATTCAGGCCAGCGGTTTCTTTGACAGCGGGCGGTTTACTATCCCTGCCTGGGGAACCCTGGTGGCTCTTTTTGTCTCGCTGGTAGTTATAGCTTTAGCTGCTTCCAGGGCCGGATGGAGTTCACGCCTATCCGTGCTGTTAATGCTGGGTGTTGACGTTTTGCTGGTTGTTGGTCTGGCAATCAACCGGCCTTTAATGGGGCTTACCGCTCCCGTGTTGCTGGTAAGCCTGGTAGTAGCCTATGTCTTTATGGCTACCGGGCTGCGTTTTGTAGACTGGTGGCTAAATAGAAAAGGCTTTGCTTTTGGCCCGGTGCAGGCCCGCTGGCTAGGCCTGATTTTCCTGCTGGCTTTTTCTATCCGGGCCACCGGTATCAATCACCCTTCTTTCCAGACGCTGGATCACGGCTTTCGAATCCATGAAACCTATGCGCTCTTCAATCAGCCGAGCCTGATTTTCACTCGCTACTATAATATGAACACTTACAGTTCTATCGGTAGCGATGGTGGCGAGGTCCGTTCGGTCGCGCTGGGTCAATGGGAAGTAGCGGCGGCAATTCCTTATTCACCGCTTTTCTATATTACCGATTTTCCGCTGGCCGGGCTGTTCCATAACGATGAAAAAGCTTTTCTATACTGGACCAATCTTTATGCTCTATGGTGGGACTGCACCGCGCTTTTTCTACTTTACATAATTGCAAGACAGGGGTTGGGCAAATTTGGAAACATTGCCGGGCTTCTCGGTAGTTGCTTGATGGTCTTCTTCCCGCTGAGTTTCCTGATGCCTTCGGATGGCGGCTATCCAACTATGCAGGCTAGCTGGCTAACCCTGCTTTTCTTTGCGCTACTCTCAAGCTGGTTTGCGCAGCGAGGGCAAAAACCCATGCCGGTAAGCTGGAAAGCAGTAACAGGCGCGGGTGTAGTAATGGGCCTGGCTATGCTGGCGCATACTGCGACCATGTTAATGCTGCTGGGTTTTATGGGGTTGCTGGTAGCGTTGGTAATTCTATGGGGCAGAAACTCCCGCTACCTCTGGCGACCACTCACTTTGACCGGGGTTATCGGGGTAGCTCTCTCTTTTGGCATTTACTATGGCTTTTATGTCATCCCGCTCCTGACTCAAACCTTACCTGCCGTAGCCAGTAAGGTCGAGCAAGGCCAGAAGGTAGGCGCGGGGAGCGAGACGCTTAAAGGCTTCCGGGCTGAATTGATGGCTCACTTCCATCTCTTTCCGTTTGTGATATTGCTGGTAGCCCTGGCTTATCTGATTTATGCCCGGTGGAGAGCCTCTCGTTTAACAAATTCTGTTGCTGAACGAGCTTTTGAAGCAGAAGTTTCAAGCGAAATTCCGCATCCTTTCTTGCTTATGTTGCTGGCCTGGCTGGGTACTTTCCTGGTTTTCAGCCTGGTTGCTACAAAAGTAAACTTGCTGCATAAGCACATGATTTTTGCCACTCCCCTGATTGCGCTGGGGTGCGGATTGGCTTTGTCGCTCTTACTGGAATGGATAAAGGAAAAAGATTACTTACATTCTGAGGAAGCTATTTCTAAAGCTCGCCCATCGTGGTTGCTTCCTGCGTTATGGGGAGTGCAAGGCTTGATTGCGCTGCTGGCAATTTACTTTATTTCCGCCGGTTCTTACACCTGGTTTATCCGGGTCGTAAATTATGTGCTGCCTGCCGGTACGGGTTGATACCAATTTATACTTACAAGACACCAGAATAAATGCCGGGACACTCTCTGTTTTTCATGTTTATCGCAAGAGTGTTCCGGCTTAACTTACTTCAACAATGACCCGGTACAAACTTAACCTCTTTTGAAATAAGGAGCTTCCCGTGGAGAATTTTATTGCGCCAGATAATTATCAGGCAGGTGAATTTGTGCTACGTTCTTACCGCCCCGAAGATGGTCCACTAATTAATCAGGCGATTAATAGTTCTTATGAACATCTACGTACTTTCATGCCCTGGGCTAAACCGGATACACCTCTGGAAGAGTCTGTAGATTTTTGCCGTAAAGCCTGCGCTCGTTACCTCTTGAACCAGGATTTTACCCTGGCTGTGGTTTCGCCCGATGGCAAAAGTTTGCTGGGTGGAACCGGCTTTCATCTGCGGAATAGATCATTATCGGATAAGTCTGGTGAGATAGGTATGTGGATACGGGCGGACCAGGCCGGGTCAGGGTTAGGTACACGAGTCCTGAAAGCCATGCTGGAATGGGGATTTACCGAGTGGCCCTGGGAAAGGCTTTTCTGGCGCTGTGATACTCGCAATATCGCCAGTGCTCGCGTAGCCGAAAAAGCCGGGATGTTAAAAGAAGGTTGCCTGAGAGGTGAACTAATTGATCACAATACCGGAGTCCGGCGCGATACTTATTACTTTGGCATGCTCAAATCGGATTGGGAAACAGCTCACCGCAAATCTTGATTCTTGACGCCGGTTTTACTAAATGGTAGATTTAGTTAGAAATCATCGATTTAACAGCTATCTAACAATCAACCGATAAACGAAAATACTGCCTGAAGCGAAAATTATGGACTACCTCTTTTTGCTTTTTGTAGCTTTGCTGGTGATAGCCGGTCTGGGCTTTTTAATTTTTTACATTTACCGTCTTGACCATACCCCTGAAATGACTTCAGCGATGCGGCGAGTCAACCGGGGCCTGCTGGGTATCGGTGGGTTACTGGTGCTGGCAGGCTTGCTCACCACTTTTTTCAGTAATGCGCCCCTGGCCGATTGGGGTCTCGTAATCGCTCTTGGCGTGTTAGCCGTAGTGATGCTGGTGTTAGCCGCGCAGGGTATTGGCATCGGCTTTCAGCAGATGGAAGAAGATGGGATAGGCTTTTTACGGTTTTTTCAACTGGGAAGCGCGATTGTAGTTTGTATGGCCTTTGTACCGGCCTTCATCGCTTATATTACATTCGCAACCCGTTTAAACTAATCTTGCCGTAATTATAGAATCACACAAGCCTAAAATAAACTTTACATAATATAAACATATAATAAATAGCTCATCAGGAAAAGGCAGTCATATAACTGCTTTTTATATTTTATAAATTTAGTATAAAAAGTAGGCCTTTTGACGGTTTTACGAGCTAAAGAAAAATGTTAAAATTGTAATTAAGTAAAAACTGTTAAATGCTTCTATACTCCCCACTCACCTGTGGTGCAACCTTTGCTTAACATAGAAGTCATAATCACCCGGCCGCAAGGACCGGGTAGGCTCGTTTGTTGGTATTACAAAATATGAGGTAACTAAATGAGACAAGAGAATTCAAGCCCTGACTTTGAAGGCGCTGCCGGAAGCGTCTACGCAGGGCGACACGGCTTTGAGCGTCCGCCAGATAGCAGCCTTTCTATCAAAGAAACTCAAATTAGCAGACCTAATGAAATTCCCATCGAAAAGAAATCACGTATCAGGCCGGGTAGCACCTTTAGCGCTTTCCGCTATCGCAATTATCGAATATTCTGGACCGGCGGGGCTGTTTCTAACCTGGGAAACTGGATGCAAACAGTAGGCCAGAACTGGTTAGTTATTTCTCTGACCAATTCTCCGTTCATGCTGGGCCTGGTCAGCTTTATTGGAAACTCCCCGGTTCTCTTTCTCAGTCTATACGGTGGTGTTGTAGCTGACCGTAACTCCCGCCGCACTGTCTTGCTGGTAACGCAAAATATTATGGCGTTGCTGGTAATGTTTATGGCTATTCTCACTTTTTTTAATATTATTAATATCTGGATAGTGCTGGCAATAGCTCTTGGCGTAGGTATTGTGCAGGCTTTTAATTCCCCGGCTTACCAGACTATAATCGTGGACCTGGTGGGGAAAGACGATTTGATGAATGCTATAGCCATGAATTCGCTGCAATTCAACCTGACCCGCATTATCGGCCCCAGCATTGCCGGGGTACTGGTCAGCGTAGTAGGGGTGGCCGCCTGTTTCTTCTTTAATTCGCTTAGCTTTATGGCAGTGATCGTGGCTCTGATGCTGGTTAAGTTACCGCCTGCCTCTCCCCGCCCTGGAAAACGCTCCGCACTGCTGGAGATAAAAGAAAGCCTGGGCTACATCAAAACTCATAGTGACATAGCGGGATTAATTCTTATTACGATTGCTTTTAATCTCTTTATTTTCCCCTACCTGACCCTCCTGCCGGTTTTTGCTCGCGATGTCTTTCATTCCGGGGCAGGCGATTATGGTCTACTGCTGTCCGCTGTTGGCGTGGGCGCCCTTTTTGGTTCTTTGATAGTGGCAAACGCCAGCAGCAGGTTAAAGCGCCACAGCCGTTTTTTCAGTGGTAGTACTCTATCCCTGCTGATAGCCCTTTTCGGCCTGGCTCTCTCCCGCGAAATTGTCTTAAGCCTGCTGGTTTTAGCTTTGTGTGGTGCTTCCATGGTAATGGCAAATTCCACTTTGAATACTCTTGTACAAACCAGTGTACCGGATGAGATGCGCGGGCGGATAGTCAGTGTCTGGACTATTTGTACAATGGGTTTGATGCCGGTCGGTAATCTTATCAGCGGCACGGTAGCGCAAGGCCTGGGAGCACCTGCCGCAATTATGATTAATGGAGTTGCTTTCCTACTGGTTCTGGTTACAACTGTTGTCAGGTTTCCGAAGGTACGCGAGTTCTAAAAGCTTTTACCTGTATTTAATTGAAGTCCAAATTCCTAAAACGTCGCGCGAGGTAAATTTGTACCTCCTGCGCGGCGTTTTTGTTTAAAGCTGGATTTGTGTTAAAATGGCTTGCCACCGAAAGTGGCGTGGAAAGTGTAGAGCTAAAAGAGGTATTTTTGGATTTTAGATTTTTCCGCCATTATCGTGATGCAGAAAGGGTATATCTAACTGTCACTTTTATTAATTTTTCAATTCCTAATAACCTTATTTCCGGCCTTTTTGGTCGTGATGACGCTGCTCAACTTCTTCACTCTAAACTCCGTTGCAGATTATGGTTTCCAACAACGTTTTACAGCAGAAGCTCCCCTGGTGTCTATCCTGGTTCCAGCTCGTAATGAAGCCAGCAATATTGCCCGTTGTATTCGTTCTCTTCTAAACCAGGATTACCGCAATTATGAGCTGCTGGTGCTGGATGACCACTCCGAAGATGCCACCGCTTCGATTGTCGAAATGCTCGCTCATCAGTCGGAAGACCCTGAGAAGCGCCTTCGCCTTATTAAAGGGGAGGAGTTACCTGAAGGCTGGCTCGGAAAGAACTTTGCCTGTTACCAGCTTGCCCAGGCCGCACAGGGTCAATTTCTGCTTTTTACCGACGCTGATACTTCACATAACGTAAATTCGGTGAGTAGCGCTGTAGCGGCGCTGTACCGGGAGGATGCTTATTTCCTCTCCCTCTTCCCTTTGCAACAGACCGTTTCTATGGCAGAACGCCTGGTAGTACCTTTAGTGCAGGGTTTTGTCTACGGGCTACTGCCAACCTGGCTGGTTGCACGCAATCCTAACCCGGCCTATAGTGCCGCCAACGGTCAGTTCATGCTTTTCAATAGTGAAACCTACCAGCTTATTGGAGGCCACCAGGCGGTCAAAGATGTGGTACTGGAAGATGTGGTGCTGGGCAGGCGCATGAAGCAGGCTGGCTTTAAATCGCTACTGCTGGACGGCAGGGATACCGTCAGTTGCCGGATGTACCGCAGCAGCACCGATGTCTGGCGCGGTTTTAGCAAAAACTTTTTTGCTTTCTTCAATTTCGAGCTTGGCTGGATGGTGCTTTTTCTGCTGTTAAACCTGCTAGCCTTTGTTTTTCCTTATTTCTGGTTGCTTCTTGGCTTTTTAATCAGACAACCGCCGGTTGCGGAATGGCTCTGGTTTCCCCTGGCTCAAATTGCTCTCGGCCTGATTCAACGCCTTTTGCTCTGTTTGCGCTTCAGCTTCCATCCGCTGGATATTTTCCTGCACCCGGTCTCGATCATATACATGACTGCCATCGGGATTAATTCAGCCAGGTGGAGTCGCAATGGGACCGAATGGAAAGGGCGCAGGTATCTTTTTAACTCTCCAGGCTTCAAGTCTCAAAATAAGAGTTAAAGGCTATCGGCAGTCGCCTACTGCAATGTTATAATTACTAAGTAGCCAACGAAGAAATGCCCAATTTAGCATGAGATACAGGGGGAGTATCAGGTAATGCCGGAGCCAAATAGATTTCGTCCCACCACTGGTCAAAATAATGGGGAACCCCCCAGGGATGTTTCCCTGTCTGACCTCTTACCGGACTTACTTGAAGAGCCTGCCAGTAAACCAATCCGGCCCGCTCAATCTAACCGCTCAGCACCCTCCTACCGGGCTGCCTTATCCTCTTCACCGGCTTCAGATTTTGCCGAGCCGGTTTACAAAGAACGCAAAAGCAACCGGGGGTTAATTTTATTGGGAGTGGTAGCCCTGATTGGCATGCTGGTTATTCCGTTGCTTATCTTTGGCTTCTTCGTTTTCCTGGCCAATAACCAGAAAGAGCTTACTCCTGAGCAGTTAGTAGAAGCGGCCAAAACACCACTTCCTACCATTATAGGTATTACTCCGGTCGCCCCAAAAGCTACCCCCACCGTCTCAACGGTAAATTGCTCCAATCCTCCTGCTCTGGGGCCCGTAGATGGTTATCCTTGCGCCCGTAGTGTAGAAGCTAGCCCGGATTGGAATAACTTCTTTACCCTGGCTGAGTTAGACCTGAATCAGGCCGGTTATCGCCCGGTAGGAGCGGAACGTGCTTTTTACATCTCCCGCGATAGCCAGGATAAAATCTTGCAATTTTACGATAAATCCTTGAAAGACAAAGGGTTTTCGCCGGGCCGGGCCGGGGGCGCAGGTGCGGACAATGCGAACGGTAATACCTCGCTGGGAAATTTCCGGGTAGCCTACTACCTCAAAGGCAATCAGCAGGTACAGATTCTTGCGCTAACCCTGAACAGGAATGGACCGGGTGGTACCGCCGACAGTGGGGAAACTATAATAAGACTTAGCGCCAGTTAATAATCAGAGGTTTGATAAAAAAGAAGCCGTCACCTATAACCATGAAGGCTTCTTTTTAGTATAAGCTTTAGTTCGCCATCACATGCTCGCCGGGAAACGGCAAAGCACTTTTAGCGCTACTGCATTGCGCGGCGATACCGGGATATTCTCTGCCCAGTAAACCGAGTTGTACTTTATAAAGCGGATTGGCATTTTCCGGCTCACCGGGGGTATATTCAAAGCGGGCGCGCTCGAAGTACTGCACCATTTTGGTTTTGCCGGTATCCCGGTCGGTTTCCTGTAGCAAACCGCTGATAGGATAGCCAAAGACTGTTAACCCGCCATAACGCTGGTAGAAAGTACGGAACCGCTCATTGGCTATGGCGCCTCCCCCTATATTGGTACGGCGCTCCACATTTTGCACGCCATACTTGATTTTGTAGACCTCTGTGCCAAGCTGCGTACCCACTACCCGGAAGGGCCAGTTAGCTTCTGGTTGCAACTCAAGGCGCTGCCGTTCCGTATAGAGCACTCTGGTGGTATGGGTACAATCACCTGCCAGTTCTTCAACTACCGGCGCAATCGGATAACCTACGATTGCCACGGCTACCGGTAACTCCACTCTGCTGGCGTTAGAACCAAGCGTATAGAAATAATCATAAAAGTCACCGGCTATTACCTGCCCTGTTTCTCGGAAACTGCCCGAATTACAGACTTTTATGCCCTGCGGCCCGCTCTTTCCGGCTACCGGGCTGATGACATGCGCTCCGTTCGGATCTCGCATTTCATCCAGGACATGGCGGTAGGCAGTCGGATCGGACGAAGGTAATAAAGGCACAGGCCGCAGGTCGTACTCGATATAAACCGGCAAGTAGCGATAGCCGTTTACCACTACCTTACCATTAGGCAGTTTTGTAAACCCCACATAATAAATCAGGCTGGTCTGGGTGAAAGACTGCGCCTGAAAAGCCTGCTGGGCTGCTACAAAGTTTCCCAGGCTGTAAATTACGAGGCTTTGCCTGCCGTTACTCTCTAACCACTCTGCCGGTTGAAGAGTATGGGGGTGGTCGCCCAGGATGATGTCTGCCCCGGCATCGGCCAGGGTCTGCGCGCCCTGGCGTTGCTGGGCATTGGGGCTTAACTGGTATTCTTCGCCCCAATGTACCGCCACAATTACCAGGTCAGTTTCCTGTTTGGCCTTTCTAATGGCATCCAGCACGGGTTGCGCAACCTGCCCGCGCCCGTTCCAGAGCATATTGACCTGCCCGTAAGGGTCGGGAATGCCATTGGTGCTAAAGGTATAAGAGAGAAAAGCGGCCTTTACCGTTTCGCCGTTGTTTGCCGTAAAGGTAAGCGGCAGGTAGGCCTGTCTGGTTTGATTGCGGCGGGTGGTGCCGTGGTGTAATAACCCTGCTTGGTCCAGGGTGTCCAGGGTGGCATCTACCCCAGCGGGTCCGGTGTCAATGGCGTGATTGTTAGCGGTTGAAACCACATCTACTCCCGCCTTTTTAAGCGCCCCTGCCAGGGTCGGGTTGTAGTTGAACTGCGGATATTCCGAGCGCGGCGCAGAGGGATTGGCATTGCCCTCAAAGTTAGCGTAGGTCAGGTCTGCCGCTGTAAGGAAGGGCCGCACCTGGTCGAACAAGTAGTCATATCCCCTTTGCTCGGCGATGTTTTGAATATACATATGCAGCAGAATATCGCCGACTGCCGCCAGGGTGAAAGTAGTGCCTTCCCCGCTGCCGCATTGATTTAACTGGTTCAGCGGTTGGGTTAAGTCACTGCTGGCAGCCTGTGTAACAGCAGGGGTGCCGGTAAAAACAGTTAAACTTAAAGTAAGCACCAAAAGGAGAGTAGAAATCGCTCTGACAAATTGAGGTAGTAGCTTATGCTTTGGCATTTCAGCCTCTTTCCAGCTCGTATTTAATTGTTCTTCTGTTTACTAATCCTCTATTTACTAAAATGTAGCAGGCGCTCTGAAGTTACTGGTGGGTCGCTCTCCACTCATTAAGAGCCTTTTGCCAGCGGGTAGCCAGTTCAGGCGGTAACAGGTTTGCGATAGCCAGCCCTAACTGGAAATCGTGCAGTTCATTACGACTGGACCATTCTATAGCCGGACCTATTCGCACGTGCCAGGTGTTTTCATGCCACCATATCCCTACCGGTACTACCGGGACATCTAAATTGCTAAACCAGCGGCCTACTCCCGCTCTGACCGGGCCAAATTCCAGCCGGGCCTTGCCTTCAGGAAAGACCAGCACAGGTTGCTTCTGAACTCTTGTCCGCCACTCTCGCAAGAATTTGATCGAAACTTGCCTGTTGTCCAGCGGCAGGCGGATTACATTTTTAGACCAGCGCGCAAAAGCAAAATTGATCACTTTTCGAGAAAGACGAGCAGGAAGAGGAGGATTAGACCGGCGAGGTTCGCGCCTGCCTACGATTATGAGATAGTCGTCTGCCAGGTCCGGGCGCTGCCGGTTGGCGGCTGTCAGAATAGCCGGAATAACATCTATTACGGGCCAGCCGCTAAAGTGATTGGCGGCCAGCACGAAAGTACCGGTAGCAGGTAGCTTTTCCAGCCCTTGTGGTGGACTTAAAGGTGTTTTTCCCAGGCGCAATTTTACCAGTCGTGCCAACCTGCGTTTAGTGAGGGTTTCGAGCAGAAACCCGAACCAGAAGTAGAGCCATCGTCCAATAGGTGGCTTTGAGTAATAGGCTCTGAGATGCGGGTGGGCTGGTAATTTACGTGGCATCGTTCTCAGGTGAAAGGTTACGAATCCAGGCGTAATAACGGTTGAGGGCCGGGTCACCGGGGAATTGTTGCGCGCGCCGGTAGATCCAAAAGAGCCAGAGAAAGCCCAGCAACAGACCCCAGCCAAAACCACGCCGGTAGCTTTTAAACATCCTTGCGGGCCTGCTTTCTGAGATAAGCTTCGCTGGGCGGCCACCAGCCCAGCCATTTCCCGATAAAAGCAGCTATGGTTGCGCCTATCACGAAACCGAGCGATCCACCCCAGAAAGCGAAAAAGGTTTTCATAGGCCGGTTAGCGCTGTTCTTAGTGGCTGGTTTCAGTTTAGTATGGCTTGCTGGCATGGCAGGGCTTGTTTCTCTGGCTCAAACTGTTCAATTAAACGCTGGTGGCCGTTCCCGCTTCCACCGCTTTCCTTATATCTTCGGCATGGTCGCGTTCGTGGCGGTATATCACTACAAAAAGACCGTAGAGCGTAATATCTCCGGCAGCGGGATGGTAGCCCGGTAGGTCAAGTTCCTCATCGCTAACCCGGTCGATAATCTCAAGCATTCTGGCTCGGCTGGTATTCAGTTCTTCGATCAGTTCGGGAATAGTCTTATCCACCCGGCGTTTGATCATGCCGTTATTAAAGCGATTGAGGTCAAAGCTGGCGGCATTCTCTCGCTGATTTGGTTCCTGGCTGAGGATGCGATGGGCGATTGGTTCCATACCGCCTTCAGCCGCGCAAATATGAGCGGCTACCTGGCCTACGTTCCAGCCCTCGTTGCGGGTGGGCAGGCTTAATTGCTCTGGAGTTAAAGCCTGTAAAGTACTAACTAGTTCCTGGCGGGCTTCTGCCATTTTATACTTCAGACGAGTGCGGCGATCATTTAAATCGGGAGCGGTCGGCGTTGTCTCGCTCATGCTGATTTCTCCTTATACTGGAAGGTCTGTTACTCGCTATAGATGCTGATTTTATCTTATCACAATTTGGATACTTCTAAAAAATTGCGCGTTGAAGCCAGGCAGAAAGGCAGAAGTAATAAAACCCAATGTATAGAAAAAGCTAAAAGCTAATTTTGGGGAGGATCGTCGTCAACCCACACCAGCAGTTCACCCGGTTGCATTTTCAATACCCGGCAAACTTTGTCCAGCACGTCCAATCCAATCCGGCTTACTCGACCTGTGTAAAGATCGTGGGCCGTGTTATAGGCAAGTCCGGCTCTTTCGGCAAAGTTTTTGATATTCAAGTCCTGGAGACGGGCGGCTTCCCCGATCCGATTGACAATGGTCATAACAAGTCCTCCTGCCCTCTATTTTAATATCAACTACTTAACT
This sequence comes from Chloroflexia bacterium, assembly GCA_036261665.1. Taxonomy (GTDB): domain Bacteria; phylum Chloroflexota; class Chloroflexia; order Chloroheliales; family Chloroheliaceae; genus 54-19. The sequence continues at coordinate 16,346 of DATAKM010000097.1, forward strand.
ACGTCAACAGCTAATCATAGCGGGAGCTATGACTTAAAAAGCCTGCATGAATTCCAAAAGCCGAAGTGCTTGACAGTCTAAAGGGAGTGAGTTATAGTGACATACGCAACTAGTTAAGTAGTTAAAGGAAAGGTGCTGCTAAAATGGTTAGCTGCAAAACAAAAGGTGAAATCGAGTTAATGCGCCAGGCAGGACAGGTGCTTGGGCGTTTATTAGAAGAACTGGAAAAAAATACGCGGCCCGGCATTACCACACTTGAACTTGATGAAATTGCCGGTGATTTTATTCGCTCGAATGATTGTACGCCTGCTTTTTATAAATTATACGATTTTCCCCGCAACATTTGTATCTCGCTCAATGATGAAGTAGTTCATGGCATTCCCAGCAAACGAGCGCTTAAAGAAGGCGATATTATTACTTATGATGTTGGCGCTACTTACAAAGGCTGGAACGCCGATTGCGCGGCGACCTTCGGCGTCGGTAAGATTTCGGATGAAGCTCAAAAATTGCTGCGCGTCACGCGGGAAGCGTTGATGATCGGAATTGATCAAATGCGGATTGGCAATCATCTTTATGATATATCAGCCGCTGTCAACGATCATGTTAATAAGAACGGCTTCGGTATCCTGAAGGACTACGGTGGACATGGTATTGGTCGCAAAGTCCACGAAGACCCCCACCTGCCCAATCGCCGCCAACCTGTCCGGGGAATGGCCCTGCGGAAAGGTCTTTGCCTGGCCTGCGAACCCCTGGTAACAGTGGGTAGCCCGGAAGTCTATGTTAAGCCGGATAAGTGGACAGTATCCACCAAAGACGGTAAGCTTTCGGCTCAGTTCGAGCACAGCATAGCCGTTACTGATGGCGACCCCTTTATCCTGACAACCGCTTAACAGCATATGTAATTTTGTGTTTTGTGAATAATTTAATTATTCCTTCTTATAGAGGCTCTCGACTGATTGTCGGAGCCTTTTTTCAGTGTTAAGATAAAAGTAAATTGAACCAAAAATTTATTTGCTCCTGCCGGTTCAGCACTTTTCAAGCTGACATAAGACTTGAATGAATCGGGAGATTAAAAGAAAGAGGCTACAAGGAAGCACCATGCGCACTATTGATGTTGGCCAGGTACGTGAAGCAGTCGCGGAACTGTGCCAGAAAGCTAATTTTGAGCTGCCAGAAGATTTTGTGACAGCTCTCCGCCAGGCTCGTGAAAAGGAAGTCTCAGCCCAGGGCAAGCGAGTACTGGCCCTGCTCGATGAAAACCAGCAGGCTGCCCGGACTGTGCAGATGGCTACCTGCCAGGATACCGGTTTTGTCCTGATATTTGCCAATGTCGGTCAGGACGTGCACCTGGTAGGCGGCGATCTGGTCGAAGCTATTAACGCCGGGGTAGCGAAGGGTTATAAGGCCGGCTATCTGCGACCCTCAATTGTTAAAGATCCTCTCTTCAATCGCGAGAACACTGGCGATAACAGCCCGGCGGTTATCCATACTAAAATCGTACCCGGCGACCACCTGACTTTGCAGGTGCTGGTTAAAGGTGCAGGTAGCGAGAACTGCACCAAACTGGCTATGCTTACTCCCGGACAGGGTTTGCCTGCTCTTAAAGCTTTTGTGGTTGAAACGGTTAAAGCCGCCGGGCCGAATGCCTGCCCGCCGATGGTGGTTTGTGTAGGGGTGGGCGGCACGGCAGACCGCGCCCTGCAACTGGCCAAAGAGGCCAGCCTGCGGCATGTTGGCGAACCGCATACTGATCCCCAGGTGGCGGCCCTGGAACAGGAGTTGTTAGAGCTTGTAAATGCTACCGGGATTGGGCCGCAGGGCTACGGCGGACGTACTACCGCTCTGGCCTGTCACATTGAGCGTGCGCCTACCCACATCGCTTCTTTACCGGTCGCGGTCAATCTACAGTGCCATGCTGTGCGGCACCAGGAGGTCGTGTTATGAGCGAGAACCCAAACCAGGAAGTAAGGCAAATTCAACTCCCCCTGGACGATGAAACCATCCGCAGCCTGCATTCGGGCGATATGGTTGAGATTAGCGGCGTGATGTACACCGGTCGGGACGCCGCTCACCAGCGTTTTCACCAGGCTCTCGAACGTGGCGAGGAACTGCCTGTTGATTTAAGGGGTCAGATGCTTTATTACGTTGGTCCCAGCCCGGCAAAACCAGGCGCGGTTATTGGCTCTGCCGGGCCTACCACCGCCAGTCGCATGGACCCCTTCGCCCCTGAGTTGATTGCCCTTGGCTTGAAAGGCATGATCGGCAAAGGCAAGCGCAACGAGACGGTTAAAAAAGCTCTCCACGACTATACTGCGGTTTACTTTGGGGCAGTCGGTGGTCTGGGTATCCTGCTCTCACGTTGTATCAAGCAAGCCGAAGTAGTGGCCTATCCTGACCTCGGACCGGAAGCGGTTTTCAAGCTGACGGTAGAGCGGTTCCCGGCTATTGTCATCAATGACTGTCACGGCGGGGATCTCTACGCCAGCGCTATGCAACAGTGGGCTTTAGTCGAAGATTAACTGAAACTTTACATAAATAAACCGGCTCGTTCAGAGCCGGTTTATTTATGTAGCTTTGGAAAAACTTATCTAAATGTTACTGTTAAAGTTAAAAATAATAGTTACTCAAGCCACCTTCCATAATAAAATTTCAGCACCGAAAGCGCAGGCCAGGTACTGTCCATCAGGGCTGTAAGCTATAGCATTGATAGCTGAAGGTTTAGATCCGTTATAAGTCCTTAATAATTTTCCGGTTTGAACTTCCCAAATTTGAACAGAGCCTACATACGGTTCTTCGTTCTGGACTCCTGCCGCTACTAATTTACCATCTGGACTAAAGGCTACTGCTATAATCCAGCCCGTTTTAGCTTTGAAGGTCTTAATCAGTTCACCGCTGGCTACATCCAAAATATAAATCTTTTTGTCATAACCACCACAAACTACCTTATCACCCTCCGGGCTAAAAGCGAGCGCGTTTAGCATTTTTCCGCAAGGGGCCAGATTGTTAAGCCGTTCGCCGGTGGTAGTATCCCAGAGTCGCACTACCCCACCCGATGCGCTGTAGCCGGTGCTGGCTATCAGGCTTCCATCAGGACTGTAAACTATCGGAGCATAGTTATCAAAATCAGCTCTGATAGCTAAAACCAGCTTCCAGGTTGTAACCTCACGGACCTCAATCGTCGTCCCCGACCCGCTGTATGCGATATAGCGTCCATCCGGGCTAAAAGTTACCGTTGGAAAGTTGGGATAAGCGGACAGCCTACCAGGGTAGAATGTTTCATTGAGTAGCAGAGTTTGTATTCGTTCAGCCGTTTCGATATTCCATGTACGGACAGTGGTATCCCTGCTAGCGCTGGCCAGAAAATGTCCATCAGGACTGAAGTCTAACGAACAGACGGCATTAGTATGCTCTTGCAAAGCCTGGACTAAATTGCCTGTTTCTACCTCCCACAGCCTTATAATTGCGTCTCCCCAGCCGGTAGCCAGTAAAGTTCCTGTTCGGTTAAAGGCAACGGTAAATGCGCCATACTCTGCTAAAACCCGTACATCCTGACTCGCTTGGTTCCTTCGCTTTGGCCTTACAGTCAAGGCCGATTCTAATTCAGCCTGAGTTAATTCTTCAACCGCACCTGCCGCTTCAGGATCAAAGCCTTCCGGCCATACGGTCAGTGCGTCATAGATTGCATCATCGAAAGTAGCTTCGGTTAAATCTGCCCCTGATAGGTTGGCTTCCTTCAAGTTACAATCGCATAAATTAGCTTCACAGAGTACGGCATTCTGTAAATTAGCCTGGGAAAGGTCAGCTCTGAACAGAATAGCTCTGCTCAAGTCCGCCCCATGCAAATTAACACCGGACATCCAGCATTTTTGAAAATTAGCTTCCTGTAAAATGGTATAACTCATGTTAAGGTCGCTTAGATCTCCCTTGCTAAAACCGGCCTGGCTAAAATTAGCACCGGATATAATAGCGCCGTTAAACTCAGCATAGGCCATTTCTGTTTCCTTAAAGCTGGCACTTCGTAAATCAACGCCTGCCAGTTCGGTGCCATCCAGGTAGGCTTCATTCAAATTAGCCCCATCAAGACTGGCATCTTTTAGATTAGTAGATGTCAGGTCCGCACCTGACAGGTTAGCGTGGTTGAGAATAGCCTTACTTAAATTAGCGCCAGTCAGATTGGCCTCACTGAGATCCAAATCGGACAAATCTAGCCCGGAGAGATCTTTCTTGCTTAAATCAAGTTTAGTTTCACCTCTAGCCAATCGCCTTTCAATTTCCTGGCGGGTCAGTTCTGCCAATTTTCTCTCTCCTTAACGGTTAAATCAAAACTCTGCTATTACGTTACCGCTGTTTGTGTTTTTTAGATAAATTGTACAGGTTATATCAGTGGTAAAAAAAAGAGTCAGGTTTAGCCCGGCCCACTTATTTTGTTTCTATCTCAAGATATCTTTTAAGCTAAGATTAAGAGCCTGAAACGCAGTAAATTCATGTCCATACTTAATAAAGTCGCCTCTTGATTTGAAGTGGTGCTGATGTAAGTTTTTCAAACAAAACTATCGGAGCAAAAGTCCTTTTCTTACAGGGAGAACAGAACTAAGTTATTTTGCTACAAGCTCTTTAAAGGAGGTTTCAAGATCCTCTTTTTTAGTCAGGCCGACCCATCGTTTGAGCAGTTTTCCCTGACCGTCCAGCAGTATAAAAGTGGGATGGCTTATCAGGCGATACTGCATTACAAGGCCCCGGTTCTTGCTATCGTAAAAATCAAGATCGGCGAATTTGATTTTAGCCTGGTACTGTTCTTTTAACCCGTTTATGACAGGTTGCATCTGGGCGCACACAGGGCAACTGGCCGCGTCAAACCAGAGCAGAGTAGGATGGCCGTCTTTAAGGTCGGGCTGTTCGGTAAACTGGATCGTTCGGCGCGAGTCTTCGGTGGTACGGGCTATCTTCGGCTGAACAAGTGGCTTGACTGGAACAATAGTGACGGTTGCAACGCTGGCGGTAAGTTGTTTACTCGTCTCATCGAGAGCACTTACTGACTTTTGGCCGGAGTTATTACTGCTAGAGCTTACGCCCGGTGTCAGGCCCGGAGTATTTGAAAGGGAGGTGGTTGGCGCGAGAGTGGTGTTATTATCGCTACAGGCTGCCAGGCTACCGGCTATTAGCCCTAAAATAAAACACGTAAACAGAAGCTTTTTGCTAAAAGGTTTGTTGGTCATTTGCTGCTTTTTTACTTCATTCTAAGGTAGACGGTGTAAACAACTAGTACAGGGTTTTTGAAATAAGCCGAGGGTTGTGGTAAGGTAGGAGCAACTTTTTAACCTTAAACCAAGGAGTTGAAGTTGCCCGGTCCAAAACCACCCCTCCCCACGGCCAGCCCTGCCGTTGTCCAACTCTTGCA
>DATAKM010000098.1:0-24648 GCA_036261665.1 Chloroflexia bacterium
CGAGGGGTCGAACGTGTGACACGGGTGTAATTTACATTGAATAGTTTTCAGAAAAGCTATTTTAGTGAATCTGGTGGAAAAATGGGCTATAATAGAATCAGAGGGTAGCAATTAAACTACGCTTTTAGTGGAGGTGTGCGATTATGGCCATTAAATCCAATGTTGAAAAACAAAAAATGTCCGGTCGCTGCCCGAACTGTGGTAGCACCAACATTCAGTCTGAGCCACTTTATCCCTATGATGAAGAAGAAGACCCTTACGTCTACGATGACAACGAAGAACCGGGAGAAATCGCCGTTTTTTGTGTCAGTTGTGGGCATTACATGGGTGAAATGAATTCGCAACTGGGAGAGAAGATGCGCTCTTTTCGTAACCAGTTAAACAGTTGGCTGGATTAGGGTGGCGTGAAAGGTTAAGCAGACTATGCGCCGCATGCTCTTGATTGGCGTACTTCTATTATTCCAACTTTGCCTGTCAGCGTGCGGCGCAGATGACTCTACTTTGTCTGGCAACGCCCAGGCTGTAGATTTACTCACGCCAATTCCTACTTTTACCACCAGTCCTACCATGCCTTCTACTCCTACACCTACTTTGATAGTTGTGCCGCCTACACCTACGCCCGTCTCAGTGGTTACAACCGCGCCTACTTTTACTCCTATTCCGGCGCCTACGCCCACGCCTGAACCGACCTATACTCCCCTGGTATTGCCCACTCCCTATACCAGTAATTTCTTACGGCCCATTACCCCTGAACAGGCTCGTAACTTTAACGGTTTCCACGCTCTTTTACCCGTCTATTTGCCACCCGGTTTTAAGTTACAAAGACTCAGCGCCGGTGAACTTGGCACACCCCGCCTTATTTCGATTATCGCTGAATACTCAGGTGGAGAAGGGTTAAACTTTTTCTTGAATATCCAGGCTACTCCTGAGTCTCCTACTACTTTCTCACCCCCTGCCCCGGTCTGGCAGGACCAGAGCACTCCATCGCCAATCGGGACTAATATCTTCAAACAGGAAGTAGTTACCGCTCATGGTCAACAGGCTTTATTGAGTTACAGCTCGGCCCAATCATCCTTGAGTTGGTCGGAAGGCATTTCACGTTACTTCCTGACCGGGACTATAAACCGGGAAGAAATCATTAAAATTGCCGACTCGCTAAAATGAGTACTCCTCTTTTTATCGGTCTTGACTTGGCATGGTCCGCTCGAAACAACACCGCGGGAGCATTACTTATCTGGAGTGAAGAGAATGCTAGAGCGGAACTGGCTGATAGCCGGGCAAACCTGGGCAGTAATGATGTTATTATTTCGTGGCTCCATAATGTTACTGGAGATACACAACCCGCTCTTCTGGCGATCGATGCCCCGCTCGTAGTACCTAACGAGAGCGGAGCACGTTCAGGCGATTTAGAGCTTTCACGACTCTTTCGAGCTTATCAGGCTGGAACTCATCCTGCCAACCGTACTTTATTAGGCCGCTATGGCCAACCTCCCGGCGATATTCGCGGTGAGACGCTGGCGGCTTGCCTCCGCCAAGAATTAAACTTTGAACAGAATCCTTATTTAGAAGCCCGCGCCAGCGTGCGCTGCTGTTTTGAATGCTACCCGCATTCTGCTATGGTAGTGCTTTTTGGATTGACTACTACTCTCAAATACAAGCGTAAGCTCCGGGGACAGGATAATGACCGCTTTGCGGCTTTCGCCGCCTTCCAGCAGCATCTCAGTGATCTTTCACGGGCTGAACCTCCTCTTTATATTCCGCCTGAAATCCTGGGACGCGAGACACGCCAACTACGAGGTGAATCTCTTAAAAGTTATGAAGATCTACTGGATGCGATAGTTTGCGCTTATGTGGCCTTTTACTACTGGTGGTGGGGCCAAGCGCGGGTGCATGTGTTCGGCTCTCTCCGGGATGGCTATATTGTCACCCCTGTCACTCCTCAGCAAAAAGCTTTGCTTGTTTAATCCTCTTTATACATCTCTAACTTCCTCCCTGGTAAATTTACTCACTCAACTTTTGATTAAAAGAGGTCTATTAAATGTATAGTTTCTGGCATATTACTTGCTCGTAATCAACGAGCATAATCAGAAATAACTGGTTTAAACAGTTCATTTATCCAACCTGTAAAGCTATAGTAAGGCTTTTCTTAGGGTTTGTTTTTGTTATTGACACTTATTTAAATTGCCTGGCGAAAATTTCTGATTAATCGTGGAGTAGATTGGAGAGAAACTGATGAGTTCTTACGCTAGAGATAATGCTCCCACCGGGAATAGTGCTGTAGCTAACCGCTGGGTAATAGCCGTAGCGGGGTTTTTTCTACAAATCGCTTTAGGTGCGGTGTATGGATGGAGTAACTTTCTAAGTCCGGTAATGAAGCATTTTAATGTTTCAAAACCGGAAGCAAACTTAACTTTTACTCTTGCTCTTGTAGCTCTGGGTATTACCGCTGTATTTGGTGGTTACCTGAACTCTCGCTTCGGACCTCGGACCATTGGTACAATCGGTGGTATTCTTTATGGTTTAGGGGTATTTCTGGCCGGGTTCGCCCCTAGCCTGGTAATACTTTATCTGACCTATGGTATTTTGGGCGGCATTGGGTTAGGCCTGGGTTATATCGTACCGCTGGCCGTCCTAATTAAATGGTTCCCGGATAAACGTGGTTTCATTACCGGGTTAGCGGTGGCCGGATTTGGCCTGGGTGCTTTCGTTACCAGCCCGATTGCTACCGCCCTGATTGGTTCAGTTGGCCTGATGGATACTTTTAAATATCTGGGCATTGCCTACCTGATAGTAGTAGTGGTGGCCAGCCAGTTCCTGAAAGTTGCCCCGGCTAATTACGCCCCGGCAGGTTGGACTCCCTCTTCACAGCAGAAAACTAACCGGGCTGCCCGCGATTATACTCTGGGCGAAGCCTTAAGCTCTCCCAGGTGGTACATTCTGTGGCTGATCCTGGCGCTCAATGTGACTGCCGGGGCCGCCCTGATCTCGGTTGCTTCGCCGCTGGCGCAGGACTTCGCCGGTGTAAGCGCCGGGACTGCTGCTCTGCTTGTAAGCGCCATTTCTGTCTTCAATGGTGTTGGCCGTCTTTTCTGGGGCTGGTTATCTGATGCCATTGGCCGCCCTTATACCTTTTTGGCTATCTATGTGATCCAGATTTTCGCCTTCTTGCTGCTTTCCCAGATCAGCAATTTTGCCCTGATCTTTCTCCCGGCGGCTCTGATCGGGTTATGTTATGGTGGCGGTTTCGGCACAATGCCTGCCTTTGCGGCAGACTTCTTCGGCCCGAAAAACGCCGGAACGATTTATGGAGCCATGCTGACAGCCTGGAGCGCCGGGGCCATAGTTGGGCCTATCCTGATTTCAAGCCTTGCTTACCGGGATGCTTTGCTTATTCTGGCCGGGATCATGCTTGTAAGCTGTATTCTGCCTTTTGTCGCCCGTATGTTAAATCGTACCGAAACTCCTCCCACAGAGGGCGTTCCCAGCTAGTCAGAACAAACTCGTGAATAATAAAAAAGTTACCTTACGTAAGGTAACTTTTTTATTATTCACGAACTCGAAGTATTCCTAGTCCCAAAAATTCAGGTTCTCACTACTCACAAAGCTGTTCCCTTAGAGAGAAAACAGGGCTTAAATACTGAGATTTTTCAAAGTTTTTTGGTAATGTTCCTCGATACTATCCCGGTCCCATTCTTCGAAGATAAACTTCTGGCTGGCTCTTTTAATCATAACCACCTGCCGCCTGAGACTCTCACGCTGATTAGCTGTGCAACAACAAGAAGCTACTAAACCAATCATATCCAGTAATCGTATTGTGACCGAAACACTAACAGCACCATATTGCCTGATTTGATTAAATGCGGCACTGACATACTGCTCAAAAGTTTCTGTCTGAGTTATCACTCGCAGTTTTCCACTTTTATCAAAAATATAAGGAGAAGGAAAAGGTCTGTTTGCCAGGTGAATAAGGGCTTCCCCCAGCCGATCAATACACATCATGGCACTAAAAGGATCATTGATCGCAGGAGAAAGCGCTCTGATAGCTACCTCGACAAGCTGGTTTATGTCTGACTCTACATCCTGCATGGTAGTTCGCTGCCTTCCCAGGATAAAGGCGGAAGCCAAACGCTTTGCTAATTTAGTATCCAACCTGTGTCCTGGCCATACCTTTAACAAAGGTCGCCCTGCTACCATAAAATCCCCTGGTTTGCAATCAAGACGTATTACTAAATCAAGGTTAATTGCAATATTTAACAACTCGCTCAGGTCAATTACCTGAATATAGCCTCCCCTCCTGGCATTCACCGAGCGGGCTGAATCTTCAAAATCAGGGGGTAAGCTTACCGCTTCTAGCTCTGAAGCAAAAGAAACATTCTTGCCCCTGATTTGAGGATAAAGACGTTTAATTGAGGTTTCTAACTCATGGCTGACATTAGCAATAATATAGGCTACCTGAATGGATAGCGAGACATGATGAATGAATAAAATCAGTAGTACAAGACTGGCTAGCGCCAGGAGAATACAGATGGAAATCGAGAGATAAGGTACAAAGGGAGTATCAGCTTCACCCTGTACCGTACGTAGCACTAAAAGGCAGTAAATAAAAGTGGCACTAAACAAACCGAGCGCCACCTGGTTGAGCAAGTCTCGCATAAAATTGCGAATCAGGCGAGGACCAAACTGGGAAGAAGCCATAGTTAAAGCTGCAATCATGAGCGAGAAAGTGACTCCGGCAACTGTAATTGATGCTCCCGCCAGGTCAGAGAGTAAAACGCTGGCGTCTCCCGGTCCACCTGTATATAGCCAGGCAAAGGAATGCCCCCTGCTGATGCTCTCCTTATCGTAGTTAATTGTTATGTAGTACAGTCCGATTGAACCAAGTGCCATAATAAGCGGTAGAAACCAGAAACTGGTACGCAAAGTATCCATCAGATCAATAAATTTTGCCCGCATTTGGTTAGCCATCCTTCCCAAACCACAAAACCTGACCTTCTGTTCCAGCTTAATACTGATTACAGGCAAAGTGCAATATCTTTACCACGACCCACAAGCCCTGTTATTTCCATCAAGTCCACAAGACATCCCGTGCGAAAACAACGTTATTGATACTTCTCTAACTGTAATGGTTTAGCGCTTTTCGAAACATGTCTCCTCTGAATTTTTATACTTTCTCGAAAAAGTTATTGACAGACTCGAAAAAGGGTGTTATAACTAGTGTATAAAGTACACAGTGTAAAAAATACACTAGAAATGAGGAACTATGCATCCTTTTACGCTGCGAGCGGGGAGTGTACCCGGGCGCGACCATCAATTGCGACAAACTAATTGCCAGGATAAGTATGGCTATGCTGAGCTACAGGTAGCAAGCCAGCCCTACTTAGCCGGTATTGTTTGTGATGGTTGTAGCGAGGGAAAGCATAGCGAAGTCGGCGCAGCGCTACTGGCCGAGTTCCTCCTGAAAGAAATTAAACGGCTATTAGAGGCCGGGAGCAGGGTTGAAGAAGTCCCGGTTTTGCTTTACGAGAATGCTCTGACCTTCCTTCAGGGCATTTGTGAGCGGATAATCGCCCCGCAAACGGAAGACTCAGCAGGTCTACTGGCTTTTACCAGAGATTACTTGCTGGCTACCGTCTTAGGCCTCATTGTAGGTGAGGAGCAAACCGTTATTTTTGCAGCGGGAGACGGCCTGATTATCGTAAACGATCAGCTACACGTTCGTGACGAACAGAATACGCCTGACTACCTGGCTTATGGACTGCTGGAAAGTAGCCAGTTACAGGCGCAACCGGCAAGCGGCAAGGGCTTCGATCTAATCCTCCTGCAAACAGCGCAGCTTGAACGGCTGGCAATCTGGACTGACGGCTTCTTGCCCGAATTGTCTGAAGAGACCTGGAAATTAGGCGGGCCGCGCAGTCTGCAACGCCGCCTTAATATCTGGGCTAAACAAAAGCTTTTTATAGACGATACCACCGGTATTACAGTTGAACGGGTACTACCATGAAAGTCGTAATCAATAATCGTAAAATAAACCTGGATGAAAGGGCAGTCCTGGGGTCGGGAGGAGAAGCAGTAGTGCTGAGCTTCGAAAATGAGGCTATTAAGCTGTATCACCGTCCCACTGCGGCTCACGCGGCAAAATTACTCGATCTTTTGCGACTGGGGCCGCAGTTACCGCCACAGGTAATTATGCCAACCGCGCCGGTTTTTGATAGCAGCGGCAGAGATTTGATCGGGTTCAGTATGCCGGCTCTACCGGGTAAACTGGCCGTTTTATCCAGTATCAGTAACAAAGGCTTCCGGGCCGCCCAGGGCATAACGCTCGGCCAGGTATCTTCACTTTTCATGCAAATACATGCTACGCTTGAAGCTATTCACAGCGCTGGATTGGTTATCGGTGATTTTAACGATTTGAACGTCTTGTTTGAAGGAAGCTCGGCCAGCTTTATTGATGTCGATAGCTACCAGTTCGGACCTTATCCCTGTCCAGTTGCTACTGAAGCCTTTTTAGACCCCCTCCTGTACGATCTTGACCTGACCAGGGGACCCAGCTTCAGACCTGAGAATGACTGGTACAGCTTCGCGGTCCTGCTATTTCGAGCGCTCCTACTGGCCCATCCTTTTGGAGGAACTCACCCTAAGGTTAAGCTGTTGACAGCACGTGCCAGGGAAGGCCTGACTATCTTTGACCCGGCGGTAACTTATCCAAAAATAGCGCTCTCTCCCGCTTTTCTGAGCGATGACCTGGCTTCGGTCTTTCATAACTATTTTGCCAGGGGCTGGCGCGGGCCTTTTCCAGAAGCAGTTTTAGCTGCTTATGCCACCGAATTACAGACCTGTTCTAGCTGTGGCGCCTGTTTTCCGTACTCTCGGAAAAATTGTCCGGCCTGCCAGACTATGGCGGTCTATAGCCCGCCCGCTGCGTCTAAATTGAAGGGAGTCCGGATAACAGAAGTTCTGGCGGCTGACGGTCCTATCCTGGCTTGTCGAGTGTATGGCTCTCGCCTCTACAGTATTGTCCGTGAAGATAATTCTGTTGTACTTTACATAATACAAAGAGACGCTCTGGTTCAACGTTTAGTCCTCTGTAAGTGGTCGCCGGGTATGCGCTTCGATTTTATGGAAAACTGTCTGGTAATCAATCCTTATGGCTCAGCGGAACTTCTGCTGTTCCAAGTGGAAGGGGTGGAAGTAACTCCTTTGCTAAAGACTACTACCGGGCTTTTCGCCGGTCAAGCGGTCTTTGCTACCACTGCCAGAGAACTTTACCGGATAGCCGGCGGTCTGGTGCTACGTGGCGAATTACGAGGAAGTCAGTTAGTAGAGCGTCCACTTACCAGCGTACTGGAAGGCCAAACCTGGTTTACCGCTTCCGCTACCCCGGATGGCGCAAACATAATTACTGGCTTTGAGAGGATTTTCCGCACCTACAAATGGTTTCAGTTAAGCCATACGGGGCGGATGGACCTGGAAGTTACACCGCTGGAGTTAGATGAAGCTTTACTGGATTATGCGGTTAAATCTGACGGCAAGCAAACTCTGATTTTGCGAAAAACACGGCAGGCGGCTTTAACTAACCTTAGATTAGACTTGCTTGATAGCGCTGGAAAATTGCTGTTTGAAAGCCGCCAGCAATCCGGATCAGCCGCAGAGGATGATGTAAATCTTTTTGGCGGATTGTATTCGGCAGGGGTGCTGCTTTCTGCGGGTGAAGATAACTTACTCAAGGAAAGGCTACAATCATCTCAAAAAACCCAGTTATCTCTCGAAGGAGCCTGTGTCAACAGTACCAGCCAGTTACTAATTTATGGTAACGAACTGCTGGCCGTTACAGATAACCGTATCTGGAAACTGGAATTGAATTAAAACCTGAAGCTTATAAAGCTTCTCACATTTACACTAAAAATATCTGAAGCAGGAAGAAAGGGGACATAAAATGACAACTTCCAATATTAATACTATACCGGCTTACTACGACCCTACTCAGGTTGGTCGCCTTTATCTGCCGGATATGGCTCGCAGCGCTGCCCACGGCCAGGCTTTAAATCTTGCTCCGGCCAGCCAGGATAAGCACAGGGTAATGCTGCTGCTGGTGGATTGCCAGATAGATTTTATCTTTCAGGAAGGCACACTCAGCGTGCCGGGTGCGATTGCAGATACGCAAAGGACGATAGAGTGGATTTACCGGCATACCGGTGAATTAACCAATATCAGTGCTTCTCTGGACAGCCATACGACCTATCAAATTTTCTATCCCACCTGGTGGGTAAATGAAAAAGGAGAACATCCTGCGCCCTATACTCCTATAACGACTGAAGATATTCGTAAAGGCGTCTGGCGGCCTTTGGTTGACCCGGCCTGGTCGCTCCAGTATGTTGAGAAACTGGAAAAAGGAGGCCGTTACGCCCTGATGATCTGGCCTTACCATACCATGATCGGCACACCCGGCCAATCGCTGGTTCCAGCCCTATCGGAAGCGATTATGTATCACGCTGCGGCCCGCCATGCCCAGCCAACCTGGCTTTTGAAAGGTTCTATCCCCCAAACCGAGAACTACTCGATTCTTGAGCCGGAGGTGAAAGTACCGACTCACCCGTTGGGCGGGCTTAATACCGCTTTTCTGGATATGCTGGGTAAATACGACCTGGTTTACGTAGCCGGGCAGGCCAAGAGTCACTGCGTACTTTCTACGATGCGCTCGATTATAGAGTATTTTGATAACCAGCCAGAGGTTATAAAGAAGTTGCGCTTCTTAATGGATTGTACTTCGTCCGTAGCGCATCCCGCGATTGATTTTGATGCTATCGCTAATGCTGAACTGGCTCAAATGAGCCGTAAAGGCATGGCCCTGGTCAAATCAACCGACCCGCTGGGGTAATAATTTACTCTCCTGGGTAGTACTCTCTACAAAAATGAGTTAAGTAAGGATACTGCTATGAAGCTTTATTTCTACAATATCAAAGATGCCTACGGAGAGTTTTCTAATTTCTCCCGCCACTCGATAACCCTTAGTGGCAAGGTTTACCCGACCTCTGAACATTACTTTCAGTCGCAGAAGTTTGCCGGGGTAAACCCTGAACGTGAGGAGCAGGTTAGACAGGCTGCTACACCGCGAGAAGCAGCTAACATGGGGCGGGACCGCGGTTTTCCAGTACGTTCTGATTGGGAGCAGGTCAAAGATGATGTGATGCTGGCGGCGCTTCGGGCCAAGTTTACTCAGCACCCTGAACTAAAAAGCTTATTACTTTCCACTGATGAACAAGAACTGGTTGAAAAAACCACAGATGACTACTACTGGGGCTGCGGTACACAGGGAACTGGTAAGAATAAACTTGGTGAACTTCTTATGAGAGTTCGCACGGAACTGCGTAGAAAAGCTTAAGTTTCCTCTGTTGTTGGCTTTACAAAAAGGGCAGGGATTTTTCCCTGCACCTCTCTTAAAAATACCCAAATTTAGTCAAAATGCCGTAAGCGGCTGAGAAATTGCAGGGTAGAAAGGTAAAAAAGATGAGTGACCGAAATGTAAAAGATGTTCAGGACCTTTTCAGTGATGCCGGGGCTGAAGGGCTGAATCAGGCAGCTACAACTATCCTCGTAGATAATCTGGATGCAGTAGCCCTGGCAGGCTGCTCGGGCGCGGACCTGGACGAGATCAACACTGATGATGTAACGCTGGTAGCGGCAGTTATAGATGCCAGCGGTTCTATGGCGGGCGTCAAGAAAGATGTTGTCGCTGGTTTTAATACTATGCTGGATACTTTCCGGGGCTCGAAGCAGGCCGACTCGATCCTTCTATCCACCTGGAGTTTTAACGACAAACCGCAACTGCACTACAGCTACACCCCTGTCCCGCTTGTAGCTGACCTGACGGCCCAGGATTACCATGCTGACGGGGGTACTGCTCTCTATGATACTTTGCTATATGTAATGGCTGGAATGGTAGCTTATGGACAATCCCTGCGGAATAGCGGAGTACGTACCCGCTGCATCGTGGTAGTCTTTTCGGACGGGGCCGATAATACTTCGCGCTCGCATTCTTTCCAGGTGCGAAGTGTCAGCGCTGGCTTACTATCCCAGGAAATCTATACCCTGGCTTATGCCGGGTTTGGCGGAGGTAGTCTGCAAGCAATTGCTAATGAGGTAGGCTTCCCCTCGATCATTACCGCCAGCAGCACTCCTTCCGAAATCCGGCGCATTTTTAACCAGGTTAGCGCCTCGGTTATCCGGGCCAGCCAGACCAGGATTGGAACTTCTGCCAGTTCATTTTTTACCATCTAATCTCAGTGCTTAACCCTTGATACCATCTTTTAAATAAAAGAGGCGCTTACAAATTAAAAAGCCGGTCTCTCAAAAGGAAACCGGCTTTTTCTATTACTTTTTGTAACTTAGTGCGTGTCTGAGGTGTCAGGAGTTGCCGCATCGTAACGATTGCGGCTACCGAGCAGACCGCCTAAAGCAGATGCGATAAGCCCGATAATCAGGGCGGCAAAAGCGATCCATGCTCCATTACGAGCAGCATCGGTGGCATTATTAACCGCGCCAGGGTTATTAGTAGCATTATTAACCGCGCCGGTGATATTATTGGTAAAACCGGCCAGGTTGAAGCCGATTGCGTTCAGGAAGCCGGAAGCGCCGCTACCGGCCAGCCAGAGTAGCAGTGGTAAGGTGATAGCCCAGACCAGTGCCCCGTTAACCCAACCATAACTCCTGCGCCTTACTCCTGCTGTGCGCCCCGCGACATAACCACCGATGAAGAAGGCAATCAAAGCTGAAACAGCGGCCCAGATACCTGCACCGGTAGTATAGCTGTTAGCGTTGTTAGCCGCGCCTGTCGCTCCTCCGGGTTGGCCGCTGGCCGCCGTCAGTCCTACCGCCACCCCTAATAGACTGAGGATTAAGAGGGTAGCCAGGGTCGAGAAAAGACCGGCCAGGATCGGCCCCCATCTTACGTCATCATGGGCGGCTACTGTTGTGGTAGTGGAAGTCACCGGGACTGCTACAACAGGTTGCTGGGCTACAGACCGGGCGTACTGGTTTTGTACTCCCTGAGTGTAACCCTGGTTATAAGCCTGTTGATTATAGGTTCCCCGGTCGTACGACTGTTGATTGTAGGCTCCCTGGTTGTAAGCTTGCTGGTTATTTTGCATTTCTCTGAGATAGCGTTCATCTGCTCTTTGTTGCTCTCTGTTTTCACGTTCAAGACGTGGATCAAAGGCTGGATTATTTGGATTATTCGTCATTATAATCTCCTTGGCTTTCGCTCATACTTACTTATAAATAGTTCTTTCTAAATACCGATAAATACTTTATCCCACACTAAATAATTTGCAGCACAAACAATGCCTAACCTTAATTTTTAGATGAAAAGAAGGTTAAAAGATGAATTGGAAGAGTTAAAAACAGGTAAATCGCACGAATTTGACTAAAAAGGATATTTGTCAGACAATTATACACGTTATACTGGTTGACACTGATATGGGCCTATGCTAGTATAATTTCGCACAAACCGAATGCAGGCGACTCTGTGCGCTGCAAAATGTTTGGAAACTGTCAGACCATTTTAGGACAAGCTTAATTAACTAACGGAATAGGATCGGGGAGAGAAAGAGGAAGTGGCCGCTTTTAGCCTTAAAGCGCCCGACCGGCCCAACGACGGGAAAGACCCCTACCCTCACTACCCCACATCAGACTCCGAGACGAACTTATCTGGGAGGAATTAAGTTGAATATTGTTGTTTGTGTTAAACAGGTTCCCAATCCTACCGGAACGAACCGGATTGACCCGAACACTCTTCGCATTATGCGTGACGGCACAGAATCAGTGCTTGATCCTGCCGATGAGTTTTCGGTTGAAGCTGCGCTGCAAATTATGGAATCGCAACCGGACGTTAATGTAACGGTAGTTTCGATGGGACCGGACCGCGCACTCGAAGCTATTCGGCGTGGCCTGGCCATGGGTGCTACAAAAGGCGTCCACATCAGTGACCCGGCCCTGGCGGGTTCGGATGCTCTGACCACCGCTAAAGTGCTGGCGGCGGCTATTAAACGCGAAAATCCCGACCTTGTCCTGTGCGCTACGGAAAGCTCTGATGCTTACACCGGAATGGTTCCTGGTGGCATCGCCCAGCACCTCGGTTTTCCCCTTTTGAGTTACGCTAAAAAACTGACCGTCGGCGGCGGCAAAGCCACTATCGAGCGCCAGACTGAAAATGGCTACCAGGTGGTAGAAGCTCAACTTCCGGCGGTGGTGACCGTAACCGGCTCGATCAATACTCCGCGCTATCCCGCCTTGAAAGGTATCATGCAGGCCAAGAAGAAGCCGGTAGATACCTTAACCGCCGCCAGCCTGGGTTTCTCAGCCGAACAGGTCGGTGAGAAAGGTGCCAAAGAAAAGGTGCTGGGTTGGGCTCCCGCGGAACAGCGCAAAGCCGGTACTGTTATTAAAGATGATGGTACGGCGGCTGCTCAAATTGCCGATTTCCTCGCCCAGTTAAAAGTTATCTAAATTTACAGCCAAAGTTTACGCCAGCCAGGTTAGCTACCGCCAGGTAGCGTATACCGCGAAGGCGCCTCTAATTTTGGACCTGTTTTAATTGATTGAAAAGGGAAGGCACACTCAATGACTAAGGTGTGGGTTTTTGCGGAGATTAGCGGCGGCCAGTTGCAGCGCGTGGCGCTTGAACTGGTTACCAAAGCTCGCCAGTTAGGTGACGTAACTGCGGTGGCCCTGGGCCCGGGTGCGTCCTCGTATGCCCAGGTGTTAGGCCAGCACGGCGCGAGTCGCGTACTCGTAAGCGAAGATGAAACTTATGGCCAGTTCCTTTCGGAACCGGCAGCCGATACGCTTGCCACTCTGGTCGAGCAGGAAAAGCCTGATCTACTCCTGATCGGCACTACCTATGATGGCCGTGATATAGCGGCGCGCTTAAACGCCCGGTTAGATTGCGGCGTTATCACCGATGGCGCTCAAATAAGCCTGGAAGGCGACCAGCTAAAGGTGCAGGTCCCCTGGTTCAGCGCTTCGACCATTGTAGACGTTACCCTGACGGCTGGAGTGACCAGGCTCGTGCTGGTCCGGCCCAAATCCTTTGCGGCAGAACCAGCCCAGGGAGCAGGCGCGCCTCAGGTCGAACAGATTAATGTAAGTGTTTCAGAAAATGCCCGGCGCGCTCGGGTGGTTCAGAATGTAGTGCAGCAAAGTGAAGGCCCGAAACTGGAAGAAGCCAGCGTAGTGGTCAGCGGCGGGCGCGGCCTCAAGCAGCCTGAAAACTTCAAATTGCTGGATGAACTGGCCTCTCAGGTTGGTGGAGCGGTCGGCGCTACCCGCGCGGTAGTAGATGCCGGGTGGGTGCCTTACAGCTATCAGGTCGGGCAAACCGGCAAGACTGTCAAGCCGAGTGTCTATATTGCCTGTGGTATTTCGGGCGCCATTCAGCATACCGTCGGTATGAAGGGCTCTAAATACATTATTGCTATTAACAGCGATGCGGATGCCCCGATCTTCAAGTTCGCCGACCTGGGTGTAGTGGGTGATGCCTTGAAGGTAGTCCCGGCCCTGACCGAGGAAATTAAGCGCCGCAAAGGCTAGGTGTAGTTTTAGCCGGTTTCGGATTGGTGCGGCTTAAACTGACGATCTGAAACCGGCCTATGTTATAATGGTAGTGTTACACAAGCGCTCGTCAACCCGATTATCAATTTAAATTCCAGTTCAAAACTTCAAAAATATGTGGGAATACTATCATTTTGTGTTACCGGCTAAGATCAATAATGAACAGGGTATTGCCGGGTTTGATCCAAATGTCGGATTAGGACCTCAGGGGTTAGCCGCTCAGCATCAGGCTTACACTAATCAATTAGGTGCGCAGGGTTGGGAAATGGTTTCCTGCAGTCCGGTCAGCGTAGTAGACGGTATTACTGTCGGCTTATATTTTGTGTTTAAACGCCGGAAAGCTTAAGAATTTTCTCCAGTTACTGCCACAACTTGAGTTTCTGGTCGCGCCTGGTCAACGCCCTGTAGTTCATTTTAACTAATTTAGTCAGTATCTGTAATTTGCAGTAAGTAAGCGTAATCGGACTTGAAAAGGACCACGAAGGGTCCAGGCATGGGACATAGGGGTCTCCCGCGCTTTAGCGTATCCTCTTTCCTCACCCCGGGAATTAGAAGAAATTTTGTACATGAAAATGTCCGCCACCTTTCTGAACTAGAAGGAGAAAAGAAGTGGCTGTCCATAGTGAAATTGTAAGTCTGCTCTTTTCCCCGGCGCTGGCAACCGCTAATGACACGGGAAAAGCGGCAAATAATAGTATAATCGGCATCCTGCTCTTTCTTCTGGTACTGGCCGGGGCTATTTATTACTTTACAGTTCGGGTTATGAAACTGATTAAAGTAATCCAGCAGGGTAAACCTGAAGTGCGTACCGATAATCCCGGTGAGCGTACCGGCCGGTTCTTAAAGGGAGTGCTTTTTCAAGAGAGGCTCTGGCGTGATATCTGGCCGGGTACGGCTCACGTTATCACTTTCTGGGGCTTCCTGGTAATCCAGTTTGGCCTGTTGGAATTCGCCATCAACGGCCTGACAGGCTGGGAGGTTCCACTTTTAAGCAGTCGCCCCTTCTTCTGGATGCTGGATGCCGTAGCCGTGCTGGTGCTGTTAGCGCTGGTTTATTTCAGTATTCGCCGCGCTTTTGTCAAACCGCGCCAGCTAACCACCACCCGCGATGCCTGGATCATTATTGTCCTGATCGCGTTGGTTTGTGTAACCCTGCTTTTTGAAGAAGCCATGAAATGGGCCGTAACAACCAGTGAGACTGCCGGCTACCATGTTCTCGGATGGAGAATTGGCAAGCTTTTATTTCCAAATGCTCCAGTCGAAAGTCTTCAGTGGCTCTGGACGGTTAGCTGGTGGGCCCATATGCTCGTTGTGCTGGGTTTCCTGGTTTATCTGCCCAGTTCCAAACACCTGCACTTACTTTCTTCGCCGTTTACCACTTACTTCCAGAACCTCAGACCCAAAGGCCAGATGCGCAACATCGAAAATATCGAAGATCTGGAGCATTATGGCGCGAACAAGATTGAGGATTTTACCTGGAAAGATCTGTTAGATACCTACGCCTGTACCGAATGCGGGCGCTGTACGGCTGTCTGCCCGGCTAACCAGACCGGCAAACCGCTCAATCCCAAGAAAATTGTAATTGACCTGAAGACTACCCTTTTCGCTCAGAGCGGCCTGGGTATGGTAGGTCACTCTGCCGGGCATGGCGGCACTAAAACTGACGATGCCTCGATGGGTGGGCCACTGGAAAAAGGCACTCCGGCTACTGTAGCGGTTAGTTCTGCTACTGCGGCAGTCGCTACTCATGGCGCGGCGGATAGCGGCGGCGATATGGCGGTGGAATTGCCACCGCTTGTCGGCGGCATGATAACCCAGGATGAACTCTGGTCATGTACGACCTGCCGGGCCTGTATGACCGAATGTCCGGTCTTTATCGAACATGTCCCGAAAATTGTAGATATGCGCCGCTACCTGGTACTGGACGAAAGCGAATTTCCACCGGAAGTTACCCCGCTCTTTAACAACCTGGAGCGTAACGGTAATCCCTGGACTATGCGCCCTGAAGAGCGCATGGAGTGGACCGAGAAAGTGCCTTTCGATGTGAAGGTTATGGCTGAACTGGACGAAGGCCAGGAGGTAGACGTGCTTTTCTGGGTTGGCTGTATGGGTGCGCTCGATCAGCGTAACAAGAAAGTCACTCAGAACCTGGCGATGATCCTGGAAGAGGCTGGCCTGAACTGGGCTATTCTTGGCCCTGAAGAGTCCTGCTCGGGTGATCCTGCTCGCCGCATCGGTAACGAGTATCTGTACCAGATGCTGGCCCAGCAGAATATCGAGGTACTGAACGGCTACAAGGAGAATAACAAAATCCGCACGATTGTGACGGCTTGCCCGCACTGTTTTAACACCATCAAGAACGAGTACCCGCAGTTTAACGGTAACTTTGAGGTGGTTCACCATACACAGTTGCTGGCGAAACTGGTTGAGGAAGGCAAGCTGAAAACATCGGATGGTCTGGGTGATAAAAAGATTACCTACCATGATCCCTGTTACCTGGGCCGCTACAATGATATCTATGATGCCCCGCGTTTCGTCCTTAATTCGCTGGGGAATGGTATCAAGAAAGTGGACCTTGTCGAAATGCCCCGCCACAAAAGCAAGAGTTTCTGCTGTGGCGGTGGCGGTGGTCGCGCCTGGATGGAAGAACATATCGGCACACGGGTGAACCAGACCCGTATCCAGGAAGCTGCTGATACCGGGGCGGAAGTAGTGGCTGCCGGATGTCCTTTCTGCATCACCATGTTTGAAGACGGCATCAAAGGCAAAGGCCTGGAAGAGAAGTTGCAAGTGCTAGATGTAACCGAGCTGATCCAGATCAGCCGGAAACCGGCCGCTACTCCTTCTACCGAGGGCGCTACCGAAAGCTAATTCTCAAGAAGTAATTTATAGAAACCTCTCTTCCTTTCGGTAGAGAGGTTTTTTATTTGAAATTAACGGCGCCGGTTAAAGAAGAATCTTAACAGTAGATAAAATTCCAAGGATACGCGTTATTTTCTTTAAGATCTTGCATTATATTACCTGATAGCTTTGTTTTTCGGCTAAACCTACTCCCATGTTTGTATTTCGAGTTGCCTTGAAGCGCCCGTTTGCCGGAATTCTGGAACTTTTTAAAAATGTGGTAACCAGGTTAGTAATTGTTAAAGGTAACAGAATAATTATAAAAGGTAGTAACATGGATGTAAGTGATGTAATAGATGGTGAGGAGAGCTCTGAAGCGTTTTCTGGCCAGCGCAATAATTTGAGGCGGATAACCAAACCTCACCCTGGAATACTGAGCAGCGATTGGCTTCTAAATGCCCTGATTTTGATCATCAGCCTCCTGGTCATGCTAATTGTGCTTAAGCCCTTTTAGTTCAAATTATAAAGAGCAAAAATCCCGACTATTTAAGTCGGGATTTTTATTGACAAGTATATTTAAACCCTTTATAATTCCTACTATCCTAGTAGGATTTGATCAGAACGAATGGGGTGGCGATTAATGATTTTCTCTACACGGTCGGAATACGGGGTCATGATGATGACCAAGTTAGCCAGTAGTTATGGGCAGGGACCGCTCTCTTTGAGCGAAGTCGCTACTGACCTGAACCTGTCTGTGGCTTATCTTGAACAAATCGTTCCGGCTTTACGCAGTCACGGGTTTATCGAAAGCCAGCGTGGCGCAAAAGGTGGTTATGTCCTGACCATGCCCCCGGAAAAAATTCGCATGGGAGATGTAATCCGCGCCCTGGAAGGCCGCAAAGCCAGCGGTAAAGGCCCTTTGACTGTAATGCCCTGCGCTACTCTGGATGGTTCAGAAGAACCCTGCAACCATGAAGCGGTTTGCTCCGGGCCGGTGCTCTGGCTCAGAGTAAGGGATGCCATTACCCAGGCGCTCGATTCTACAACCCTGGCTGACCTTGTGCCGCAAACCCGGCGAACCCTGCCGGTAGTATCCGGCAATTTTCAACCGGTTGCGGTAGCCAAGAACATTAGCCCGGTTGGTGCCAATACTACCGGCAATGAAACTCCCTGATCCATAAAACGGGTTTTAGTTTGAGAGTTTAGAAGCAAGAAATTTAAATTCGTGTTGAAAGGCGCTTGTAAACATTCGGCGCAGTTCCAAACATAAGAGGAGAAGAAGGAACAATGGCGGACGATATTCTGCAAATCAAAGACGTGCACGTAAATGTTGATGATAAGGAAATTATCAAGGGAGTCAGCCTGGATGTAAAGCCGGGCGAGGTTCATGTCATTATGGGCCCTAATGGTAGCGGTAAATCTACCCTCAGTAATGCGATTATGGGCCACCCCCGCTACACTGTTACCCAGGGAGAGATTATCTTCCAGGGCGAAAATATTGTCGGTTTATCTCCTGATCGTCGCGCTCGCCGGGGTCTATTCCTGGCCTTCCAGAATCCTCTGGCCGTCCCGGGTGTTTCGGTGAGCAACTTTTTGCGCACAGCTCTTACCAACCGCCGCAAAGGTGATGTTAAAGCCGAAGTTCGACCTGAGAACCTCGATATCGTAGGTGACCGACCGGTTTATGAGACTAAAAAGGCCAGCGTTGGCGGTGATGGGGCTCTGCTTGATCGCAGCAAAAAGAAAGAAGCTTTGATTTCCCCTAAAGAGTTCCGTGCTATCCTCAAAGAGAAGTTGAATCTGCTCCACATGGACGAAAAGTTTACCCGCCGCTACCTCAATGACGGCTTCAGTGGCGGTGAGAAGAAACGCCTGGAAGTCCTGCAAATGGCCGTGCTCAATCCCAGCGTGGCTATCCTCGATGAACCGGACAGCGGTCTGGACGTAGACGCTATCCGCATTGTAGGTGAAGGCGTCAGCGCCCTGCGCGGTAAAGATATGGCTGTTGTCGTAATTACCCACCAGCAGCGTATCTTGAGCTACCTTGATGTAGACTATGTGCATGTTATGATGCAGGGTAAGATAGTCAAAGAAGGCGGGCCGGAACTTTCCAAAGAAATTGAAGAGCGCGGCTACGGCTGGATTCGCGAAGAGCTTGGACTGACCGCCACCAAAGAAGAAGCAGCGGAGGAGGTTGGTGCCAATGCCTAGCGCGGTAGAAGGTCTTTCGCTTGAAGCCGTCGAGCGAATTTCGACCGAACGCAATGAGCCGGAATGGCTGCGTGAGAAGCGCCGGGCCGGTTGGGCCGCTTTTGAAAGCCTGCCTACCCCGGACTGGACACGTGGTATTCGTGGTTGGTGGAGTGGTACTATCAGGCCGCTTGCTTTTGAAGAAATGCGGCCCTTTACTCCGGCAGGCCAGAACTTGCCTGACTTTGAACTGAGCAATACCGAGGAAGGCACTCCTTCCGGGATTGTAGTGCAGTATAACAGCCAGGTGGTACGGGTTGAATTGAGTGAAGAAGCCAGGGCTAAAGGTGTAATCCTCAGCAGCCTGGAAGACGCGGTTAAGACTCATCCCGAGTTGGTTCAGAAGTACTTCATGACTGAGGCTGTACCCCTGGATGAAACTCGCTTTACGGCGGCTAATGCGGCCCTTTGGACAGGTGGCGTTTTCCTATATGTGCCGAATAATGTAGTGCTGGACGTACCCTTCCGGGTCGTTTTCTACAGTGACGTCACCGATAGCGCCCTGTTTACCCATACTCTGGTAGTGACCGGTAAAAACGCCAAGGCACGCCTGATTGAAGATCATATTTCAAACGGGCAGGCAGGCGACCCGACGCTCTTTGATAGCAATGTAACCGAAGTTTTTGTTGGTGACGGCTCGGTGGTTGAATACTACAACCCCCAGGAATACGGCCAGAATGTGGTCAATATCTCGACCAAGCGGGCCATTATTATGAACAACGCTACTCACCGCTGGACAATTGCCACTCTCGGTAGCGATACTACCCGCCTGACTCTGGAGTCCTTCCTGAGCGGTCAGGGCAGCCACACGGATGTAACTGGCCTTTCTTACTCGGTTGGCAACCAGAACTTTGACGTTTACTCGCGCAACCTGCATCGGGTCCCGAACACTTCTGCCAATGCGCTGTTCAAGGCTGCTCTGGATGATGCTTCCCAGTTGGGCTTCCGTGGCGCTATTCGCACTCTGAAAGGAGCGCAGAATACCGATAGTTTCCTTGAAGACCACACGCTCTACTTGAGCAAGGATAGCAAAGCGGATGTGTTGCCTTCGCTGGATGTAGATGCCAATGATGTCCGCTGCTCTCACGGCGCCAGTATCGGCATGATTGACGCTGACCAGATCTTTTATCTGATGAGCCGTGGGCTGACCAAAAAGCAGGCCGAAGAGATGATTGTAGCCGGTTTCTTTGAAGAGGTAATCGAGCGTATTCCGCTGGAAAGCGTTAAAGAGCGAGTTCGCCGCGCCATTGAAGCCAAGTTACACTAGTTCTTAGATCTCTGTTTTAAGCTAAACTTCTCGCCTCATCATATGAGATATGAGGCGAGAAGATAATCAGGAAACCTGAATGGGACCGGGCTTGCCCGATCATGCGGAGAATAATGAGAGAAGAAACGAAAACAGCCATGATAGACACCAGAGATAAAATTCTTGAGATAGCCCCGGAAGAAACAAACAAGGCTACCCTGGACGTGGCAAGTATCCGGCGCGATTTTCCCATTTTAGAAGAGGAAGAATTCGGTAAGAAAGTAGCTTACCTCGATAATGGAGCCAGCAGCCTTCGCCCTGAACCGGTCATCAACGCTATGCTGGAGTATTTTCACAAGTACAATGCCAATATTCATCGTGGTGTCTATCGCTGGAGCGAGGAAGCGACCCGCGCATATGAAGCGGCCCATCGTAAAGTAGCTAAATTCATCAATGCCAGTCCGCGTGAGATAATTTTCACTCGCAACACCACTGAGAGTCTTAACCTGGTAGCTTATAGCTGGGGACGGGCCAATGTGAGCGAAGGCGATGAAATTGTCACAACCGTTATCGAGCATCATTCTAATCTGGTTCCCTGGCAAGTCCTGGCAGCGGAAAAGAACGCCAGACTGCGCTATATTCCGATGACTAAAGACGGTCAGCTCGACATCTCGAACCTGAACGAAATAGTCAATGAAAAGACGAAGCTTGTCACTTTCACTCACATGTCGAATGTGCTGGGCACTATCAGCCCGGTAGCTCAGATTGTGGCTCGCGCCAAAGAGGTCGGTGCGGTAGTGGCGATTGACGGCGCTCAGAGCGCCCCTCATATGAAGGTGGACGTGCAGGCCCTCGGCTGTGACTTTTACGCTTTTAGCGGCCATAAGATGTGTGGCCCGACCGGTATCGGCGTTTTATGGGGCCGCCGCGAGTTGCTGGAAGCCATGCCTCCTTTCCTGACCGGTGGTGATATGATTCGGGACGTGACTCTGGAACGCAGCACCTGGAATGATTTGCCCTGGAAATTTGAGGCCGGCACTCCGTCTATCGCGGAAGGCATTGGCCTGGGGGCTGCCGTAGATTACCTGAGCAGCCTCGGCATGGAAAATATTCGCCAGCATGAGATAGACCTGACAGCTTATGCCCTGGAAAAGATGGTGAAAATCCCTGATTTAACCATTTATGGGCCACTGGATGCGCAGGCCCGTGGCGGTATTATCTCCTTTAACCTGGGCGATGTACACCCGCACGACCTGGCTACGATGCTGGATCGGGAAGCGATTGCGGTGCGCGCCGGGCATCATTGCTGCCAACCATTGATTGAACTGCTGGAAACCACTGCTACTACTCGCGCCAGCTTCTATATCTATAATACCGAAGAAGAAGTTGACCGCCTGGTAGAAGCTCTCTACAAAGCTCGCAAGGTTTTTCACCTGGATTAAGCCCTGCAACCGCCTGGTGATTTAGCATGAAAATGAGATGCCAGGTGTTTATAAAGATTAGATTTGTGAAAGATTTACCGACTTAGATCGCTAAACCTTTGACAAAAACGGCAAATCCGAGTAAAATAGTAGGGATTAAAGTACAGGAAAGAGATTGGAGCTGTGGCTGGAGGGCCTGGAAGTGTCTGCTGATGTAACACGAGATGATCTGGATATGGAGTACGTGCTTGAACTGGCGTCGGCTTTTGACAAGCAGGCGCGCGGGCACGTGATTAGCAATCCCGATATAGTATTTGAAGACTCGAACCCGCTTTGCGGTGATAAATTCAAAGTTCAATTGAAACTGAGCGAAGCTGGCGACATTGAAGATGTGGGTTTCACCGGGCGAGGTTGCGCTATTAGCCGCGCCACTGCCATGCTGCTGATTGATGAAATCCAGGGTCGCAAGCTCGAAGAGGTAAATGAAATTACGCGCGATCAGCTAATTGACGAGCTGGGAATTGAAATCAATAGCGCGGTACGGCTTAAATGTGCCGGTTTGGCGCTTCGTACGGTCAAAACCGGCCTGCAACAAGGCGGCTATAAGGTAAGTGCGCCTGAAGAAGAAGACTGGGCCGAGACCGATTAGTATAAATAAACTTACTTTGTGTGATAACTGGCTGGAGGCCCACGGGCATTCAGACCTGAGGAGTATAGAGCAATGACTATTGAAAAGGAAGCAATTGATACGGCTAGTACGGCAGCCAGCGTCAAGCCAGAATTCGGCACGCCTCTGACTCGCGTCTGGAAAGCCAAGAAGGGTTTGAGCCGCGAACTGATCGAGGAGATTAGCTGGCAGAAGGACGAGCCGGATTGGATGCGCCAGTTCCGTCTCAAAAGCTTCGAGATTTTTGAATCCAAACCGATGCCAAACTGGGGACCGGATCTCAGCGGTCTGAATTTCAATGATATTACTTTTTATACTCCCCCTGGCACCAAACGAAATCGTTCCTGGGATGATGTGCCGCAGGATATTAAAGATACTTATGAAAAACTGGGTATCCCGGAAGCTGAGCGCAAGTATCTGGCCGGTGTCGTAGCGGTTTATGACAATGAGACGGTTTACGAAGGCATCAAAGAAGAGTACACCAAGAGGGGTATTCTTTTCGCCAGTATGGATACAGCAGTTAAAGATTATCCTGATATCGTCAAAAAGCACTTCATGACCCGCTGTGTTCCGCCAACCGATAACAAGTTTGCGGCTTTGCATGGCGCAGTCTGGAGCGGTGGTTCCTTCATGTGGGTTCCACCCAACACCAAAGTAGATCTGCCGTTACAGGCCTACTTCCGTATGGAAGGTAAAGAAGAGGGTACTTTCGAGCATACAATGCTGATCGTGGAAGAAGGCTCGGATGCTGAATATATTGAAGGTTGTACTGCCCAGCAATACAGCAGCAATTCGCTGCACAGCGCGGTGGTAGAAATCTTTGTACGCCCCGGCGCTCGCGCTCGCTACACCACAGTTCAGAACTGGTCCAGCGATGTCTATAACCTGAACACCAAGCGCGCCCTGGTTGAAGAAGAGGCCAAGATGGAATGGGTTGGCGGTTCGATGGGTAGCAAGATTACTATGCTTTACCCTGCTTCTTACCTGATCGGTAAGGGCGCGAAGGCTGACCACCTGAACATCGCTTTTGCGAACAAAGGCCAGCACAAAGATGGCGGCGCGAAAGTAATCCATGGCGCTCCTTACACCACCTCCAACGTTCTGGCCAAGTCCGTCGCCAAAGACGGCGGTCATGCCGGTTTCCGTGGTCTGGTACGTGTAGCACACGGTGCCTACGGCTCGAAAGTAAAAGTACGCTGCGACGGTCTTTTGATGGACGAGTACAGCAAGAATGATACTTTCCCGAACATCCAGGTTCATCAGAATGATGTCACCATCGAGCACGAAGCGACGGTAGGCCGGGTATCTGAAGAGACCATCTTCTATATGATGAGCCGCGGTCTGAGCGAAGCGGAAGCTATGTCTATGGTAGTTAACGGCTTTATTGAGCCCGTAACCAAGCAACTCCCGATGGAGTATGCGCTGGAGTTAAACCGCCTGGTAGCCCTCGAAATGGAAGGTTCCATCGGCTAATAACTGCCAGCAAAGCGATAAAGAGAATAAAAATCCAGCCGTTCGGCTGGATTTTTATTTACAAATTATAAAAGCAAATTAAAAAGGTTACGACTTGTTCGACTGGCTGCCGTTGCGGCCAGAATCAAGGTCGCTGTCACGAGCGCGAGGACTATTTTCGATAGTCGGTTTGTCCCGGGTGTCCTCGTTCCAGGGATTCTCATCGAGTTCTCCGCGCTTACCGGTGTCCTTATGAGCGTGAGCCTGTTTCTCATAAGTTTCATGTTTCTTATAGTTTCCGGTCGTAATTGTCACGCTCTTGTCGGGGTTATTATGCCCCGGTGATTTATCATAATCGTGCTGATCGTTGTTGTGCTGGCCTTGCTTTGCCATAAGATTTACTCCTTTCCATTAACGTTTTAGCCTTTGTGGCCGCTACCTTCGGATTGAGGTTTGGCCCTGGTCTGGCTTTTTGAACCGCCTTTGTGTTTAATTTTCGGCTCTTCAGGATTACGGTCCTCACCCTGGCGCGGAGAGTCTGCTGCGCTTACCTGTTCCTGACCTTTTTTAGTCATAAGAGTCCTCCTGTTATTCAGTTGGTAATTAGCCCAACACTAAATATATCTCACCAGAATAAGGGCAAGATATATGCCATTATGAATTAGCAGGATAAGCAGGATGTAAAGGATAAGCAGGCTTTTTGCTTAATACTCTGTATTTGTTAGCATACTTTTGTTTGGCCTTTGAGCAACCCAACTGTGCGAAAGTTCTAAACAGTAATTTAGAGTTTTGAGCATCTCATAAAGAGCGAATATGCTCAATAGCTAGTGCGGAGACAGTACCGATAGCCTGATCAATGGGTGGTTGGCGGGAGGCTCCTTTATGGGAGCGCGTAAACACAGCGATAGCATAGTGGCGCCCGTCCGGATAGGTGACTACACCAATCTCATTGCGAATCCGGCCCATCAGACTACCGCTCTTAGCTTGCACTCTTATCCCATCCGGGAATCCCACAGCAATTCGGTAACTAGTACAGGGTTTTTGAAATAAGCCGAGGGTTGTGGTAAGGTAGGAGCAACTTTTTAACCTTAAACCAAGGAGTTGAAGTTGCCCGGTCCAAAACCACCCCTCCCCACGGCCAGCCCTGCCGTTGTCCAACTCTTGCA
>DATAKM010000102.1:0-77022 GCA_036261665.1 Chloroflexia bacterium
GCGCCCTCGATTAGAAGTGTAGACAATCCGGCCCGAGCCATGATAATGGCGGCGGCCAGCCCATTAGGACCCGACCCCACCACCACCGCATCGTAGCCGGCTTTACTCGTTTTAGGCCTGTTAACCTTTGTTTCAACGCCTATCACAGTTGCGCCCTTTCCTGTCATTGGTTTGATTACCCGCTTATTTCTTGCGCCGGTTAGCGCCCAGCAAGCGAACCGGGGCGGTGAAAGTATAAAAGGTGGAACCAATAATGCCGTTATGGCGCAGGTTGCGGATTTCGCGCCACTGGATCTTCTTGTCCAGGCAGATTATGCTGGCCTGGGCCCTGGCATCTTCTCCAAAATACCGGCTTAAATTTTCCAGGGTCTGGAGCCAGAACTGATCCTCTGCCCGGTGCCCGCCCATGCGCAGGGCCATTTCAATGAGAGGATCAGGCGAGCGCATCAGCACCTGGACCTGCACCCTTGTATGGTTGCTATCCTGGTAGGCGCTGAAGGTAACCCACCCGGCGAAAATATGGCCCTGCGGAGTCATAAAGGTAAAGGACTCCTCGTCCACATAAATAACCATTACCCCGGTCGAAAGGGTCAAGCCACCCGGCACCGAACCTTTGATCAGGCCAATCTCACCCGGTTGAATGCCGGTAATCGGGGCATAGAAGCGGTTGACGGTAGGCCAGAAGCATCCGAAATTTTCTTTCCAGGTAGTGATAATGTAGGCCGGGCTATTTTTAGTATCCCTGAGAGTAATGGTATAAGTCTTTTGCCACATGGGGCCAAAGCCCTGCAAGGCCCCCAGTAACTGCCGCCCATCCACCCGGTTAGGGGCCTTTTTCTCGGCTACATTCGCCTTAAGATTGTTGACCGGGTGTGCCCAGTTTGCTGCCGGATTGTTCTTGCCAGCTTTACCTGCTTCGTCCATATTGGCTTCACTCATGATAATTATCTCCCGATTATTTAGCTTGATTAATATTTCAGGGTTTTACCGCCAACTTTTCCCAATTTAAGACAAACTAAATCTTCAGGTGCTACTGTGTGTGCCTAAAGTAGTACCTACTCTGAGTAATTTTTAGTCTCCAGGATCCAGGGAGGCGGTAAAGAAAGCCTTACCTGATCTTTAATAGGGAATGATGCGATTGCTCAGTTACAGTGGTTCCAGGGCAAAGATCAGATGTCGTACACTACCTCGTAATCGTGTATTTCTAAGGGAGTGGCATAGAATTTTTCAAGAGGCTTGATAAATTCCTGGAATTGGGGAGAGGAAACCTGCGCCTTATATGCCTCTTCGGACTTGTAGACTGTAACCATTATCATCCGGTTGGCAGCTCGATCCAGCCCAACCATCTGTTTCTCGATACCTGTGGCCTCGTGTGTGAATGGACTTACGCTAGCTTTGAAAAAGGCCACTGCCTCGTCTATCATTTCCGGTTTTAATCCCCGGCTCCAGACGTTAATAAGCATTTCAGTAACTCCTTTTCGGTTCTCATGAAGCTTAGGCTGCCTGAACAGCTTCTTTTTCAGTTGTGTAGATGACCAGGGAAGCCCACCCACTAATTTACAGGTATTAGCTCGGGGAGCGAACAAACCGGTGGAGGGACCTTATGGCGCGCATATGACATATTACGACACAGATAGTGGTGGCTTCGTCTTTTCGGCTGGTTCTCTTTGCTTTAGTGGCAGTCTGGTACAGGATCTTAATTTACAGGCTATTGTCAAAAACGCTCTGAATAAGTGCCTGGGTTAAAGAAGGCTATTCTTTTTGCTAACTTTCTAACCAAATAATTTAATTGGAGGGTAAAACTTTGAAAAAGCAAGTTTATTCAGGCCTTATGTTTGCCTTTGCTATGTCATTGGTGCTGGCGCTCGGTCCGGTGTCCGCCTCAGCAGCGGGAACTTCTAACGTAGCAGGCACTTATACTATCGCCGACCTGGGGCAGGGTGTCTGGGGCGGTGGAGCCCTGATGTCGGACGGCGATGTCACCGGACAGGTGGCCTTTTCCTACGGAAACGGCCAGTATATTTTCAAGCTTCAAGGTTCTCAATGGAGCTTTACCGACAGTTCTGACCAGATGGTCGCCCTTTGCTTCAATGTTGTGGTTATCAAAGGAAACTCCATCTTTCCCCCTCCTTCTGCTTTCCGGTGCCTGTAACCGGTACCCCGGTAGTTGTACCTGGTCCTGACGGAGGTCGCTTATTAATACGGGTTACGCTAAACCACTAGGAACTGGCTTAGTCAAAAACCTCTCCCAGCTTCACTGTGTGGGAGAGGTTTTTTTAATAGGCGCCTGGAATGGGTGCTGTAGCCTCTGGCAAACAGCACCCATTCCAGGCGCGAAATTTCTGAGAGAAACAGCTATTGCGGGGGGGGGGACGAAATTACCAACATCCTCCTCAGACAGGTTATTTCTTTTAAAGAATAATCAGGCTAATGCTATTTTAAATATATCGCCCAAAACAATATCCCAATGATTTTACTTGTGTTATACTAACAAATAACAAAGATAAGGGATCTAAGTGAGTCAGTAATCAAACAAACTGCTTTGCTCGTATCTAACTATTTATATTAACTATTGGTATAATGAATGCCTCATCTGGGAGTTACACCAGTCGTTAATTTAGTGTACTCTCTTAAACAATCATCTGATAAAGCCGGTTGCGCCAGTTTCCGGTAAGTTTCCGTTGCAAACAGCTATGAAACTGCAATAGTTTATTGTTTTCTTTGTTCGAATAACTTTTTTACCCTCTATACTCTCCAAACTGTGAGGTAAATGTGAGTGAAATTAAGTGGCTCGCCAGTGCCGGTAAGTCAAAACCAGAGGAAAGTTTATGTAATAAGGGTATGTTGGAATCAAACCCTTCCAGCGATATAAATTACAAAACACTCATTGAAAGCGCTACCGACACCATCCTCCTACTGGACCGGCAATTTCGCTATGTCTACGCCAATCCGGCTTTTGAGAAAGCTACCGGGTTAAAACCAGAAAACTTTATTGGTAAAACCAACCGGGAAGTAGGGATAAGCCCTGACCTCTGTAAGCAGTGGGAAGAGAAATTAAACCTTGTCTTTGAGACCGGTTGTGAGGCTACCGATGAATTTACCTTTCCTGCCACAAATGGAAGTCGTATTCTACAGGCACGCCTGACTCCAGTTTTTGAAGATGAAGCAGCCAGCAGCGGAACTATCAAATATGTAACGGTAGTGGCCCAGGATATTACCAGTTACAGGCAGGCCCTGGCACAGCTTGAAGCGGTCTTACGGCAGATGCCTGCCGGAATAATTATTGCGGAGGCACCTTCTGGAAAGCTTATACTGGGCAACCGCCAGGTTGAAGAGATCTGGCGTCATCCTTTCCTGGAAGCCAGCGATATTAATGAATATATAGAATATAAAGGTTTTCACAGGGATAAAAAGCCCTATAAACCAGAGGAATGGCCTCTCGCTCGTTCTATTAACACCGGCGAAGAGGTGCGAGATGAAGAAATCGAAATAGAGCGAGGTGATGGTAGCCGAGCAGTATTACTGGTCAGTTCCAGCCCGGTCCGCAATAGTAACGGCGAAACCTTCGCGGGAGTAGTGACCTTTAATGATATAACCGAACGTCAGAAAACCATGGAATGGCTCACCCGCTTGCAATCCCTGACCGAGGCTTTCTCCAGGGCGCTCACTTCGCCTGAAGTAGCGGAGGTAGTCCTTGATCAGGGTCTGGAAGCAACCGGTGCGCGAGGTGGTTGGTTGGCTTTGTTGAAAGATACATCCAGAGAAGGAGATCGAGCAGGACAAAACCTTACCTATCTTAAAGTGACAGGCTATGCGGATGAGGAAGTACAAAATTTGAAACCGGTAGAACTGACTGCGGCTATTCCAGTAGTCGAAACAGTTAAAACCGGCAAGGCGATCTGGATAGAAAATTGTTATAGCAAGGAGACAATCCGGCGCTACCCCGAATTATCGGAAATTATCGGTGCCAGCGGAACAAAAGCTCAGGCCACTTTGCCTTTGATAGCCAATAACCTTACCCTGGGTGCTTTGACTTTAACCTTCGACCTGCCGCGCCAGTTTGAACCAGCCGAGCAAGAATTTATTACGGCGATGGCCAACCAGTGCGCCCAGGCCCTAGAACGCTCCCGGCTTTACGAAGCCGAACAAGAAGCTCGTCGCTTTAATGAGCTAATTGCGCAACGAATTTTGCGGTTGCAGGCAGTAACGGCTGAGCTTTCCAGGTCCTTGACCACCGAGGAAGTGTGCAGGGTGATAGTTGATCAAGGGGTAGCGGCCTTAGACGCGAAGCGTGGGACTGTCCTGCTGCTGAATAATGAGGAAACTGAACTCGAAATCAGAGGTTATACCGGTTATCAGGCAAATGACCTGGATACCTGGGAAAAAATTCCTATTAACGCCTGGATGCCGCATATTGACGCCTTTGAGAGTGGCAAGCCCGTCTTGATTGAATCGCAAGAAGCCTATCTTCAAAAATATCCGGAGTTAGCCGAATTTGTTCATACTTTCAGGCTTAAAGCGGTTGCCTTCTTGCCTTTAATGATCGATAACAGACGACTGGGCGTAATTGGCATGAGCTTCGACAAAAGCCGGCAATTTGATGCCAGCGAAGTAGATTATATGCTAACTCTCGCTCGCCAGTGCGCCCAGGCCCTGGAACGCGTAAGGCTTTATGAATCCGAGAAAGCTTCGCGGGAGCGCCTGGCGTTTCTGGCCCAGGCCAGCGCTGAAATGGCCTCTTCTCTGGATTACCAAACAACCCTCCAGCATCTCGCGCAACTGGCAGTACCGCGTATTGCAGACTGGTGTTCGATTGACATGGCAAACGAAGCCAGGACTGGTGAGGAATTGCCGAAAAAACGTCTGCTCCCGCTGGCTATTAAACTTGCCGATCCGGCCAAAGAACTATTAATTCAAAAACTGCGCAACCGGATGATGCCGACCCTGGATGAAAACAATCCTGAGATGAAAGCGCTCCTTACCGGCGAACCGCTACTTATCTCGGAAGTGCCACAAAGCTATGTAGCAACCGTGACGGAAAAAGATCCCGAGCTACAAAAAATTCTGCTTGAACTGAAAATGAAATCGGCAATGTATGTGCCGCTCAAAGTACGGGAAGAAGTACTGGGCGTTATGGTGCTGGACACAGCGGAATCCGGGCGGATTCTGCGTGAAGCCGATCTGGAACTGGCACAAGAACTGGCCCGACGGGCCGCTATAGCAATAGATAACGCCCGGCTTTATCGAGAAGCCCAGCAGGCTATAGCTGACCGCGAAGAATTTCTTTCTATTGCCGCACATGAATTAAGAACGCCCCTGACCAGTTTGAAGGGATATGTGCAATTGATGAGCCGCCAGCTTGAACGAGGTCTTACTATAGACTCCACAAAACTTGCCCAGATGTTAACTGTAATTAACCGTCAGTCCATTAAGCTCAATTTTTTAATTAACCAGTTGCTCGATGTATCCAGGCTAGAAGCAGGCCGGTTGCAGCTTGAACATAAACCGGTTGAGATTCTACCTTTGGTAGAATCCTGTGTGCAACAGGCTCAAATTAATACAGATCAGCACCTCCTGCTACTGGAAATGCCCGATAAACCACTCGTTGCAACTATAGACGCCCTCCGTATCGAGCAGGTCATAACCAACCTGATAGATAATGCGATTAAGTATAGCCCTGACGGTGGCCAGATAAAACTGGAAGTAAATCAGCCCGACCAGGAACATTTTTGTGTTATGATTAGCGATAATGGGATGGGTATTCCAGTTGAGCGACGCCCTTATATTTTTGACCGTTACTACCAAGCGCATGAGCAGGCTCATATCGGGGGATTGGGGCTCGGCCTATACATCTCGCGCCAGATTGTAGAAATGCATGGTGGCAGGCTTGAAGCTGAATTCCTTGAGCCCGGCACGCGCTTTATTATGACTCTGCCGCTCAAGCAGTAGGTAGGGCGCTGGCTGTAGCAAGAACGTATCGCATAGAGACAAAGCAAAAGGGTTTTTCCTGATATAAAATCAGGTGTTATCCTCTATCTAAACGCCTGAGAATTGTTTATTATAAAAAACATCATCCACAATACAAAAGTAAACATGAAGCGCCCGGTCTTCGCCCACCGGGCCTTCTTAATTTTATAGCTAAAAGTCCCTTCAGGCTCTCGTAATTGTGTGGAGCAGCGCTGAAGGGACTTTACAAACTCTTTTTTTATTTCCGGCTGGTTTTAAACTTGCGGATAAGTACCAGGCCAAGCACTAGCAGGCTAACGACGACCAGTCCGCCTGGCAGGGCCTGTAAAAAGCTTTCATCAGCCGTGACTGTCGTACCTGCCCCGGTACTGGGCATTGCCTGGGGAATAGGCCGGGCAGTCTGAACACCCCCGGTAGCGCCAGGAGGAGTAACCTTTACATCCACAGGAACAGTCGTAGCCGGAGCGCTGGTGACTGCCGGAGTAGTGACCGGCACAGTTGTAACCGGAGCAGTGGTAGGCGCGGCAGTAGTGCTCGGAACGCTGGTAGTCGCCGGAGTGGTAGTTGCAAGCGTCTTCAGGTGGAAGTCAATTCGGCGCTCTACCGAGGTTCCCGAAACAGTCTGGTCGCTGAAGTCCTGGCCGACCGGGCTGTACTTCTGCTTATCATAGACGACACGTACCTTGTAAAACCCGGCAGCCAACCCGGCAAAATTGTAGCGGCCATTAGAACCGGTCGAAGTTCGGGCCGTCTGGCGGCCATCAATTGTTACCGTAAAACCAGGGACAGGCTGATCGTCTACAAAAACGGTACCGCCAATTTCACTCTGGGCAGGATTGCTGGCCGGAGTATTAGTAGGGGGCACAGGTGTCAGTGTAGGAGTGGGAAAGGGAGTCGAGGTAGGAGTGACGGGAAGTACGCCCGTACCCACCAGCGAAACAGAGGTAGGACCAAAGCAACTCTCATCCACACAACTAAAATCAATATCCAGGGTGGCATTAAAAGTTGTGGCGCTTTTAGGGGTAAAAGTAACTACTACCGTACAGGTCTGCTTTGGAGCAATCGTGGGGCTACTACAACCATCACTTACCAGGTTAAAATTAGTAGTATCGCTCAGCGTAGAGCCAAACATATTAATACTAACTGATTGGTTATTGGTAAAAACCACCGAAACGGGAGCGCTGGTACCCCCAACGATAGTATTAGGGAAATTTACCGGATTCGGCGAGGCAACCTGGGCAGCCGCAAGCCCTACCGAACTGAGTGCCAGCACCAGGGCTGATAGAACCAGCAGAACCTTGCCGGGCAAGAATTTTTTGTTCGATAAGAGGGTAGTATTACCTGAGCGCAAACCATTCCTTCTTTCTAACTGCTAAAAGTACTTAAACGCTTTGCCACAACTAGTAAATATGCCTTAGAAAGAACCTTCCCACTACTAAGGGGTTATGAGAGAGAGTCATTTCCTGATTAAGTTACTTTTTTGAGGAAATGAAGCGTGCTGATTTTAATGCATATTCAAGGCTTAGTCAAACATGCGAAAGCTGACTTCCTGATGACGGGTGAAAGCTGGCGAGTGGGATACAAGCCAAAATAAGCAAACTGTCACTCCCTTGATTCTTTCACAAAACTTCCACTTGATTTTACGTTAGCAAGTCCTGGGTATGGTACGCTTACCTCGAAGCCTGGCAGGCTGATTGCATATTTGACTTTTGCTTTTAGTCAGGCTATTTTTGACGGGTAGTCTGCCAGATCATGCTTAGAAAAAGTGGAACAGAGCCTGCTCTGTACGGGTAGATAAACAACTTGACCGGAAAAAAAGTTATCATAGTCGGCGCCGGGATGGGCGGGTTGGCGACTGCTATCAGGCTGGCGGCCGCCGGGTACTCGGTAGAAGTTTTTGAAAAGAATGAACGAGTTGGCGGCAAACTAAACCTGCTGGAACGTGACGGATATCGCTGGGATACCGGGCCATCACTTATTACCATGCCCTTCGTTTATCACGACCTTTTCGCCGCTGCCGGTAAAAAGGTCGCCGAATACATAACCCTTAAACCGGTCGAGCCGGTTTGCCGCTATTTCTACCCTGATGGTACCCGCTTCGATGCCAGCGACTCGACCGGCAAAATGACCGCAGAACTGGAGCGCCTCAGCCCGCCGGATGTCCGTAATTACTTCCGCTTTATGGCTTACAGCCGGCGCCTCTACGACCTGACCGCAGATGCTTTTCTCTTCAACGGCATCAACAACTGGCGCGATTTCCTTAAGTTGCGTCCCCGCGATGCCCTTCAGATAGATCCCTTTCGTACCGTTCACCAGGCGGTTCAGAATAGCTTCAAAGATGCTCGCCTGGTGCAGCTTTTCGACCGCTATGCCACCTATAACGGTTCTTCTCCCTTTCGCGCCCCGGCTACCCTCAATATCATCCCCTACGTGGAACTCGGCATGGGGGGCTGGTACGTGGAGGGCGGCCTTTACGAACTTGGGCAGGCTTATCTACGGCTGGCCCGAGAGCTTGGGGTAGAAGTGCACCTTAATTGCGGTGTAGAACAAATCCTCACCGAAAAGGGCCGGGTCAATGGAGTAAGGCTGGTCAACGGGAGGGAAGTCAGCGCGGAACTGGTAGTAGCCAATACCGATGTAACCTATACCAATCATAACCTACTGGGACTGAAAAAACGCCAGGGGCAGAACAGCCTGGAGCCGAGTTGCAGCGGCTTTGTGCTTTTCCTGGGAGTGGACAGGCAATACGAACAACTGGCCCATCATAATATAATGTTCAGTCGCGATTACCGGAGCGAATTTGATTTTATTTTTGAGAAGAAAAAGCCAGCGCCCGACCCAACAGTTTATATTTGCTGGACAGGCAAAAGTGACCCTCAACATGCGCCACCCGGCAAATCGAATCTTTTTGTGCTGATCAATGCGCCTTATCTATCAGAAGCCTTCGACTGGGAAACCCCTGAAGCTACCCGCGCTTATCGTGACCTGGTGGTTCGCCAGATGGAAGAGTTTGGACTTGAAAATCTTTCTCAACATATTGAGGTAGAAGAAGTAATGACACCGCTGGATCTTACGCGCCGTTATAATGCGGATCGTGGAGCAATCTATGGCCTGTCCAGCAACAATCGCTTCAGCGCCTTCCTGCGACCGCCCAACCGTTCGCAGCGCTATCGCGGGCTTTATTTCGTAGGTGGCAGCACCCATCCAGGTGGAGGAGTCCCGCTGGTCACCCTGTCTGCCCGGATAGTTACGAATCTCATTTTGAAAGATGACCGGTAGTTTCACCGGTCAGGCGATATAAAAAGCACACTCTAGCCCGGTTATGCTATATTTAGCGGGACCGGCTCAAAGCAGTTTGGGGTATTCTAACAATCAAACCAGCAGGGAGGAGTAACCGTTGAGTGAAGGCAGAGATCTAGTACTGGCTTACGCGTTATGGGCGAAAGATGGCAGGATTATACAACAATCAAGCCTGGCCCTCCTTAATAGCTCTATTGACAGTTTAACCATCATGAGTAGATTGAAAGAATATGCCGGACTGGAAACCGGAGTAGACTGGTCACAGGTGCTTTGTGTCAGCTATGACATCCTGGAAGCAACCGGAAAAGGTTATAACCGCTATAATGGCTGGATTGACCAGTCAGAACTGGCAGATGCAGAAGAGACTATGAGCGCGGTCGCTACTCTTTCTGAAGAAACCGCGCTTACCTCCAACCCGGCAGAAATCATCAGTGAAGTCGAGGAAATATTGCGCGAAGAACGCTGAGAGTTGCTGGCAGATTAGAAGCTGTATTCTCCCAACCGGAACCAGCGATAGCCATAGCCTTCCAGGTCTAACTGGTCATTTCCGGCACTGCTCTGCTCATATTCCTGGTCTGCCAGCAAATCCACCATATTGGTTTCTTTGAATTCTTTTATTGGAATTTTCACTTTAGTTTTTTTCTTGCTCAGGTTGTGAACCATGATAGAGACATTGCCATCCCACTGACAACGATGGATAAGCACAGCAGGGTTATCGGTTTCAAAGAAATCATAGCTGCCGATTCCCAGTTCGGGGCATTCACGCCGGGCCGAAATCATCCGAGCGATCTTGCTCATCAGTGAATCGGGATCTCGATGCTGTGAAGCAACATTCACCTTCTCATAACCGAAATCCCCTCCCTTAATAGGCGGGCAGGGAACTTTATCCGGTGGCACACTGCTAAAGCCAGCGTTAACCTCGTTCGACCACTGCATAGGAGTGCGGATACTATTGCGCTCCTCTCGGGAAAGATCATCACCCATGCCTATTTCCTGACCATAGCGCAGGACTGGTGTGCCGGGTAGAGAAAGCAACAGGCTGTAAGCCATTTCCAGGCGCTTTTGATCCCCATTCAACATCGGGGCCAGGCGGCGACGAATCCCCCGATCAAAAATTTGCATCTCCTTTTTTGGCCCAAAGGCTGCAAAAACTTCCTGGCGCTCCTCTTCTGAGAGTTTATCCAGGGATAATTCGTCATGATTACGTAAAAAATTGGCCCATTGCGTTCCCATGGGAGCGGGCGGAACTGCTCTAAACCCCTCGATAATTGGCTGCACTTCTTCGCGAGCGAAAGCAAGCATAATCCGCTGGTTCAATATAAAATTGAAGAGCAGATTCATGCGATCTCCGTCGCCAAAATATTTTGCTAAATCTTCGGGAGATACATTAGCTTCAGCCAGCATAATGGCGTCCCCTTCGTGTAAGGAAAGATAATCGCGAAACTCTCTAAGGTACTCGTAATCATCCTGCTGACCGGACCCGCCGTCAACGCTCTTCATTTCGATCAAGAAGGGGGCAGCATCCACCCGGAAGCCGGAAATTCCCAGTTGCAACCAGAAACCCATTATTTTACAGATTTCTTCACGAACTTCCGGGTTATCAATATTCAGATCTGGCTGGTAGTCATAGAAACGGTGAAAGTAATACTCACCTGACTCTTCATCATAAGTCCAGGTTGACTTCTGATAGCCGGGGAAAACTATCCCTTTATCGGCATCCTTGGGTTTTTCTTTGGACCAGATATAGTAATTGCGGAAGCGCGATTTTTTGTCCTTACGAGCCGCCTGGAACCAGTGATGCTGATCTGAAGTATGGTTAACCACAAGATCAATAATCACCCGGATACCGCGCTCCCGGGCTAACCGTACAAACTCGACAAAGTCACCAAAACTGCCGTAGTCCGGGTCAATGGCGTAGTAATCCATCACATCGTAACCATTATCGCGCCGAGGTGACTTATAGAAAGGCATCAACCAGATACAGGAGATGCCAAGTTTATTAAGGTAATCAATACGACTGG
Source organism: Chloroflexia bacterium (assembly GCA_036261665.1). Taxonomy (GTDB): domain Bacteria; phylum Chloroflexota; class Chloroflexia; order Chloroheliales; family Chloroheliaceae; genus 54-19. The sequence continues at coordinate 11,289 of DATAKM010000102.1, forward strand.
CTAATCCATTAAAATCGCCGATACCATCACTATTTCCGTCCAGAAAGTTGCCGACATCCAGACAGTAAATGACTGCTTCTTTGTACCAGTATTTTCGCAGCATAATAAAGCCCTGCTGGGCCACGTGCTCCTTTCTTACTCTTATAAAAACATAAAGAAATTTAAGCCTGGCGATTTAACTTAAACTACAGAAGTCCTGCTGAGGATGTAGAAGAGCCTGGAGCTCACTGATTCTAAAAGGCTTTTGCAAAAACCCCGTGAGCTGTTTAATTTTATTTGTTCCGTCGCTACTCTCAATTTCCTCTATTTCGCATAGAGGGCGACCAGATATCAGGATACGGTAAGCAGGCGCCAGAGCTTTTGAATTGTAAGAGCGATTAGCCAGACTGGTTTCCAACCATTTGAAAAAATCCATACCGGTTCCATCCGGCAGGTTATAGTCAGCCACAACCACCTCAGGCATTTCTTTGTCTGCCAGATCTGCGCCAGAGCTTAGCCCGGTTGCTGTCAACACCTGGTAACCTTCACGGGTTAGAAGACGTGCGACTGCTTTTAGCAGGTGCTCATTATCATCAATAAGTAAAACCTTCATTTCAAATTCTCCAGATCGTAGCCTCGGCGTTTGTTCAGGGAACAATTGATAGTCCATTTAACTTGCCTGACCTATTGCAAGAAACATACCACTACTCATCAATAAACGAGGCCCAATCTTAACAGTTAAGGGGCCCAAATATAACTGTTTTTCGCAACGTGCTCTTTACTTCTCTCGACAGTTCCTGGATAGCACCGTCGTTCGCAAATTGATTGACAGGTCATGCTGCACTTGTTAGTATACTCGCAAGAACCTGTTCATTTATTCGAACCATGGGAAAGTCAATAACAACAATTTTCGCCTGACCCTGGAAAACCCTGAGGCTCTTTCAGCACGACAGGGGTTCTTTTTCTTGGTTTTCTTTGTGTTATCTCACCAACATCAATGAACGATTTGGAGGATACTATGGCAGTAGAAACAGTCGTTAAAACCAGGTCCGGAGCAGTACGAGGCGCAAACACGGAAGGAGTCTTTGCATATAAAGGTATCCCCTATGCTGCCCCACCCTTTGGCCCTAACCGGTTTCAGCAGCCTCGCCCGGTCGAACCCTGGGAAGGAGTCCGAGATGCCCTGGAGTACGGGCCAACCGTAATCAAACCACCCTATTTTTCGCCCTTCGATGTACTCCTTCCCGAACCGGCCATTCACGGCCAGGAATGCCTGAATCTCAATGTCTGGACACCAGATCCGTCAGCAACCGGGCTACCGGTGCTCGTCTGGATTCACGGCGGAGCTTTTGCCAACGGTTCCGGGGCTGTACCGCAGTACGATGGAACTCACTTCGCGCGTGACGGAGTAGTCTGCGTCACGATTAACTACCGCCTGGGAGTAGACGGTTTCCTCTACCTGGGCGATGGCGTAGCTAATCTCGGGATGCTCGATCAAATTGCCGCGCTTGCCTGGGTGAAAGAAAACATCAGCGCTTTTGGGGGTAACCCGGAAAATGTGACAATAGCCGGTGAGTCAGCCGGTGGCATGAGCGTTACAACTCTTATGTCCATGCCACGCGCCCGTGGTCTATTCCGCCGGGTGATTGCTCAGAGTGGTGCTGGACACCACGTGCTTTCATCCGCCACCGCCCAAAGGGTAGGCCAGTATCTCGCTGAAAAGCTCGGTGTACCGGCCACGCGTGAAGCGATTGGAGAAGTTCCTTTTGACCGGCTAGTTCAGGCCCAGGTAGAATTGAGCGGCGAAGCCTTCGCCCAGCCTGACCCGCAGCGCTGGGGAGAAGTAGCCGCCAATCTGATGCCTTTTGAGCCTGTAGTAGACGGTGATACTCTTCCCGCCCGGCCTATAGACAGTATTATGGCTGGAGCAGGGGCCGAAGTTGATTTGCTCGTAGGAAGTAATACCGAGGAAGAACGCCTTTTCCTGGTACCCAACGGAGCTATCAACTACATTTCGGACGCAATTTTAGCTGCTACTGTTGCAGCCTACGGGTTACCTGTTGAAGAAACCCTGGCTACCTATCGCTCTAAACGGCCTGATGCTACTGCCGGTGAGTTGCTCGAAGCAATTGTCACCGACTGGTTCTTCCGTATACCGGCCATTCGCCTGGCCGAAGCGCACAGCAACGGCCCTGGAAAGACCTATGCTTACCAGTTCGCCTGGCGCTCTCCGCAGTTTGATGGCCGCCTGGGAGCCTGCCACTCCCTTGAGATCGCCTTCGCCTTTGATACGCTTGACCGGGAAGGCAATGAGCCGGTTATGGGCACGAATCCTCCTCAACAACTGGCTGATGTGATGCATCGTGCCTGGGTCAACTTTATCACCAGCGGCGACCCGGGCTGGTCTCAATACGATAAAGAGCAGCGAGCCACCATGATGTTTGACCTTAATTCGCGACCGGTGAACGATCCAAACGGAGATGAACGGAAGCTCTGGGAAGGGAAACGCTAAGACAGGATTATAAGAAAAAGCCGCTCCTTTTAACCTACAGGAGCGGCTTTTTCTTATTCTGAAACTAAATCGGCAAACTACCGAACTACTAAGACTTGGGAGTCGGGGTAGCAGTGGGCTGACCCTGCTTGGTCTGATCCCCGGAGGGAGTTGCAGCAGGAGCAGGAGTCGGGTCGGGTTTCTTATCCGGGCCTACTTTGAAGATATTCGGCCAGGGCGCATATGTAGAGCCAAAAGTCTCACGCTTAACCTCAACCCCGTTAACCTTAACAACGCGAGTAACGCTGGTAGTTAAACCTTTGTGGGCGTAATCAACCTGTTTGCGCTGCCCAGGAGCCAGGCTGGGATCAACCTCAGTGCGGTCGGGCGGAGCGTTCTTGACGTTGGTTATACCATTGTGAATCAACTCGACCGTCTGATTAGGCTCGGTCTTGGTACCCAGCACATTCACGTAGAGCTTGCCGTTTTCGGTATAGGCTACCACCACCATATATTTGTCGGTAGGATTATCAAACTTCAAATCCACACCAGGCTGGTAAACAGCGGCATCGAACCCGACCGGCTCACCCATTTCTTCGTACCAGCTAACCCGGTAAGCGTGAGGGTGGCGCTCGACAATGGGCAGACCGGCGTAGAAAGCCGCCCGGAAAGTAGTAGTAGCTACCTGGCAAATACCGCCACCAACGTCTGGTACAGTCTGGTCAGCTACAATCGAATAACCCTGAACATAACCTTCCTTAACGCTGATGTCTCCAATCGCGTCCAGGAACGAGAAAGTCGAATGCGGTTTGATAATAGCGCCGGTCAAATGCTGGGAGCCGACCTTGATATTGGTAGAGCGTTCGTAAGCCGAACCACCAAAGGAGGAAACACCCTGGCCCAGCAATTCAAGGTTGCCAAATTTAGAGGTATCCTCAGAATTAATGGCCGGTTCGCGGATATCTACCCACAGAGTGGTTTTGCGCTTTTCAGGGTCAGTGGCACGGAACGCCTGGTTCAGGTTATCCATTGTGCGCGGCACAGATAGATATTGCCCGTTCTGGCTGGGTTTGGTATAAACCAGTTGCTTGCCGTTCCAGCCTACCTGGGCATCTTTGGGTTCCTGGTTAATCTCCTTTGAGAGGCCTCCAATATACTTCTCAAAAAAGGCGGTATCGAAAGTATAGCTGAGGTGGCGCGGCTCACTCTTGCTGGGATTCTCGCTAATTTTCAATTGAGCGGCTATTTGCTTCTGGTCAAAAGTCCAGCTTTTATCCTTGAAGCTGACCGTAACCGGACCGGAAAGGAACGGGGCAACTTGCGCCTGGAAATCATCCAGTTCCTGCTGGGTAATCACCGGTGGAACGTCATGCACCTTCAAAAGGTTTTCGTTCGACACCGTCATGCTTTGCAGGTTCTTCTTGATAGCGGCAAAAGTGGCGTCATAATCTACATTGAAACCATCCTTGCCCGGCGTGATTTCAAGTTTACCATCCGCACTGAGTTTGACTACCGGTTCAACGGTATCAGTCCTTATTCGGTCTGAAATGTCACCCAGGAAGCCATGCAGCTTCGATTCGTCTAGCTGGATTTCCAGCGGCACATTATGGGCCTGTGGTGAGAGCTGCTTCAAGATGCGGAAATCTTTGAAGAAATCCCCGGTCTTGCTGAAGCTCTGAGCCTGTTCCAGGCTGGAGTCCAGATTAATGGTTACACCTAACTGGTCCAGGGAAGGAGTCCAGGTTTTATCCTGAAAAGTCAGGGTTACGGGTTTGGTAGTATAGTTCTCCAGTTCTTTGCTAAGTTTAGTTTTGGCCTGATCAGGGGTCATTTCACCAACATAGACGCCACTGATACTGATACCGGGATCAATTTTGCCGGTGTACTGGCCCTCCAGCACAGCGTTAACGCTGAAAAGACCAATGATGGCTAGAACTAACAAACCTAGCAGGCCCAGACCCAGGAAGAGAGGCCAGCGCGGTTTTTGAGCATTGCCTTGCGGCGTACCTCCTCCGGACCTTCTTTCCTTTAGCCAGCCCGATGCTTGAGAAATCGGGGAAGCCTGTTGACTTGTACTCTCGAACTGATTCTCCATTTAATGCGACACCTTTAATAATTAAAATGATTACTGAAACTTTGACTGAAACGCTGTCAAAGCGGGGTCGAGTAACCCCCAACTGCAACTAACCTTCAGATATAACGTATAAAGTCCGATTTTGTCACAACTAATGCAAATATACCGGGTTTATATTAAGTATGTAATACTGAGACGTTACTATACTACTACAAAAGACAAAATCAGGGTTCGAGGCGCAAACGCACCCCGCCGATTCCAATCTGATCACCCCAGTTAACTTCAACCGGGCGCGTTACGCGCTGTCCGTTCAGAAAAGTACCATTGGTACTGGCGACATCGCTCAACCACCAACGTCCATCACGCCACGCGAGCAACGAATGTTCGCTGGATACAAATTCATCATCCAGCACGATGGCGTTATTACTACGCCTTCCAATCGGTGATATAGGTCCTAATGCAAAAACCATGCCGGGTCTTACGGTTGTAGCGCTGCCCGCTTCAGTCACCACCACTTGCCCGTAAGCATCTGAACGATTAGCGGGAACTCTATCATAAGTTTCGGGTGGATAAACCTGCTCCGGCATTGGAGACGGCATACGGCGGTAGCGCGAGGCGTTCAATTCACGCGAAATTGTTCGCACTACCATGTAGAGGAAAAAGTAGAGTAAAAAGACCAGGGCAATTCGTAATATCAGGATAAAGAGATCAAAACTGTTATTGTCCGCCAACGTCACCTCTTTTAAAATACTTGAAACAGCACTTCAAGCCCGCCCAGTGAAATCCGATCACCCGGAGTTAGCACAATCTGTGTTACGGGCTGGCCATTTACCAGGGTACCATTGGTACTGTTCAAGTCAAAAAGCAAAAACTGACCGTACTTAAATTCGATGCGAGCATGATGGCGAGATAGCCTGCGTTCATCGTGAAAGACGATATCATTGTCCAGGCCACGCCCGATAGTCACATCTTTATTAAATCGAATTTCTTTAGATGGGTGATTTTTGGGATACTCCAGCACTATAAGCGCCGCTTCAGGCCGGGCTACCACCCCGTGGCCTGTGCGGTATTCGCCGGTAAGAGGCATAGCACCCACATTGAGTACCGCAGTGCCCTCTGAGAGCGGCAATTCAGGGGCCAGGCTTTCAGTACTAAGGCTTGGCACAGGAGCCTGGGCTGAACGCGCCTGGTTAGGATCTACCGTGAAAGCTTTTATAAAGATAGTGCGTTTACGAACCTGATCGCTGGGACTAAGCCAGACTCTAGGTCTGCCCCCACCAAAAATAAACTGGCGCTGGCGAGCGTAATTCAGGACATATTCTGTCAAACTACGTTCGGCATCAGCTTTAGGTAGGGCTTCGGCTATCAGTATGCTGAAATCTTCAGGGTGCAAGAAAACTTCGTAGCGGTTCGGTACGTAGGACTTTCCAACCGCAACCTCACGCCGCTCTTCCATGGCACGTTCCAGCCGTTTTTGAATTTCGGCCAGGCTCAATTTACTTTTAAAGAGCCGGCTGAAAGAGCCTTCTACTACTCCTTCAACCATGCCTTCAAACTTATCTATAGCACCCAAAGTCAGTCATTCCTGTTGTAACTGTCACTAATCTGAAATCGTGGTCCACGCTCCAGTCTTATGCAAATCGCAAATATTATACCATTACTCGCTTTTTTTTGAATAGCCTCTTTATGCCATTTATTTTCTGTTATGTAAAGAGCCTATAACAGATGAATCAGCAATAAGAAAAGCTGAATTCAGAAAAAAGGGGTTTAACGGGGATGCGAGATGCGTTATAATAGTGTACAATAACCTGACCATTGGTTAGCCCTTTAAGCCAACCCGCGCGGATGAGAGTAGCAGTTTAAGTTTTCAGAAAGGCACAAACCTTAAAGGTCTGTTTCAAAGGAAACAGGCATAAACAGTTTTGTGAGTCTGAATCACGGCTATTTGCGGTTTAACCTTCGGAGTCGGGAGGTATTTGATGGGCCATGCTCAACGAGCCAGCGCGGCTAAACAGCCGTCCAGCAGTAAAAGCGCAGCAGAGCGAGTAAGATTAGTGAAAGATAAGTTGCCCGAAAGCACAGACCAACTAAATTCAGAAAACCCGGAAAAAGAACAGTCCGAAAAGGTTCTTAAAGTAGCCTTTGCTGAAGCAGCGCACATCGGTAAACGCAAAAAAGAGCAGCAGGATGCCCACGGTCATCTGGAGATGCCTTACGATCCGGTTACCCGCCGCCCGGCCTTTTTTCTTTCGGTAGTGGCCGATGGCGTCAGTATGGGTCAAGCCGGGGCCTTAGCCAGCCGTACGGCTGTAGATGTAATTCTTAAAAGCTTTCGGGAACAATTGGAGGCCAGTGAGGTCGATCTAAGCGCCGGGCTGGCGAAAGCCTTCGCTGCCGCTAATCTTGAAGTTTTTAATTTAGCGCAAACTCGCCAGGGTATGGCTACTACCTGCGTGGCGGCACTCGTTACAGGTACAACCCTGATTACAGCCCATGTAGGCGATAGCAGGGTTTACCTGGCACGCAAGGGCCTCAATTTAATGCCGGTAACAGTTGATCATAGCTGGGTAGCTGAACTGGGCGAACTGCTGGTACAGCAAGGTTTGATGACCCAGCAGGAATTGCTGCGCGATCCCCGCCGCCACACTATTACACGAGCATTTGGCCTGGAAGAAAAAGTTGAGGTTGATTTCAACGCTGCCCAACTGGAAGCGGGCGATCTCATCATTAACTGCACAGATGGCCTGTGGGATACCCTGCCACCTGGCAGCCTCGAACAATTCAGTAAAGACATCCCCGAAAATTTAAATACGCTTGGTGAGCGCCTGGTGGAAGCTGCCATGAACGCAGGTGGGCGCGATAATATTACGGTTGCCCTGGTAAGGGTAGAGCACCTGGGCCCCGCTCTGCAACTACCCGCCCTTGATGCCATGCTGGAAGCTACCGCAAATGAAGTGGCCCGGCGTACTCGCCCGATTCTACCGGAGCGCGAACGCAAAAACAACCTTCTTTCGGGTGATAACCCTGAAAAAGCTTCTCTCAAAGCCTACCAGCCGGTAGGAGTAGTAGATTTACCTGAAGAATCCGGCGAGGAATCCGCTGTAGTGGATGATATCCCAAGCATGAAATTACCGCTGCTGCCACTGGATAAAATGCTGGCAAAAGCGCAGAAAAGTTTTGCCCTCGGCGAGTGGAATGAAGCTATTGATACCTACATTGAAATCGAGCGGGCCGAGGCCAGTTACCAGGGGCTTTATGAAAGTTTTTCAACTGCCCTGGTCCGCTATATCGGAATTGCCATCGGCGAAGGTCGAGTGGAAGTCGCGCACCTCCTGCTAAAAAAACTCGATAGTCATAGGATTAGCCGCTACCATGACCTGCTGGCTGATTATTGCAATGATGAAAGCGGGCGCGCGGCTGCCAGCAATCATTTCCCCGCCTCCAAGGCTTACGCCGAATTCTGCCTGCGTTTGCGTCCTAATGATATGCGCGCTCGGATACAATCCGATATGGCAGATCTCTATATGAATTTGCAGAAACCTGCGATTACCCTTTCAGAGCGCCTGGCGATAGCCCAAAAGATTTACGCCCGAGATGCAGATTATGGCAGTATCCAGGATGACCTGGCGAATATATACATGGAACTGGGGGATGAAGCTATCCGGCAGCGGGCCCTGGAAGAGGCGGCTAACTGGTACAGCATGATCCAACCGCTAAAACCAAAAGACCCTCGCCTGCTATCTCTGGCCAATAATAAGTTACGCTCCGCTCAGGATCAGCTCAACCGCCAGTCGCCGGGTAGTAATCGAAACCTGCTAGAAGCGCCAGGGGCTTTTGCCCTACCATCCGGTACAGAAACCCAGACAAATACTGGCCCCTCCTCATCTGTCTTACCATCATTGGAGCGCGAACGAGTGATCAATGAGGGACGACCTGAGCAGGAAATGATCAACCGGCTAAAAGACCGGGTTTCGCGCGCTCAAAAAGCCTGGGATAATGGCCGCAAAGAAGTAGGAGCGGAATACATTTACCTGGTTGATCAGCTAAACGAGTTGACCAGCTTAAACCCCTGGCAATCCACTTTCCCGCGAGTCTGTTATGACTATGGAAAGTGGTTGTTAGATCAAAAGCAGTACGAAGAGGCCCGGCCCTATTTCCAGAAAGCGCATCAACTTGGCATGGCAGCGGCTCAACAGCGCATCAATGAAATAGATCGGGTTATGCGTGAGCGTAAAAGTCCCGGGCGGAGCGCTACGGCCACTGATCTACCCGATGATGCGAATGATAATAAACTCCGCTTCAGCTCGTCCTTTGAGCTGCCCACCGAGCGTTCAAGTGGGCCTATCCAAACCGCCGGTCTCTTTACTTCTCGCCGGGATAGACAAAATGGCCCGCTAATTCAGCCGAAACCTGAACTTCCCGATTCCAGTACCTTTGTCGGAGCTTCGCACGCCGGAGACGGGGTGCTTTCGACAGCCCCGGCACAGCCGGAAACTGCTCCGGCGCGTCCGGTACCGTCTGTCCCGCCAGCCAGCATCCCGGTAAATACACCCCCACCTGTACCGCCACGTTCTGCCGCAACTATCGCTTCAGGAAACTGGCCGTACCTGGGAGATGAAGAAAACCAGCCTGGTTTGCGAACCCCGCAAGCTGAGGCTTTACCGGTAGAGCCGGCCCCTAATAGACCGCCCATTCTTAGCGGGACGCTCCGCAATCCTAACGCTCTGAGTAACGATCCCCTTCAGGGGGCAGCCCTGCGCGAAGCCAGTCGCCTTGCTGGTACCGGGCGTCCTCAGAGCCTTGACCCTCGTAACGCCGCCAGTCGCCGCTGGGCCGGTTTTATTAGCATGGTAAAAGGCGTCATGCTACCTGCGCTGGTAATGATTATTGTCCTGGTAGGTATCGCTCTGGTAGCGCTGGTGGTAGTTCCAAAATTTACCCAGAAAAATGCTCCGGGTGTGACGCAAACTGCTGCGGCAACCACCACTTTAGTAGAAAGTACTCCTAACGCGCCTGCTGTCACCGGTGTGCAGGGTATAGTACGTATTCAGGGAGTTAAAGCCGATACCATGAAAGTTTATCTGGCTACTGCGGGAGATCCTAATTCGCCCTACAGAGAATTTGAGCAGGAAGGCGATTACTTTCGCTTGCCGGCCACCACTTTAAACCGGCTCGACCCCAAACAAAGTTACCTGGTGGTAGCTCGTCCTAAAGATACAGACGAACACAAGTGGGCCGGAAACCTGCCTCCCGAAAGCCCTGCCCAGCAACCTTTCACCAGCTCGGAAATTAGTTTCGACCAGGTAAAAGGCTTTGATATTTCGCTGAAAATTTCGCCCCAGGCCCTGGCTTTCTACCCGCTGGGTGGCGGCGATACCGACCAGGACCAGCCTAATGGTGTACATTATTTTGGTCCCACTCATCACAGCGTCCGGGGAGATTTTCTCAAGTTTTACAATGCTAACGGCGGATTAGGGCGTTTCGGTTTCCCGCTGTCAGAGGAATTTGACTGGGATAACAACGGGCATGTACAGTTCTTCGAGCGAGGCTGGTTAAGTATTGAAGGCGTGGGCAAGCCAGTCGCTATAGGCAAAATTTCCAGCGCCCTTCTAAATAACAGCCAGTGCAGCGATATACCGCGCCTGCCTGCCAGCGTCACCCCCCTGGCGTTGCCTACTATCAAACCTGATGCGGCTTTTGCCTCTACCGCTACTAACCTGAAACTGGGAGCGCCACAGACGCAGGCCTTCGATTTAACTACCGGCCAGACCAAAATCAGGGTACAGTATTTTGAACTGGGCCGCCTGGAACAGAACACCGCTGATAAAAAAGCGCCTGTAACGCTGGGTTTGCTCGGAAGCGAATATGCGCACTGTGTAGGCTGGCTAAAATAGAAAGCCTATCAATATACAAAAATACAAAAAAGCCGGGAAATACCCGGCTTTTTTGTATTAGAGTCGCTTTAAAGGGTTTTAAATAGAGTTTTATACTTCAGGGCAGGCTTTGAGGATGCGCGAGCTTAAAAAATAGAGCCCGGAAATGTGGCGTAAGCAGTCAGTTTGTAGTATCATGGCGAGGTTGTGACAGAGGGCCTGCCTATCTGGTCACAGCATATTTAAAAAGTGGTCATTAAATAGGCTTACAGCTTATAAAGAATCTTTAAATAAAATTCAGGAAGGTTTAGTTCGGTGGCAACAGTAGTTGTAGCCATGAGCGGCGGTGTGGATAGCTCGCTCACGGCAGCTCTTATAAAAGAACAGGGTCACGATGTTATCGGCGTCAATATGCGCCTGCACGGTAGCGGCACGGATGAAGAGGAGCAGAATTATTCTCTGACCAAAAGTTGCTGTTCCATTGTCGAAATGGAAGATGCCCGGCGGGTTTGCCAGCAACTGGGTATACCTTTTTACGCCATGAATTACGAGAAAGAATTCAAGGCAGCAGTTATAGACTATTTTGTCGAGGAATATGAACGGGGTCGCACACCCAATCCCTGCCTGGCCTGCAACGAGTACATGAAGTTCCGCTTCTTGCTCAATAAAGCCCTGGCCCTGGGCGCGGATTACCTTGCTACCGGCCACTATTGCCGGAATGTCTATGACGAAGCTACAGGCCAGTATTATCTCAAGCGAGCTGTAGATGCTTCCAAAGACCAGAGTTATGTGCTTTACATGCTCGGCCAGAAGCAGTTGAGCCGGATAATGTTCCCGCTGGGCGATTATACTAAAGTGCAAACTCGCCAGATGGCTGCCGAACGAGGCCTGGCAACCGCCAATAAAGCTGAAAGCCAGGATATTTGCTTTGTGGCGGGCGGCGATTACCGCGATTTTATTAGCAATAAACTGGGCGAGCAGGCTGCCGTACCGGGCCCAATCGTGGATACTTCCGGTAAAGTCGTAGGCCAGCACAACGGCCTGCCGTTCTATACCATTGGGCAGCGCAAAGGCCTGGGAGCGGTAACAAGCCGTCCGACCTATGTGCTCAAGATTGTACCGGACAGCAATACTCTGGTAGTAGGAGAAGATGCTGACCTGCGCCAGACCGAATTTGCGGCAGAGCGGGTAAGCTGGGTTAGCAGCAACTGGCCGGAAACACCTGTTAACGCTACTATCAAAATCCGCTACAAGGCGCAGGAGATTGCCGGGGTGGTAGAGCCGCTAGACCGGAAAGCCCGTACCGCCCGCATCACCCTGGAAAAGCCGCAGCGGGCTATCACGCCGGGACAGGCGGTAGTCTTCTACAATGGAGATGACGTGCTCGGCGGCGGAATTATTTCTTAACCTGGTGCTGAGAGCTAAACTTAAAACTCTCAATCAAGCAGGTTTTAGTTAAAGGTTGCAGGGGAAGGAACGTCAGGGATATGTTCAGTAACTAGCCGGTCAGATCCCATGCAACTTTCATGGGGTGGTAGTAATTTTTACCACCCTTTTTTCTTTCCTTACTAACATGAGAAACGGGTCAGATCTATGTTTTTGAGTCTATAAATTAAGCCCTTCTTATCTTTATTTGGTTAACCAGGATGACTACACTTATACTTTTCCTTGTGCTGGCCGGGTTCTGCGGCTTTGCCTTTCATTTCTTCTTCGGTAAAACAGCCCGAAGTATTCCTTTTTACCTGCTGGCCGCTTTTGGCGGCGCTACGGTTGGCTTTACAGCCGCAAAATTACTTGACTGGAATTTCTGGACTGTCGGCGGTCTGCCGATACTGCTGACAGCCCTGGGCGCAGTGCTTTTTTTGAGCCTGGCGCGTAGAGTACAGGTGGAAGAATGAACCAGCAATTTTTAGAAAGTCTTTTTATCGTTGATAGCCACCAGGATATTGCCTGGAACGCTTCCCTGGGCCGGGATTTCTTTGAACCTGCGGCTAGCTGGCGAAGCAGGGTCAATGATGGGGAGAAATACGGCGAACGCCTGGTAACTCTGCCGGATTTGCTGGCCAGCCAGGTTCGACTGGTCATCGGCACGATTTTCGTCCTGCCTGAACGCGCCGCCAGTAAGTGGGAGGGCTATTACACTTCCCTGGAAGAAGCACACCAGCAGGGATTGGCGCAGCTCAATTTTTATAAGGAACTGGCCAGGCGTGATAGCAGGGTAAAACTTATCCGCACTCCGCAAGAATTAGATGAGCATATCAGAGCAGTAGAAGCCGGAGCACAAGCCCTGGGCATAATCATCTCGATGGAAGGGGCCGACCCAATTACGGAACCTGACCAGTTAGGAGAGTGGGTGGAACAGGGCCTACGTTTGATAGGACCAGCCTGGAAAGAGACTATTTACTGCGGCGGAACCGGCGAACCCGGCCCGCTTAAACCGGCAGGCTACCGTTTACTGGCCGAAATGCAGCGCCAGGGTGTTATACTGGACGTAAGCCACATGGCAGAAGAAACCTTTTACAATGCCCTGGATGCTTACAGAGGTACAATCATAGCCAGCCACTCGAATTGCCGCCATATTGTGAATACCGACCGCCAGCTAAGCGATGATATGATCAGGCGACTTGTTGAAAGGGAAGCAGTCATAGGCGTAGTACTTTATGATCGTTTCCTGGCCGGCGCTAATGCCTCGCGGAAATCGAACCTGGAAGATGTAATCCGGCACATGAGTCATCTTTGCGAAATTGCCGGGCATACGCAGTGCATCGCATTGGGTACGGATTGGGATGGTGGTTTTGGCGGCGAGGCCATTCCCGAACCGTTAACAGGCCTGAAAGATTTACCCCTTCTGGCTGAAGCCCTTTTACGGAACGGCTTTAGCGAAAACGACGTGCGCGGTATTTTTTATGGGAACTGGCTACGCATCTTGCGGAGAGGGTTAGCGCCTTTTGCTAGTTGATGGAGAAAATGGACGAGTTAGAAGCTACTTATCGCTACCTCGATGGTAAGTTCAAAGCGGCTTTGGGGCTGCCTTATCCAAACGATCTCACCCGGGTCTATCGCTTACTTGACCGGCTGGGTAATCCGAATGGCGCCTTCCCGGCAGTTATAGTAACCGGCTCAAAAGGCAAAGGTTCTACCGCTAGCTTCCTGGCGGCCCTGCTACAGGCCGGTGGTCTTAAAGTCGGCCTCTTTACCGGGCCCCATTTGCACACTTACCGGGAGCGGTTCAAGATTAATGGCGCCGATATTACTCCTGAGAAGTTTGTCGAATTATTTAATACGGTAAGGCAGGCTGTTGAAGATAGCTCTGATGGCACTTTTATCAGCCGGTTCGAGATTATTACAGCAATGGCGATGCTTTATTTCGCCCAGGAGAAGGTAGACCTGGCAGTGCTGGAAGTGGGCCTGGGTGGACGCTTTGATGCGGTCAACGTCTCGCTCAACTCACCGCTGGCGGTAATTACGCCTATCGAAATGGAGCACGTGCATAGCCTGGGTCCTACCATCGCCGATATCGTGCATCATAAAGCCGGGGTGATGCGCCCGCACGGGCAAGCCGTCAGCTCACACCAATCTCCACAGGTGGAGCAACTACTGCGGAACGAGGCTTCCGAGATGAAGGTGCACTTGAGATTTGCCGCCGAATTATGGCAGTATCGCAAAGACTCCCTGGCTTTGCGATATGTAGATGGTCGCTTATGGCAGGAATTTGAAGCCTGCGGTCCAGATGGCCAGTGGCAGCGCCTGCGCAGCGGGTTAAGTGGCACTTTTCAGGTAGAAAATGCTTTGACAGCCCTGGCGGCGGTAGAAAGTTTAGCCGAAATGGGACTGACCTCCAAACCCCGGCTAAACGCGCTACTGGATGCTACCATACCCGGCAGGCTGGAAGTAGCCGGAAATGACCCGCTGATACTACTCGATGGCGCGCATACACCTAACGCCATGCACGAGCTGACCAGTACTCTTTCCCTTTTTAAGGGAACGCCGGTCTGGGTTTTGGGCTTCTTGCGGGATAAAAAGATTGGCGACATGCTGGAAGTTATGCCGCTGGAAGGCCAGGTCGTTTTTGTAACCGAAATTGACTCGCATCGTAAAGCGCCTTATGAAATGGTGCTGGAGAATATGAAACAACATCCTGCCAGGCTGGAAAGCGAATTGACTGTCCCAGAAGCCATTGCAAAAGCCCGAGAAGCTGCCAGGGCAGTACAGGGTGGGTATGTCTGTGTGACAGGCTCGCTCTACCTGGCGGCGGAAGCCAGAAACGCGCTGGGCTTACTGGATAGAGCTACGGCAGAAGAAGCGGAATTAATCAGCCGGATTGAACATAGCTAAAAGTAAAAGAGGTTAGGGTATGACCAATCTAGGGCCTGAACTTCAGGATTTGCTGGAACAGTTACGCCAGGTGGCGTTGAGTTATGCTGATGCCGAGGAGTATTTCCCCTGGAAGAATCGCGCCTTTTTCAGAGAACTGAAAGGGCGCAATTTTCTTTTTATTAACGAGCAGTCCGACTATCTGGAAATAATCTTCCGTGTACCCTTACATCAGAAAGAACAGATCATCAAGGAGGATTTTGTCGCGCCTCACCAATCCATGAAAAGCTGGCTTAGAGCCGAAATAACTTCCCGGGAGCAAATGGATAAAGTTATTCCCTGGATTAAAACGAGCTATGAACTGAGCAAGCCTATCCGCACTAAAGAGGACCTCCTGGAAGGTGAGCCACCCGAAATTATTGATTTTCTGGCACAAGTACGGCGCGAAGCCTTGAGCTACGAAGATATTGAAGAATACTTTCCCTTTGGTGACCGTGCCTTTCGCAAGCGCAAAGGTCAAATTTTCCTCTATGCCGGGGAAGGTGATGATCATCTGTATGTCAATGTGCGGTTGCCTTTTGGTGAAAGAGACTATGCTCTGACGCTGCCTTTTATAGAAGTGCCGAAATATATCGGGCACAAAGGCTGGGTAGGCGCAAAAATAAGAACCCAGGATGAGCTAGATACCGTACTCCCCTGGATTCAAATCAGCTACGAGCTTAACAGGCCAGTTCGCAAGCGCAAGGCCGGCCTGTTATAAGACTTTTGCCTGGAATAGTCCTTTAACCGGCCGCCACAGGGCTTGATACAGGAGTTTCGACCGGAACAGGCATACGCGGAGGGTTATTCTGGGGAGCAGGGCCGCTTGGAGTCGAAATTTGAGGAAGCACAGGCTGAGAGGCTTTTGGCTTAGCGCTTTCCTTAGCCGTACCCGAAGCTACTACGAAACTACCCAGCGGACCAAACGCAGCGCGTGTAATACGCTGTAACTCTTCCTGGCGATCTTCTTTGGTCCAGATAACCTGAACTAAGAAATCGTAACCGTTTTTAACCGGCATGTTGCTGATAGTCACATTGTTAAAGATGAAAAACTCTACCAGGGGATAAGTCACAGAGACACTGTAGTTGAAGTAACCAAATTCTATTAAAATCTGGCGATAGCCACGCTGTAAGGCATCGGAGATTTCAGTTCCAATCGAGGAAAGCACTCCGGTTAACCGCCCAGAAAGACCGGTATTAAGCCCGGTAGCCGGGGCAGCAGCAGCGGAAGTTGTCCCACTATTGCTTTTAACAGCGGTATTGACGCCCCAGAAACCGCCTGCTCCCGCCAGCGCCAGTAAAATAGCGGTCATACTGTTATCCCCGCCATTGGACTTCAAGACCAGGACAAAGAGAGCAACCAGCACTAAAACTACCAGACCTATCGCGCCACCGATTAAAAACCGGTAGTTTGAGAGAGAGCGGCTGGTTTGCTTTGTTATAGCTTCTTCCAGTTCATCCACAAAATTATCAAGCATCTTCTGGGTTACAGTCTCGGCAGAGAAGGTCGCCATTCCTTGTTGCCCGGATAACAGAGCCTGCCAGATATCGGCCTGATGAATCAAGGTTGTACGCAATTCAATATATTGCTTAACATTCGACAGTTGGAGAGCCAGCAGACCAGAATTCAAGCGGGCCTGAGCATCCTGAGGAGTAATCACCAGACCTTCCAGCAAGCGTTGCCAGTAACTCAGACTATGCCGGATAGCCTGGATTCCCTGGCTGGGTAAATTGGGGTCAACCTGGACCAGTAGTGCCAGTTCAGGTGAGGAAACCTGTGTAGTGGTTGATCCCTGCGCAGAACTAGATTTGACCGTAATTTTGCTATAAGCCTCATCCAGAGCGGCGCTTAAAGAGGTAACCTGGTGCTGGAGATGCGCAATATCGCGATTATCAAAGACTTCCTGCCAGGCCGCTTTTAACTGAGCGAGTGTAGAGAAATCGCTGGTGGCCAGTTTTTCCAGGGGTACTGTTCTTACCGAAATACCCCAGGAGAGCGAGGCCATAGCGCGACCGGCTTCATAAGCTATCAGTTCGATTTCATTGTCTTTAATCGCCCCGGCATTATAGTAATTCTCACGTACAAAGCAATCCCAGGCTTCTAACAGCTTGATCACTCGATTTCCCAGGTCCAGGGTAGCCTGTTCTTCCGGCTTTCCAATCACCTGCAACAGGGCATTGCGAAACTCGGCGGTTGTCTCTGGAAATAGAGTGTTTTCAGGCTTGATTAGCAGCAATAGAAAACAGTTCAAAGCCCGGCGTGAAAGGTTGTAAAGTTCAAAACCTTCCAGCGTTTTGGGAGGAACACTTATATCGGGTGGCAATTCGGGAATGCCAAAATCATTATAGTTGGACTTTTGCAAGTAGTTCAGTGTTGCCAGGTCGGTGGGCGGGCTATAAGGAGTATTAAGAGTTTTAGCATCAGAAAAGTGGTTGCGGTGAAGAGTGGCTATGCAATTAAAAATACCGCGCCACTGGCCCATCAACCAGGCGCTATCTTCCTGGGTGGTATCCAGCAGATTATGATAAGTTCTGTGAAGCACTGAATTCAATAGTGCCGAAGGGGTATCAGCAGGTTGGTCAGACTGCTGAAAAGCTACTGAAGCAGCCTGGAGATCAACTAAAGCCAGTTGTACCCGGCTCTTTAACTCTACCAGTTTAGAACCCAGTAAAAAGGCATCGTGGATGGCAACCACCACCGGGTCTTGCAGCCAGCTAGAAGTACCTGAAGTAGCATTATCAGTCATATTAACTCACACTCCTTTGCCAGGACCAGAAAAGGTTGAGAAGCACAAAGACCAAGTATTTGTCAGATTGCTAAAAAGTCGTTTTGAATTCTGTATTTATAACAGAAGCAACATACAAGGATTTATTTAGCCCTAATTCATAAACGGAATTTTCGCCATGAATTAGCTAACTAAATATCCAGTTTTCTTCAGAAACAAGACGGGAGTTTATACTTTATTATAACCACATAAGTAATAAAAAGAACATAGGCCGGGGCCTATTTTTGAAGGAGGCGAGCGCTTTAAACCTATTTCTACTAAACCTGACCTGAATCACCCCTATTCGAAGTTAATGGTTGAATTACTACCCTGGACAGGGTATAATTCACTGGAAAAATAGCGACTTGTTACCTCTTAATTATGTTGGCAATAACATATTGGAAATGTGACTACTGGTAAACCGGAAATGGGTGACCAGGAAAGTTCCTTTATGGGCTTAGATAAGCACATCGTCTACCCCAGGTACAACAGTTAAGAAGCTTTAGAAATAACAATTATGGCTAAATCCTATCGCTTATTCCGCAATACGGCTTTGCCTCTACGCCATAGTTTGGCCGGGCGCATCCTGGTAGGGTTTCTGATGATGGCTTTTCTAAGCCTGGTAGTAGCTCTAGCGGGAATTTATTATACCAGCCAGGCCAGTTCCAAGCTGGTAGATTTGCTGGAGCAAGACCGTAAATTTACCACCAACGCCCTTACCATGAAGTGGGCTGCGGAATGGCAAAACAGTAGCGTACGCGCCTACCTGCTCAAGTACGATGCTAACGCTGAAAAGGAACTTTCCGACTCGATTAAAACATACGAGGATGCCGATAAAAGCCTGCGTGAAATGCTGGCATCACTTAACCTACCACCGGATAAGTATGAACAGGTTAAATACCGCTACGAAGATTACCGCGATTTCATTAGCTATATTCGCTCATTAAACCCTGAAGAATATACCAAAGCGCCTATCTTTTTATGGGAAAATACCGGACAGCGTAGCGGTCCCGCTTTGAAGAACCAGCTAATCCAGTCAATCAATGATGTTCTCAATACCTACCGGGAAAGCAGCCAGAAGCAGATTGAGGATGCCAGGCAGACGGGCTTGAATGTAACTATCGTGGCGCTTACTCTCGTCACTGTAGCGGGTATTCTGGGAGCCTTTGTCGCTTCGGTGATTACTCGGAGCATTACACGGCCTTTGCGCAAACTGGCCGGAGTAGCCAGGGAAATTCGCCAGGGGAATTTGAGCGTACACGTGCCTGTTATGCGCGGAGAGGACGAAGTTGCTAGCCTGGCAGGAGCCATGGCCAGCATGGCGGAAAATCTACGTGCTTCCCGGCTTGAATTAGAAAATTCCCTGGAAGAGTCGCGCCGCAGTAACCGCGAGTTGAGCGCTGCAAACAGGGTTGCGGCTACAATTGGCCAGTCGCTCGACCTGGACCAGGTGTTGCACGAAGCGCTCGATGAGCTGATGTCGGTAGCCGAAATGGAATACGGTAGTATCTTCCTTATGGAACCGGATGGAAAGACCTTACGCCTCTCCACCTTCAAGAATCAGACGGAAGACTATATCAGAGGCTATAACCGGGTAAAAGTCGGGGAACAGATTACAGGGCAAGTAGCCGAGTCCGGTGAGGTGACGATGCTGGAATTTCCTATGGAAGACCCGCGTGTCACTAACCCCACTATCAAAGCAGAATCTTTCAAACGTTTTTACCTGGGTGTACCTTTCAAGAGTAAGGGTAAAGTAGTCGGCGTGGCCAACCTGACCAGCAACACCATCAAGCATATGGAAAAACGCGATCTTGAGTTGCTAAGGGCTATTGGCAACCAGATAGGTATTGCGGTAGATAACGCGCAACTCTACCAGCAAGCCTCCGCTCTTGCCGCTGTAGACGAACGCAACCGTCTTGCTCGCGACCTGCACGACTCTGTCACACAGACTCTTTTCAGTATCACCCTGACCGCCGAGTCGGCCAAGGCTATGATGCTGCGCAAGCCTGAAAAAGTCGAAACTCAAATTGATCGCCTCCAGATTCTGGCAAGAGGCGCCCTGGCGGAAATGCGCTCTCTTATCTTCCAGTTGCGCCCGGCAGCCTTACAGGAGCAAGGTCTGGTTGCCGCTTTAGAAAAGCATATCGCGGCGCTGAAAGCTAAAGAACTGGATATAGATTTGAATGTAGAGGGTGCGCGGCGCCTCTCGGACGAACACGAACAGGCCCTCTACCGTATCGCCCAGGAGGCCTTTAACAATATTGTCAAGCATGCCAGGGCTACTCACTCCTGGGTTGATCTGAAGATTACAGATGAAGGTGTCAGCCTGACTATCCGCGATAACGGGGAAGGCTTTGATGCCGCCAGTGTAATGGCGAAACGTGACCGCAGTTCTCTTGGGCTAACCAGTATGCGCGAACGAGCGGAATTGGCCGGTGGTACTTATACCATTGAAAGTAGTCCCGGTGAAGGTACAACTGTCAGCGTTTATCTGCCCCTGGATTTTGCACCAAAACCGGTAGGTATCGGTATCAATAACAGTAACAATTAATAATAGAATTCTCGATTAACCGTTTAATCGCAGCCTTACTTTTATTAAACAGACTATGCTATAATAACGGTAAGGTTCCTCTTTTTTAGTAAAACAACACTTTTGGTACAATGGAGCACTTGAATGTCGAGCGAAGGAACAGATAGAGTAAGAATCCTGATTGTGGATGACCATGCTGTAGTGCGGCAAGGTCTTATCACTTTCCTGGAGTTACAGGACGAAATTGAGGTTGTTGGAGAGGCCAGCAATGGCAAAGAGGCTCTGGAAATGGTCAAGAAGCTGGAGCCCGATGTTGTCCTGATGGATCTTGTGATGCCTGTTATGGACGGCCTGACAGCTATCAAAATGATCAAACAGACCACTCCACAGGTCGAGGTGATCGCCCTGACAAGCTTTGCCGACGACGAAAAGGTTTTTACAGCTATTCGCAGCGGAGCAACCGGCTACTTACTTAAAGATGTGCAGCCCAACGACCTGGTTAAAGCCGTACTGGCTGCCGAACGCGGTGAAGTACAGCTACACCCAGAAGTAGCCAAAAAGCTCATGCATGAGGTGGTTGCGCCTAACAAAGAGGCTGAACCGCTTGATGAATTGACCGAGCGCGAACGCGAAGTGCTGGGATTGTTGGGCCTGGGCATGAGCAATAAAGAGATCGCCTACAAGATCAGCGTCAGCGAAAAAACGGTCAAAGCGCACGTCTCCAGCATCCTCAACAAACTGAACCTGCCGGGCCGCACTCACGCCGCGCTTTACGCTTCTAAACGCGGTTTGGTTCATTAGGCTGTTGTCTGGTAAAATAAGACTCCGTGGGGCAGGTAGGGCCTGCCCCGCAAGACGGTTTAGATAGATTTTAAAAGACCTGCGGATAACTTATTGAACCAGTCAGAGATTTTAGAGCAATCTGGAACACCCGCCTTAACTTCGAATCATCTCGGGCAAAAGTGGCTCAAGCGGCTCCGAATATGGGGACCAGACCTGGCAGCGTTGCTCTTTTTTGGCGTAGTTTCTTTTATTTTGCTGTGGCCGCTCTCCGGTCACCTGGCTACTTCTACCCCCAACGAAGGCGATGCCCTTGAGCAAATCTGGGTGATGGGCTGGGGCAGTCACGCCCTTACCAACGACCCCGCCAATCTCTTCAACGGGAATATTTTCTACCCATATCAAAATACCCTGGCTTATGCCGATCACCTGCTGGCTCAAACCCTGCAAGCCCTCCCTGTCTACCTGCTAACGGGCAATCTTGTCCTGGGTTATGGCCTGCTTACTCTGCTTTCTTTTGTGTTAAGTGGTTGGGGTACTTACTTACTGGTAAAGGATATTACCGGAAAGCGCGGCGCCGGGCTTTTTGCCGGGATGGTCTTTGCTTTTGGTTCATACAAAATCGGCCACCTTTCGCAACTCAATCTGCTCTCCACCCAGTGGATTCCATTTTGTTTTCTCTGCCTGCGCCGCATGTTAGTGAGGGATGGGCCGGGCCGCTTCAGTGAGCAGATCAGGCAAGGTTGGTTGGCCGTAGCCGGATTGGCTATCTTTTTCGCGCTGAACGGTCTCTCTTCTTTCTATTATTTCTTCTATATAATGCCGCTCCTGGCGCTCTACCTGGTAATTTTTTACGCCTGGCGGCGCCAGTGGCCCCGCCCGGCTTTTCTGGTTAAGCTGGCTGTTGCTGGGCTGGTCGCAGGTTTATTGATCCTGCCGACCCTGTTTCCTTATGCCGCCGTTGTAGCCGACCAGCAGGCCGAGCGCACTCCCCGAGACGTGGAACGGTTTTCGGCCAATTATCGCTTCTACATCGGCGCAATCTGGAACAATCTGATGTGGGGCAAAAGTCTTTCGCGGTACGCCGGGACTGGCGGCGAACGAGCCCTCTTTCCGGGAGCGCTGGCTTATCTGCTGGCCCTGGTCGGCACTATAGGCCCGCTGGCCTTCTGGTTGAAAGCTAAATTTAGTCGCCAAAAACCACTCAAAGCGCCTGCCGATGCCGGGGCCACGGTAGGTATACATCAACCGGAAACCACTAAACAGGGTGAACGGCGCGAACGCTGGACCTGGCTGATAATAGGTCTCTTTGCGCTCTTAATGAGCTTTGGCTGGACCTTGCACCTAAAAGGGCTGGATATACCGAATATCTATCGCCTGTTTTATAACTACTTCCCGGGCTGGGTCGCCATGCGCGCCGCCGTCCGTTACGGCGTATTCGTACTCTTTGCTGTTGCTATACTCGGTGGGCTGGGCGTGGCCTGGCTTTACCGTTTTCAACCTCGCAACCTGGCAAATCGAAAGCTCACCTTCGGCAACTTTAGAATACCGGTGGTAAAGGCGAGTGGAGGCCTTTTGCTGGCCCTCTTAATCTTTGGCGCTTTCTGGGAATACCGCTCGGATGTTCCCTATACCAATCCTGCGGTGCTGTCTAACCCGCCCGAAGTATACCGCTGGCTGGCCCAACCGGAGAACGCCGGGGTAGTGGTAGAATTACCGGCCCCGCCCGACCCGGCTAATCCGCCCTCTATTCGGAGTTACTACAGCACCTTTAACTGGCAGCCTTACGTCAATGGCATCGCCGCCTATATCCCGCCGGTCGAGCAGGATATTGCCAGCCTGACCAATGAATTTCCCTCTCCGCAAAGCCTGGCCGCTTTTCAGGGTCTGGGAGTACGCTGGTTGATCTACCATCTTGACGATGAAAATACACCGTTGTCGTCCGCGGATTGGCAGAAGATCGAAGCCAAACTGGCCAAAACACCCCAGGTTAAGCTGGTCAAAGATTTCCCCCGGGACCACATCAAGGTATACGAACTGGCAGCTAATCCCTGGATTAAACAGGCCTATGTCGGGCTACCGGCTGGTGCTCCGGTGGCAGTCAGCGATTACCGCCGCAGTCAGCCCACACTAATCGAGCTATTTCAGACCATGCTGCGCCGGGATGGGCATCCTCTTTACGGGGCTGACCGGGCCGGTTATCGCTTTCTCAATTCGCCACCTGCCGGGACTCCGGTAGCAGCCGGGCTTTTCGCCGCCGATGAAGACCCTACCCCTTACGGCTTCAGCCGGGATGAGGCTACCTGGAGCGGTTATGGCCTGACTTTCTACCGCCGCAAAGAGAAAGTTGCTGCCGCTTACGATGTGGCACGTGACCAAAAACTTTCGGCTGCACACGAAGTGAAAAGTTCCCTCGAAATCTCTGTGGAGAAAGATAAGCTTCTATTCAACGGCAAAGAGTATGGCAGCGGCGTTACGCTGGATGGCGAGGGAAGGCTGAATTTGCTGCTGGGCAGTTTTAATCCGGCCAGTCTTACGGTCAATGGAACTTCTATACAACTTCCCGGCGGTTTGAATTTATGGCGCAGCGAAAAGCTAACGCCCGGTCAGAAAATCCGCCTGGAGCCCCAAGCAGGCCAGACCTTCTACCTGGATAGAGCCGAACTTGTCGGCTACCAAGCGAGTAGAACGGCCGGTTTAAGCCCGGTTTCCGAGGCAGTTCTGCTACAGGGCCAGACCACCCAGGAAAACGCCACCTTTAAGAGCAACTTTACGGTCTGGGCTCCGCCTGTTTCAGACAAAGATCCTGGCAGTTATGTCTTAACCCTGGATATTTACCGCAGACCATGGGGGACCCACCCCAGCGGGCATTTCGGCACTTTCTCGATTGCTCTGAATGGCACGGCGCAGGCGCGTACATTTGAGTTTAATTTTGACCCGGTAGGTCGAAAGGCAACCGCCAAAGTTAACGGAGCAAATGTTGATGTAGGAGCAGAAGTCTTCAAAGCAGCAGGTGATGGCGATTGGACAGCCTATATCACCATCCATCGCAGTAACCCGGCTAATCCGAAGGACTTTCCACTGGTAGGTCTGAATCGCATATACGATTTCAGCCTTGACGGCGCCAGCGTCAGTAATGTGAATATTGTGCAGGAAAGCGGCAAGCAAAGCGTACTACTGCCGCAAATGCCGGATAGTGGAAATACCAAAAAGTAATAAAAAAAGTAATTAGAAAATGATGGGCTGGCCCGGTTTTGCTTTCAGCGTTTTGAGAGCTTTGCGGGCCATTTGGCTCTGAGGATTAATAGCCAGGGCGCGTTCGAGGCAGTATTTACGCTGGGCATCAAGGTTAACTTTAGTCGCCAGCCATAACCAGTCCATTTCGGTGTTCCAGCCGTCCTGGACTGCCTCGTTAAAAAGTCTGGTAGAGTCTACTTCATTGCCTGCCATTACCGGGGCGTAAGTAGTTTCCGCCGCTACCTGACCGCTGACAATATCTGCTTTGAAAGACATCTGTAACTCCTTTCAGCCTCAACCTCTTTACTAACTGTAACTGCTAATCCCGGCTCTGTTTTGCGTTTTTAGTTTTTCACCACTGTTTTGAGTAAACGCAAACTATCTGAAGATTGTTAATCAAGAGTGAGAACCATCACATTTTCTAGCAAAAAGAATAAGACCAAAGGAAAAAGATAGGAAAGAAAAAGCCCGCTTCAACCAGTGAAGTGGGCTTTTTCTTGAAAGTTCAGGAACTATTTAGCTGGCGAGTTTAGCTTCATGCTCAAACTAATGCGTCCTCGTTTAGCGTCAACCTGCAAAACGCGTACATCTATAATGTCACCGACACTGACTACTTCCAGGGGGTGCTTGACATAGCGGTCACTCATCTCGGTGATATGCACCAGGCCATCCTGCTTGACGCCGATATCCACGAATGCACCAAAATCTATCACATTACGAACAGTACCTTTCAAGATCATTCCGGGGGCTAAATCTTCCAGTTTCAAAACATCCTGACGCAAGATTGGTTTGGGTAATTCCTCTCGGGGGTCTCGGCCCGGTTTTTCCAGGTTATCCAGAATATCCCGCAGAGTAGGAACACCCAGACCAAGTTCGTGAGCCAGGTTTGCCAGTTTATGTTCATCTCCGGCATTTTCCCGGCGGAACTCTTTCACCTGAGCTGAGGAAGGCATACGCTGCCCGCTACCCGCCAGCAGATTCAACAACTTCTGGGCGGCAGCATAGCTTTCAGGGTGAATGAAAGTATTGTCGAGCGGGTTAGCGCCGCCCTGTATTTTAAGGAATCCAGCCGCCTGCTCAAAGGTTTTATCGCCCAGCCCTGCCACTTTACGCAATTCCGCCCGGCTTTTGAACGGTCCGTTCTTCTCGCGGTAAGCTACAATAGCGTCCGCAACTTTCTTATTGATGCCGGATACATAGCGGAGGAGAGCGGAGGAGGCCGTATTCAAGTCCACCCCAACGTAGTTAACACAGGACTCTACTACCGCATCGAGCGCTTCCGAAAGCTGCTTCTGGTCCACGTCATGCTGGTAGAGTCCCACCCCGATACTCTTAGGATCAATCTTTACCAGTTCCGCTAAAGGATCTTGCAGGCGGCGGGCAATCGAAATATTGCCGCGCTGGGTGGCATCCAGGTTGGGAAATTCCTGGCGAGCCAGTTCACTGGCGCTATATACCGAGGCTCCGGCTTCGCTCACGATTACATAGGCCGGGCGCGGTTCAGGGCAAGCTGCAATTACCTCCGCCGCCAGGGCTTCCGTTTCTCGACTGGCTGTGCCGTTGCCAATCGCCAGCACGCCCACTTTGAAGCGGCTGATCAACTCTAGCAGAGTTTTCTTTGAGCCGGCCCAGTCATTTTTCGGTTCGTGAGGATAAATCGCGAGGTTCGCCAGCGGTTTGCCGGTCGGGTCAACCACGGCTACTTTACAACCGGTACGGAAACCGGGATCAAGCCCCAAAACAACTTTGCCCTGGATTGGCGGTTGCAAGAGCAACTGGCGCAGATTAGCGGCGAAGATGCGAATGGCGTGAGCTTCGGCCTGTTCGGTCATAGCCGCTCGCACTTCGTTTTCTATCGAGGGCAGCACCAGGCGCTTCAGGCTATCCGTAATAGCGCTACGGAATTCATCTCGAAAAATAGAGCGAGTATCAGTGACAAAGATTTGCGCGGCAACTTTTTCGGCCTGTTCCAGGGGCGCTTCCAGGCTAACCGAAAGCACTCCTTCTTTTTCACCCCGGTTGAGAGCCAGCATGCGATGCGGAGGAATCCTGGTCAGTGGTTCGTTATATTCATAGTACTGCTCGTACTTACGGGCTTCGTCTCTGGCGTTTTTCGTCAGGCCTGCTTTGATCCCGGCCTGCCGGGTAACGGTTTCGCGCAGACGGCGGCGCAATTCGGCCTCTTCAGAAACACTTTCGGCAACAATGTCACGCGCCCCCGCCAGGGCCTCCTCCAGGGTAGAGACTCCTTTGGCAGGATCTATAAATTTCGCGGCATATTCTGAGGGCTGGCCCTTGAAGGTCTTTTGCGCCAGAATCATATTGGCTAGTGGTTCCAGGCCTTTCTCGCGAGCAATTGTGGCACGGGTGCGGCGTTTAGGGCGGTAGGGTAAATAGAGGTCTTCGACTTCCTGAAGAGTAGTGGCTTGCCTGATTGCTTTTTCCAGGTCCGGTGTTAGTTTACCCTGCTCTTCGATAGTAGCCAGTACCTCAGCTTTTCGGGAGGCTAACTGGCGGCCATACGCCACCCGTTTTTCAAGCTGGCGAAGTTGCTCTTCATCCATTCCCCCGGTTACTTCTTTGCGGTAACGAGCAATGAACGGGATGGTCGCCCCTCCGTCCAGCAATTCTATCGCTCTGGTAGCATATTCAGCTCGTAGCTTTAGCTCACCAGCAGCCTGTAATACTAGCGTGCCGTCATCTATTTGATAGTCCGTAATAACTTGATTTTGCCCAGTTTTGGTCATCAGGATTTTACTCTTTCTTTGCGCTCATTCGCTTCTTTCCGAACAGCTTTTCTGGCCTGTTCTCTGTAGAATAATTATAACAGCAATTCCGGTTAACTCCGCCGGAATAGCGGGAAAAAGCAATTAAAAAGCGGCGATAAACATATCGCCGCTCGACTAATATACAAATCTCAGTCTAGATTGCGCCGCTCCTGGGAGTAACATCCGGGGTGGCAGGTGGGATAACTTCATCTTCCAGATCATTCATCCGCAAGCGGTCCCGCTCCATAGAACGAGTCAGGGTATGATCAATGGTGTTATTGACCTCATCCACCAGCGTTTTGACAGACAAAAAGCCTTCGCGAAGGGACTTCTTGGCGTGGTAGCGTGATTTAGCGGGCAGGAGGTTGAGAGGTAAGGTCAGAACGTTTAGATAAAGACGACCCACTTGTCCGACCAAATTGGCTGCGCCAGTACCCACAGAACGAGCAGAGCGATCAAAATCGGCTGTAGTGAACTCTTCAATCGGCTCATCTTCAAAAGGTGTTCCCGGTTCGTTCACCTTTATTTTTACCTCGTCCATACGCTTCCTCCTTAGCTGTTCTATATACAAATATTTCTGTTATAACGCGATGCGTCATAACATGATTATAAATTAAATCCAATCAATGTCAATAGTTGCGAATGCTCTGAAAGCCTAATTTTAAAAGGACTTTTGAGGAACTATTGAGGAAGAAATAAGAGTTTTATCCTAACTCCAGACAGATTTGTGGTAGAGGATTATGTTAAAATAAATTTACAAATTCGTGTAATTCTGGTCAGAATTGGAGCAAAAACGGTTAGATATAACGGGTACAACAGGAGGTCTTGTTGAAGCTAAAGTACTTCTTCAGTCAATTACTACTTAATAAAGCCATCCTCTTCGTAATCGCAATTAGTCTGCTATTAGTATTTAGCGGCTTACTTCTAAAAAATTCCCCGGTAGCAAGAGCGGATGCCACTGTTGGCAACGGCACTTCTACCAGTTGTACCGAAGATAGCCTGAATACGGCTCTGACCCAGGGTGGTCATATCACTTTTAATTGTGGTTCAGACCCGCTTACAATCCCGATTACCAGCCTCAAAACTATCCAGTCTAACACTAACCTGGATGGGAGCGGGGCTAAAATTACCCTGGACGGTAACGCCGCCGGGCAGTTGTTGCACGGTATGTTCCACATAAACTCAGGCATTAGCTTTACTGTCAGTAATTTAAGTCTGATTAACGCCCAATCCGACCAGTCAGGTGCCGCTATCTTTAGCGACACTCAGAGTACCCTCACAGTAACCAATTGCCTCTTTAACAATAATATTTCCAATATCAGCAGTACCTACGATGGCGGCGGGGCGATTTACCTCAGTACGGGCGCAACAGGTGTCATTACTAACTGCCAGTTTATGTTTAACAAAGGGCCTAGCGGTGGAGCGATCAACAGTAGCGATAGTTCCTTAAGTATCACGAACAGCACCTTCAGCAATAATGAAGCAACGGCCAGTGATGGAGGAGCGATTTACAGTCACTCCCTGACCAGTAATCTAACGATAAATTTTACAATTGAATCCAGCCAGGTAATTACCAATGTGGCTAAAATGCAGGGTGGAGGCATTTCAACCTTTTATGCGGCTGAAGCTATCAAAAAGGCTAACCTCAATAACACCACAGTTGCCCATAACAACGCCGGGGTAGCCCAGAATAGTGGCGGAGGGGGAGGTATCTACCATGGGCAAGGTCTTCTTACCGTCACTAACTCGGCCATTTATGATAACAGCGTACCTACTCAGGGTGGCGGTATCTATATAGGTGGAAATACTCTTGCTACACAGGCCACTATCAGTAACACCACAATTGCAAATAACCAGGCTTACAATGCTGGCCAGGGTGGCGGTATATTCAAGGCGGGTGGAATTTTAAATCTGACTCATGTTACTGTTGCCAGCAACACCAGCGGGCAAATTGGCGGCGGCATTGACTTCGGTTCGGGAGGTATAGCGACGACAGATATAACCCTGAAAAATTCGATAGTAGCCAACAATACCAGCTACAGTGATCCTTATTATTCTGACTGCGGGGGTATGGTGAGCGATGGCGGTTATAACCTGCAAGAAAATATCCCGACCTCAAATATCAGCAATTGTACGGCCGGTATCACCAGGGCGGACCCAAAACTTGCTCAACTGGCAGACGCCGGTGGCCCTACCGCGTCGATTGGATTGCTAACCGGTAGCCCGGCGATTGACGCTATTCCTGCCTCAAGTTGTCCTCTGAACCAGGACCAGCGAGGTGTGGCCCGCCCGCTGGGCACCAAATGCGATATCGGCGCGTTTGAAGGTATTATAAAATTACCAACTCTAAGCAAAGCTTTTAACCCTTCCACCATAGGTCTCGGAGGCGACAGCACGCTGATTTTTACTGTGGGCAATCCCAGCACCACTGGAACAGTTTTATCAGGCATCGCTTACAGCGACAGCTTACCGGCAGGCTTAAAAGTCTCCTCATTGCCGAATATAGTGGATAATTGCGCTACACCTTCAAACAATCCAGTTATTAGTTTTAGCGGAAACAACAGCACTATTAACGTTTCTAATGTCAGTGTAGCCGCCGGACAGACCTGCACCATTTCTGTAGACGTTACTCCGCAAAACAGTGGAACGCTTACCAATACTATCACTACCATTTCAGCCACGGCTACCGGTTTAAGCACCATTAATGCCCAGGCCTCTCTGACTGTTACCAATCTAGCTCCATATTTGACCATTGGCGCTGTCACCGCTAGCAGTGTTACCCTCAACTGGAATTTATTGCCTGCTGGAGCGACCGGTTTCCAGCTTGAACGCAGCCAGAATGACAGAAACCATTATCAGGTTCTGCTAGCATTAAGCGCCGGAACAAATACCTACACCGACAGCGGAGTGAGCGCCGGAAAGCTCTATTATTACCGGGTGAGGGCTACTACCAGCGCAGGTTTCAGCCCTTATTCAAATGAAGTAAGCTTGATTACACCTTCAAGTATTGTAGTGACGAATCCGGATGAAACAGGCACAGGTAACAGCGGTACTCTGCTGTGGGCGCTCAATCAGGTAGGAACTTCGGGTGACAGGGCTATTACCTTCAATCTTTCCAGCGGTACCACCGTAACCGTAGCTTCAAATGTAACCTTACCTCCGGTCGAGACAGGTGTAACTATCGGCGGGAGTTGCCAAAAGGGCCCCTGGATTACCATAAAAGGAGCCCGATTACAGCTAAAAGGGGACGTCACATTATATGGTTTGATACTGGCAGGCCCGCGCCCAACGGGCAGCAACGCATACCTCACTAGCAGGTTGGACGCCTCAACCGCTGGCTATGCCAACCATTTCTCCTGCTTTAAAATCACTCCTTAAAAGGGCAACTAAAAGCCCGGCCATGAAGTTATAATGGCCGGGCTTTTAGTTTTGTAGTGCTAATACAGGCTAAGGGGTCTTAAAATCCAGGTTAGCGGCGTACCACGTCAGGTAATCGCCCACATGGTCGGTCCAGTACTGCGGCACATGGTCGCCCGGGTAATCGGTCCAGGTGAAAGAAATGTGCCGATCTTCCAGCACCTGTTTCAGCTCTAATGCGCGAGGTCGCCAGGTCTGGTCATTCAAACCTATATCTATCCAGAGCTTGACCTGTCCAATATAGTCACTGGTTTTGGCCAGTTGAATCGGGTCGTTCTGGGCGAACCAGCTTTCGTCACCCCACCAGGGTAACTTCTGAGCGTACGTACGCATAGTCGGGCTGTGCGCTCCTACTACTCCGAAAATACCGGGATAATTCATGCTGATCTGGAGCGCGCCGTTGCCGCCCATCGAAAGACCACCAATAGCGCGGCTTTCTTTCAGCGGAATAGTGCGGTAGTTACCATCTATGTAATCTACCACCTCTTTCGCCACATATTCAGCCCATTTCGGCCCGTCATTTGGGTGATCCATCCAGTATTCTTGCTCTCCGGTTGGCATCACTACGATGAAAGGTTTAGCCTTACCGCTGGTTATCATACTATCAACGGTCGTGGGCAGGTTATACCAGGTCCATTCCTCGTCCTTGCCGCTGTAGCCGTGCAACATGTAGAGCACCGGATAGCGCTGCTGGCTGCTATCATAACCGGGTGGCAGGTAAATCCGGTAAGACATGTTTTTGTTCAAAAGAGTGCTAAAAAAAGTGCGGTCGCTCAACTGGCCTTTACCCGTAAAGGTAACAGGGGTTGGCTGACCCACTAAAGGTATCTCTTGACTCGGTTTCGGATAAGACGGTACGGGAGTGCTGGTAGGTGTTGGTGATGGCGCAAGAGTGGATGTAGGCGAAGGCGTGTTGGCAACGATTTTATTCGAAACTGGCTTTGACACATCTAGATCATTATTAGCCTGTGACGTGATCGGAACGAGGTTTGCTACACTATTACTATCAGGCTTAACTGTCATATTTTTCCCGGCGCCAAAGGCAATTCCGCTAAAGGTGATAACCAGGATGGCTACCACGGAAAAAACTGCCAGCAGCAGTACCAGGCCAAACTTTGTAAAATATCTCATCTTTAATTATTAATGTTTTACCGTAGTTATCTCAATGCATTTTCCCGAACTAAATACTCACAGCTTCTTTATATTCAAGAATAGTGCCGGGAAATTTATAAAATTGAAAGGTGGGTTTACCACCCACCTCATTATATTATTATTAGCCCAGTGCCAGACAGAGCTATTATCTTAAATTTGTGTAAAATTCTGTTAACTAATTGCAAAGTCCTTCTTATGAAACTAAGCCTGGCCTGTCTCTGCCGCTAACCGGTTAAAGAAGCTAAAGGCGTCTTGCTTCATGCCGGTACAAACTGCGTGGCCTACGCCAGGAAAAATTGTAAGCGTTGCATTAATACCTTCGTTTTGAAGGATTTTATAAAAACGCTGGGCGCGTTCTAACCGGGTACTTCCCTGGTAGGGAGTCCAGGCGGGCGGCACACCGGTTTTCGTATTATCCGCGCCACCCACTCCAAGCCAGAAAGGTATCTGGCGGATAGCTTGCAGGTCAATTGCGGTCCCGGTGTAGGCGGATAGATCAGAAAGGCCAAAAGGAAATTTCAAAGTAGTCTTTGCAGCGTTAGTCGTGGCCTGGTAAGACTGTTCTGGCAAAGTGTAACTTCCGGCAGACATAGCAGCTACCCCCAGCACATCTTGAGGATAGAAGAAGGCGTAACGATGGACTATCTGGCTGCCTCTGGAAAAGCCAAAAAGCAAAACTTTACTTCTTACGGAGTGATGTAGCTGAGCTGGCAAACTATGGATCAACTGGTGTAATTCGGGAAGCAAATGGCCATCGTTAGAAGCCACAATATTTGGGTCGAAGTAATTGTTATCATACTTCATAGTAGGTGCCACCAGCGCAAACCCACTCTCATCGGCATAGGAAATCAGGGGTTGGCCAAAAGAACTCCCATTACCCCCCATTCCGTGGACCGCCACTACCACCTGCAAAGGATGGTTGGGTTGTAAATGCGGTGGCAAATGTACAAAATACTCCGAATTGGCATACGGAAACTTATAAAAACCGGAAGTGTAGTTTAACTCTGGTACAACAGCTTTTTCGACACTGGAAGGCTTTACAGCGATATTCTGCGCCTGGTTGTTGACAACCGCAACTTTACCGGCAGCGCTTACGGCAGAGCTAATTGTCGAAACCGGCGTAGCTTCTTTAGAAACAGACGCTACGGTGGATACTGCCTCAAGATGACCACCGGCGGATGCTGCCGGGGTAACTTCCAGTTCACCAGAACAGGCAGTTAAAATGAAGAGACATAATGCCAGGATTAATACGACTACCTGGCCTTTTTTGGCTTTCAGAAAAGGTATTACACGCATAAGGAGTACATTTGCCCTAAAGGAGTGCATAGCAACACAACCTGGCTCTATTCCAGAGTTACGGGGTGTTTTATTTAATTGCCAGTATACAATCTACTTCACATTACTGTGAAAGGATAAACTTTCTATTCCAGGTGGAGTCAGAAAGTCAGAAAAATGTGCCAGACCTTGTTTACAGTCAGTTAGTTTAAGAAAAATAAGTTGAAGGAGATTCCTGGTGGCTTTTGGTAGCCAATCCGAAACCTGAAACTATCTTAGCAAAACCTATCGCAAGACGCAATAATCTAAAATGAGAATTAGCTAACAGTAACCCTATAAAGGGGGGTTAGACCCCCCTGGTTCAAGGAAGAAAGTGACTTGTGAAGGTGGAGGAATGATTCGACAAGTAATGTCGTGACAGGCATTAGCCTTTAATACCGCTATACGAAATACCCTCTATGAAGAAACGCTGGAAAGCGACATAAAGTATAACGATTGGAATCATCACCAGGACAGAACCGGACATCAACAACCCCCAATCAGTTTTATACTGGCTGCGGAAAGTACTCATGCCGAGCGGCAAAGTAAAGAGGTTCTGGTCAGAAATGATAATCAAAGGCATCAGGAAGTCGTTCCAGCGCCCCATAAAAGTGAAGATGGTTAGCGCTGAAAGAGCGGGGCGCGCTAACGGCAAAACCACCTGGGCAAAAGTGCGGATGCGGCCAGCGCCATCTACCCTGGCCGCTTCTTCCAGTTCCATGGGTATAGACTGGAAAAACTGGCGCATCAGGAAGATGCCAAAAGCCGTTACCATGAAAGGTATAATCAGGCCGGGAATAGTGTTGATAAGGTTCAAATTCTTTAGCAGAATATAAATTGGAATCAGGGTAATAACGCCCGGAATCATCATGGTGCCCAGGATAGCCAGGAAGATAAGTTCACGACCCGGGAATGGGATACGGGCAAAAGCATAACCGGCCGTAGAAGAAAAGAACAGGCAAAGCAGCGTAGTTATTGCTGCCACAATAATACTGTTCAAATACCACTGGCCAAAGGGTACGGCTTGAAAGATATTCGCATAGTTCTCAGTAGTCGGGTGGGCCGGGATCCATTGAGGCGGAAAACCGACATTCACATCGGCCTGCGTTTTGAAAGAAGTACTCAAAGCCCACAGGAACGGCAAAAATTCAATCAAGGCGAAACCGATCAGCACCGCATAGATCAGCACCCTGATTAAAACGCGGCGCCAGGCCGGGGTTTCATTCACGGCCAGGGGTGAGTCCGGTATGGCCGCTTTATTAAGATTGGTTGTCGCTGACATTATACTTTCCTCCTGGTTACTAATATTGTTGCTCGGTTTTAAACAAGGTCCGTTGTAACAAGGTCAGTATGAAGATAATGGCAAACAAAACAACTGCCCCGGCAGCCGCAACACCCATGCCATTCAGTTCTTTGAAAGCCTGCTGGTAGATATAGAAAACCACCGTCAGGGTTGATCTTTCCGGGCCACCGCTACCATTCGAGATAACGAAAGCCTGGTCGAACATCTGAAAAGTTCCAATCAGCCCAAGCGTTACAATGAAAAAGGTGGTGGAGGAAAGTAAGGGTACGGTAATCTTCATAAAGCGCTGGAAGGCGGTTGCGCCATCTATAGAGGCCGCCTCATACAGGTGGCCAGGGATATCCTGGAGCGCCGCCAGGTAGATAACCATCATGGTACCGGCGGTGGTCCAGATATTCAAAGCCATAATCGAAGGCAAAGCGGTAGCCGGGTCGTCTACCCAGGTTGGACCATTTATGCCAAAAAGCGACAGGAAGTAATTCAACAACCCGAACTTATTGAAAACCCATAAAAAGATGATACTGATAACCACCGAACTGCTGATCGAGGGGAAGAAGAAGGCCGTTCTGAAAAAAGTTCTGCCTTTGATCTTTTGATTTACCGCCACAGCTAATAACAGCGCTAGAATGGTTTGCAGAATCACCACAAAGAAAGAGAAGCGGGCCGTATTCCAGAGACCGATCTGAAAATCTTCGCTGCCCAGTACAGTCTGGAAATTATCCAGGCCAACAAAGGTTCGTTTATCGAGGTTTAAAATATTGATCTTGAAAAGACTGAGATACGCTCCGTACAACACCGGGTAAACTGTAAAAATACCAAAGAAAATCAGGGCCGGGGCTATAAAAAAATACCCTGCAATACTATCAGCTCTTTTCTGGCGGGATAGCGACGACATTTTGGTGCTTACCCCGGCCTGTTCTACACTCCTGGCCATACACTTACCTCCTGCCTGGCTCTCGTTTAATGAGGGGCTACGAGATTTAGTTCGGGAAGGAAGAACGGCTAAGTGCCGTTCTTCCTTTCCTCCGTGGTCTATCCCTGTAAATCATTCCTGAGCGCTACGGTACACCCCCGCAAAGCGGAGGCGTACCGTAGTACTTTTAAACTCTACTTACTGTTCAGCCGACTCTTAACCTCATTATCAATGTCTTTAAGAGTCTGGTCTACAGTCTTGTTACCGGCGAAGAGACCCTGAATGGAAGGGTTCACTTTGTCGGCGAAAGAACCGAAACCGACACCGAACTGCCAGGCCTTGGAGTAGGCGGTAGCGTCAAGTAGCGGCTTGCGGGCCGGGAATTTTTCGGTAAAGGCAGGAACCAGGGATTGGCGGGAAGGCAGAGCCAGACCGGCATCGGTCAACAATTTCTGGCCTTCAGCACTGGTCAGGTAGTTGAGAAGTTCAAAGGAAGCGTCCTTGTCCTTAGCCTTCGCGGACATTACGTAACCTACCGTAAAGTCCAGGTCGCCCTGCTGAGTGCCTTTGGGCAGTTCGGCAATACCGTACTTGTCCTTAAGCGAAGACTTGTCCATTACCGGGATTAACCAGCCACCCTCAAAGACGATAGCCGCTTTACCTTTAGAAAGGGCATCGCCCGGCCAGTCGGCACCGACTTCACTGGATTTTTTGGAGAGTCCATCCTTGTGAAGGTTATAGTAGAATTCGAGACCCTGGCGGAAACCGGCATCGCTAGTTACTACCGAGGATTTACCGTCAGCGGAGATCATCGAACCGCCGGCCTGATAGACAAACGGCAGGATCCGTTCAATAGCCGGGTCGGCTACCAGCGGAGCGCCATCTGAAGGCATTTTGCTTTTAAGCGTCGTCAGGGCAGTCTTCAGCTCATCCCAGGTTTTGGGAGGATTGGCAATACCGGCCTGCTGTAACATGTCTTTGTTATAGAACATGCCAAGCGGGTTGTGGTCCTTTGGCAGACCATAAAGCTTGCCATCGGAACCGGTGTAAGCTTTAATCAGAGCCGGGTAGAAATCCTTAACATCCACGTTGTACTTGCTGATGTAGCTGTCCAGCGGTTCCAGAACCCCGGCAGAAATCAGGTCAGGAGCAGGAAGACTATCTACGTAGAAAATATCAGGAGCATTGCCGCCCGCGATTTCAGTCTGAATCTTGGTCAGGTAGTCGCTGGCGATAGTTTCCTTGGTAACTTTAATATTCGGGAAAAGCTTGGCGAATTGGGCCAACTGATTGTCTACAATCGCGCTTTCTTCCGGGGAAGAGGGCGCAATAGCGATACGAACATTGCCTGAAATACTGCTATTAGGCGTCATTGCGGCTGCGGCGGTTCCACCTGCGGCGGCAGTGGTTGCTCCGGCGGCGGCAGTAGTGGCGCTCGCGGCAGTGGTTGCACTAGCAGCCGTGGTAGCAGCGGCGGTAGTAGCGCCGGCAGCCGTAGTAGCACTCGCGGCAGTGGTAGCCGCAGCAGTGGTGGCGCTAGTAGCGGCAGTGGTGGCAGCCGCTGTCGTAGCACTGGCCGCAGTGGTGGCAGCCGCGGTAGTAGCAGCAGGGGCGGAAGTATTAGTGTTATCACCACAGGCTGCCAGTAGCAAACCTACCAGCAACATCAGTACTCCCACCCAACTTGCGCGCCCTAGATAGCGCTTAGTGTTCGGCATGTCTGTTCTCCTCCTTAAGAGTTGTTAGTTTCAGAGAATACTTAATAAACTTACAAACAGCACATCTAAACTACAACGTGAGCTTGAAAGATTATTTATCCCTGGTTTGAATAACTAGCCTTTATTGTTTCCCCGGCCATGTGGCGAAGAAGTGGCAGCCCGGGTAAAGCTGGATTACCGCAGGCTGCTCTTTACTCCGTCAACCGGCAGTGACGTTGATTCCCCGGTTGGTCAAAGCGGGATGAATGTTGAAGTCAATGCGACCGTTTTGCGAGTCGCGAGAAAAAACTAAATCAAGCCGAGTATCCCCCACCCTGAGATCCTTTAATTTAAGTGAACGCAAAAAAATTGGTAACAAAGGGTTACTGCTTACCGTTTGCTTTTGCGCATCCGGTTGCAGGTCCAGCATTACCTGCAACAGCAGTATCGGGGTTCCGGCAGCCCAGGCCTGCGGGCTACAACTAACGGGGTAAGCCGCAGGCGCAAACTCCTCGACTCCGGCGGATACCCGTTCGAAGCCGCAATAGAGTTCGGGCAGACGATAGTCCTTAAAAGTATAGGCCGCATCAAAGATCTGGGTGGCAACACGCATAGCTTCACTGTCGAAGCCATAGCGCCGCAACCCGGCAATGATAAGAGCATTATCATGCGGCCAGACGCTACCATTGTGGTAGCTCATCGGGTTATAGGTAGGGTCTTTGGAACTCATAGTGCGAATACCCCAACCGCATAACATGTCCGGTTGAAGCAAGCGGTTTACGACTCGAACCGCTTTATCCTGGTCCACAATACCGCTCCACAGACAGTGACCCGGATTGGAAGTTACATTACGGACAGGCTTATTCTGCCCATCCAGGGCCTGCACCAGAAAGCCTTCCTCTTCCCACCAGAAATCGCGGTTGAAATTCTCTTTCAGGCGGGCTGCCTTCTGCGCCAGCCGTTCGGCCAGGGGTTGTTTATCACCTTTGCGCCGCAGTAGCGCAGCGAGTGAAACCAGCGCATCGTAGTAGTAGCCCTGCACTTCTACCAGGGCGACCGGCGGTACAGGTCTGGGACCTAATGCACCACCCATAGACTCATCGCTATCCTTCCAGCCCGGGTGCAAAATACCGCGCTGCGAGCGCCGCTGAAACTTAATGTAGCCGCTGTCGTCCTGTTCACCATATTTCTCGGCCCATTCCAGGGCGCGTTCAATATTGGGCCACAGTTCTGCGAACAGGTTATCGTCATTCAACCAGTCGAGTGTTTTGCAGAAACAGATAATAAAGAGCAAAGTGCTATCAATCGAGCCGTAATAGGGCCCATGCGGCATAGCGTTCTGAAGCGTCATGTCACCGCGCCGCAGCTCGTGCAGAATCTTACCGGGCTCACTGTCTCGCCAATCGTCATAAGCAGTAGCCTGGTAGGCAGCTAAGGCGCGCAAAGTATCTATTGCAATTTGCGGGTTAAGAGCCAGGGTTTGAATAGCCGTAATCAGGCTATCTCGTCCAAAGAGAGTAAAGTACCAGGGCAATCCGGCAGTTACTACCAGACCATGCGGTTCCTGCTGCATCAAAGAACGCAGATCGAGCAGGCTCGTTTCAAAAACTTTGCCCAGCCGGAAATCGTCAATTTCCAACTTGCTACAAACTGTTCGCCAGTCATTAAAAATGCGGCGTGCCTGCGCTACTTCCTCGGCGAAACTCTCCGGCATGGTACTGGCCTGTGCTCCTGTAAGGGTTGGATAGCCTTCCCCTTTCCAGCCCGTTTGAGTGCCGGGTATGTAGCGCGTATTGATATAAGTGGCTCGATTAGGCGGTAGCACCAGACTAAAATTTAACCAGACTCCCGGGACAGTCAGGCCGTTCAGCGCGCTGACGGATTGGGCAAGTTCATAAGAAGCCGGTTGTATATCAGACTCAATATAGAGCGTGCGTTCAGGATTAATCAGTGACTGGAACAGAACAGCTTTACCCTGGTTGCGCACCTCCAGGCGACCGGCCTGCCCGCGCAGTTCACGTTCAAAACCACGCACCTCAAAAATATCGGCGAAATCGGATTCGATATAAAGTGAAAAATCAATCTTGACCGGTTCGCTATGGAAATTAGTAAATTCCAGGCTTTCTATTAACCCTTTTCGAATGTAGCGCCGCCTGATCAGACCAATCGCGTGATGAACGGTAGCCCAGGCCGGAGCCAGCGTAACATCCTGTGATTGTAGCTGGGCAACAAAAGCGCTGCTGAGGTGAAAAGCCGCTGCGATGTTATAATCCTGGTTAGAGCTGAGTAATTGTGGCCTTTTACCATCAATAAAAAGTTCCAGACGGCTTAAATACCGGGTATCTTCAAAATAGAGTCCGTGGCCCTGTGGTTCGGCCAGTAGCTCACCATTCTGGTCGCTGATTAAAAAGGTAAAATCGTCTTTAAGAGTAATAGTATCTGCCAAAATTCCGCTTCTCCCTGAGATTTATACGAACATCAGGCCGTTTCGCGGCTGATTATTTCCGGTTTTAATAAATACTGCTGTGGTCCTACCCTGGTCAGGCCGGATACATTCATTTCGGGCGTCTCTCCGTCCTTGTTCAGCAAATTTACCAGTAACTCCAGTAAAACCGTGCAGGTAGTAGCTATAGGTTGCCGGATAGTAGTCAGAGGAGTTGGTAAATAGGCTGCAAAAGGTAAATCATCAAAGCCTGTCACAGCAATCTGCCCCGGTGCGCGGCCAACCTCCAGACCGTTTTCTTTTATAGTGTTCATGACAGTCAGTGCAAGCCGGTCGTGACTGGTAACGAAAGCAGTTGGTCTCTGATCTACGGGCCTTGTTAAAAATTCATAGATTGCTTTTTGGAGGCTTGCCTCGTCGTCCAGGTCAGTACAAATCAAATCGTTAGAAAGTTCCAGGTTATTCTCACGCATCCCTTTGATATAACCTTCATAGCGATGGAACATACAGGAAGCAACAAATGGATTACTGATATAAGCGATGCGGCGGTGCCCTTGCCGGTAGAGGTGTGAGACCATCTCCTTAATACCAGCCTCCCCATCTACATCAATAAAGGGATAATTTAAGGAAGAATAGTCCCTGGTTCTACCAAAAGCGATAAAAGGTAGGCCCAGCTTTACTAAAAGATTAATCCGTTCATCTTCCGGTTCAACATCAGCCACTATCAAACCATCGACTCGCCCGCTGCCGGCCAATTCGCGGAACAGTTCAAGTAGCTGTGAACGTGAGGTGGTAGCGGCTACCAGCAAACTGAGATCATGCTTCAGGCAGGCAAGCGCCAGCATTCCCATAAATTCTTTGAGGAATGAATTCGCCTCAACGCCAGCTCCAAGATTTGGCGCAAAAGCGATAGTATTAGTCTTCTTACCCTGCAAACTCCGTGCCGCCGCATTCGGATAGTAATTGAGCTCTTCCGCAATTTTCAGAACTTTGCGACGCGTGTTTTCATTTACATCACTAAAACCATTAAGAGCACGCGAAACGGTGGTAATGGAAACTCCTGCTTTTTTTGCTATATCAAAAATAGTTGCCATAATACTTTATGACTCCGGCCTCTAATAATTACTTACGACCAGGAAATATTACAAGAAAAGCAGTGCAAACAGCAAGTTAAGATGGAACTGTTTCCATTTCCAAAACGTTTTG
This sequence comes from Chloroflexia bacterium, assembly GCA_036261665.1. Classification (GTDB taxonomy): domain Bacteria; phylum Chloroflexota; class Chloroflexia; order Chloroheliales; family Chloroheliaceae; genus 54-19. The sequence continues at coordinate 51,584 of DATAKM010000102.1, forward strand.
GAATTGTCTTTATTATTAACCAAAACGTTTTGGATGTCAAGGGCTAATTCAATTGAGGTTAAATGACTGATTCTTTAGTTAGCATTCATCAAATCTTTAAACTTCCCGGTTTTAGTCCTGGAAGCGTAATCTATAGACAATAGATATAGCGCATTAAAAGTAATATTAGTGGAATTGTTTCCAAAGTCTGTTGATTAATAGTTAAGTTTTTCTAAGGAAAGCTTCTTCATAATGTAGAGAATATTGTGGGAAACGTCACTGCTAGCCAGTGACAATAGTCATAAGAGAAGAGAGCAATAACAGCTAAAATAACGGTGTAAGCTCCGGTGAGCAAATCAAGAGCTACCATAGCTGAGCTTACATAGAACTTCTATTTATCCTCCTATTCTCCTCTTCGAGTTCTTCTCTCAAAACTCCTCCAAGAGAGCGCCGGGTGAGCAGCGGCGCTCTTTTCATTTTCATAATAAAAAAGTTATAATGAGAGCTAATATCGTTAAAAAAATTGGCGTGGCTGCTTAGATGAAGCCGAAATTGCCATAGAAAGGGTAGCAGGATGGAGCTTAACCAGACGCGCATCCTGATAATGGATGATGAAGTTACTCTCAGACAAGCCGTAGGCGATATGTTGCAGATGCTCGGATACTTTGTAGAGGGAGTTGACGAGGGTCAAGAAACTATCGAAAAATATACAGCCGCTTTGGAAGCCGGCAATCCCTTTGATATTGTTATTATGGATCTGACCATCCCGGGTGGAATGGGAGCACAGGAAACTATCCAACGACTGAGCGCCATTGATCCAGATGTGAATGCGGTGGTTTCCAGCGGCTATCCGGACGACCCTGTTATAGCCAACTACAAAGAGTATGGTTTTAAAGGAGCTATCGTTAAACCTTTCACTCTGCGAGATTTACGCAAAACCCTTGCTTCCCTGACTGAACAATAAAATCAATTAAGCCTATGTTACATTTATCGGTGGACGACCAGGCCATGCTATCCGGCGAAAAAGGAGAGGCGACCGCCCTGGCCATGCGAATTGTGGTAAAGATGGCGGAACTGGCCGGAGCGCGAGAGCTAATCTCGATCAGTCGCGCACATATCGACAGCGGTATCTACGAAGGCCAGTCCGGGCTTGATTTTGTAGAAACTTTGCTGTCTAAAGGCGCCCGCGTTGCAGTACCGACCACGATGAACGTTGTTTCGCTGGACCTTCAAAACGCGGCTGTAACCGGGCGGTTACCAGCGGACTACGCCGCTCAGGCCCGGAGGTTAGCCCAGGCTTACCTGGAAATGGGCGCAAAACCGACCTTTACCTGCGCACCCTACCAGTTGCATACTGATTTGCCTGCTTTCGGTGAACAGGTCGGCTGGGCCGAATCAAACGCTGTCACTTTTATTAACTCGGTAGTGGGCGCGCGCACCAACAAATACGGCGATTTTTTTGATATTTGCCTGGCTCTGACCGGGCGCGCACCCGCTACAGGCTTACACCTGGCAGAAAACCGGCGGGGACAAATCCTTCTGCGCCTGCAAGATATTCCTGAACCCCTTCTGAAAGAAGATTCTTTCTACCAGGTCCTGGGTTATTACGTGGGACGGGTAACGGGTAATCTTATTCCGGTAATCGAGGGAATTCCACCTGATGTAACCGAAGATCAGCTAAAAGCTCTTTCTGCGGCAGCCGCTTCTTCCGGCGCAGTAGCACTATTTCACGTCCTGGGCGTTACCCCGGAAGCGCATGACATGATAACTGCCTTTGGCGGACAATCACCGGAAAATGTGCTGGAAATTGCCATGCCTCAGTTGCGCCAGGCACGCCAGGCACTAACTGTTTTGCAGGGAAACCAGACAACGCCTGACGTTATTGCCCTGGGTAGTCCGCATTTCTCGTTGCCCGAGTGTCGTAAACTAGCCGAACTGATTGAAGGAAAACGAACTGCGCCCGGTATCGAATTTTTTGTCGCTACCAACCGCGTGGTCTATCAGGCGTTGGACCAGAGCGGCCTGCTAGCCCGGTTAGAAGCCTTTGGTGCTATCGTCACGCGGGATACCTGTGTGGTAGTCAGCCCGCTTATCCGGCCCGGAGCAAGACTGCTGATGACCAATTCGGCTAAATATGCCTACTATGCTCCTGGCAAACTAAACATGCCGGTGGTTTTTGGTTCCATGGAAGACTGTGTGGCTTCGGCGGTAGCGGGACGCTTGATTCTCGACAATCATCTCTGGGAAAACCCATGACAGAAAAATTAGAGATGCTGATAGAAGGAGAAGCTGCTGGCCAGTTGATCTTTAGCAGCGAACCGTTGAGTTTTTGGGGCGGGGTATCAGTGGAAACCGGGGAGGTAATAGACCGCCGTCACCCGCTTTCAGGCCAATCGCTGGCCGGGAAAATCCTGGTCTTCCCTGGAAGCCGGGGCAGCAGCAGCGGGAGTGGAGTTTTACTCGAAGCCATTCGAAATGGTAGCACCCCCGCCGCTATCATTTCGGCTCAACCCGATTTAATCCTGGCACTGGCGGCGCTCCTGGCGCGTGAACTTTACGGCCGCACCTCACCGCTGGCAGTCGGTTCGGCTACTTTCTTCGAGTGGGCTTTACAGCACAACCATAAGCCCTTCACGCTGCATAGCGATGGCTCCTTTGATTTCAAAGACAGCTAAGGCACTCGCCAGTCCATCTCCTGCTCCTTACGAATGCGTAAGCGGTAAAGGTTGCGCTGTAACCAGGCTCGCACTATTTTCTGGTCTTTTTTACTCAACTTCTCGGGCGGTTTTTCGTCAAGGCGCCGGATAGTCTCTTCCACTTCGCGTATACTTACCGGTTCACCTGCCAGCAAACGTCGTTCAACAGAGTATATCGAAGAATAAGCAAAAATTTCCTCTATCCGCTTTAATTCTTTCTCTCTGATGTCCGAATTCAAGTCGTTTAGCATATTGCGGACGTTTTGACCTACAAAACCCAGCGGGAATCTGAAATGAAACATCTTCTCTTCCCCTTCCTACGGGCTTATCCTTGCGCCATGTGCTTATAGACCTTTTATCCCGTTACCTGTCCTGGTAATGATCAATTTTATAATTACAGGATTTATGTAAAGTCAGCATTTATTTACATAGTTGCGATAAGACTATTTCAATTATAACCGACTTTTGAAACCGGTAAATGTTTTTACTTTCTCTTCAGTAAAAAATCTTCTCAAATTTTTTATTCTGCTCAGAAAACTCTTGACAAACTGGATTAACTTAGTTAATATTTTCTGGAGAATTTCCTAAAGCAGTTGGACCTTCTATAGCGGGCCAGGTTTTCTTTAGTCCGTAGCTTCAGATCAAAAAAGAACAACGAGAACTGACCGGACTACCGGAGGTTTATCCAGGGATAGAGTAACTATATCTGTTACTCCTGCCAGGATAAACCTTTTCTTTTTGTACGGTTCAAACATTTAACTTGATGGGTGCGAACAACAGGTGTTAGTAGCTGTTTTATCATAAGGAGAGAGTGAAATGAGTACCACTGAAGTGGTTAGCAAAGCAAGTAGAAAGGCGCAATCCGGCGAGATTGGCTGGCGAGAATTTTATCAGAAAGAGGATTGGTGGGCTATCTGGCTGGGCCTGGCTATTGTTTTAACTGCGCTGATTTTCTTTTTAGCAGGCGGTAATATTAAATCGCTGGGTATTTTGCCACCGGCATGGGATGATTTTGGGAAGTTGCTAGCCCATTTCGGCGACAATGCTTTATGGTACGGCTTGCAATTTGTGCTGTGGCTCAGCGTCTTTAGCGTCAGCACGGCTGTTATGGGCCTTAAAACGCGCCAGTTTATTCCCTCTTTTATCCTGGTCTATCTGCTTTCGATGGCTGCATTAATAATCGGGCAATTCAAACCGATTAATACTAACGGGTTCGAACCACCGTTAGTAGCCCTGCTGCTGGGCCTGATTATCGGTAATACGATCAGGATACCTGCGCCGCTGGCTACCGGCTTACGAGTAGAATATTACATTAAAACGGGAATTGTGCTGCTGGGCGCGACCCTGCCCTTCACCCTGATTGTCTATGCCGGGCCGCTGGCGATTATTCAGGCTACTATCATCTCAATCACTACCTGCGCGGTAATTTACTTCATTGCCACTCGCGTTTTCAAACTTGAAAAGCCTTTGAGTGCCCTTTTAGGAGTGGGCGCAGCAGTTTGTGGTGTATCGGCGGCTATAGCGGTAGGCGGCGCGGTTAAAGCCAAAAAGCAGTTCATTTCGGTAGCGATAACCCTGGTGATCGTCTGGGCTATTGTGATGATTGTAATCCTGCCCTTCGCCTCCAAAGCCTTGAATCTTGATCCTGCCGTCGCCGGAGCCTGGATCGGCACTTCAGAGTTCGCGGATGCGGCAGGTCTGGCCGCCGCCTCGTCATATGATGCAATCTATAACACCGCCCACGGGGTAAATAGTTCGGCGGCTACCGCAGCCTTTACCCTGATGAAAGTGGTGGGACGCGATATCTGGATTGGCGTCTGGGCCTTTATCTTTGCCCTGATTGCCATCACTCAATGGGATCGCAAAGATCCGGCAACCGGGGAGCGGCCAAAACTGAGTCAGATCTGGCAGCGTTTCCCTAAGTTTGTGCTGGGTTTCTTACTGGCCTCTCTAATCATTACCCTGGCTACCAGCGGCTATTCTTTTGCCGAGTACAACAAAACGGTCAAGCCGCAACTGGTAGCGCCTATCAGCAACCTGCGCCTCTACTGCTTTATCTTTTCCTTCTTGAGCATCGGCCTGACTACTCGTTTCCGTGACCTTGCTTCTGCCGGGTGGAAATCTACCGTGGCTTTCTCTGCCGGGGTAGTGGTGAACGTCATCCTCGGCTTTATCCTGTCGGTGTGGCTATTGCACGACCAGTGGATCAGCTTGATTGGGCATTAAGAGAGGTCGGAATATGGAACTAACCTGCAAAGATTGTCGCTACTTCAGCAATGAAGCTGAGTGGCTGGAAGCTAATCTAAAAGGAATGACTTCCTTTAGCTCTGGCTATGCAGCGGTAAAAGCTGAGGATGGCCTTTGCGCTAAAAAAGATATTCTGCTTACACCTATCCGAGCCAGAAACTGCCAGGAGTTTCAGCTTACCACTAAGGAACAGGCTCTCAAAGATTGAGAGCCTGTTCCCCTTCAGTTTATCTGCCAGTCAAAAGTTGGGCCTCATTAGTTACCCCTTAATCAGCCAATTAATCAACAATCCATCTCAAGATGCTATAATTTACTCATAGCACATGTAACAGAATTTCACATCCAGAATTAAAGACAAAAACAACCAGCGGGAGGATTTATGAACACTTCAGACCTCTTCAATATCAGCGGTAAAGTAGCCTTGATCACCGGAGGCAGTCGAGGTATCGGTAAAACCATTGCCGAGGCTTATGCCGAACTGGGAGCGAAAGTTGTTATCACCGGACGGCGAGCCGAATGGCTGGAACCGGCCGCAAACGAGTTCGAAAGCAAAGGCTTTGCCTGCCTACCCGTGTTAGCCGATGTTTCGAAACAGGATGAGGTGGAGCGTACCGTAAAAGAGGCGCTTGATAAGTTTGGGCAGGTCGACATTCTGGTTAATAACGCCGGGCAAACCTGGGGACAGCCTGCCGAGGATATGCCCCTGGCTAAGTGGCAACAAATCCTCGATGTAAACTTAACCGGCATTTTCCTGATGTCACAGGCTGTAGGGCGGCATATGATCGAACACCGGGCGGGAGGGCGCATTATAAATATTGCCTCAGTAGCAGGCCTTAAAGCTACTCCCCCGGAAATCGGTAAAACTATCGCCTACAATACCAGTAAAGCGGGCGTTATCGCTTTTACCCGCTCGCTGGCGCGAGAGTGGGGTACGCACAATATTCTGGTTAACGCGATTGCGCCGGGCTGGTTTGAAACACGCATGGCCTCGCGCACCATCGAAGCGCATCGCAACGATTTTGCCGCAGAAACTGCCCTGGGACGCCTGGGAGGACTGGATGAGCTAAAAGGGGCGGCTGTTTTCCTGGCTTCTCCGGCCTCCAGTTTTATCACCGGGCAAACTCTGGTAATAGATGGCGGTGAGAGTTTGTAAGAGGTTAAAGCAACCTGCTAGATAACTATTGTGGTACCTGAATCTTGAACGCAGAAATTTAGTGTAATTCCATCAAACTTGAATAATTATGTTGAGGAGGATTTTCAATAAATTTAGCCCCAGAAAACTCTGAAAAGAATCCTATATTAAAAATCCATTTTTCATAAGTCCAGGTACTTTGATAACCTGGACTATGCCTTCCATTGTATTGGATTTGACCCCATTCTTCTTTTGCCAGTTCAAAAATCACAAGAGGAACTGTGCGCATTGGTGCGCCCAAACAGCGATATTCAAAAAATATTTTTTGCTCACTCTCCAACAGGTACGGTCCCTCAAACCCAATTTTAAGAGTATGATCAGTAGGATAAATTCCAATGCATTGTTGCTTAATTGGTCCTTGAATAACATTCACGTCAACTTGATCACGAACTGGTTTGGTAAAGTCGTTAGTTTCGCTCCAGAGTAAGTGATGTAAGATGTAAGATTGCTGAGCTATATGAGTATCAGGTAATAATGGTATTTGAAAGACTCTTGGAACTTTGTTTCGGGCAGTTGCTAAAACGCCTCCACGGGCTTTTTTAGTCCAGCTTATACAAATTGATTGAATTACTACTATAGATTTTTTTAGCATCAAAAGAGTAACCAGGTATTGTGGCAAGGTAAAAGCCTTTAGTAGCGAAAAACAAGGTATACGGTTGAACTGCTAAAAGCTACCTAACTTCATAATGTTATTCTTTTTTATTCTTGGTTTTTAACTATGGCCTTAAAATTCCAGCACGCCCGGATTGAGCAACTTTTGCGGGTCGAGGCTGGCTTTGACGGCTTGCTGCGAGGGCAAGGTATCACCGAAATCGCCCCAGGCATCCACGTATTGCCTTAGCGAAAGAGGAGCATTTTCGATTACAAGACTGCCTCCGTCCCGCTGAAAGTAAGGGCGTGCTTCCTTGATAAGCTCTGCGGCTTTCTCAGATTGGCCCTCAGCCATGGCTGCATAAAGGTAAATTAAGCCGTTGCCTGCGCGAGCCTGAATTCCGCCGGAAGCACCTGAAGTAGCCAGCGTTTTTTCAAAGAGAGCTGTCGCGCCGGGTAGCCCGGTTAGAACTGTACTGCCCTTCAGAATCAGGTTGTACTGGTTACCAGTAGAGGTGTTTGCCAGGCGCTGCCAGAGGGCTGCACCGTCCGGTACTAGCTCAACTGAACTTGCGCCTGCCTCGCGGCAAATGTTGCTTAAACCTTCTAGCTGTGCCTCTACCGCCACGGCCATACCTTCTGCGCCAAAATAGAGGTTGTAGACTTCCGGTTCCCTCGGCAGAGCGGTTACTACTTCCAGGGCAGAGGGCATCAGGTTAGAACGGGCGCAACGCCGGGCAGCAGCAAAGGCTTTTTCAGCCTCTTCAAACCGGGCCAACCCTGCTCCTGTCATTGAAGGGCGGGGTGTAACCTTAAAAGTTACTTCGGTTAGCAGGCCGAGCGTGCCATAAGCGCCGATGAAAAGCTTGTGAAGGTCGTAGCCGGCAACGTTCTTTACCACTTTGCCGCCGCTATGCCCGATGCTGCCATCTGCCAGTACGAACCGGCAACCGATCAGTAAGTCGCGGGCGGTGCCATAAAGGAGGCGGCGCGGCCCGCTGACATTAGTGGAAAGAACGCCACCGGTAGTTTGGCCAGGCAGGTTGGGTGGGTCAAGAGGCAGGAACTGGCCCTGTTCACCCAGGATAGCTTGCAGGCGTTCGAAAGGCATCCCGGTCTGGACCGTAATAGTCAAGTCTTCGGGCTGGTAATCTATAAGCTCATTTAACTTAAGCGTGGAGAGTGTGACAGCCGTTTCGCGGCGCGGATTTCCGCGGTCCTGTTTGGTCCCACCCCCTACGAAGCGCACAGTTTGGTTCTGGCGGCTAATCTCACGCAGCAATTCGGCGGCTTCTTCTTCGTTAGCGGGCGCAAAAGCTTTTTCATCCATCTGGGTCTGGTTCAGGTCTAACATAGTAATATCCTCGCTCTCCGGGCTTACCACGTCTGCATGCCGTCGCGTTCATAGATTTCCTGGGCCTTCCGGGCAGTTGGTATGCGAGTTTCGCCACAGCGGCCGGGTGTCGGAATCACTTTAGCGGGATTGCACAGCCCTTCGCGGTCGAAAGTATCGCGTACCCGGCGCATCACATTCAGATCATCTTCGTTGAAAATGAAGCACATCATATCGCGCTTTTCGACTCCGATGCCGTGTTCGCCCGAAAGCGAGCCACCATACTCGGCACAGGTTCGGATAATATCTTCACCGGCGCTGAGAGCCTTTTGCAGGTCGCCCGGCTTGTTGCTGTCGAACATTACCAGCGGGTGCAAATTACCGTCGCCGGCGTGGAAAACGTTGGCGATACTTAGTCCATACTTTTTGGAAATATCGTTGATGGCAGCCAGGACCGGGGGTAATTTACTGCGCGGCACTACTCCATCCACCACATAGTAGTCCGGCGAAATCCGGCCTACTGCTCCGAACGCACCCTTACGACCCTTCCAGAGCGCCTCGCGCTCGGCAGCGTTTCGGGCTACCCGAAATTCGAGAGCTCCTTCCCGGCGGCAAATATCTTCAATTGAGGTGGCTTGCTGCTCAAGAGCGGCGGGTAAACCTTCGCATTCCACCAGCAGTACGGCGGCAGCATCGAGAGGATATCCGGCGTGGCTACTGGCCTCTACTGCTCCGATCATGAGATTGTCCATCATCTCCAGGGCAGCCGGGATTACCCCGCTGCGAATAATCCCGGAGACAGCATTAGAACATTTTTCGACATCGTCGAAAATTGCCAGGAAAGTTTTAACGCCAGGGGGTAAGGGAGTCAGGCGGACGGTAATTTTAGTAACCATGCCGATGGTGCCCTCACTACCGACAAAGAGGCCGGTCAGATCATAGCCCGGGCCATCGAGGGCTTTGCCGCCAAAGTGGCGGATTTCTCCATCCGGCGTGACGACTTCGAGCCCAGTTACATGGTTAGTAGTCACCCCATATACGAGGGTATGAGGGCCACCGCTGTTCTCGCCAACGTTACCGCCGATAGTACAGGCCTTCTGGCTGGAAGGGTCCGGGACATAATACAGTCCGTAGGGAGCCAGAGCCTGCGAAAGATGCAAATTCACCACGCCCGGTTCTACCACCGCCCGCAGGTTTTCAGCATCTATTTCCAGGATGTGGTTCATACGAGTAAAGGCAACCAGCACCCCGCCCCGGATTGGAATCGAACCACCGCTTAAGCCCGTACCCGCTCCTCTGGCGGTATAGTAGAGCTTCTCGCGGTTACAATAGCGTACAATTGCCGCTACATGTTCGGCGCTCCGTGGGAAAACTACCACTTCGGGGAGATGCTTGTCAACCGAGCCATCATACTCATACAACTTGAGGTCGTAGCTGCGATGCAAGACTCCATCTTCGCCTAAAATGGCAATCATGTCGCGCACCAGTTTAGCGCGATCAATTGGCACTAAGGATGCAGCCGTTTCCACTAATTTTTCCCCGGTGGTCATCTTAACTCCCCCTTAAGAATTTACAGGCGCAACTTTTTGATACTTTCACGACTATGCGCTCTGACTGGATTATTGGATAAATTCTAGCAAACAGACCGGGGTAACGCAAAACACAAAGCTTCCATTTACTTTTAATAGGCTCTTGTAAAGATCTCAAAATAGAGTTACAGTATTTGCAACTGCTCTCTACGCTAATTCTGGAATCTAAACCTGGTGTTTCGTTAAATTTATCTGGTAGTCCGAGCTAAACCTTCTGAGTAACTGGAGGCAAACATGTTCGATTATATTATTGTCGGCGCCGGTTCGGCCGGGTGTGTTCTGGCCAATCGTCTGACAGAGGATTCCCAGACCACAGTTCTGCTTATAGAAGCAGGCGGCCCTGATCAGAAACAGGAAATCCACATACCAATAGCTTTCTCCAAGCTCTACAAAACCCCTTACGACTGGGCTTTTTATACCGAAGAAGACCCTAATACGGCCAATCGCAAACTATACTGGCCCCGCGGCAAGATGCTGGGTGGTTGCAGTTCAATCAACGCCATGATCTATATCCGGGGCAACCGCTACGACTACGATACCTGGCGAAGCCTGGGTAATCCGGGATGGAGCTTCGATGAATTGTTACCCTATTTTAAGAAGTCTGAGAACCAGGAGCATGGCTCTTCGGAGTTTCACGGACAGGGTGGCCCGCTCAATGTATCCGATTTACGTTACACTAACCCGCTCTCAGGGGCGTTTATCGCCGCCTGCCAGGAAATGGGCTATACTCTCAACAAGGATTTTAACGGAGCACAACAGGACGGTATAGGCTTTTACCAGGTTACACAGAAGAAGGGAAAACGCCACAGTGTCGCCGATGCTTACCTGAAACCGGCCACGCAGCGTCCAAACTTAACTGTTCTGACAAACTGCCAGGTGGCCAGAGTGCTTTTCGAGGAAAACCAGGCTTGCGGTGTACTTTATCGCAATAATGGAAGGCTGGAAGAAGCTAAAGCGGCCCGGGAAGTCATTCTATGCGGGGGAGCGATTAATTCGCCTCAGTTACTTCTGTTATCCGGTATTGGGCCGGCTTCTCAATTGAAAACCATGAATATTACAGTGGTAGCCAATTTACCGGGAGTGGGCCAAAATTTACAAGACCATCCTGCCGCAGGTGTCCTGACAGCCAGTACCCAGCCTGTCAGCCTGGATAAGGTCGAAAACCCTCGGAACCTGATTAATTACTTGCTATTCCAGAAAGGACCGTTCACATCAAATGTTGCGGAAGCGGGCGGCTTTGTCCGTACTCAGCCTGACCTGCCCGCCCCCGACCTGCAATTTCACTTTGCCCCGGTTATTTATCTGGAGCATGGTTTCAAAAAGCTGGAGGGGTATGGCTACACTATTGGCCCTACCCTGATTAACCCCCAGAGTCGCGGCAGCATCAGTTTACGTTCCAAAGATCCCTTTGAGCCTCCGCTAATCCGGGCCAACTATCTTTCCAGCGATACAGACCTGCAAGTGCTCTTAAAAGGGCTAAAACTGGCACGCCAGATTGCACAGGCCAAAGCTTTTGAGCCCTATAGAGGAGTAGAACTGATGCCTGGTCCGGACGCTCAAAGCGACGAGGCCCTTTACGACCACATCCGCCAGACCATCGAAACTCTTTATCACCCGGCCGGAACTTGCAAGATGGGTACGGATGAGATGGCGGTAGTAGACCCGCAATTACGAGTGCGCGGCGTCACGGGATTACGCGTGGTAGACGCTTCTATCATGCCTACTGTTACGCGCGGCAATACCAACGCCCCCACTATTATGATCGCTGAAAAAGCCGCTGATATGATTAAAACGGCGAACCAGGCGAAGGTTGCCGGGGCTCAGGTTGCCTGATTTCAATAAGAAAGAAACGCCGGGGAGAGTATTTTTACCCCCGGCGTTTCTTTTAGGTTCGAGAGGTTTCCTCTGGGGGAACTATTCGTCCACAAAAGATGGGTTATCATTAATTTGAGGGACGCCCGTCTCATCCAGTACCAGTTCATAAAGCCACATATAAGGTTCAATACTATCCGGGGCAAAACCGAACTGGGTGAGAAGCTGCTCATTATTAAGCGTATGAGGCAACTGTGCGCAAAAATTTATCTCCTGCTGTGGAGGAGTCAGGCTCAAAACTTTCTTCACAAGCGAGGCCAGAATAACACGCTGAGCCTGAGCTTCTCCTACCATATAAGGTAACCAGAAACTGCCGTCACTGCTCCTGGTCATTATTGCCAGGGCAGTTAGAGCGCCGGTCGGGCTATACACCTCACACCGCTCAATATGTTCACGCAGGGCATCAATACTCAAAGGTTTCCAGAGCCAGGCATCGCAATAAAAACCATTTGTGGTGAGATACTCAACCGAATTGATAATCATATTGTAGGCGCCATCAAATTCGGATGGAACTACCAGGCGAGCCGGGAGGGGAGTATGGGGTGGAGGGTCAAGCTTAACGAAGGGATAGTTCATAAAGATACCGGCATGCTGAAATCCGGAGCTTTCAGCGAGTCGATGCATCGGTACATTATCAGCGGCAGTAGTATAGCGCAGAACACTCAAATCGAAGGTCCTGGAGCGCTCAATAGCGTGCTGGATAAGCACAGCCGCGATACCCTGCCGCTGATAAGCCCTGGCAACTCGCACACCCTGTATCCATCCACTACCAGGACCTGCCAGGCCCAGCCGCAAACAGTATAAAGCGGCCGGCTTTCCATCCAGCTCAAAAATATAGAGGTGGTTTGCCGGGTTACTGGCCCATTCTGTCCAGACATGCGGGACATAATCATCGCCATCATGCACATCCGCGCAAATAGTCTTTACTTGCGGCAAATCGGCTGCGCAGCCTTCACGGACAGTCAATCCTGGCAAGTGGATATTAGACATAGAGGTAAAAACTTCCTAGTTAGTATGCGTTCCGTTTTGCAGAGTACGCTGTAAAACCTGGTGCTCTTCACGCGTTGCAAAATAATCTATCAGAAAATGATAAAGCCGCCGCGCGAACTCGGCATCCAAACCATGCTGATTAGCCAGTTGGGCAGCACGTTCGATCACCTGCTGTTCACGTTCCGGGACGCGAACTGCTCCCACGTGCGGTTTTAATTCACCAACTTCATGGACCAGCTTGCCACGTTCTGCCAGCAAGCGAATGATTTCTGCGTCTACCCGGTCAATTTCGGCTCTTTTTGCCATAACGGCAGCCTGCCAGTGTGCTTCTTCTTGCAATCTCTCGTACCCATCCTTCAATTGTTGCCGGTCTATATAAACTAAAACGAATTTAAAGGAAATTCAGGCCTTACTCTCTCGGTTCGGTATAACCTGAATTTTCGTGAGCTGAAAAACTATTTACCCTTAAAACTGGCTTTACGTTTTTCCAGGAAGGCCGCAGTGCCCTCCGCGCGGTCCTCAGTACTGAAAAGCAGACCAAAGTAAGCAGCTTCTATACCGCATCCCCGGTCAAGATCTACTTCCACTCCTTCATTAATCGCCGCTTTTGCCATAGCCAGGGCGATCGGTGGTTTGGTAGCCAGGGTTCGGGCCAGTGAACGAGCCTCATCCTGCAATTGCGCCAGAGGAACCACCTTATCTACCAGCCCAATACGGTAAGCTTCCTGAGCAGTGATGTGACCTCCCTCGTAAATGAGCAGTTTAGCCATACCGCGCCCGACCAGGCGCGGTAAACGCTGAGTGCCGCCAAAGCCGGGAATAATACCGAGGTTGATTTCGGGCTGGCCCACGCGAGCTGACTCCGCGGCGATGCGAATGTCTCCGGCCATAGCCAGTTCCAAGCCACCGCCCAGGGCAAATCCGTTAATTGCTACAATCACCGGCTTAGGCAACCGCTCAATTTTAAAAGCGACAGCTTGTCCCAGGCGAGCATGGCTTGCCGCATGAGCCGGGTCTGGTACCCCGTTCAACTCAGCAATATCGGCCCCGGCTACAAAAGCTCTCTCTCCAGCGCCGGTCAATACCACCGCTCGGACGGTTTCATCCGCGGCCAGTTCGTCAAAGGCGGCGGAAAGCTCCTGCAAAACAGTCAAATTAAGAGCGTTCAACTTATCCGGGCGATTGACCGTTATAACAGCAATCTGCCCTTCGGCCTCACGTTCTAAAAGGATAGCGGTATAAGCCATGGTTCTCCCCTATCACTATTTCTGAATTTAGCTTTACTTGCTTTTACCAGGCAGGCATTAAAATTAGCTGGTGCAGCTATCATGCCATATTCCTGGCAAGGCTGCAACGCAAGCCACTGTTACTAAATTATAAAGCGATAGTTAAGACAATAGCAATTGATGTACTGCAACTTGCTGCTAAGCGCCGCGGTTTACCCCTTAACCGAAAGATACCAATCTAAATACTAAATTCGATGCAGCTTAGCGCCACACGACTCGCGCACAATCAAAGTACAATCAAGCTTTACGTTCTGAGCAGGTAAAGGCTTGGGCGATTTCAACTTTTCTAGCAAAATGCGGGCTGCCTGTTTACCGGCTTCCATTACCGGCAGCGCCACTGTAGTAAGGGCCGGAATGGTAAAAGCGGCAAAGGGCGGATCGCCCACCGTAACCACCGCTATATCGTTCGGTATGCCTACTCCGGCTTCATACAAGGCTTTGAGTGCGCCCATCGCCATAGCATCATTGGCAACAAAAAGGGCATCAGGACGGCCCAGACTAGCAGGTATCCGGTACAGCAAATCCTGGGCGGCTTCATACCCACTCTCAAAAGAGTAGTCCCCTTCAATTACCCATTCCGGTGGAGGTTTTATTCCCTCGGCAGCTAAAGTATCCAGCCACCCGCGATGACGATCTAAAGCGCTACGCCGGGATTGAACTATATCTAAAGGCCCGGTGATAGAGCCAATCCGCCGGTGGCCCAGATTCAGCAGGTGCCTGGTTCCGGTTTGGCCAGCGCCATAGTCATCGAAATGGACCCGGCTAATTTTGTTACTTTCAATATAGCGGTTAATTAATACGAATGGGACACCCTCATCATTGAGCTTTAAGAGGTGATCGCTCGGATAGCGCACCGAGAGCGCCATGAAAATAAAACCGTCCACCTGCTGTTGGCGAAGAGTTTCAATCGCCCTGATTTCACCTTCCAGCCCGGTTGAACTGGCCAGGATAATCTGGTAGCCCTGATCGCGTAAAACTGCTTCTACTCCCTCCGCCACAGGAGCAAAGAGGGGATTTTGCAAGTCAGTGATGACCAGGCCAATAGTAGCGGTAGCACGTTTAATCATACTGCGGGCAATCGCATTAGGCCGGTAGTTGAGGCTTCGAACCACTTCGAGGACTCGCTCGCGAGTAGCCTGGCTGACGTGTTGATCGTTACCGTTCAGTACGTGCGAAACAGTACTGACCGAAACTCCGGCTTTAGCCGCCACTTCCCGAATAGTTATAACTGCTTTTGGCATCCCTTTTCCAGTACGCTATACAATTAAGCCTACTAACCTGATAGGATGGAAGGTAAAACGTTTGACTTAATATAACAGAGTATTAGCATTAAGTCAAACGCAAAATTTTAGCCACTCATCTGTGCTGATTATACACATTGACGCACATGTGTTTCGGTTAGAGTGGAAGGCTAAAATAAAATGTACTGCCCACCCCAGGTTGGCTTTCAACCCACATCCTACCTCCATGCTGCGTTACAATTTCGTGACTGATATAGAGGCCCAGTCCCAGGCCATCTACACTTGAGTGAGCGCGGGAGCGCACCCGGTAAAAACGCTCAAAAAGGTGTTGTTGATGCTCAAGGCTAATACCGCGCCCCTGATCGCGCACGAAAACAACCGCTTCAACCGGGCGTTCCTGTTTATAGTTATAGTACATTCCTAACGTAATGGTGGTACCGGTAGGGCTGTATTTTGTAGCGTTACTCAGTAAATTATTGAGCACTTGCTCCAACCGAGCCTCATCATAACGCACGGGAAATTTCTCTGAGGGCAACTCTAAAGCCAGGGCGTGATCTTCTGTTACGGCTTGCTGCTGTTCAACTATTCTCTCAAGTAGAAGAGGTAAATTGGTATGAGGGCTGTAATTTAATTCGAGGCGTCCTTCCTGTATACGGGAGAAATCCAGCAACCGGCCTACTAATTCGTTTACCCGGTGGGTTTGCCGGGTTATATTCTGAACCGCTCGCATATTCTTTTCGAGAAAGGCTTGCCACTGCGGGTCGGAATTCTCTTCTCGGAGAATATTACGCTCCAGAATCTGAGCATAACCGCGTATAGTAGTGATAGGCGTACGTAGTTCGTGACTGGCAATCGAAAGAAAGGTGTCTTTTAGACGATCAAGCTCTTGCTGATCTTCAATCACTTTTTGGGCTCGCTTATAGAGCATTGCATTATCAATAGCGAAAGCCGCCCTGCGAGCGAGTTCTTCCAGGAGATGCAAATCAATTTCATCGTAACTTCGCCCGTTATCAGTTCTAACCAGGTTAATTACACCGACCACTTTACCACGGGTCAGCATAGGTACACTCAAGGTAGACTGGAACTTGAAAGAACGTAAAATATCCAGCATTTGCTTGCTGGTAGAAACTCTCTGCAATACTTCATCTGTGATCTGCGGAACCAACTGTGGCTGACCGGTACTGGCGGCACGGGCTACCGGCAAATCCGGCCATAAATCAAAAGGATGGGCCTCCAGCAACGCCAGGGTAGACTTCTGGATCTCAGGGTCGGAGTGAACCACTTCAAGCCTGCGCAGACTGCCATTTTCTTCCACAATATAAAGCATACACCAGTCTGCCAGGGTTGGCACGGTAAGTTGCGCCGTATTGCGTAAAGTGACTTCATAATCCAGCGAAGAGGCCAGTACACTGGAAGCTTCAGCCAGGAACTTTGAGCCTTCTTCGGAACGCTTTTGCTCGGTAATATCGGTTGAAATGCCGCAAACCGCGTAAGCTTCGTCATTTGCATCAAACAGTGGGAATTTCAACGATATATAGGTATGCAAACCATCCTTATGGGGGATTTGCTCTTCCAACCGAGCGGCTTTACCGCTTTTTAAGACCTGCCTGTCATTCTCAAAGTTTACTGTACCTATTTCCTTTCCAAAGATCTCGGTATCGGTCTTACCCAGCCATTCCTCACGATTTATATTAAAGACTTTTTCAATTTGCCGGTTAACGAGTAGATAACGGCCTTGAGCATCTTTTATATAAATACTGGCAATGGTATTATCCATTATTATTTGAAGCTGCTCCTGGCTCTGGCGCAAAGCGTTTTCTTCGCGGCGTTTTCGTTCCGTTAAATCGCGGGTAACTTTAACAAAGCCGCGCAACTTACCCTGTTTGTCCAGTAGGGCGGTAATTACAACGTTAGCCCAGAAACGCGATCCATCCTTACGAAGACGCCAACCTTCGTCTTCAAAGCGGCCATGTTTGGTAGCCTCTTCCAGTTCGTAAGCCGGTTTATTCCAGGCCAGGTCTTCGGGGGGATAAAAAATAGAGAAGTGCTTTCCAATAATCTCTGAGACTTTATAACCTTCGATTTTCTCCGCTCCGGCATTCCAGGTCACAATCCTGCCGGTAGGATCGAGAAGAAAAATACCGTAGTCTTTTATACTTTCGACCACGAATCGAAAATTTTGTTCACTTTCCCATAGAGCAGCTTCGGCTAAGATTCGCGTACCGTCATCATTTGAATTCAGGTTATCGAAGCCACTAACTTCTGGGCCACTTTCCGGGTGTGATATCGAACTTAGTTCCTCTTCCAAATTATGAATTTCCTTCCTGGCAAGGTAGGTAATCTTACTCTAATCCTATATAGTGTATTTTCCAAGAGGTGAATACTGATTATGTAGAATAAATACCGTAAAAGCAAATAAACACAACTTTTAATTAAGAAAAGTCCACATCAGAATAATCTTTGCCCAAAATATACCAAAGTCTGACCGTACAGTCAAAAGGTTGGATTCTAGCATTCTAAAAGGAATTATATGCTAGCTGACATCGCAGAGTCGAATATGATGGAGGAAAGAATATGAAACCTGCAAGCAGGATTGACCGATTTTGGGAATTAATTTTGTTTCTTTTCGACTGAGTATGGCACTAATTCAAAACGGGTTGTATAATAAACAGGACTCATCTTCTTCTGGTTTTAATGTTTCTAACAGATTAACAGACTACCATAAACTGAACAAATTGATCCATTTCTGGTAAGAGAGCGTAACTATTATAGCCAGTATTATATTAATCATAAGTCCTACAGGTCATCACTAAAAGAGGTTGCCAGATCTTTTCCAGGTTTATCCTTCCAGTAGCCGATAATTCTCTGCTGGATAGCGTTAAAATAAAAGAGCTTTAGAAACACTAAAAATTTTTGGTCTTTCTAAGTCAGCCCATTTAAAGTGTGTGCAGGTAGTAGTTGGGGAGAGTTGATCTCGGAGAGGCGCAATGGACCTAGAAAATAAGCAGCTTGGCGCTTACAGGCTTATTTCCTTGATAGGAAAAGGGGGAATGGCTGAAGTCTGGCTGGCTACTCAGTTAACCTTAAACCGCGAAGTAGCCGTGAAAGTCATATCTGAAGCTATGAGTAACCTGGATCAAGGTAATTTTGTAGCGCGCTTTGCCCGTGAAGCCCATGCGGTCGCTCATTTAGACCATCCTTCTATTTTGCCGGTAATAGACTACGGCAGTGATAGTGGGTTTATTTACCTTGTTATGCCTTATGTGCGCGGGGGTAGTCTACAGGAACAGCTAAAGCGAGAGTTACTGACCCGCGCTCAAGCCTTTGATGTTTTTGAACGCATTCTGAGTGGTTTAAGTTATGCCCATCGGATGGGCATAATCCATCGCGACCTCAAACCTGCCAACATTCTGCTTTATGGAGATGGACGGGCTGTTATTGCCGATTTTGGGGTAGCCAAAACTCTTAATGATAATAATGTTGGCCTGACCCAGACGGGCTCTGCTGTTGGATCGCCTGAATATATGGCTCCCGAACAATTTATGGGTGTAACCAACTACCGCAGTGACCTTTACGCTATGGGGGTTATTCTCTACCGGTTATTAACCGGGCGCGCCCTTTACTCTGGCACTTCAAGCTGGGAAATTGGCATGCGCCATTTGAATGACCCGCTTCCCTTGCCAGATCCGTTAGTCCCTCCACCGCTTGAAAATTTTTTGAATAAAGCTTTAAATAAACGTCCTGAAGACCGTTTCGCAACGGCTGATGAGATGGCTGCCGCTTTTCGCCAGGTAACCGCTACATTGAGTCCTGCCGAACTACAAATGCGTCCTCCACGTGCCGCCAGTACCAATCATGGTGTGGACAAAGCAGGGATGTATCCTGACAAACCGCAACCCACCACTCCTTTACCCTTGAATGAGAATAAAGCAGTCCCTCCGGCATCCGGTCCTGCTTCCAGGCCGGTTACTCCACTACCCGTTCCTCCTGTAACGGGGCAACCGGTGCATAAGGATTTACAGAGTAATCCCAGTAAACCCGCCACGCCTGCGCCACCGGCTAAAAATCTGGATACTATTTACCATAACCCCGGTAGTGTTACGCCGCCTTCAGAAGCCTATAGCGATGCTACCAGGCCTTTAGATCCTGCTATCAAGGCGGATAGCTTCTATCCAACTCGCCCGCTTGACCAGGGAGTTAATAAGCAGAATAAAGTAGCGGGAACTCCTCCTCCCGCTGGTGTTAACAATGCCGCTTTTTCGCGTAACCCGGTCGAACAATCTAGACCGAGCATAAGTTCAAGTTTCCCTCAAGTCTCGCCGCCAGTAGTGCCACCCGCTCAACCGGCGATAACTACCTCGAACGGACCTGAAGCGAACCCACCAAAACGCAACAAGACGCTACCTTTAATTCTGGCCGGAGTAGCGTTGGTAGCTGTTATAGCGATAGTAGCTGTCATCTTTCTGGTCAATGGTTCCAGCAAAGCAGACACCAGCACCACCCCTACAAGTGGAGTGGTGGCTCAGAATAGCCCTGTCGTAGCTACTAACACGGCCAGTTCTACTACAGTCGCGGCTACAACTGCTCCCGTTGCTACTGCCGGTGCTACCAGGACCACCCAACCGACATCAGGCACTACTCCTCCGGGAACACCTAAGGTTCAGCCTGCACTCAGCACTTCAAACCTGGCCGGACATGGTGGTCCCGTCAACGCCATTAGCTGGTCAAAAAATGGCTCTTTATACCTGACCGCATCTGATGATAAAACAATGCACCTGTGGGATGCCAGCAATAATAGCGTTAAGCAAGTCCTGGACGACAAAACTCACCCGAACCTGGACCGGGTAATTGACGGTGTCCTCAGCCAGGACGGAAAATTTGCGGTGGCAGCAACCGCTGACAAGTTTGTCCGAGTCTATAACATAAGCTCCGGTATAGCCATAATCGAAGCCTCTGACGGTGTTGTTGCTAAATCAGTAGCTATATCGGGAGATAATGCGCTGGTTACTTATCCTGGTGCTGATGTGGTACATACCTGGGATCTTACCAAAGATAATTACGGGCCTGACTTTAAGCTGAATGATCCGAAGGCTGAGATGCTGGTATTAAGTTTCTCACCCGATAACAAGTACCTGGCAGTGGGCCTGAGTAACGATAAAGTGCTGATTTTTGAAGTAGCCAGTAGCAAACTGGTACTGACTTTACCTGCTTCAGTTGTCACGCCCAATCCGCCTACTACCCTGGCTTGGACTCCCGATAGCAAGCAATTGGCGGTAGGACGCCAGAAAAGCCTTGAAGTCTACTCGCTGAACTTTGCCGATAGCAAGGCAACAGCTACCTCAATCGCGGATACTACTATTAAAGGGCCGGTCAGTGCCCTGATAGTCAGCGCGGATGGCAAGCGTCTGGCGGCAGGCGAGCAGACAGGCCAGGTAACCGTCTGGTCGCTGGAAGATAACAAGTTATTCAGCCGCTTCAATAGCGGTCAGAACGGCATAATCGGTTTGCACTGGAACGCTGATAACTCCCAGATTACCGTGGCGAAGGGCGGTGACAAACCGGCCCTGTCTACTTTCGCGATAGTTAAAGTAAGTGGTGTCAGCCTGAAGGTCAATATAAACCCGATGGGCGATAATACAGTCAAAGGTACCGCTATTGTTACTGATCTCGGTGGAGGTAACGTGCAAGTAGCGCTAGATGTAAGCGGGGCAGAACCGGGGGTGCATAATACTCACATTCACGAAGGTACGTGCAAAAATCAAGGCCCGATTATCTTCCCCTTGAATGATTTAACTATTGGACCCGATGGAAGGGGCTCGAATGTTTCAGTAGTGCAGGTCGATTTTAACTCTGTAACTTCCGGCAAGTACTATATTAACGTACATACATTATCCGGCAGTGTAGGAGGCTGCGGGGAGCTTACTACTTAATTCTTCAGCCTTTTGAATCTAAAGTTTTTCAATCAAAAAGAGCGCCCTGTAGAAAGGACGCTCTTTTTGATTGAGAACGAATTATAACTGTAAAACGATACTACCTTCGATACGTCCCAGTTGTAACTGTCCCAGTAAGTGATTAATTTCTGCCAGCCTGGCTAGCCGGTAGACCGGTTTCACTTTTCCTTCGGCTGCGAATTGCAAGGCTTCACGCAACTCGGCAGGACTGCCACCCACCAGGCCACGCACGGTCAAACCCTTCTCTACCAGGTTAAAGATGTCTAGCGCTCCTTTTTCAGAAGCATGGCCTAAGAGTATACAGGTAGCGCCGGGCCGCAAGAGAGAGAGGCTATTTTCGACTGCCTGCGCTTCTGGGGCTGTAACTATAACAGCATGGGCCCCACCCAGACCGGCCTGAACGGCTGTCACCGGGTCTTCGAGGTGACAATTCACCGTTTCTTGCGCCCCTAACTGGCGTGCCAGCTTTAGTTTTGCCTCATCGCGATCGATTGCCACTACTTTTAGCCCCATCGCCAGGGCATACTGCACTGCCAGGTTTCCTACGCCGCCTACTCCATAAATTGCAACCCACTGACCCGGTTGTAATCCCGCGGACTTAACAGCTTTGTAGCTGCTCAGGCCGGCGCACATAAAAGGAGCGGCTTCTTCAAAGGTTAGCTGCTCGGGTATGGGTACAAGGTAATCCGCGTTAACTACCACATATTCGGCAAAGCCGCCATTGACGGTGTAGCCCGTGTTATGCCGGGCGGGGCAAAGCGACTCTCGCCCGCTCTGGCAATACTCACAGCTACCACAGGCACTATTCAGCCAGGAAACACCCACTCGGTCTCCGGTCTTAACCTTTTCTACACCAGCTCCTAAACCAGTGACAATACCGGATATCTCATGCCCTGGGATAAAGGGCAAAGCAGGTTTTACTTTCCAATCACCATCCAGCGCATGCAAATCCATATGACAAATGCCACAGGCTTTTACTTTTACCAGGACCTGTCCGGGTCCAGGCCTGGGAACCGGAACCTGTTGAAGCGAAAGTGGTTCATCAAAGTCATGAGCCACCAGCGCATTCATTACTCCGGCTAATTTATCTGAAGATTTTATTGTTTCAGGCATTGTTAAAGCCATTGTAAAGCTCCTCTAGCTTTTCCTGCCAACCCACACCCGGTAAATACTTACCGAATAGCCTAGCGATAAAATTATTAGTACTATTCAAAGTCAAAGGTCAGGCTGCTTTGCCGAACAGATGCGAAGCTACTACGATAACCTCTGCCCCTAAACGGGCCGCCAGGTCAGGTAGCCTTTCAGCCATCGGCCCATCCAGCAAAACGGTCTCTACCTGCTCTAATCCAGAAGCCCGCGCCCTCTCCGAGGTATACTCCAGGACGCGCCGCCCATATTCTCGCCATTCTCCCGTACTGTGACAGGGGAACCCATCAAACAGAGCCACATCGTTAGGGTCTGCAAAATAGGTAATAATAAGCTTGCCACCGTTGTGACGGACCATATTTACGGCTGTTTCCACTCCTGAGTTGGCGTAACCGGTCCCATCCGTGGCGAGCAGGACAACCCAGGGGCTCTGGTAAGTGTGAAAACCCAGCGTATTAACTACTACCGGGGCTATTGTTGAAGATGCCATAGGTTCCCTCCTGGACGGATAATCCGTCGCTCCAGGGGTGTAATAAATCAAATCTGTTACGTAGATAGAAGCTTTGTACGTTTGCTCCCAGATTTAATCTAACTCAAAGTAGTAAATAGATAGGTAGATACAGGTATACAAAAAGGAAATAAATGGTGGATTATGGTAAAAGTTTCGCTGGTGCTACACTTCGAAATTCTGGAATATTAAGAATGGAAAGTTAGCCTGTGCTAATAAAGCAGGATTTTAATTTTAACCGGGTTTACACCCCTTTCAACGTAGCTTTTTACTTTGGTTAGCTATATTAATTGTAAGTCGAAGACTTTCGGCAACATAGTTCTTCATAACCTGGAACATAGGTCTGCTACCTGTACGGGAGCAACCTTACCCTGGGCCTTTGAAGAAACTACACCGTTGCGCCGGATAAGAGTTTTTGAAGAGGAAAGAGAGGGTATCACTATGTCAGTGGCCCGCACAGTAGTAACCATATCGCATGAAATGGGCAGCGGTGGTCACGCTATCGCGCAAGATTTAGCCAGAAACCTCAGATATGCCTATGTAGATAGCCAGATTGTCAGAATGGCCACGCGCTATCTGGGAATACCGGAAGAAGAACTTATCAATTTAGATGAGAAAGTCCTGCCGCAGTTTGATGATCTGGAAACAATTGTGACGCAGGTGCCGGATGTAGCCCTTAGCAGTGTACTGGTACCTGATCGGGATTCCTACGGTATAGCTCGCCAACCTGTCTTAAGTGTTCCGGCACGGCCAGTGATCCACTCGGAAAAGGAGAAACAGGATGTAATCCTGGGCGGCTATCACAAGCTGATGGAACGTTTGATCAAACAGGCTGCTGAAAAAGGCCATGCGGTTATCGTAGGGCGAGGAGCTAACTTTATTCTCAAGAACCGGCCTAATGTGATTAACGTGCTAATCCATTCTTCGTTCGAAGACCGCGTTACACGGCTGGCCCTGGTTGAAAAGCTTGATCGCGCTACCGCTGTAGCCAGTATCAAGGAAAAAGATGAGCAATACAGCCAGTATATAAATACTTACTACAATGCTGATTGGACTAACCCTGATAACTATCACCTGATAATTAATACGACCCAGATGCCGTTAGGTCTGGCTACTGCCGCTATTACTCATTTTGTCAAAGAATTTGGCAAACCACACCCGGTCAATCCCCAGGAAATTGACCGCAGCTATGACCGCCTGGCAAGCCAGGACAGCTATACCCTGAAAGAAGCTTCCGACTTGCTATGGATCAGCACCGATGTATTGCGCCAGGCCATTTACCGGGGTGAGTTAAAAGGCGAGTTGGTGGAGCACTCTATCACTCGTATCAGCCGGGAGGCTTTGACCGAGTGGCTGCGGAAGTATAACCATCTCTAGGAACGCCCGTAAGAGCAAACCAGGATAAGGCTGTAGCAGGTAAAAGAACCAACCGGAAATAGAAAAGGCGGCTCTGTTGTATCCAGGGTCGCCTTTAATTTATTCTTTAATCGGCAGTCAATAACTCGTTTATAAAGCGCCGCATACTTTCGTAGTGGCTGCCTTTCCAGTAAAGCTGATCGCAAATCGTACATAGGCTAAATTCATCGAAAAGTTCGCGTGTTTTCGGGTCAAGCCTGTCCAATATAGCGGCTTTACTGACCGGTTTTAAGCTACCATTACACCGAATACATCGCCGGAGCGGCTCTATCCGGTCTGCCAGATGGTAACGACCTAAAATTTCGACTACCTGGCGTTTCGGATTAGTCTCCCGCACATAATAGCCGTAGGTAACAAGCGAGCGTTTGAGTAAACCGCGATCTCGGGTTAGCAATATCCGATTTTCAAGACTCGATATTTCTGCCAGTTCTTCATCAGGGTAATCGTTGCGGTAAAGAGTATCAAAGCCTAACATTCTGAGGTAAGCGGCAAGTTGACCGAGATGGGTATCAAGTACAAAACAAATTTCTTCAGGTAAGGGCGGGCGCAGTGGCACAGCTTCAACCGGAGCAGGCGTGTTAATGCCATATACCTCAACTCTATCACTGTCAGCTACCAGGTAACTAAAATCTACCGCCTTGCCGTTAACCGTAATCGCCTCAACTTCAGTGTGCGGCACTCCCAGGGACTCTATCATATCTTTGACAGAGACACGTCCATCGAAATTGTGTGAAAAATCGGTATTTTGCCTTTTAAACGATAAGTGATCGTTCAAAGCGCCGTAAAAATGGAGGATAGCTGTTTCCATGTTTTATTTTTGAAGGCTCTGCTAAAAATTCTCTTTAATTTAATTTCTCCTCTGGTATTCTACAGTATACTACACCCTGCTCACATCGATTCTGCCGTTCCTGATTAAGTTTATCCTCACCTTTTATTTATCTGCACTGCTTTTACTCTGCTCAAACTCCCATTCTTTCTGCATGATATCCTCCCGAACGTAGAGTATCAGGGCTATTTCACCCTGTTCTGTACTGGGATAAAGCTTAAAAATCACTGGTTTATAATTAGTGGGTATTTGCGGAAAGACATGCTCAAGCGTCCAGGGCATAACTTCGTCATGAGCGCGAACTACCCACACTCTCAAGGGTTGATCCTTAAAAACCGCTTTTACTTCATTCGGATCAAATTGCTCAAGATAGTAACGTTTGGAGAAGGGTGAATTATCACCCATAATAGTACGGCGCGGCATATTACCAGGAGAACTATAATGACCCTGGAAATTTGGACAAAATAAGAGGCGTTTTTAAGGTGTATACTAACGAATATGACAACACCTAGAAAACATTATTCTCCAGCTTTTAAGTCACAGGTTGTGCAAGAAGTTCTGGAAGGCAACAAAACC
>DATAKM010000103.1:0-12575 GCA_036261665.1 Chloroflexia bacterium
ATCTCAACCGGGATGGGGCTTTTAGTAAACCTGGGTCGCAAGCGGAAAATGCAGCTCGCCTTAAGGCGGGAGGCGCCGGGAAAAGCAATGCCGGCTGTCAGGCTGGACGGGGAGGAAGAGGAACGCTTAAACCTGGATGAACTGGGCGGAGTCGAGCGGAGGCGGAAAGTGCGCCTGGTTCTGACCCTTATACTCATAACAGTACTAATCCTGGTTCTACCCGGCGTAATGGCGGTTTTAGCTATTGATATTGCCTTTGACAGAACTACAAATTTCTTTTCGGGTTTCTACCTCTTTGGCCTGGCGGCTGTCTTAATTCCCCTGGTGCTCATTGTTTTTCTTAATATAAAAGAGCAAAAAGCACGCAAGCAACTTGAGGCCAGGGTAGAGGCAAATGAACTCCAGTCGCAAGTAGATGATTTACCTCTTCCCATCACCGGTTCCGGCCTGGCAGCCAGAGTTACAGGCTTCGGCCTGGTAATAATCTCGGTAGTCCTGTTCGTCTTTACCCCGACCGCCCTTCAGGGGGTTCTGGCCCAGGCAGTCAGTCTAATTGACCGGCTGGCCTCCAATCCGGCCGGTAGTGTAGTCTTCGGGCTGGTATTTGCCGCCCTGGCCGGCATTTTACTCCTGCCGGCCCTTCTTTCAGCCTTTGTGGGCGGCCCCGGCAAGTTGTTAAAGCGGGATTTGGGGGTACTCGCCGGGCTGGCTCTCAGACTGGTAGCCGTATATACCCTTATAGTCTTTGTTTGCCATCTGGTAATCCTGGCCACGGTGCAGCCTGGCTATGTTCAAAGCCTGAACGGAGCGCGCGGGGACCAGCTTGGCTTTACAGCAGGGATAACCGCTTTTGGCCTGTTGTTAGCCGGTATCTACCTGACTCCGTACCTGTGGGTTAAGGCGGGCTGGAATAGCGGGGACTACCCAACTGCTCTACGCCGCTCACTTTTTTTACGCAAGCTTACCGTGGAAGGTAGTCAGGCAGCCAGGCTGTACAGTGAAACTCTGCTACTCAAGGGAAGCTACCTGGAAGGGGAGAGTTTCACCAGAGGTATCCTTAGACTATACCGCAGCGGTAAAACACCCCTCACTCCGGCTATTATAGTGCACCTGGGGCTCAACCTGGCCGGACAGGGCCGCTACTACGAGGCAGTGGAAGCCCTTGAAAATGCGCTCAGGTTAAATCCAAAAAACGGGCGAGGCTACAGCAGCCTGGCCGGGACCTATTTAAGCTGGGGCAGGGAGCCTGAACGAGCCCGGAAGTTACTGGAGCAGGGCTGCTCAAGGTGTAAGTACTCGCTAATGGTGCGGCTTCTTGAAAGGCGAGTGTGGGGAGAAATCCTGGCAAACCAGGCCTGGGCGCTGGTCAGGCTGGGGCGCTCTGAAGAGGCCTGGCAGAAGCTGAGCCAGGCCTTGGGGCAGGGCGACCGGAAGATGCAGCCGGCCCTGGCCATGTTGCATTACTACGGCAGCCAGGTAAAGGAGGTCGAAGGCGAAATTGAGGGAGCCCGGCAAGATCTGGAGGAGGCTTTGCGGTTGGACCCGGACGGGGCAGCAGGTAAGCTCGCGGCGCAGCGCCTGGATAATGCTGGCTGAGCATTACTATGCATTAACCCAAATCCTTTTTGTAGTGCTGAGTTAATTAAAGGCCCTGTGCAGACCTGTGTTATATGCCGGGCATTAGATACGAGAGATCAGGAATGTCTGCTACTTTAGGTATCAGCGAAAATGTATGGTGGATGCCCCAGTTCTGGGTTTACAGATTTGTGCTTGAAAAAATGTTGGCCGCCCTAAAACCGGATGACGCGGCTTTAACTGAAATGCTGCTAAAGGGGATAAGAGATGACTTTTGTTACCTGGAAGAATTAGAGGCAAAACCTTTTGACACGCTGGTAAAGGCTGCCTCTCAAGCTTTCCAGCAGGTGGTAAATGAAGGGCCTGAAGGCCCTGAGCCAACCTATTACAGCTACCTTACCTCTATGTTTTCTGAATTCAAAATGCTGCTTCTGACTGATAAGCGCTCTACTCAGTGTAATCTTACCGGTTGCACCATCACTATCAACAGTGGCAGCAATCTGGTTGCACCCGGCTGGATTTATGACTTGATACTGGAAAATCTTGAAGCAGGTGTCCGGGAACAAGATGGGGAGCTGGCTCTAATTTTAAGAGAGGCTTTTACTTCAAAAGGCCAGAGTAGGTGTGACCTCGGTAGAATTGATACTATTCAATTCCTGGCATTGATTGATCCTCTTATCCGGCTACATCACCGTATTGGCAAAGACCAGTCCAAGGATTCTTACGCCCCGGAAGTTTTAGCTATTCTAAAGCCTTACCTGGAAGAGCTCAATTACAGGCTTTATGCAGACGAACGCACCAGACCCCTGATAGCCGCAATGCTTGAAGCTGTAAAAGAAGGCGATTATTGGGATCGCCGCAGGAATGCCTATAATTTAAGGTGGTCAAAGGACGAGCAGATTTTTGAGCCTCTTTTGCATGCCCTCTGGGACCTGGATGATGAGGTGGCGGCTAACGCGGCCTATGCCCTGGGCCAGCTTGGAAACAGTAAAGCGGTTGAGCCTTTGCTTACCCTCTTAAAAGGCAGAGACAAGCTGGTGCGCCGGAATGCTGCCATTGCCTTAGGCCACTTTGATGATCCCAGAGTAATCAAAAGACTGCTTGAAGTGGTTGAGAATGATCAGGAAGACCCTGTACGAAATGATGCCATTGAAGCTTTAGGCCGGATCGGTGCTAAAGAAGCTATAGGTACTCTCACTCAAGTTATTCAATCTGACCAGTCCAGATTTTATTTGAAGACTACAGCAATAGAGGCTTTAGGGAACATAGGGGAAGTCCAGACAATAGATTTCCTGGTTCAATTGCTGGAGGACCAGTCTCAGGTTGATTACATCCGAAAGTTACTTTTAGTTATTGGTGATAGCAACATTGAAGCTAGAGTCTGCGAGTTTCATACTAACTTTCGAAATAAAATAATTGGTGCCCTGGAGCAAATTTCCTACCGCGCAGAACAAAGAAATACCAGGCCGGATTAAAATAGAATAAAGAAATTATAAGCCGCAGCCAAAAGTTAACTAACTCATTTCTTATAACTTTAGAAACCACAACAGGTGTTGGTTACCCACTACTAAATGGTCTTTAGTCCATGCCTGTAACTAAAAGGTTAGGTTAAGTGTCATAATGCAGCCCAGACGTATTGACAGTATAAAACCAGCTATTGTTCTGAAAACACTTGCCCAGCCGGGTTGCCTGGTTTTTGTGCTAATTTTATTTCTGGCCTGGTTTAACTTATCTTTCTTATATTCCTGGCCGTATGTCCTCTTTCTTCTTTCTATGGCAACACCGGTTATAGCGATTAACCTTATTGCCTTTTTATATTTGCTTGCCTGGAATCTCTCTAAAAAGGTAATAACTCACCGGTCCGGCCTAATGCTTTCTGCGGCCAAAGTAGTAATTATCGTAAATATACTTTTCAGCCTGTTTATTTGCACTGAACTGGGTTCGCGCTCCTACCTGGAAATAGCCGGTAGCACAATTAACGATGTCGACTACCATGTAGTCTTTCAATCCGGTTGTATAGAGTCTTGTGGCAGTTTTCTTGAGCTATATAGCTGCAAATCCATAAAGTGGACCTGTTTTTACGTGGATGGTAACCGGTATTCCTACCCATATGTCGGTAACTGGGAAGAGCTTCCCTTTGAGATTAATAAAGTTACTTTTCAGCTAGATGAAGCAGGCGAAAACCTTTTTCTTTTAGACTCTAATGCTAATGTAGTTGCAAGCTTTAGGCTTTCCAAGCCTGTATGGTCGATTCTAAATTAATATCAGGATGGAGGTCGGAAAGATAGTTAGCGATAGGAAAGCCCTGACACTACAGCCACAAGGCATATTGAAGGGATTGTTAGCAAGGAAAGAAAAATGCAACTACCCATCGAAGTAAGCGAGCTCTGCCGGCAGTATTCAGACAGGGTCAGGCAGGACCCACAACATGATTTACAACCTCTGGAGCGTAAAAAGATTTATGATGCTTTTGATCGCTCAAGTGAACCCAAAATATGGGAACGCCTGCACCTGGAAATGAAGGCAGTGGCAACGAATCCCGATCTTAACCACGTGGAGAAAGTGCTCCGCCGGGAGGCCATTTATAAGGCTATGGCTCCTGCAAGAGATCTGGCTATCGAAAGTATTCTGGAGAAGGAAAGCGCCCAGGCTCGTAAAGATCCCGCTTACCATCAACTACTTTCCCGGTGCTGGAAAACTATCCCTGATTACTACGGGCTTCTTCCTGCATTAGACCCGCTCCGCTACCGGGTAGCAGGGCGTTTAGGGATTCTGACTGCCCGCTACATTATTCCAGTCTGGAAAAAGGTTTTAGAAGATTCGGAAGTACCGGAGGATGCCGGCTCAAGGGAAGATTTGTTTTCCGAATTTTACAGCTGGGTGGAGCAGTCTACCGACAATAATACACGCCCGGTTCTTCTGGAAATTCTGAACGAGTTTCCCCGTGATAAACAGCAAATGCGCCAGAAAGTAGAAAGGTTAAACCCGCCGGCAATAAGCAGGCAATGGAAGGAAGCTACTTTACATTTATTGGATGGCGATGAATTTGAGGCTAGAATAGGGGCTTTCCTTGCCCGGGGCGAAGAGGCTCCCTGGGTTGAGGCAGTAGAAAGTGTTTCCAATTATGACTTACCGGATTTTATGCTAGTTGTGGCTGAAAAGGTGTTAGACGGGGTAGTTTCGCACAGGGCCGCGCGAGAGGTGGCGGATATGGCGTTCATAATGCTGGGAAATATACCCGAGATTTACGAACTGTCACCCCTGGCTAACGCCGCAGGTACAGCATTCGGCGAAGCTTTGGGACAAACCATAACAGGCCTTCAAACATTCAAACACAGACTCAATCAAAATCCTGCTGTTACAGGCAATGAGAGTATGGGGGATGTAGCCGGAGCGGCGGCAAACACTTATTCGGAAATTTATGAGGATTTTGAGTTTGTTGAGGTCGACCTGCGAAAGCGCTTGGAATTCTGGGAGTGGTGGCTCAGTGAGGCCATACCACAGGCCTGGGAAGTGGCTTAAGCCTTTTGGATTCTACATTCTACAATAAAGCTACCAGACTGAACCAGTGCCGTACTGTAAGAACGGGCCATTTGCCAGTTCATAAGAATGCCAGA
The DNA here is from genome assembly GCA_036261665.1 of Chloroflexia bacterium. Taxonomy (GTDB): domain Bacteria; phylum Chloroflexota; class Chloroflexia; order Chloroheliales; family Chloroheliaceae; genus 54-19. Next base: position 5,193 of record DATAKM010000103.1, read on the forward strand.
GTTAAGCAGCTAATAGCAATTAAAGGCAGTAAAGAAAAGTTGGCACTTATGTTCGGAATAAAGAATATGGTAATTAAAAGTTTTACTCGCACAAAACAGGGAAAAAGTATGCCTGAAAATAATGGTTTTGGTGCTAATGAAGAGGCTGGCCAGGCCCGCTTTCACCCCGATTTTGGTACGATTTTTTCCAATACCACTTCTAAAGAAATGTTTGACCGGTTGGGGCAAATGCTGGGGATAGCACCGGGTGCGGCAGCGGAGGACGACCGGCCCTCGGCTTCTCCCGAAGAATTAACTCCCCAAATTATCCAGGCTCTCCTGGAATACCAGGCCCGCCCGGGGCTTCTAACCGAAAGTAAACTTAAAAAGGTACTGACCAGTTACCTTGCCAGAGTGCGAAAAAAGGAACTGGTAGATCTTTCGGTAAAAGAACTGCTCTTGAAACTGGGAGACCGCGACTGGCAGGTCAGGCTGCGGGCGGTAAGCCGTCTCAGGGAAATAGCCGACCCGGCCAGCCTCGGGCCTTTAACCGGCATGTTAAACGACCCTTCAGCTTATGTCCGGCTACAGGCGGTCAATGCCGTGGCGGTTTTTAGGGATGTCCAAATAGTCCCACCTTTGATAGCTTTACTGGAAGACCCCGACCTTAATACCCGGCTCGCCGCCCGTAATGCCCTTAAAAGCCTGGGAAAAGGGGCAGTCCCGGCTTTAATCGAAACTCTCCAGGCTAACAATCCGGAAATGCGCTGGACTGCAGCAAATCTGCTTGGCGACATCCGCGACGCAAGAGCGCTTCCGGCTTTAGAGCGGCTGGCTGAAAACGACCAGGAGGTAGCCGGGGTACTGGGTGCGGTAAAAGATGTAGCCGCTCGTGCTATTCGCAGCATTAACCGTCACGAGGTTTTAGAAACTGAAGCCGGCGCTACCCTAGAAGTAGCGGCTGGCAGTGAAAGCGGGGCAAAAGAGAGCTTTAACTGGGAAGGCTTACTGAAGAAGTGGAGCCTGGCCCTGCTCGGTTCCAACGACTTGCAGGAGGAACCTGCCAGCGAGGCAATCGAAACAGGCTGGCTGGGAGCGCCAGGGGCGAGTGAAGCTGAACTCGTCGAGCTGGAAACCCGGCTTGGGGTAACCCTTCCGCCCTCCTACCGGGCTTTTCTTAAAGTTTCTAACGGTTGGGGCCAGCTTACTAATTTTATTTATAAGTTGTGGTCGAGCCGGGAAGTGGACTGGTTCAGGGTGAGAAATCAGGACTGGATTGACGCCTGGAGTGCCGACCCTTATCCGGTTCCGGACGAGGAATATTTTGTATACGGTGAAGAGCAAAACGTAGTAAATGTTAGAACCGAATATTTAGCAAGCGCGTTGGAAATAAGCGACCTGGGTGATTCGGCTATCTACCTCTTAAATCCCGAGGTTGTAACACCGGAGGGGGAGTGGGAGGCCTGGTTTTTCGCTAACTGGTTACCGGGGATGCGCCGGTACCGTTCTTTCTGGGAAATGATGCTGGATGAATACCAGAGTTTTTTGAAACTACAGGGCCTCACAAAATAATTGAACTAATTATTAAAGGAGGAGGAAGAACTGCCGTGCTGGAAAATCTGGATAAAATTGACTGGTCTAAACTCTTACACGCTTACGGCCCGGCCTCTGATGTGCCCGGGCTGCTCCGCGAACTTACCTCAGCAGAGGAAGAGGTCCGGGATGCCGCTTATGGAGAGCTTTACAGTAATATCTGGCACCAGGGTACCGTCTACGAGGCCAGCTCCTATGCCGTACCATTCCTGATTGAGCTACTGGAACAGCCGGAGGTCAGGGAAAAAGAAAGAGTCCTCGGTCTGCTGGAAGCTATAGCTCACGGCAGTTCTTACAACGCCGCCCACGCCGACCTGACCATTTTTGAGAAAGAAAGCCAGACCGAAGAGTACCAGCGTGAGATGCAGATCCAACTGGGCTGGGTCAGGCAGGCTTACCTGGCGGTGCGGGAGGGCCTGCCGGTTTACCGTGTCCTGCTCAACCATCCTGAACCGGCGGTGAGAGCAGGAGCAGCGGACTTACTGGCCACTTTCACCGAAAAGGAAGAAGCGCCTGCCTCGGCCCGGCTTCTCCTCGCCCGGTTTAGTCGGGAGGAGAACAGCGCAGTGAAAAACAGCCTGGTAACTAGCCTGGGTTTCCTGGCAAAGCCCGGCACCGCAGAGGCCGAATTGCTGCACGGGCTGCTGTCCGCCCGGCACGAAGAGCCGCTCCTTCGCCAGTTAGCGGCAGCAGCCTTAAGCCGGGTGATGGGTGAGAGTGTGCCGGAGGAGGCGGTTGAAATCCTGGTCAAAGTCATAACCGGCCAGCGAAAGGATCAAGCCTGGTATGGCGGGCCGGATAGTATCGGGGCGGACAGTGCCAGCAAGGCTCTTTTGCGTATAGGTGTGGAGCGCGGTGTCCCAGCCCTGGCCAGGGCGCTGACCGGTGCGGCCGATCCAGAAGCCGCCCTGGCCGTGGCTGAAGCCCTGCTCGGCCTGGCTTTTAGCGAACGCAGGCAAAAAGTGATCTTACGCAGTTACTCTCATAGTGAGGAAGGCCGCGAGCAGCATAAGTACAGCCTGAAGGAGGAAACGGCCCTGGCTATTGATACCGAGCTTGAGAATGGGTTAGGCGAACTCAAAGCCGGCCTGACTGTCCGGCGGCGGGAGGCTGTTGCCGCCATTGTTGGCGCTGATCCTCTGTGGGCATTGGATACCAATCTTTACCGGGTCTACCGCCTGCCTATCACGCGCCAGGAACTGGCCTCTTTGCTCTAATTCTTTTAGCCTGGTTGTTATTACCTGTTCAAATTGGAGCTGCCTCTTGAGCTACAGGAGTAGATACCCTTCCTAACTGCGCTGCTAATCTTTTAAAAACTGACACTCCTGGCCGGTCCGGTCAGTTGACAATTACTCAAATCTCTATATACTATAACTAGCTAACTAATTAAAGGGTGTTTCAGGATTGGTTTAACGGCACCGGTAAAGGACTAACAGCGTTTAAAGATTGGTATATCGTCGAGCTAGAAATGCAGGTGAGTGATGGTAGAGATTTATGTAAGTACCGATGTGGAAACGGATGGTCCTATCTCCGGCCCGCATTCCATGCTGAGCTTCGGCTCCGCCGCTTACTTGACTGATAAAACTCTCCTGGGCACTTTCTCAGCCAATCTCGAAACCCTGCCCGGTGCCACCGGCCACCCTAAAACCATGCAGTGGTGGCAATCCCAGCCGGAGGCCTGGCAGGCTTGTCGCCTCAACCCGGAACCACCCCAGGAAGTGATGCCTCGCTACCTGGAGTGGCTGAAGGCTCTGCCGGCTAAGCCCGTCTTTGTCAGCTACCCGGTGGCCTTCGACTTCATGTTTGTCTACTGGTACCTCATCCGCTTTGCCGAGGAAAGCCCCTTTTCGCATTCGGCCCTGGATATCAAGAGCTATGCGATGGCGCTCCTGGGGAAAGAGTACCGCCAGAGCGTCAAACGCAACATGCCCTCCGCCTGGTTTGACAGCCTGCCGCATACTCACCTGGCCCTGGACGATGCCCTCGAACAGGGCGTGCTCTTTTGCAATATGCTGGCCTACAGGCAGAAAGTGATTGGCCTTTCTATAACCGCCGGAGAAGAAAGATGAAACTGGCACCCTTGCCACCGCTTATAAAGCAAATTCTGGCCGATTTGAACGCCCCGCCACGGCTGATGACTCATCTTACTCTGGTGCATGACGTTGCCTGCCGGCTGCTAGACCTTCTCAGCCCGGAGTGGCCTGGGCTGGATTTCGACCGGAAAGCGGTACTGGTGGGAGCGGCCAGCCACGACATTGGCAAGCTGCTTGTACCTTCCGAGCTCAGCGGTCCCGGTAAGAAGCACGAAGAGGTTGGTCCAGCTTTACTTATCTCCCACGGGCTATCCCCGGAACAGGCGCGCTTTGCCCGTACTCACGCTAGCTGGTACGAGGAAGGAACCGCGCTGGAGGATCGGTTGGTAGCCTTTGCCGATACAATCTGGAAGGGCAAACGGGATCAAGCGCTGGAAGAGAGCCTGACGGGCTGGCTTGCCAGGAGTAGCGGGGAGAAAGAATGGCTTACCTTTCTCAAGCTGGATCAGGTTGCTCTGGAACTGGCCGGGAAGGCGGATGAGCGCCTGAGCTGGCAGGCTTCCTTTCCCCTGCCGCTCTAAAAGTTTTTCTACTTCCCACCCTTGTATTGCTATATACAGGGTCCAGCCGGATCAAACAGAATTGCTGGGACAGAGATAAACCTGTTGCAGCCTTCCGAACTAACTGGCTTTTTCCTCTTCAATGCGTGTAAAACCATTTTCTGAATAACAGGTGCGTCAGTCACTATCCAGCGCAAATAATAAAGTAACATTTCAGAAAGGACCTGATACTATGCCCAACCGCCCGGCTAAACGCAGCGATGCTTATTATTTGCCTATGAACGGGAACCTGGTTCCTCTCAAGTTTGAACAAACCTATTCAGCCGCAGAATTCGAATTAATCAAATGGGGCCACCTGCCTGAGGAGATTAAACAGGATTGGACTTCGCTCTGGTTTGCCTATTTCGAGGATAACTGGCTCTATTTGCATCATCAACCCGATGGGTATTGCTACTATCAGGCCAAATTTACTCTCAGCAACGAGGAAGATAACCAGCTCCGCTTTAAGGTAGAAGAGGCCTGGGGTAGTGCCGGTCCCGATGTAGTCGGGGTAGGTACTCATTATCTGGAAGTAATCATTCAAAGAGTGCTTCTCACCAAGAACCGCTGGCTCCTTCATCGCCGGCGCTCGCAACTGGAACGCACTGCCGGACAAAGCCCTGATCAAAAACTAATTGATAACCTTATCAAGGTATATTTAACCAAAGATGAAGCCGGCAACTGGATACCGGCTAAAGCGTTAACTGAAGCAGAGCTTAATAGGCTAAGTGAACCTTTACTTGCTATCTTAAAGGTTTCTCCACCACACCCTCTCCGCTTTCAGGCCCTCTGGATAGTGGGCTGTCTTATGCTCAAAACCCCTTCGCTTGTAGAGGTTGTCAGCCGCCTGGGTGCAGGAGATGAGGATGACACTGTGCGTGAAGAGGCCTTTCAGGTGTTAGCCGAAATGGAATTAACCGGCCAGGAGTGGCAAAAGGCAATGCCAGCTTTAGTAAGAGCGCTGAGAAGCGATCCTACCAGTGAAGTAAGGCAAGTGGCTGCCCTGGGGCTAGGCCAGAGCCAGTTACCGGAAGTGATACCGGTCCTGATCGAAGTGATTGGAGACCGGGATGGAACAGTTCAAACCAGGGCAGTAGACAGTCTCCGCCAGTTTTCTGCTGAGCAGATAGTAGAACCGCTGATGACAGCTCTCTGGCAGGCTGAGAAAGAAGATAGCAATCGTATAGACCTTTTGGCCTGGGCCTTTAACTGGCTTAATTTAGAAGTTGCCTTACCACATCTTATAGAAAGCTTACGGGGAGAAGATCTCGAGCAGGTTTCGCGATCCTGCCTGGCCCTGGGTTATCTGGGCGATAAGCGGTCCTGTCTCAGGGTAGATGAGGGAGTAGAAGTGCTCATCAACCTGTTAAAACATCCCGCTCTACAGGTGCGCCATGCTTCAGCTCACGCGCTTTACCGTATTGCAGATCCGAAAGCGGTGCAGCCGCTCATTGACCTGTTCGAAAATGAGGAGGATTCATCTATCCAGATGATGATTGTTTCGGCTTTAGGTCGAATTAAAGATCCGCAGGCCACACTCTGGCTTATGGACCTTTTAAAAGATAAAAATATCCGACCCGAGCTGCAAAACTCGATAATCGCCTGGTTAAGCCAGAAAAAGGAAGTGAAAGTCTTTGATGTGGCACTCGAATTACTTGAGAATGAGGAGAGTTACACTCGAATGTGCGGGGCCTTTTACCTGGGGAGTTTGGCTGACCCAAGAGCAGTAGAACCCCTGGTTAAAGCTCTTAAAGATGAGGATATAACGGTGCGTTGGATGGCCAGTAATTCTCTGGGAAAGCTAGGAGACGCCCGAGCTATCCCAGCCTTAAGAGAACTAGTCGCAGTTAGTACTTACGAAAGGTGGCTGGGTCGTTACTTGAAGGATGTAGCCCTTGAAGCCATTGAGAAAATTGAGATGCCGGACGAGGAAACGCAATAACCCTAATTGTGGATTTGCTTACCGGAGAGCGGATCGGCGGTATTGAGTTCTTAAAGCGGCTCTAAAAAATAAGGTCGCCCTCAGAATTTAAGGTTCTAAGCCCTCTTCTGCCGGCAAAGCGACAGATAAGACGGCTTTCGATTTCGGTATTCACTTCCCTGGTTGTAAAATGGGCCAGGTAAACACTCTTTAAGATTAAAAAGGCCAGCACAATGCGCAATCCTTTCCTTTCTACCGGTACCCGCGTGGTCACCACCCTTGAAGCCCCCGAACTGAACGGCCACGGCTCGATCCCGGCCGGTTCGGTGGGCGTGGTTGCCGAAAGTCCCCAGGATAATAGCGAGCCCTACCTGGTGCGCTTTGCCCCCGGTCGGGAGGCCCGGTACCTCCGCTCTCAGCTGGAAATAAATACTCATTTCCAGGAAGCGCCAGACCTGGAAAGCAGTGGTGAGGCGGCCGGCAGCGACCTTTACCGCTTTGTTATCTACCGCTGTGTGATCGGCTCAAGAGCCTATGGCCTGGAGCAGCCCGGTTCCGACACCGACTATCGCGGCTTCTTCCTCCCGCCGGCCGAGAGGCACTGGTCGCTGCGGGGAGTGCCAGAGCAGCTTGAAAACGAGCCGTCCCAGGAGGTCTACTGGGAAATCCAGAAGTTCCTGACGTTGGCGCTCAAGGCTAACCCCAATATCCTGGAATGCCTCTACTCGCCCCTGGTCGAGAAAGCCGAGCCATTGGCCCTGGAACTCCTGGCTATGAAAGAGATATTTCTTTCAAAGCTGATCTACCAGACCTACAACGGGTATGTGCTCTCGCAATTCAAGAAGATCGAACAGGATTTACGCACTCGCGGGCAGGTCCGCTGGAAACACGCCATGCACCTGGTGCGCCTCCTGCTGGCTGGCATCACTGCCCTGGAGGAGGGGTTTATTCCAGTTAACGTGGGAGAGCATAGCGCGGAACTGCTGGCCATTCGTAACGGCCAGGTCTCCTGGCCCGAACTGGACGCGAGGAGGCTGGAACTGCACCGCCGCTTCGAGAAAGCCTTTACCACCACTCGTTTGCCTGAAAGACCAGATTACGACAGGGCCGACCTGTTTCTCATAACAGCCCGCAGAGCCGCTCTTAATCTAAATTAGTTCAAGGAGAATAAAGATGATGCCAGCCGAACTAGACCCGCGCCTGGAAGCCGAAGTTGTGCGCCAGCCCTACTCGCTGCTTTTTCTCACCATCAGCGGAG
>DATAKM010000104.1:0-63736 GCA_036261665.1 Chloroflexia bacterium
GGTGGTGTACTGGCAGGTTGACGATGTAGAAGCGACCGTGGAACGGTTGCTGGCAATGGGAGCGCAGCCGCACGAAGCGCCACGCAACTTTGGCGGCTTTATCGCCGCTTCGGTGATAGACCCCTTCGGCAATATCCTCGGCATCATGTACAACCCGCACTACCTGGAAGTGCTAGGTCAGACCGGCAAAGCTTGAAAGCAAAGTTACGGTTTTAGTAACTCTTATCGTTGAAAACAAAGCAAGCTATTCCCCTGATGGAGAATAGCTTGCTAATATCAAACCCCTGCTTGCCTTAAAAAAGTTCCTGCGCTATTGACCCAACTGTTTGAGCATTGGGACAGTCTTACCGACCCAGGCTAAATCTGGATCTACTTTTGGATTCTGATTGCGATGGTTTCCTGCTAAAAACCACAGGTAGTAACCGGTGTAACCGAGGGTTTTTCTTGCTGCTGGCCAGATTATCCAAAGCTGAACTTTCACCACAGCCAGAAAGCTTCTCACTGGTTAATTGCCGGTCCTCCAAGCTGGGAGAGTGGAGGAACTACTGGCACTGATATTGTAATAAGTGATTAATGTGGGAAGGGTAGTGGAATAGCCGGGTGCGAAAGTGATTGCCTTATTTTCAAAAGAAGCCCTGGTACGGCTGAAAAAAAGAGATCTTTACACCATGCTGGCGGTTTATCGCTGGCTCGCTTTACTGCCGCCTGTGCTGACGCTGTTGCAATCTCGCGGGCCTGATCGCCTGGAGGTGCTGCTGCTTCTTCTTGTAATTGTGGAATCGGCGGTGCAAACGACTCTCTACTTCAGGTTGCGCCCTGTGCTCGGCAAAGACTTTGTCTACAGCGGTAGTAATCTTTACCCGGGTCAGACTGCCATCATCGTTTCTGTAGTTCTGGGGTTACTGGTTTCGGCGGTGTTGTTAAGTCCCCAGAATACTCCCTACATGCTTTATGCCCTCGCGCCAGTTTTTAGCTGCGCTCTCTTCTCCGGTGCGGCGGGCGCTTTAACGGGCGCTCTAATCCTGGCAGCCAGTTATCTGGCCGCCCGGCTCAGTTTTGGCCTTCTCTCAGGGCAGCCTGTGAACTGGCAGGGAAGCTTCCTGTTTTTATGCCTGCTTTTTCTTATTGCCGGTCTTTCCGGCTATCTGGTCATGCTTGCCGAACAACTGCGCAGTTACGCTATCATTATTGAGCGCTATCGTGGTAACCTGGAGCAGCAAAATAACTCCCTCGAACGAACCAACCAGCAGTTGGAGTATGTCAGCGATTTCAACCGGGTGCTACAGCAGGGCGCTACTATTCCAGAGGTAGAACAACTGGCTACTTCCTACCTGACCAACCTCCTTACTCAGCTCAGGGCCGGGCTGTACAGGCACACGCCCCAGCCCTTTCAACACCAACATAAAGTGCGCTTACTGACTGAAGATGAGCTGCAAAAGTGGCTTAACCTGCCGGAGCAAGCAGATGCTCCACTGTCCAGTCCTGCCTTTAAGGCCGGGAGCAGCAACAACTTTATCAGGATCGCGCGCAACGGAGAGACCTTCTGGCTACTCCGTTTGAACTACCGGGGCGAAAAATTAGGTGGACTCTTGCTGCCTGGTACAGGCGAAGCTTCGGACAAAATGCCGGAGCCGGGACCGCAGGAAAAACTGCTGATCGCTCTACTGGCCGGGCAACTGGCGAATGTGCTGGGCAACCTGCGGCAGAGCCAGGCCCTGGCGGTCGAGGCCGAACGTACCCGCCTGGCTATGGACATGCATGATATTGTAGCTCAATCCCTCTTTGGCATCGCTTACAACCTGGATGCCTGCCTGAAACTGATGGACCGCAACCCGGCAGCCTCGCGCGAACGGCTGGCCGATTTAAAAACGCTGGCTTTTGATACCCTCAGTAATGTGCGCACCATCATCTACGATCTTTCCAACGAGGAGTCCGGCGGAACCGATTTTGCCGCCTTCCTCCAATCCTATCTTAAAAGAGCGGGTCAGTTGTACCCTTTCAAAATAAACCTGCAAATCAGAGCTACTCCGCAGTTGGGCAATCAGAATTTTAAGCTGGAAACCGAAGTACAAAAAAACCTTTACCGCCTGCTCCGCGAGGCTCTTTCTAACGCTTCCAAACACTCAGGCGCGACTGAAGTATGGATTGAACTGGTGCGTACCCTGGCAGGGTTAAGCTTGAACATCCGGGATAACGGGCGCGGTTTCACGCCGGAAAGTGTGACCAACAGTCACATGGATACACTGGACGGCGCCACCAGCGTAGTTAGCGGCGGGTTAGGACTGAAAACCATGCAAGAAAGAGCTAAACAGATCGGGGCGGAACTCCACCTGGAAAGCGCTCCGGGGCGGGGAACTGCTGTCGTAGTTTATTTACCGTTAAAAGCATGAAATAAAAGCTTGCAAAATGACGGCACAAACAGTGCATTAATAAATATTTGCACAGTGGTACAGAGTGTAAGAGTGCAGTTAAAAGGGACATGGATCTTACCGGAAATCAGGTCGAAAAATGGACTATCCTGGCGAAAATAATATTGTAGATAACAATCCGGCGGCCCGGCCAAAGATACGTTTGATGATTGTGGACGACCACGAAGTGGTGCGTAAAGGACTAGCCATGGTGATTGGCCTGGAAGACGATATAGATGTTTGCTGCGAGGCGGGCAGCGGTAGCGAGGCAATTAATTCTATTCAAAAATTACAGCCGGATGTTATTTTGATGGACTACAGGATGCCTGGCCTATCCGGGGTAGAGGCCGCCCGGGCCATCAAGGCCCTTGTACCAAAAAGCAAGATTCTGATTCTAACCGGGGTGAATGCTGACGCCACTATTTTTGAGGCCCTGGAAAGCGGTATAGATGGCTATGTCCTGAAGGAGGTAACGCCTGACGAACTGATTCGGGCCGTTCGCACGGTAGCGGCAGGCGGAGCCTACCTGCATCCTGCCGTTACTCGCAAAGTAATAGCTCGCATGAACAGGAATGGGAATCTGCCCGGTCCCTCTCCCGCTGATAACTTCATGCCGCAAAACCAGGCAGATCACGAACAGGACAAAGCGCAAGGCTACGCCGTAAGCGCAGACCACTCTGTCAGCGAGAGGTTAAGCGAACGAGAACTGGAAGTCCTTAAGGGAGTGGCCCTGGGGCAAAATAACCGTGAAATTGCCGAATCCCTGATTGTAGGTGAGGAAACAGTGCGTACCCACCTGAAAAGCGCTTTTCGCAAGCTGGGAGTGAACGACCGGACGCAGGCAGTAGTAGTGGCCCTGAAAAATGGCCTGATAAGTGTATAAAACCATGATGAAGCTGGAAAACAAACAACTTGGAGGTTACAGGCTAATCTCCCTGCTGGGTAAAGGGGGGATGGGTGAAGTATGGCTGGCCGAACAACTGACCCTTAATCGCAAAGTAGCGATTAAAGTTATCTCAGAAGTGCCCCGGGCAGGTGACCCCAGGCACGCCGAGCGGGTAGCCCGTTTCTCGCAGGAGGCGCGGGCCGTCGCTCGCCTGGACCACCCCGGCATCCTGCCCGTGATTGACTACGGCAGCGCGGACAACCTGCTTTACCTGGTAACGCCTTACGTACCGGGTGGCACGCTCCAGGAGCGTATCGAGCGCGACCCGCTAACTCACGCCGAAGCCTATGGCATTTTTGATAATATCCTGGCCGGGTTGGTTTACGCTCACCAGCAAGGTATCCTTCACCGCGATTTAAAGCCGGGCAATATTCTGCTCTATCCCGATGGCCGGGCGGTAATCGCTGACTTCGGCGTAGCTAAAATCGAGAACGAAAATCTTTCGCTAACCCGGCCCGGTATGATTATCGGTTCGCCGGAATATATGGCTCCCGAGCAGTTTATGGATTATGCCGATTACCGCAGCGACCTTTATTCGCTGGGCGTCATTCTTTTTCAAATGCTTACCGGGCACACCCCCTACACCGGCAAAACTGCCGGGGAGGTGGGTATCCGCCATTTGAATGACCCTATCCCGCTCCCTCAGTCCCTGGTAGCGCCTCCGGTTGAAGAATTTCTCCGTAAAGCCCTGCAAAAACGGCCTGAAGACCGCTTTGCCAGTGCCGCCGAGATGCGGGCCGCTTTCCATAGGGCCCAGACCAGGCTCTCTCCGGCAGACCTTGAAATACGCCCTTCCCCGGTGGAGAAAAACCGGGCCGCGGTAGCCTTTCCGACCAAAGTGATCCAGTCCCGGCTTCCCGGCGCTCTTAAGCAGGAACCTACCAGGCCATTACCCGGCAAAGAGGCGATCGCTCCGGGCGATTCTCAGGCCGAGCCTGCTGATGGAAGGTCGCAAGAGATTCCGCCTGAGCCCACCGGAATTTCAGATAATCACCGGCAGGCCCGGCTCCCAAAAGTTGCTAAGAATGCGGTAGCGCCGCTTTCTCGGCCAGAAGTGGTCAGCGGAACAGGACCAAATCCAGCAATAGGTGTAAATCAGACCCAGCCTTCCGATAGCGTCAAGCTTCCGGTCATGATGGATGCACCGCAAAGGCGGGGAAGTCGTTTTCCGCTCTGGATGGTAATCGGGGCACTGGCCCTTCTGTTACTGGCCACCGGTCTGGCCGTCGCTGCGGTAATAGTAAATTCCCACCAGTCTCAGCAGACGGGCCAGGCCAGCGGCATTGTGCCTGCGGTTACCCCTCCAGCAGCACTCACCACGCCGCCGGTCAGCGCAACGAGCGGCCCGGTCACTTCCGCCGTTGCCACAACTACAACTGCGTCTGCCACGCCTGGCGCGACTGCTACGACTGCGCCCAAATCGGCGGCTTCTCCGGCTTCGACTGCCGCTCTCGTACCTTCCGGCCAGAAGGGCGGTAGCTTACAGGCCAGCTTAAGCCCTGAGAACGGCACGGCTGCGCGAGGAACCGCTACCCTCAAAGATAACGGAGATGGCACTTTTAGCGTGACCCTTAACATGGAAGCGATGGGTGCAGGCCAGCATACCGCCCATCTCCATCAGGGTAGTTGCACCGCGCAGGGACCACTTAAATACGAGCTGAACACTTTTGAAGTGGGACCGGAAGGAGCCGCTACTGCCACCACTACCGTCAAAGCCGCCCTGGCGTCTCTATCCGGCGGTAACTACTACATAGATGTGACAAATATCAACGGCTCGGCGGTTTACGTTGCCAGTTGCGGCGATCTAAAAAGTTAGGGTGGAACAAAACTTGCCTGTAGTTTTGTAGCACAGGTACCGGATGAGAAAACTGGGAAAGTCTTATATTTGCTTGGCGGTTTGGAGTACGCGTTAATATGTCCAGCGAATCGTCCTCAAACAACGCCGATTGGCCTTATAAAGTACCACTACAGCCTGATTACTCACACAGCACAAGGCTTATTGGAGGCCGCTACGAATTGCTTGAACTGGCCGGGCGCGGCGGTACGTCCCGCATTTACCGGGCGCTGGACAGGCGGCTTGAACGGATTGTAGCTGTTAAGCTCTTACTGGAAGAAAATAACCGGGATGCCAGCTCCGTGGCGCGCTTTAACCGGGAAGCCCGTTCCCTGGCGGCCCTCTCCAGCCCCTATATCGTCAATGTTTTCGATTACGGCGAGGAGGAAGACAGCTATTATATCGTAATGGAGTACATTGATGGCATTAATCTTAAAGAATTAATCCGCAATAACGGCCCTTTTCAGCCAGAAGAAGCTATAGTTTATATCAATCAGGTACTACTGGCCCTGGGTACCGCCCACTCGCACGGCATTATCCATCGCGACGTTAAGCCTCAGAATATTCTAGTTCAGTCCGGAACCGATCTTGTAAAATTAACCGATTTCGGGGTGGCCCGCGCTCCTGATAACATAACAATTACTACGCTTGGCACCACCATTGGCACTGTGCAATATATGGCTCCTGAACAGTCCAGCGGCGGGGTAATAAGCCCGGCTTCCGATCTTTATGCGGTAGGAGTGGTACTGTATGAAATGCTGGCCGGACGCCTGCCTTTTGAGGGAAATAACCAGATGCAGATAGCCCTCCAGCACCTGCATGACCCGCCTCCGCCCTTGAGCAGCCTGGGCTTACATCTACCTCCTTCCCTCGAACAGGTGGTAATGCGCGCCCTGGCTAAAAATCCCGCTCAGCGCTACCAGACGGCGGAAGAGATGCGACAGGCTTTGCTCAGGGTTTATGACCAGTTACTGGCCCCTCCGCCAGGCAACTCTCGCTCCTCCAGACCCTATTATGCGGGCGAACTTCGTCCCGGAACTGTCCCGGCTATGGCTGGTGCTACCCGCGAGTATCGCCGACCGGTGCGAGTGCAGGAGAGAAGCTCGACAGGCTGGATATTGCCGCTTGTAATTGTGCTGTTGCTGCTGGCCGGAGGACTGGTGGCCTGGCTGGCCTATAACGCTTTTGCCGTTCACAGTCCGGCTGAGCAACAAAGTAACCCTGCCGCCTCAATCCCTTCCGGTTCTACCGCTAATGCTGCGGTAACTCCGGTTTCTACTACGCAAGTTGCCGCCCCTGCTCCCACCAGCGCACCCACAGTGGTTCCAACAGTTGCGCCCACGGTAGCGCCAACAGTTGCGCCTACCGCCACGATTGCGCCCCTGCCTACTGCTACCGACGCCCCACCTGCTCCCACGCCGACGGTAGCAGCGGCAGCGCCCTCCACGCCAGGAACGGTATTGAGCCTCAGACCTGACCAGTTAGGAGGAGCTTACCAGCGCAACGACCGTACACTCTACGGCAGACCGGAAGTGGCGCTCTATGGGAGCGGCAGTAATTACGATCAAGGAAACGTAACCTTTGCGCTTAACAGCCTCCCGGCAGGCAATACCAGTTTGCGGATAACTGGCCTGGACGATGAGCGCCCGGCCCAGTGCGGCTTTCAGGTGATTCTGAACGGAGTAACCCTTTTTGACGGGGCTAATAGTTTCCCCCGTGTACCGGATGGCGATAACGGCGAGGGTGGCAGCGACCGTTACTGGGGCCAGATGCAGATCCAAATCCCGCCCGGCGTGTTGCGGAAGGGGGATAACAATCTGGTGGTTCGCAACACCACCAACTGGCTGGGCTACCTGGGTATTCCGTATATCCTGATCAGTAGCGTAGACCTGGTAACGGGTTAACCCCGCTAAATTTATAAAGAGCAGGCCCGACATGACTGGGCCTGCTCTTTTTGATTGCAAGGAAGGTGGTCATTAGTTCATGAGGATGCAGGCGGGTCAAAGCTATCAGGCAGCCACATGCGGAAGAGCCTTTTGCGGCTCGAACCGGTTCTGACGCTGGGATAGTTGTTGGACAGCCTGCTCGAAAGCCCCGGCCAGGTCCTCAGCCCTGGCGAAACGGTAGCGCGGGTTTTTATGCAAAGCTTTCCCCAGGAAAGTTTCAAAAGCCACCGGTACTCGCGGATTCGGTAGGGGCACAGCCTCGTTCAAGTGCCGTCTCCCGATTTCAAGGGTCGAATTTCCCGTAAAAGGTAGCGTACCTGTCAGCAGTTGGAACAGTAGGATACCGAGGGCGTAAAGATCGCTGCGAAAATCGCCGTAGCCGGTGAACTGTTCGGGAGCCATATATTCCGGCATCGCGCCTGCCAGCCGCGAGAGATTAGTGCCGGTCACATCGTAATCAAATTTTGCCAGTCCAAAGTTAGTAACCCATATTTTTCCGTCCCCTCGCAGCAAGATATTTCTGGGCGTGAGACTGCCGTGCAAAACTCCCTGCCTGTGCGCATATAACACCGCATTGATAACCTGGCGCATCAGATTTAAGGTCTCCGGTAGGGTCATTGGACGTTGTGCGAGGTGCTGATCAAGCGAGAGCAACTTAGGTTCGTAAGGGTAAACCAGGTAGAAAAGGTCATCATCAAAGCGTGTTTCCTGCAACCGCAGGATATTGGGGTGATTGAGACAGGCTAATGCCGTGCGCAGCCGTTGAAAGTTATCGGCTACCGGCATACTTTGGGACGGTAAGGTGCTGGAGGGTAACTGGGCGACCGGCTTGATCAGCACCTGGCGAGAGGTGCGCCCGGCAGACTTCAACGGTTTGGCCAGCCAGCTATCCGCTTCTCCTCCCAAACTCGCCGGGGATTTTAATTTATAGGGACCAAGCTGCTTTTTGGTCGATTTATACAAAGCTACTGGCTTCATTATCCTTCACCTTATTTCAAAATAAATAAATATGCTTCTTACCAACTTACCTTGCCAACTCTTTTGAGCGTCAAAATCACACTAGACCTGAGAGAAAAAGGGAAGAAAACTGAGCATGGCGGGATGTGTTTTAGAGAGAATGAGCAGCGCCAGAACCAGCATGACCAGCAGAACCAGGATGAAAATTAGAGCTAAACTTCTACGGCTGGCTTTCGCTCGGGCTTTACCGCTGGTCTTTCCGGGCTTCCGCTTTTCCGGCGCCGAACCAATCCGGGGCATTACAGCCGTATTACCTGCTGCGGCTGCCCTGGTCGGTCGGGCGCCTACCGGAGAATAGATCGGAAATTGTTTAGTTGCCTCAGAGTAAATATCAGGTTCCGGGTTGGTATCTTCCGGTATGGCGGCAGGCGTTATCTGATTGGTTCCGCCTTTTTGCTGCGCTTTGATACCGGAAGCTGGCTTCGAAGCTAGCTTCATAGAGGTTGGTTGCGCTATTACTGAGTTTGTTTTCTCGATTACAGCCGGTTGGTTCGCCGCTTCAGGCTCTTTAGCCAGGGCATACGGGAAAGCCAGTTCCGCCGGGGAAAGGCGCTGGAAGGCCTGGGCGAGGGACTGCCGCATTTCCTGGGCGTTATTGAAGCGCTGCTCATAGCGTTTATGCAGGGCACGATTAAAGAAAGGCTCCAGGGCAGCGGGAATCTGCGGGTGGGGCAGCGGCAGCGGGTCGTTCATGTGGCGCATACCGAGTTCCCAGGGAGTCTTGCCTTTATAGGGCGTTTCGTTTGTCAGTAGCTCAAAGAGAATTACCGCCACCGAGTAAAGGTCACTGGCCTGCTCGGTCTGACCCATAAACTGCTCGGGAGCCATATATTCCGGCGTGCCGATAATCGAGCCGGTCAGGGTAGCCTGAACTTCTTCGTTTAGATTAAAAAGTCTGGCCATCCCAAAGTCGGCTAGCAGGGGACGATCCGGGCGCTGGTCGAGAAAAAGAATATTGGCTGGTTTCACATCGCCATGATAAAAGCCATGCATGTGCGCGAAAGCCAGGGCCGCCAGGATCTGATCTACCAGGTCGAAAATCTTTTCCCGGCTCAGGCGGTTGCGCTGAAGTTGCCACCCCAGGTTCCCACCTTCGGCCAACTGGTAGACCATGTAGAGGTCGTTTCCGCTGTGTCCATAGTCGATCAAAGGTAGGATATTGGGGTGCTCCAGTTGCGCCAGGGTCGGAAGTATTGCTTTAAAGCGCTTCTCATAGACCTTTTCGGAGGTGTCGCTAATTACTTTTAAGGCTACTACCCGCTCAAGCGTAAGAAGCCGGGCTCGCCAGATTGTAGCCCGGCCACCCTCTGCCAGCTTTGTCTCCAGTTGATAAGCGTCTAATTGCTTATTTATCGTTTCCAAAATAAACCTCTCAAGTCGTTGTCCTTGCTCAATTTCTTTACATACACAATTTAGATGAAATTGAGCACCAAAAGTATCCCTCAATCGGGGGATTGGCCGGGACAAACGGGGGATTAACAACAATCAGAAGCGCTAAATTTTCCCTTTACCTGAAGCCAAATTGATCCCCTGCCTATCACCCACTTAATCACCCATACGTGGGATACAAGTTAGCCCGCTATGAGAGTATCTTTTAAGGCGTAAACGAAATAAAGTCCTGGTCAGATCTACCCCCGCTTCCACCCGCGTCTTGCTCACGTTCTCTTGGATCAATTTTTGGAAACGAATATTAACAGCGAATATTGAAAACGAATGACGGTATAACAGAAATGCCTTTATTAAAATCTTTACCGGGTCTGGGCCGGTTTCTCACAGTTGGATTTGCCGGAACGCTGGTCAATCTTGGCAGTCTGGCGCTCCTGGCGACCCTGCTGTCGCTGCCACACTTCATAGCCGCCGTTTTAGCCACCGAAATATCAATCATTCATAACTTCTTCTGGAATGATCGCTGGACCTTCCGTGCTTCCTCGGCTCAAGCTTCTGGAATAGTAAGGTTTATTCGCTTCCAGGTGGTTACATCTTTTACGGCGTTGTTCAGCCTGGCGCTATTTGGCCTGTTCTACCAGTTACTCGGCTGGTATTACCTGGTGGCTCAATTAGTTGCAGTGGGACTGGCTACCATAATTAATTATGGCGCAAATAGCCGCTTTACCTGGGGTGCTTCCCGGGTCCGGCCAATTTAGAAGTTTGACCGGTATCGGATTAGAACTATTAAAAAAAGGTAGATTGCAAGGAGAGTTTAATTTGTTGGCAAAGGTAGATTGGTTTGCAGCAGGCAAGCAGGGGGTACGAGCATGAACTGGGGCTATTTAGTGTTGCTGGTTTGCTCGGTACTCCTGGCTTTACAGTCCAGCTATTCGGCTGCTTTGATGCTGTACGCCTGGCAGGACGACCGGAAACGTGAAAAAGGGCTCGTCCCTAAAACTTACAAGCGACCGCGTATTCATTTCACCATCCTCTTACCGGCCCGCCATGAAGAAGAGGTAATTCAGGATACTATTCAGCGGGTGGTAGATTTGAATTACCCGCGAGAACTGGTCCAGATGCTGGTCGTAATCGAAGCGGGCGACCACGGTACGATTGCCAAGGTTAATCAGAAGCTGGCCGAACTGGCGGCAAAGGGTATTCACAACGTCCGCCTGATTACCTTTACGGATAAGCCGATTAATAAGCCGCACGGCCTTAATATCGGCTTGAAAAACGCGACAGGCAATGTCATCACTATTTTTGATGCTGAAGACGAGCCGCATCCTGATATTTTGCAGGTAGTTAACACCGTCATTACCCGCGAGTTTGCGCCGGTAGTGCAGTGCGGGGTGCAGCTAATGAACTATAAAGACCGCTGGTTTAGCGCCCTGAACGTGCTGGAATACTTTTTCTGGTTCAAAAGCCGCCTGCATTATCACGCCTCGGCGGGCAGCGTGCCACTGGGCGGCAATACCGTTTTCGTCTGGAAGCAGTTGCTGGACTGGCTGGGAGGCTGGGACCAGTACTGCCTGACCGAAGATGCCGATGCCGGTATTCGGCTGAGCGCGGCAGGCGTGCCGGTGCGCGTAATCTACGAAGATGAGTTCGTGACGAAAGAAGAGACTCCTCCTACGGTTGGGCAATTCGTAAAACAGCGCACCCGCTGGAATCAGGGCTTTTTGCAGGTGCTGGGCAAATGGGACTGGCTAAAACTGCCAACCTGGAAGCAGCGCTTGCTGGCACTCTATACCCTCAGTTCGCCGCTAATCCAGCTTCTGACCCTGCTTTATGTGCCGGTCAGCCTCTGGATGATGTTCTTTGTCAAGGTACCGGCCTGGCTGGCCCTGATTAGCACACTTCCACTCTACATGATGATCGTGCAACTGCTGATCAGCCTGGCCGGATTACGCCAGTTTACCCGGGCGCACGGGCTGAAAGCTTCGCCCCTGGCCTACCTGCGCCTGGTCATAACCTTTTTGCCCTACCAGATATTGCTGGGCTGGGGGGCGGTGCGGGCCTGCTGGCGGCAACTGCGCGGCCTGAATAGCTGGGAAAAGACTTTACATGTAGGCGCGCACCGGGCCGCTCCTGTAGCCCCGCAGAGCAGGCCGCACGTACCGGCGGGAAGAGCCCCACTGGGAGCCTTCACTGCTCAATTTATGCTGGATATAGAGCGCCGCTCGGAGGGAGCGCGTCACGAACAGGCCGGATTAGAGGAGGCGAAACTTGGATAGTATTACTAATGTACGCCCGGGCTACGGTTTGGAAGAGTCCGGGGTGCTAAGCAGGGTTAAAGAGCGACTGGCCGCTACTCTAAACTGGGCCATGACAGGCGAGCGGCCCATCATTCTGGCGCTCTGCCTGGTGGGATTTCTGGCTCACACTATCAATATGCTCGATTACCCTTCATTCACTTTCAAGGATGACGAGGGGATTTATGCCGGGCAGGCCTGGGCCGTACTGCGTCTTGGCAGACTCACCCCTTATACCTACTTCTATGACCACGCCCCGGCGGGCTGGTTGCTGGCGGCGGCCTGGACCTTCTTAACGGGTGGCCCCCGGGCCTTTGGCGGCGCGATAGATAGCGGCAGAGCTTTTATGCTGGTTTTGCATATGGCTATGCTGCCCATGCTGTATGGCATCACGCGACGCCTGGGAGGCAATATCCTGGCGGCAGGGATCGCGACAGGCTTTTTCGCCCTTTCGCCACTGGCGATTTTCTACCAGCGCATGTTTTTGCTGGACAACATTATGATGTTCTGGCTGCTGCTGAGCCTGTTCTTTCTGTTGGATGAAAAGAACCGCCTGAGCCACCTGGTCATAAGCGGGCTTGCTTTTGGTATGGCCCTGGTAAGCAAAGAAACGGCTATTTTTGTCCTGCCCGCGCTGCTGCTGCTGGCCTGGCGGCAACGCCGCAAAGAGCAAAAAGAAACTATTTTCGGAATGAGCGGATGGGTCGTACCAATGATCATGGTGATTAGCTGGTACCCGCTTTACGCGCTGTTGAAGGGTGAATTACTCGGCGCGGGCCAGGCCTTTGGTTTTAATATGCTGAGTGGCAGTTCCGGCCAGGGTGTTTCGCTGGTAGACGCCCTAAAGTGGCAGTCAAGCCGGGGTGGCGGCGGTTTATTTAACCTGGACAACCTGTTCTGGCAACTGGTCCGTAATGATTGGTTTCAGCGCGATCCCTTGTTGCTGGCGGGTGGAGCGCTGGCTACCGGGTTAAATCTCTTGAGAAGCTGGCGCAAGCCCTATCTACAGGTGGCAGGTTTGCTCGGTTTATTGCCGCTGGTTTACCTGGGCCGGGGCGGCATCGTCTTCGATTACTATATTCTGTTTGCCATACCTTTCCTGGCGCTCAACCTGGGTTTGTTTTTAGGTCCGCTCCTGGGAAAGTTTAGCGGGCGCGGCTCCCTTTACGCGGCCGGTGGCCTGGCGCTGTGCGCCCTGGTTATCTATACTTCTTCCGGTGCGCTGCCCGCGCTTTATACCGAACATCCCGACAACGCGGGTCGCCAGGCGCTTAATTGGATCAAGCAAAATGTCCCGGCCCAGAGCCGCATTATTACCCGCGACGATATGTGGACCGATTTGCATGAAGCCAGTCCGGAAGGTCCGGCCTTTCCAAACGCCCATAGCCACTGGAAAGTAGCCTCCGACCCTGCCATTCGCTGGGGAGTATTCAAGGACGACTGGCACAACGTGGATTATCTTATTATGTCGCCCGGCCTGATAGACTCCTTTAAGTCAACCAATAATAAGGTGGCCCTGGATGCCCTGGCGCACGCTCACATGGTCAAGCGCTGGGTCTCGGCTCCCGGTCACCAGAACCTGCATCCTCAACAGATCGTAGAGTTATGGCAGGTCGATAAAACACCCTGACCTATGACCCGGCTACCTTTCTCATTCGATAAATACGGGGGAGTAGTATGAATTTATTCTCGGATGAGCTCAATTCGAAGGAATATGAGACTATCATTTCGGAAATAGCGCGCTATCACTTCGAGGGCAACTCTCCCCTGTATTACATCTTACAGGCTTCAACCGCCCTCATCCTGGTGCTAGCCTCTAACACTGCGTTGTTAGATAAGATAGACATCAATTACCAGGGCCACCAAAGCCGGGAGCAACCAGGCGACTACTCCAAAAGCTAGCGAGCTATTTGTAGCTCGCCTGTTTCTGTTTAAAGCGGCTACTGAAAGTCCATATAGAAGAGTTAACACCAGGACAGTAATCCCGCACCCGATATCTTCCGGACTGACGGGAAAAAGCGGAATTGGCCAATCCTGGTTAAGAACGCCGAGCGAGAAACCGTTAAAAAGGGCAAACCAGAGCAAGAAGCCGAAACCACAGACCAGCGCCAGGCCGAGAGAGTAGGCCAGGTTTAATTCTTTTTTCACCAGGCGGTATACTCCTAATAAAGCCAGGGTTATAACACCGGCCAGTCCGGCCACCGGAAAAATATCCTGCCAGGGTATCAGCATAGGGTAATATACACCTCTTTTTACGCTCCAGTTTAAATCACCAGCCTTTGGCTGCCAGAGCTATTATCTCTAAAGGAACCTCTGGCATCTGGGATTGACCGTAGAAGGATATCACATTGAAAGGCTCGATAAGAGCCTCTACGCCTGATTACGGCTACCCTTTGAAAACAGAAAATCACTCTCCGCCCAACCAGGGCAGAGAGTGATTTTGAGTAAAGTTTACTGGCAGCCGGTCAGCTTAAAACTGGCTATCCGGGTGCTCCAGTTAAAGGTACCACTGCTTTTCAGATACTCGCTGGTAAACCAGAAAGTGCAATCGTCTACCGGGTCTACGGTCATAGCGCTGTAGTCACCCCAGCGGCTGAGGTTAGAAAGCTGGGAGCCACCACCGCTGATAATGCTGTTTTCCGCTTGCAGCGTACCCAGGGCATCTGTCGCTGCTCTACCGGTATAGCGAATGGAAGGATAAACACTGCTGCTGGAAGCGCTGTATCCTACGGCAATATTTCCCACCTTATCCATCGCAATACTACCCATCCAACGGCTGGTGCTGTCCGGTGAGTAAGTACCCTGCTGGTAGACTGTGGGTGTGGCGCTGACATTGCGTAATTCATACCAGCGCACCCCAGTAACGCTGTTGCGTTTGGAACCGCTTACCGTAATCGAATGATTGACCACCAGGGATTCGTGCCCATCGCTAAAGCGCCGGTAGGCCAAACGGTACATTAAACGGTCGGCCAGTGAGTCTAGTTTCTGGCTGGTGCCGGGCTGCGGGATACAGGTGCCTCCACCGCTACAGGCCGGGGAGAAAGCGGCCACCGCTATATTGGTAGGGCCACTGAGATGGGTATTAGCCGGGTTCGCCCAGTCAACATAGAATTTCCAGAGGTTTAAGGAGTTGCTCCCAAAATTCATCATAAAGTTAGGAGTGCCGGAGGGAGGTGCAATCGTGCCGTCCAGGTCAGAAGGCAACACTCCGCCATAACTGTTACTTAACTGGAAGCATTGCTGGGTGGCGGCGGCCCCGTTTAGCATGCTGGCCCGGTCGTAGGCGCAGAGCTTGGAACCGGCGAAGGTCTGGCCGTTATTGAAAATGTTGAAGGTAACGTAGTAACCGTCCGGCCAGATACCCAGTTTCGGATAATCATTAAACTGGGTGGAACCGTAACTGAAAGCATAACGGTTGTAAGTGCCGGTAGCATCCGAAGTGGTGGAAACGGCCACGCACTGTAAGTAACCGTAGGTGGAAGCGTTACTGACCGAAAACTGGGTTAGAACCCAGCGGTTGGCCGCTTTATCGTACTGCACGATAGGATCGCCATCGTTGTTAGCCTGACAACCTCCCCCGAAGCCTTGCCACAGGGTATTACCGGCTTTGGGAAAACCGGCGGCGATAGCACCGGTAGTTTTGTCAAAAACGGCAAAGGACTCGTTGACCCACTGCACATACTGAGTGGCTCCTACCGCGCCGTTGGTGTCGGGAGGGGCAGCATTCGGACTAAAGCCGTAATCTCCTTTGCCCACCCCGGCAAAGTTCAGGCCATTAGTAGCGGATACCAGAGGGCCGGCAGAAGCCTGCAATACCGGGTCAGGTTGGACGTTATTGGAGGAACTTCCAGGATAGGAACGGAGCGGTTTTTCCTGGTGCTTTTCAGCGCCGGGCGACTGGGAACTCATGCCGCGTAAAGGGGGTGAGACATCGCTATGGATAGCTTGATTAACTTCGGGCCCGGTCTGGTCAGAGGAGGCGGCTTGCGAGGTCTGGGTTCCAAGGGTTAGTACAGCTGATAGCACCAGGGTAGCGCACAGGACGCTGGTAAAAAGTAAAGCGAGCACTTTTTTCATTGAGAAAGTCCTCCAGATTAGCACAACAACTGGACTTGCCTGAACAGCTGGCAAGTAGAGGCTGAAGTGTTAGCCAACATATTTGGTTAAATTAAAGAGGCAGTTGGTGAGACGGGGTAAAGTAAAGATAAGGCAGTCGTTACCATCTGCAAGCCAGGTTTTGTTAATTTCCGGTTAGTTAGACTTGTGACCCTTTGTTTTTTAAGCGTATAGAAAAGTGCTTTGTGGTTCGGATTATAGCAAAAAGAAAAAAAGTAGGCTATCAGCAGCGATGTCAGGGAATGTCTGAAGAGCAAAATATGTTGAGCCTGGACTCCAAAGATATATCCTTAAAAATAAACACTACCCCGCCGTCCAGCATATTGTATTGCGCCTCAACCTGTGCTATATATAAAATGTTCCTATCTCCCCTTTCAAACCAGAACAAGCGAATAATTCTCTTTTCTCAGTTGGTTTTCTGGCCTTCTGTGCTATGCAGTTTAAGAGCAACCGGCTAATCGGCAAACCATATCGAAAGGAGTACTGGTATGACTGATCCGACAACCGTGCAGCGTTACCTGGAAGCCTGGCAGCGGCGAGACCCGGCTGCTATCGTGGCTTGCTTTACAGCGGATGGCACCTATAGTGATCCGGCAGGACAGGGTATGCAGGGCGAAGTTTTAGCCGGGTATGCCTCTGCGCTCTTCTCGGCTTTCCCGGACTTTAATATTGAAGCCTTAGAACATGGATTTATCGGCGGTGATACCTATGCTTTGCAATGGGTTATCACCGGTACGCAAAACGGCGACTTTATGGGATTACCACCGACCGGACGGGCGGGCCGCCTGGAAGGTATGGATTTGATCAAACTGGAAGGCAACAAAATCAAATCGGTGACAGGTTACTGGGATACCAAGACCCTGATGGACCAACTAGGAGTGCAACTGGTTCCCGCCGCTGTGGGCGCTACATCGACAAACTGACCCTGGCCATTCTACGCCGTTCGCTCGTAACGATCTTCTAATCCTCCTAACACAGGAAACCTCTACCTTTTCAGGTTGTGGTTTTGCCTGGCCTATCTCTTGATACGAGCGGCCCTGATTGAAAATATTCCACAAAAGCACTGAGGATTTGCTTTAACTGCCCTTCGTTTAGGACCAAAAATAATCAAGCGCTGCCCGGCTTACGTAAGCCGGGCAGCGCTCGCAAATCGCATTCACTCTGGGGGCCCTGACAGATTTTCAGCACCTAAATCCCGTCTCCCTCAGCTACCCCAATCTTTTAGTGAAAATATGGGTAAGGCAATTTAATCATAAGCTATAGCACCTGGAAACAGACCCTGAACAGTCAAAGAGCCCTTTTTCATTCTAAACTTTCCTATATTCCCATGTTACATTGAAAAAGTTATATCATATTACCTTGCAACTCCCGTGACCAATCCGGTTAACTCTCGTTCGCGGATGCCAATCAAATAAAGCAGCACATCCAGGTTGGGCTGGCTGATAGAGAGGTCCGCCGCCTCGCGCACTACCGGCTTGGCATTAAAAGCCACTCCTACTCCGGCGGTTTCCAGCATGAGCAAGTCATTCGCCCCATCACCCACCGCCAGAGTCTGGGCTAATTCAATCCCTTCTCGATTGGCAATATCTACGAGCGCCTGGCGCTTGGCCCGGGCATCAATAATTGGGCCGGTTAAACGACCGGTCAGGCGGCCATTTACAATCTCCAGGGTATTGGCGTAGGCGTAATCAAGATCCAGATCTTTTTTCAGGAGATCGGTGAAGAAAGTGAACCCACCGCTTACGATAGCGGTTTTGTAGCCGAGTTTTTTCAAGACGGTCAGGAGAGTCCGGGCGCCAGGGGTTAACTCAAGACGGTCGGCTACTTCCTTGAGGCGGCTAGCCTCTAATCCCTCCAGCAGGCTGACCCGGCGGCGCAAAGCGGCTTCGAAGTCTAGCTTACCGGCCATTGCTTCGGCTGTAATCCTGGCCACCTCATCCTCAACCCCTACCAGACGAGCCAATTCGTCAATTACCTCGTGCTGGATTAAGGTAGAGTCAACATCCAGCACAATCAGGCGTTTGCTGCGGCGGTAAAGACTTTCCGGTTGGACAGCGATATCCACACCCACCGCGTTAGAGACAGCAAAAAGAGCCCGCTTTAATTCAGAACGATTTAACTCACAGGGAGTGTGTACGGTTAATTCGATACATTTTAAGCTACTTTCGGTCAGGCGAGTAATGCGCTCGATGTTCACGCCCATTTTAGCCAGGGCGTTGGCGATAGCATAGAGCGCCGAAGGGCTTATTGTGGGAGCAAGACAGGTGACAGCATAGGATTGCTCCTGGGAATTAGCAGCGCTGGCCGGGACAAAAGGTTGAACCCGTAATTGAAGATCAAGACGCAACGCCAGGCGTAACAGTTCACCCGGAACCAGGGCGGCCGGTTCAGTAACCTTTTCTCCCGGCGGTACAGGCACAGCGATATGTAAGGCCATTACCAGCAGAGGAGAAATCGTAACCTGTTGTATATCGACAAGATCAGCCTGGCAGGAGCTTAACACCCGGCATATTTCAGCGGTAATACCGGGTTGATCGAGGCCGGTAAGGGTCAGGAGCAATTGGGCAGATTCCGTCATGATTCGCTCACCTATTCTTTTTGATCTGAAGATTATAGAAAACTGCCAATGCTTCTTTGCATAGACTGGCGTGCAACACTGTTGTTACAATTATAACATACTGGCCGTCAGGAGAGAGAACAGCTTAGACCGCTAAAAAAGCGCTGAATTTCCTTTTGTTAGCTAAGCGGGGTACAATAAAAACCAAGAGTCAAGGATAAAGAAGAGCTAAAAGAAGAGGAAATCAGAAAAGTAGATGACACAACTTCAAGAGTTTCTGCAAGGAGACAACTACGCCCATCATCTTAATATCGAATTATTGGAAGTGTCCAATGGTTATGCCAGGGCCAAAATGGAGGTGCGAGATTACCATCTAAACACTCATAAAACGGTTCATGGTGGTGTCATTTTCTCGCTGGCAGATGCCGTATTTGCGGTAGCCTCCAATTCGCATGGGGTAGCGGCTGTGGCAATAAATGCTAATATCTCTTTTATCAGGGCTACTTCTTCCGGCCTGCTCCTGGCTGAAGCCATTGAGCAATCGCTTAATCCAAAATTAGCTACCTATGAGGTAAAAGTCACTGCCGGGGATGGTGAACTGGTAGCAGTATTTCAGGGTATGGTCTACCGTAAAAGCAAGCGGGTAGACGGAAAAGACGACCAGAAGGCCGGTTAAGGCTCGGTACTGAATAGAGTACGGCTTATTCCTTATTATTTAGCCCGACATTCAGCCACTCTCAGGCTGAAACCGGTTTTGTAGCGGTTGGGTTAGGTGAAGTAGTTGCGGTTGGCGAGGCTGTGGGTGTAGGCGTAGAATTAGCAGTCGCCACAGGAGACGGTGTGGCTGTAAGATTTGGCGTTACACCCGGCGTGACAGTGTTATTGGGTGATGCCGTAGGAGTAGGGGTAGCCGCCGGCGGTACAGGTGAAGGAGTCAAAGGCGTAGAGTCCGCCGGGGTAGTTACAGGAGGTGTTCCATCCGAAAGCCCTGAGCTGGAAGTACTCGGAGGTGTACCCAGGGGAGTGGTTGGAGCAGGCGAAGCAGAAATTGCGGTAGTTGCCGGAGCAGTAGTTGCAGGTACGGTAGCCGGTGCCGGCGTGGGAGTAGCAGTGGGCGCAGGCGTAGCGGTAGGAGCTGAAGTAGCGGGAGCGGTTGTGGCAGGTTTAGCTGTAGCACCGGGGTCAGGTACCGGCGTAGCGGTGGGCGCAGGCGTTGTTACAGGAGCAGCAGTAGTGCCAACCGGCGCAGCAGCAGGGGTTGCGGGCGTACTTAGAGAGTCAGGGGGCTGGGTAGCCTTCATAAGCTGATTTTGAACCGGTGTTACAAGGCTAACTGTAGGCGGATTGGGAGCAGGAACCGGATTGCGATTTTCAGGCGGCTGTGCCTGAGTAGTAGCAGGGGCTGGGGTAGCTGCAACCGTAGTTGTTGCCGGTTGGGTATTAACAGGAACCACCAGACTTTGCGGCACAGTTGCAACAGCCGGGACAGAGGTAGGGGTAACCGTAGGTGTGGCGGAAGGCTGGGAGGTAGCTGTGGATGTCTCGGTTGGTTTAGCGGTAGTCTCCTGATAGGTTGAAGTCAAAGCAGGCAAAGGACTCTTTTGAAGAGTGGCAGGAGTAGCGGTTGCGGCGGCAGGTACATTAGCCTGATTTACCTGTTCTTCCACGTGCCGTAACTGGTCCTGATTGTATTTCTGTAAATCTCCAATTTCGCTTTTTAACTCTAACGGAACAGCACTGGTCTTTTCAAGCTGGTTCAAACGGGTTTCATTCGTTCGGATGTGTTCTACGATTTGTTCTTTAACCGCCAGCCTTGAGCCTAAAGTCGCTGCGGCGCTTAAGGAAGTCTTGTAGCTGGCGACCGCTTTAGCCAGGCCATCATAGCGCTTTTTGGAAATACAGACGGTAATCTCAGCCATCCTTTTTTCAGAATAGGCCAGGTGAAGTTCGGCTTTAGCTTCATCCGAGAAAGCGAATAATTCAGCGGATTGGTCAAGACTCAGTTTGGCATCATAGAGGAAATCACCTGGCTCACTGGCCTGGGCCGCTACCACAAAAACCGAACTCAGCATGATAATCATCAGGAGAGCGCTGGCGATTTTGAGTAAGAACGGTAAAGATTGGCGGCGTTTTGGTCTTTCTCTAAACTGAATTACTTTTGCGGCTGCCCTGGCTTGCCTGGGCGCTGCCGGTCGAGTGCGCTTGATCCGGGCAGGGTCAAAATAGACTATACCCGGTTGCGCAAGCGCTTCAATAACATCAAGCTCCTGAGGTGTTTCCAATAATTGAGCTCGAAGTTTAGTCCAGGAGGCTTTCTTATCCACTCCCAGATCAGCCGAACGGTATAAATCGGCCCATTCACCCATGGCGATACCGGCTTTGACCGGCTCGCTGATATGAGGCCAATTTTGGCCATAAAGTTGCGCGCAGCTATCCAGGGACTCTTCGCCGGCAGCTATCAGCGAAATTGCTTCCTCTATTGAAATTTGTTTAAGACTACTCTTCAATGAACAATTCCTTATTTAGCCTGCTTGCTAGAGCCTCAAGCGCCCTGAACTGAATGCCACGTACGGTACTGGCATTTTTATCGAGAATCACTGCGATATCGTTATGGCTTAACCCTTCTACAAACCTGAAGTATAAAACATTTTGCTGATCAACCGGCAATTGAGTCAGGGCCTGATAGAGCGAGCGGTGTTGTGATTGTTGAATTAGCGATTTTAGAGGATTGTTACTTAAATTTTCGTCCAGGATACTTTCTACCAGAAATTGGTCCAGCCCGGAGTCTGCGGCCTCGTACAATTGGTTTAATTTTCGGCGGTAATTAAAAAGCACATTATGAGCGATTCGGTAAAGCCAGGCCAGGAAGGGGGCGCTAGCCATGCGATAACGGGGTATGGCCTGCCAGGCTTTAAGAAAAACTTCGGCGGTTAGATCTTCAGCCTCTGTGCGTAATCTTACACGATAAGCGCAGTAACGAAAGACTTTTTCGTAGTAAAGCTCATAAAGGCCGCCAAAAGCTTCGACATCTCCTTTAATAGCGGCTAACAAGAGCGCAGGGGTATCTGATACCTCCCAGGAAGAGGTATCAGGCAGTTCAGCCGGTGCTAATGCCGCACTGGCTGAACTATCACTCATACTCTTTAGGCTGTGCAACTTATTAGCCACTGGCAACTCTTAAAAAACTACTAAGATGCTACTCGTTTTTCTAATTCCAGAATCTTTCCAGTTTGGTCATAGCCTAATAACCTGTCGTACAGGTTCATCATATCATTAGCCAGACGAGTGATACTGAAGTGAGTGCGCACCCTGTCAAGGGCTGCCTGACCCATAACCGCAGTGGATATGGGATCCTGTAGTAATTTCAAAAGACCTTCGGCCAGAGCTTTGCTATCACGCTGGGTAGTGACATAGCCCGTTTTACCGTCCACTACAGCTTCGACTAAAGCTGTATCAGAACTTACTACCGCCGGTTTACCCATGGCCATGCACTCTAACAGGGTAATCGAGATTTCTTCGTAGAGTGAGGGCAGAGTGACAATATCCATGGCTTCTATAAACGCCTGAGGTTTGGACTGAAAGCCAACGAAATGGAAATATTTAGTTACTCCCAGTGCTTCCGCTTTTTCTTTGAGCTCTTTTTCCAGGGGACCGCTCCCGACCAGTACAAAATTAACCGGACCGTACTCCTGAATAATTTGAGCACTGGCTTCGACCAGGTAAATAAAACCCTTTTGTGGTACGAATCTGCCCACTGACCCGATTACAGGTATGTTCGGATCTAAGCCCAGGGCGCTTTTGGCCGCTACTGTATCGTTACCCGGCTTAAAGCGGTCCAGGTCAATGCCATTATAGGAACTATAAAGCTTGGAGCGTGGTCTACCCAGTATACGGAGTTGTTCATTTAAGCTGAACTGGCTGCCGGTAACAATACAATCCGTCATCATGTCGAATGGTTTAATCCAGTAGCGAGAACTGGACGTGGCGTTAACTGAAGGTGGTAAATGCTCGCTGCGCATGACCGCCGGCACCCCGGCAAGGCGGGCTGCCAGAGTAGCGCGCCTTCCACCATCCAGGTTGGAAGTCCTGATATGTATTATATCTATACCGGCCTCTTTGAAGACCCGGCGAAGACCAAGAATATCATCTAAAACACTTATATAGCGGGATTTACTACGAACTTCAGGTACAAGTATAGGAATTCCTTCCGCCTCTACTTTTTGCAAAAATAATTTAGGGGCGAACTGGTAATTGTAACCTGAAATAACTACTGCTGGCTGATAGCGGGAGCGATCAAGGTTTCTCATCAACATCAGGGTATTGTTCTCAACCCCGCCATACTCGATACCGTCATAAACTATTGCCAGACGTTTGGAAAACTGGGAAGCCTGTAGAAAATTGCTGGATTTCATCTAACTGCTGCTCCTCTGTCTACTCGTTAGATAATGTTGTAGCAACTAATAAATTTGACATACCAGGTGTCAGGTACCACAAAACCGATAAAAAAGTGCACTAACCGGAATCCTTTGCAGTAACGGCGTAAGGGCCTGAATTATTTAAACCAGTTGGTAGGAATAGATTTGAACGGGAGGATAACTAAAGGAGGATTGTATTGAACGTCAGGTAGGTCTGGTCAGGATATGCAGGATGTAAAAGAATCTAACCAGAAATTCTGTATAACAAAGGTAACGTTACTTGCATTTTACTACATAAATACATTTTTATAAACAGTTTTTTCGTTAATTTGTTTGATGAGATTACAGCAACATCAGTCAGAAATATAGTAACTGATTGTTAACCGTAACTCTCCAAAGCATTATTGCTGCAACTCGCCTGGAAATACAGTATTACAAATATAAACTTTTGGCTTTGCAAAAGCTGATACCATATTTTTATCCCTGCCTGTTACTTTCATTACTTGACTTTTACTGTTATTTATACCCTTTTGCCCTCTCTTTTAGCAATATAGCAGGCTTAAAACTTGACTTACCCTACATCTAACTAAGGTTCATAAGAATAAAGATTCTTTCAGAAAATATGCGCGAACAAAAAGACTCTTTTGAACATATTTTAATGCTTTTCATTCACATCCTGAGGTTCGTCTGGTAATAAAACCCTTAGTGTCAGGCCTGATGGTTGTATCTGGTAATCCAGTGGTGGGCGAAGGGTAAATACCTCCCCGTCACAGGCTACCCGTACTCGTTGCCGATTAAAATTCAGGCGAATACTCTCTGTTTGAAGGTTATCTACAGTGGGTGAAGCCTCTAATTTATTGCGCAAGAAAGCGGCTGCTAACCGGAAGAGGGGAAAAGAGGAAGTTACCTTAAAAATATATATGTCCAGTAGCTTTCCATCCAGAACCAATCTTTTTCCGGCTCTCAGGGGAGACATTTCTACTTTATTATTTGCGATAAAAATTAAACCAACCTTCATGGTTTGAGCGGGATCAGCTTTGCCCAAAGCTACTCTGACCCGCGCCGGTTGAGGGTGCCTCAATACGTACCAACCGGCTAAAAGATAAGCCGGCCATTTCTTCATGTTATCTTTTTTCTGCCTTATTTCTCGGGCGGCTACCAGGCGAGGATACAGCCCAATGCTGGAGTTATTCAAAAAAATATGATTGTTGACCGTGCCAACATCAACCTTGATCTCTCTACTGGAAGCCGAGTCGAATAAAGCAAGGGCCGCAACCGGTTCTTTCGGAATATCAATATCACGCGCGAAATGATTAAGAGTCCCAAAGGGTATCACTACCAGCGGCACATTTTGCCCCACCAGTGCGGTGGCTACAGCGTTAATCGTGCCGTCTCCACCTGCTGCTCCCACCACCGTAACTCCCTGTTTAACCGCCTTTTGCACCAGTTCAATAATATTCTCACCTTTTTTAATAAGATGAATCTCCAGACCCGGTATTTCATCTGCCGCCTCTAACAGCTTAATCAAGGAGTTTCCGTTCATGCCAGTACCAGCTTTAGGATTAACCACAAGCAGAGCCTTATTTTCCATCGTAACCTCTGATGTTTTCAGAATATCAATATGAGCAAATAATAGGTATCAAAATAGTATTTGTCCAATTTGCTAGATACATGTAAAGAGTCAAAAAGGCCGGCTTTTGAAGCCGGCCTGTGGAAATAGTGGAGAAATTACAGGAAGTCTAATTAAGGGATTTTTTAACCAGGTAAAAATCTACCACCTCATCTCCTGCCTTAAGGTTGGATTCTATCTGGGCTTCGGTACGAGGGGCCGGTACAATTACTTTGTCGCCGGGCCGCCAGTTTACCGGGGTAGCTACTTTGTAGCTATCTGAAGCCTGCAAGGAGTCAACCAGGCGTAAAATTTCATCGATATTACGCCCATTGGTCAGCGGGTAATAGATCAGGGCACGAATGGTATGCTGAGGGTCTATCACAAATACTGCGCGCACCGTTGCCGTGGCGCTCGCGCCGGGATGGATCATGCCATACTTCTGAGCGACTGCCGTATTGAGATCGGCGATCAAAGGGTAATCAATCTGCACATCCAGCCGTTCGTTGATATTGCGCAACCAGGCCAGGTGCGAGTGGATACTATCAATGCTCAGGCCAATCAGTTTAGTATTGCGAGCGGCGAACTCAGACTGGCGGCGGGCAAATTCAGCCAGTTCCGTAGTACAAACCGGGGTGAAATCTGCCGGGTGCGAGAAGAGTACAACCCAGCTAGCGCCTTGCCACTCGCTGAAGGTAATATCACCCTTAGTAGTGGTAGCAGTAAAATCAGGAGCGCGATCGCCAATGCGTGGGATACCGGTTACAGCAGTATTGTTTGCCTCGATGGTCATAAGACAGACTCCTTTTCTTTAGCATTCTTCTCAAAGCTACTAAACTAAAAGACCTTATCCAGGATGGGATAAGGTCTATTCAAAAGTCTGCCTGGTACATTTAAAAAACCACAGGCCGAGCTTAAAAATAACACCCTCATCTTGCATCCGCGTAATTTCTATACCGGTTGCCGGAATTAGCACCATACCAACAGGCTGGTTGCCGGGTTTCACAGGGCCTTTTTCCCTCCACCTCTCCGGATAAGGTTTTATTTTCATATTAAGTTTTCTTGAACATCCTAAATATAACATAGTTGATTGAGTAAGTCAAGAGCTTTTAAAGCCGTAGAGCAAAAATTAGTTAATCGAAACTATTTGGCAGGGCTCTGCGTAATTGAATATGCTGGTGATGCTAAGAACAGAGCATATCAGAATAAAACAAGGGTAGAGCAGGTAAATAAAACTGAAATGAGTAGAAAAGAAAAAGGTAAGTTCAATGCGCAACTATGGTAGTACCAACTTCACATCGCTTATATTAAGGGGCATTTTGTTGCTCATTGGTATTATTGTATTGATCGCGGTGGCTAAAACGGTTATTGCAGTTACCGTTTCAATCTTAACACTGGTTGCCATCGTATTAGGAATATGGCTTCTGATAAAGTTCCTGAGCAGCAGAAATCGCAACCGTTATTATTAATCGCCTGAAATCAGGCAATTTAAAGACTAAATTCCCGGTTAAGGCGGATTTTTCCATCCTTTGAAACCGGGAATTTTTGCTTTATTCTAAAGGTTTTTAGCTGATACTTAGCTGGCGAGAACGCATTCTCTCCTTCGCCGCCACGACAAAGTTACCGGCTAAAGTGTCACCTTCCAGCGAATTATAGTCCTCTAAACGGCCTGCATCTACCAGTTCCGCCGCGTTAGGATCGAGTGGTAGACGCGCCAGGACAGGCGCATTCGCTGCTTGTGATAACTCCTCTGCCCGGCTAGGACCAAAGAGATTTAACTTCTTACCAGAATCAGGCAAGGTTAACCAGCTCATGTTTTCTGCCACCCCAATAATTGGTGTCCGCATTTTGTCCGCCAGTCTGATAGCCTTCTTTACAATAGAGGTCGCCAGCAACTGCGGGGAGGAAACCAGTACAATTCCATTGGTAGGCAGGCTTTGCATGACGGTCAACGGGGCATCGCTCGTTCCGGGCGGGAGATCAACCAGTAAATAGTCCAATTCGCCCCAGAGCGTGCTATTGTAAAAATCTTTGATAAGCTTACTGATCAGCGGTCCGCGCCAGATAATAGCCTGGTCTTCATTCTCTACAAAAAAGAGGGAAGACATTATTTTGATGCCCTGAGAGCTGATTACCGGTATGATACTACCGCCTTCGACCTGAGCCGGGCGAGCGGTAATACCAAAGGTACGCGGAATACTTGGTCCGGTGATATCGGCATCAAGAATACCTACCCGCATTCCCATGCGATTCAGACCGATTGCCAGGCTGCTGGTTACAAAGGATTTACCCACACCTCCTTTGCCGCTGACAATCGCAATGATATTCTTGATCTGGGCAGTGGTAGAATCATCTCCACCATTTCCGGCGGCAGCCAGCCCGCCGGTC
Organism: Chloroflexia bacterium; assembly: GCA_036261665.1. GTDB lineage: Bacteria > Chloroflexota > Chloroflexia > Chloroheliales > Chloroheliaceae > 54-19. The sequence continues at coordinate 26,917 of DATAKM010000104.1, forward strand.
TTCACCTCAGGAAACAACTCGGGTTTTTCCAATACCAGGTTAAGATCGACCAGCAGGGGTTCGTAGTCAATTTTGTGAGCCCTGGCACCTTTTGCTATCGTATCGTAAGCGGAAACAGAGCAGGTTATACAACCGAGGCCATGTTTGGCGAAGACTCGGACGGTCTCCGGCCAGTTTTCCACCACTTTCTTAATAATCATATCCGGCGTGATTGGCCGGGTCTCTTCGCTCATGATCTTTTAATTGCGCTCCCAAAATTTCTTATAATTCAGAATGTTTACAACGTAACTATTATACTCTGTTTTTGCCCGGGAGTTTGCGACTTTAGTCTCGCTCCTTATTTTCTTCATCCCGGCTACGCCGGAAAACCAGATAACTTCCCTGGAAAGGCCCTCGCCCTTGCTGTTCCCAGAAAGTGCGCACATAACCATAGGTAGGAGAGATTTTAACCAGCTCCCACCCGGCTTCGTTCATTTCTTTTACTACCGCTTCAAAGCGTGTAGTCAGTTCTTCTTTTCGCAGATGACGCCGGGTATATTCAAAAGGTTGCATGTCATTATAATCCTTTAGCTACTTACTTGTATGTCCCAATGGCTTACCTTTCTTTTTTTGCTTTTAGTTTAGCTTACCATTTAAGACAAGTCCTGCTAACCCTATTTAGAGCTAAAGTTTCGGGTAGCATTTAGCCTTTCATAGCCGGGCGCTTTCCCGCGGCCTTATCCACTAAAGTAGAGCGGCTGTTAAGAAGAAGTTCCGACAATTGATTTGTGCTCATTAACCCGTATTAGCCAGATTCATTGTGCCAGTTGGCACAATGAATCTGGCAGTTACAAAGGAAGGAAGTATAAAGAGCAAAAATAGTCTTAAAATTTCTACCCGAATTTCAACTTAATTTACTTTGATTTTATCTTTCATTTGCTACTATTTGTTTGTTAACAGGAGCTTGAGTTACAGTGCAGTCTACTCTCCTCTCAAATCCAGCTTTTTATTACTTACATTTGAAGCCAGAGCCACTTTGATCTCGCCGCTATAATTTCAGACCCTCTTCGGGAGGACTATCTCTTCAGGAGGACTTATTATGCAAGAACAAGAATCGGAAGCACAGATTCTGACAGCGCTAGTGCTACAGGGCGCTGGGGCCCTGGGAGCCTATGAATGTGGAGTTATAAAAGAGCTTTATCGAAGCCGCAAAAAAGGTGACCAGGAGTTCAGGCCGGATGTGATAACCGGCATTTCGAGCGGAGCGATTAACGCGGCAATCCTGGCCAGTTCAGGAATCGAGACGCTTGAAAAGGTCTGGCTGGAAGATTTCGCCTTACTGGAAAACGGGCATGGTACCCCCGCCTGGACCTTTCCCGAAAGCCTGGCCAGGTATACTCCCCCGGTGGTCCGGGAATCGTATGAGAGTATGGTCAGGATGTTCGAGCCCGTTACTGCTACCTTAGAGCCGTTCTATCGTAATGTTTTGCCTCCCATTGCCCAGCAATATTTGGGTTATATAGGCAACGAAAGTATGTATCGCCTGCGCCATGAATATTTCTTTCTACCTCCATTTGCCGCTTTGATGACTACCAGTATTTATGACACCGCTCCCCTGAAAGAAACCCTTGTCAAGAAACTCGGTCAGGAAGAACATTTAGGTGCCTTGAATAAAAACTGCTCGGTAGTGGTTACTGCTGCGAACGCGGAAACCGGCGAACCGGCTTATTTTGGCAATACGGTATGCCTTCAAGATGCCGAGAAGTGTAATGAGGCGAAGGAATTCGCCAATCTTACCGAGTTAACGGTTGAGCATATTCTTGCCAGCGGCAGCCTGCCGCCCTCTTTCCCGGCTACCCAGATAGAGGGTAATTATTATTATGATGGTGGGCTATTCCTTAATACTCCGCTGCGCGTAGCCATCGACTGCTTAAAACGAATCAAGCGCGTCAGGAATTTGCCGGAGGCCAAATTGGAGGTGATAGTGGTCGAGGCCTTCCCTATGCGGGGTAATCTGCCCTCCAATGTCGAGGACACCCTCTACCGGGCCAGCGATATTATGTTTTCGAGCAAAATTGAACTTGATGACAAATTGTTCCGCAGGTTTAACAGCGTGGTTGACCTGACCGGCGATATCGAGCATCTAGGTAAGCTAGCGACCAGCCTTGCGAATAAATACGATAAACTGAACGAGCAGCTAAAGCAGGAATTGCAGGCCGCCGGGTTTGAGGAGAAAATTCACAAGCTGCGGGATGGTTTTAAGGAGGTGGAAGAGCACCCAGAACTGAAGGAGCTGGAGCAATACCAGAAGATTGATTATTTTACCAGAGTCCCCTTCTGCGTGGCGCATAACCTGAAAAACCCTTCCGATTTTACCCGGGAAACGCTCAAAAAGCGGATTGATGCAGGAGCAGAGGAGGCCCACAGGCAGGGAATTGACCGGCCGAAAAAGGTTGATACTGAGACCGTCAAGGCTGCAAAGAAAGCTGATCAAAAGTAAGAGCGGGGCTAAAGCTTTGAGCTTTAAAGGAGATTTGTATGAGCAAACCGAGGTTTACGCTTATCAAAGGCGAGTTTCACATTTTTTACCCGGATAACCCGAATAACGGGCCCGAGCCTGATGGCGATACGATTACCTTCCGCCCTGATGATTTTTACTGGATTGCCACGCTCAAGTTGGACGGCCCGGTCAGGCCCGATATCAATGCTAAACGGATGGTAAAAGTACGCTTCGAGGGTATTGATGCCCTGGAGACTCACTTTATCGTGGACGGCAATGAGTACCATCAGCACCTGGCCTTTGCTAACGCCGCCCGCGACCATGTCATGAACAGGCTGGGCTTTCAGGATGTAAAGTTCTCACCGGAGCACCCCAATAAGGTGATTTCGGTCAGTAACAATCCCCGGCGGGGTTACATTATTGCGGACGGCGTAGACGTTAACGGGCGCGTGCTGGCTTTTGTCTACGCCGGGGATACTCCACTGGCGGAAGGACCTTATTTCCTGGAGACAGCTCAATTAGACCGGAGCATTAATCTCGACTTGATCCGGCACGGTCTGGCATATGGCGAGTTTTACAGCACCCTGCCGGTCGAGCTTATCAAGGACATGAAAAACGCCGTCAGGCAGGCGCGGCGTGGCGAAGGCTTCTGGCCCTATGAGGATGTCAATTCCACTAAATCCGTTCAAATTGATAGCCTTGAGAAGCTTCAGAGCCTTGTCATGTGGCCCAAGTTATTCCGGCGCCTGGCCAGTTTCTACAACCAGCGCAAACCGAACCTCAAGTATTTCGATAGCTGGTTACGCCAGGACCCCAAGAATAGGGACGACCGCTTGCTGCTGCCCACCTGCGAACTGGGTAATATGCATGACGTGGTAAGTACCAGCGATCAGGTGCTTAAGTTAAAGTATGAACCAGAGGATGTAATCATTCTTCCCGACAACGCCTAGCCGTTATCGCTACTGGCCTTGCGCCCGGTGGGAGTACCCGCAAGGAGGCGTAAAGGGTAACGACAGGGCAGGCGTTCGAGCGCGCGGGAATCAAATTCCCGCGCTAGTTCAACGAAGCCCCGTGAATGGGGCTGATAGCGGTGTAGACTCCGGGTGTGATTCACAGGATGGACAGAATAGGCAGGTTTTTATCTGAATTTAGCCTGTTCATCTTAATTATCCTGTCCATCCTGTGAATAATTATCTGATCGGCGAGGGTAAAAACCAGCAGGTGACTGCATCTGCTTTTCCTGAAATAGACCGAATATGTGCGCTTTCCGGTAGGCCCTAGAGCCTATTTTTATTTTACCTGGTCTTTTTTCTACTATTTTAAATAAAGCTGGCATAAGATCTGCATTTAGTGGGGTTATGTCAAAGGGTAGGGAGTACTCAAAATCTGGATTTTAGTTCAATTTGCCTGGCAGTAAGGGGTCAAAGGAGTGATATGAACAATCGCAACAGGGATGAAGGAAATCTTAAAATTGAACCGGGTATGCTGGTAGAAGCTACCGAAGCTGATGTTGGCGAGGATGACGTAAGCAAACCAAAAGTTACGGAAGTAGTAGAAAACGCAGCAGGCGAAGTAGAAAAGGTTAAAGTCAAAAAGGGCGTAATCTTTCAAAAGGAAATTGAAATCCCGGCAGAGCGGATTCAGACGGTGGAAGAAACCCCGCCGGAAGACCCAACCCCGGGAAAAGTGGTAGTGGAAGCTAAACCGGATGAGGTTGCAGAACTTCGCAACACCGGTAGCGAAACTCTCCAGCCAGAGCAAGACGACACATCGGATTTAATTGAAGAGGTCGAAGAAGCTCTGCCCACAGCGGAAGGTTTGCGTCGCAAGGAACTGGAAAATTTCCAAAAGCGGAAGGTAGCGGCAGGACAACCAGAAGGTTCTACAGAGCAAGCCGAAACGGAAGTTGCAGATAACAATATTCTCAAGACACTGGGGCCGGGTTTTCTGGCCGGGATGGCCGGAAACGACTCTTCCGCCGTCACTTCTTACTCGGTAGACGGCGCTACCAATGGCTACGGCCACCTGTGGCTGTTGCTGATTTCTACCCCGATTTACCAGGCGGTACAGTATACTTGCGCCAAAGTGGGGCGCTTGACCCAGAAAAGCCTCTCCGAAATCCTCAAAGAGCAGTATGGCGGTTGGGTAGCCGTGCTGGCATCGCTGATCCTGATTGTAGCCAACCTGGCTCTGATTGCGGCGGACCTGGTGGCCATCGGCACGGGCCTGGAACTGATAACAGGGTTAAGCTGGCTCTGGTTTGTCGGGCCGGTCGCCATTGGTATCTGGTACATCACAGTTTACCAGAACTTCAATGCCATTAAAAAGATTTTTACAGTCATGAGCCTGGTCTTCATAACCTACCTTGTAACGGCGGTTTTAGCCCATCCCAACTGGGGTGAGGTCCTTAAAAACACTTTTGTACCACAGCTCGATTTTAGCTTTGATAGTATCAGCAGCGCAGTAGCGCTGCTAGGAGCTACCATTTCGCCTTATACGATGTTCTGGCAGGTGCAAGGTGAAAAAGAAGAGAAACGCCCCGGCAATACTCGCCAGCAATTGCGTTTTGCCGCCCTCGATATCGCCAGCGGAGTTTTGAGCGGCAACTTGATCGCCTACGCCATTATTGTCTGTACGGCCACTACCATTTTTACCAAACACGGCCAGATAAAAACAGCCGCGGACGCGGCCGGATCGCTTGAACCGCTGCTGGGAGTTTTTGCCAAGTACCTTTTTGCCTTTGGCTTTATCGGGGCAGGGATAGTAGCTATCCCGGTCTTGCTTGCCAGCACCGCCTACGCCATTACGGGTACGCTGGGTTGGCCTGCCGGTTTATCGAAAAAGCCCTGGCAAAGCGAAGGCTTTTACCTGATTCTGACCGTAGCTTTTGTTGGCGCGGTAGTAATCGCCCTGCTTGGCCTTGACCCGGTACAGTTGATGTTCTGGGCCAATGTACTTAATGGCACGCTCGCCCCGGTGCTGGTAATTCTGATCATCCTGGTAGCGAATAACCGCAAGGTGGTAGGAAAACACCCTATGAGCCTGATAACCAACCTGGGGCTGGTGCTCGCCGCGCTATTGATGTCGGCTGCTACCATTCTGCTCTTCTATGGCCTCTTAACGGACAAAGGCAGTTAATGGAATTGGATCTGCATATGGTATATTTGTGATGAGCGGCGGGACAGTCTTTGCAAGAACTGGTCAGGCTTATTCCGCTGGAGAGCCTGATGCTGGAGACGGGTGCTTCTTCCTCTTACCTCGCAACCTGCATCCACGTCCGAAAGATTTGCGGAATGAACCGGCTTATCTACTGCAGGTGCTGAATACCGTGGCGAGTTGCTATGGCCGAGATAGCAGTCGCAACTACTCGCACCTGGCTGGGCCTTTTTCCGGCTCACCTGATTATTAAGTCGAGAAAACACAACCAAAAAAACTACTGCTAAAGGCGGTACATTCTGAATTTATACATAAAATAACGATCAAGGCTTACTCTTTACCGAGAAAAGTGAAGAGTAAGCCTTGATTTCTTCTTCCTGCAAGGGCATTAATTACCCCATCCCTGGAAAGTATTTATTCTTCATTATGTAAAGTTAGTAAAGTTTCCTGATAAGCCTGTAAATCTTTGGGGCTGAAAAGAATAAACCGAACGAGTTCCAGTGAGCTCTCGGTGCTTTTTAGATAATCGATCACGGTCTGGAGAGCCACACGGGCAGCCTGTCGAATCGGATAGCGATACGCACCAGTACTTATGGACGGGAAGGCTATACTTTTAAGATTGTGTTGGTCTGCCAGGATGAGACTGCTTCGGTAAGCGCCTGCCAGTAACCGGGCAGACTCCTCCTGCTTAAGCGGATTGTAGAAGGGGCCAACTGCATGAATGATATAAAGGGTGGGTAGGGGTAAACGCCCGGCCCCGGTAATAACAGCGCTGCCTGTCGGACATCTGCCAAGTGGCTTTGTCAGTTCATAAAGTTCCTTACCGGCGGCCCGATGAATAGCACCGTCTACACCACCTCCACCGGATAATCGGCTGTTGGCAGCATTAACAATTGCTTCGGTTGCTGCATTGACAATATTACCGGTTTGAAGCTCGATAAAAGTTCTAGCTATTTGAATTTGATTCAGCATTTTTATTTTTCCTCAATTATAGTGCCTGGTTTTCGTTCAGACGCACAACCAATCTGAAAGGAGTGGTGAGACTACCCGGTTTCCGCACTATATAGATTATAGAAATCAATATGGAAACCACAAAGTCAGTTGGATTGACATTAAAAGATGTATATTATACTATTGACCCCATCCAACGCTCTTGGTAACCCTAACACATTTTATAGCTTGTAGGTCTAAATCTTTTCCAGTGTTAAACGGTATCACGGTAATCTTCGCACTCTAATTCATCCAGCTACGAACAGGTGGACATTACAATCATGCTCCGCCGGCTTTGTTATACCCACTCCCCAGCCACCTACCGCCATAGCCTTTTACCAATACCGTTTCCCCATGCAACCAATCAGTAACCTTTTATAAGGAGATTTCGATGAGATTACAACCCTACTTCAGAGTCCTGTCGTTTGTCTCTGCCCTGGGTCTCGCCTTTTCGATAGCGCTATCGGCGGGCGAAATGAGCCAGACGCTGGATTTTGTACCCCTGGCAGCGGTTGCCCCTAATAATCCGAATGATGCCAGTGGCGCCAACGCCGCTGGTACAGCATGTAATACCACCGGCCTGCCAGGCCCGGTTTATAAGTCCGACTTTTATCATTGCTATACCCCCGCTGTCATTCAGCAGGCTTATGGGGTAGATAAGCTGCACCAGGCTGGGATCACCGGCCAGGGCCAGGTGATCATTCTGGTAGACTCTTACGGCAGCCCTACCGCCCTTTCTGATCTACAGACCTTCAGCACTGCTTTCAACCTGCCCGCTCCCAATTTGGAAATCATCTACCCGGATGGCGCTCCTACTTATAACAACGCGGTTAACGGCTCTCCTTCCGGCTGGGCCTTTGAAACCAACCTCGATTTACAGTGGGCTCACGCTATTGCGCCGAATGCCAAGCTGGTGCTGGTAGCCGGAAATCCTGCCGAGACACAGGGTGTGCAGGGCTTCCCCAGCCTCTTCAAGGGCCTGGAAATGGCCATCAATAAATATCCCGGCGCGGTAGTCAGCCAGAGCTTCGGTGTCACCGAGCAGTCTTTCCAGGGCGCCGCTTCCACCCAGGTGGCCCGCTTTGACCAGGTCTACCAGGAGGCAATCGCTAATCGGGTTACTTTACTGGCTTCCGCCGGAGATAACGGTACTGCCAATACCGACAAGCAGGGCCGGCTCTATCCCTACAAAACCGCGGGCTGGCCTGCCAGCGACCCACTGGTAACAGCGGCAGGCGGAACCTGGCTACAGAGCGGTTGGACCTGGAATCCTACGGTATCAGCCGATACCTTCTACAACTGCCTTAACACATCCAGCTTTGGTACCTGCGCCACTTCCTATCTTAACGCCACCAGCGGCGGTAGCAGCGAAGCGGTCTGGAAAGAAGATTGGTTACCTGCCGCTACCGGTGGTACTTTAAGCAGCCTGTACAGCACCCCCGATTACCAGAAAGGCCTGAACCCGAGCCTGCTGCAAGGGCGGCGAGGAGTACCGGATGTATCCTGGAACGCGGCGGTAGACGGTGGCGCCCTGGTCTACACCTCCTTTGGTGGAGCGCGAGTGGGCTGGCATCCGGTTGGAGGAACCAGCGCCGCCTCTCCGCAGTTAGCGGGCCTGGTCGCCCTGGCGAACCAGCTTGCCGATAACAGCGGCAAACAGCACATCGGCTTCCTTAATCCTTACCTCTACCAGTTGCCCGGCACAGCCTTCCGCGATATCGTACCGCAGACCTACGGTACGGGCAGCGGGGTTACTACCCTGGACAGCAACCAGGAGTATGGTTCGGGCGTACCGGGTGAGGCTACCACCACTGGCTACGACCTGACTACGGGGCTAGGTGTGCCGGTAGCTGATGTTTTTGTCCAGAAGCTGGTAAATATGCTGCCCGCAAAATAACCGGCATTTGCTGAAAGAAAGGCCGGTCTTTCGCTCAATAGTAATAGCGCGAAAGACCGGCTTTTAGTATTAAAGACCTGTTTTATGAAGCAGTCAAAAAGACTATATTTGGAGAAGATGGCTAGTTGAGCCATTCCGGTTCGATTTGCCCGACCGGGCGGTCGAACAGGCCCAGTTGCCCGTTCACCCTGAAGAGCTGCTCAAAGTCCTCCGGCTTGAAAGCCTTGCGCAAGCGCGAGATATAGCTGGTATGCAGCACTCGCAGGTAATGTCCCGCATCGTACTGAGGTAGGGCGGATTTATTCAGGCCGGGCCCTTCCCAGGGAGCCAAGCTGCTCTCGGTTGCTTCGCTCTTCTCCGAGGATTGGGGGATGGCTTCAGCCAGGGTGGGCTCTTCGAAAGCGTCTTCAAGAGCTTCCTGGTCCAGTTCCTCCTCTGCCGGAGCATCCTCCTCTTCCTCCGTCAGTAGCACGGGCAGGCCTCCCGCTCCCTGGTAAAAGCGTACCCGTTCTCCCACCTGCCAGTCGCGCCTCCCCGCTGCCAGCAGGGCCTCGTATGAAGTTTCTCGCTGCCGCCTGCGTTTCTTCATATATTCCGCCGGGGTCTTTGCCAGGCGGGCTACCGTCGCTACTTCCCTGGAGGGCAATTTCTGGTTTAATAAAGCGGCAACTGTTTCGAGATAAAGCTCCCTGAGCATAACAATATCCCCTGTCAGGCAGTACAATACCGCCTTTTCGAGAAACTTTACGCCAAAAGGCTCTGAGCGGCTGGAATGAAAAGCTACTCCCCGGCTGATCAGCCTGCCATCATAGGTCAGCAGGGCATAGTTCTTGACCTCGTGGCTGAGCATAGCCCGGTAGCGCCCCTCGTATTCCAGTTTCAGCCCCGGCGGTAGGGTGGCGGCTACCTCGGCTACCAGCCTGCGCTCCTGCTCCTCGCCCCACTCTCCCGGGACCGCAAAGAAAATCCCGTCCGTGTCGGCTTCTAATAGCCGCATGCCACGATCCTCTAGCGCAGTGGCCACCTGGCCCAGAATTTCCCTGCCACGCCGGGTTACCTCGTCCGCCGCGTGGCGGTCGGCAAAGAGGGCCATTCGCCCGGCTCCCATATAGCCGTACCCAGAATTGATCAGGATTTTCATGGCGGAATGCATCGCCAGGTGCCGGTAAGCTTCGGGCGAACCGGGAGAGGTGCTGCGCAGGGCTTCTTTATGTCCCAGCCGCAAATCTGTCAGACGACTGACCAGGAAAAGGAGAACGCCCAGGCGGTCAGGGCGCGGACCAACCTGGAAGGTACGCATGATAGAAGGGTACATCGAGGCGATATCGGCCTTGACCACCTGGCGAGCCACTCCCGCCGAATAGAGGATAGTCGCGCCCCCGGCGTGCGGCCCCAGTTCTCGGTCATCGGGCGGGTAGCATGGCAAAGCTTCGCCTGCGCGGAAATAGGCCCGCACCAGCATAGGTTCCAGGATACCCATAGCCGGACCGGCTGAAGTCAGGCGACCGTAAGGACGAGGAGCCATCACAGCCAGGGCGAAAGGAGCGCCCATCAAGCGCTGGGAAAGACCATCCACTTCCAGCACGTCATCGAGGGCATAGCGCCTTACCCGTTCCGGGTCACGACGGTAAGTGGCGTAGACCTCCGAGCCCGGGATATAGGTGCGCCGGGGTGCAGCAACTCCAAAGTAGCGGGCGGCGGCCTTCAGCCCGTGGCCCGGCATATCTCTGGCCGAGAAATCGTGACGCAAAACCGCGTCCAGGGTATCGACCAATTCGCGCCCGGCCAGGTTAAAGCGCATCCGCTTGCCCCGGCGATAAACCTGCGGTTCCTGGTAGCGTTCAAGCGCCGAGGGACCTTCCGGGCGAGACATATTAAGCGGTACTCGCAGGGCGCGGGCCCGCTCCAGCAAAAAGGGTAAATCGAAGCCGAAGAGGTTATGGTTCTCGATCACATCTGGGTCGCGCTCCCGGACAAGCTGGCAGAGCTTGAGAATCAACTCTCGTTCATCGCCGGGGGTGGGAGCTTCCAGCACTGCCGAAAAGCCCTGTGAGTCGTGGACCGCCACCATGAAAATGCGGCCCTGCCTGGGGTCAAGGGAAGTGGTTTCAAGGTCAAACTGGAGACGATGCAGATCGGAGTAGGCCAGCCCGCGAAAATAAGCTTTACCACTAGCCATTAAATACTGCTCGACCGGCCCTACCCGGTAGTAGTCGCTATCCAGGTCGCGCAAACCGGTTAGCTCTTTACCCAGGCGAGCCTGTGCTCCCTTCAAAATCTCTCGTTCGAGGGCCTGCCCGTTACTGGCCGAAAGCAGATAGCAGAAGGAGCGACCCTCCGGCCCGGCCAGGATTTGGTAACTGAAAGGCAGATTCTCCTGAAAAGCCTTGTCGAGAGAAGCTTCGACCAGCCCGGAGCCGAGATGCGCCAGGTCATCAAGGCTGGTGGCAAAGAGCCAGGGCCGGTAAGAACCACGCTGGCAACTGACCTTCTCCTGTCCTGGCAGGCGCTGCCATAACAGGACTTTGCCGGTACGGTCGGCCCAGACCGAAACAATACCGGGAGTCTGGTCCCAGCCGAAAAGCCATTCGTCTTTATGAGTAGCGTTACCGGAAGGAGTGATGGTCATCTGCCTGCTTTGCAAGTCAAGTTAGGATAATAGCTGTAAGTCTTACCGAAAGGTAATTTCAACTGTACCGGATACCGCTACATTGTACCAAATTGTCTATCAAATAGTCAGGCACATGCTATACCTGCTAACTACCGGCGTTGCCTCCGAGATACAACGCCCTATCTCTGCTCCCGGCTTCTCCTAAGTATGATTGTATGTTATGTAAAGTTAGATTCTTTAAGAAAAGAAAGCATCACAATTTCAGGTCAGAAAAAAAGGTAATAGTTCCTCATCATTCAGTAAGAAAAATTTAAAGGTGCTTAATCGAGTGCGGTGACGGCTTCCTGTTCCTCCTCTTGAGGCAGACTGAAATATACTATTCCGTTTTTTACCAGGGTGCGGGCTGCACGGGCAGGCAGGGCCAGGCTCAAGTAATAATTACCATCGCGCATCATCAAGCCGTATTCGCAGAACTTTTGCAGGATTTGCTCCATCTCGGACAGCGAGCAACTGAGGTCAAGCCGGGTTTTGACCGCCAACGCGGTATGGGGCCGGTCGCTAAAGGCCCTGTAGATTGCCGCCTGAGGTTCCTCTATCGTATAAGAGCGGTGCTCTTCTGGCTTGCGATAGTCCTCGATCTGCAAAAAACCCTGGTAAACCCGGTAAAAGAGATGGGGCTTTTCCGGCTTTTTCCAGGCTTCCTGCCACGCGCTAAGGGCCCGGGCGGTCTGCTCATATACCGAGTCGGGTAAGCTCTGCTCGAACTGGTAGTCAAAAAAGTAGGCAATTTTATTGAGGTCTACTTCGGGCGGATAAAGATAAGCGTAACTGGCTTCAGGCCGAATATACCGGGTGGGGAAATTTTCTTTTTCAAAATAGATCGGACTGAAGCGTTCCATCCAGATCCGGCCAAACCCGCCCGGTGGGAAAAGGTGCGCCAGGAGTGGAACCAGGGCCGCCTGCTCCTGGTAATCTTCAATCGTTTCACCCGGAAAACCCCACAGCAAGTTCCAGCCTACTCCCAGACCATAGTACCTGGCCCAACGCAAAGTGTTGATGTTCTGGCTGGCGCTAATGCCCTTGCGCATCAGTTTTAGGATGTGACTGTTAAGAGATTCAATGCCGGGTTGCACCTTGATTACACCGGCTTCGTGCAAGAGTTTGATCTGCTGGCGACTCAGATTAGCTTTCACCTCATAAAAAAGTTCGTAACCGGGTTTTGTTTCGCTCAACTGGCGCATAAAGGTATTGAGATAGGACATATCAAGAATATTATCTACCGCTTCCATTACCACCTGGGGATAGAATTTCGCCAGTTCGTCCAGTTCAGACTGCACCTTCCGGGGCGATTTGGCCCGGTAAACAATCCCGTTTCCATTCAGGCCGCAAAAAGTACATTGCTGTTTTTGGCCCCACCAGCAACCGCGTGAGCTTTCAAAGGGCAGATATATTCTTTCCTCGGAGGTCTGCGGTAAGAGGTCGAGGTGGCGCGCCCTTTCAAAATACTCGGTATAGTCGGGAGCGGGCAAGTCATCCAGCGAGCGCAGGGGCGGGCGAGAGCGCAGCGGGGTAACCCGTCCCTGGTGGCGGCAAACTACTCCCGGCACTTCCGCCGGGTCGCAACCCTCGGCTAAAGCAAGCAACAATTCCGGGAAAGCTTTATCACCCTCACCGATCACCGCGTAATCGACACACTCGATGGTCCTGGTCAGTTCGAGACCCATTTCGCCCTCAAAATTTGACCCGCCAAATACCGTGCGGATCTGCGGGTAACGCCGCTTGAGCGCCGCGGCCAGGGCAAAAGAAGCCATATTTTGTTGAAAGGTAGAGGTAAACCCGACCAGTTTGAAGCGACCCCAATCAATCGTATTCAACAAAACTTCCAGATAAACCGGGACTTCCTCCGACCTGATTTCTTTGAGACGGCGGCTTTCGATGGCCATTTCGGCAGGAGCATTCTCCAGTTCAAAGCCGCTCAACTTCAGAAAAGCGTCATTGTCTCCGGAGAGCGCCTCGCCAAAAGCCGCCCCGGCGAAAAGCCAGTCGCCCAGGAGATGTCCCCGATATTCGCATAGTTTGTCGTATAACTCCGGTCCGATCTGGCGAGCGAAATCGAGGTTCAGATGGAAGGTAGTTACATCAAAACCGTGCTCCCAGGCAATAGACCTTAGCAGGCCAAGCTGAATCGAGGGGCGATGGTGCGAGACAAACGGCATGGTAACCAGGGCGACCGGAAAATCGTGGCGCTCAGAGGCAGGCATATAAAATGTCTCAACCAGGGAGGCAGTCAAAGAATTGAGGTTATTAGTCAAAGTAATACCTCCAGTTTCCAGAGAAACCAGCTTTTTAAAGAGAACCTACAGGAGTCTACCTCCTAAAAGAGTAGACCCCTGCCGTATGCTGCCTGTGGCTACTAGAATTTAACTGTAATAGAGATGGTGACTTCGGTATTGGAGCGGGCACCTCCGGTTACTTTATTGAGCGCCGCATCTGATAGGTCAGAGTCTTGCTGCGCTTCGGCCGCCGCCAGGATCTCTTCCGAGGTATAGTTGTAACCGCCAGCAGCCGCTTTAGCCTGAAACTCATCAAGAGGCATGGTAGGAGTTATACCGAGTTGCGAACGTAAATTGGGATCCTCACCCAGTCTATGAATAAACTGGCTTGCGCTCATGTTAGACATAAAGGCTCCTTTCCCTAAAAAGGCCCACATTCAACTCTAAATTAACCTGAGGATAGTGTCATTAGCTCGCTGGATTTGGGGTGATGATTCCTTTCGAATTTTGCGAGTGGATTTAGAAATACCTGATTAGATTGAATGGTGACATCTAACGAATTTTGTAGCGGGGAAATTTTTATAAAAGGTATTTCCTGAAGCAAAATAGATGAAAAGCCAGGCCTGTAGCTTTTGCAGGCAATATTAACGAAACTACCCGAACTGACCAGAAATATCGAAAGGTTGTGGGAGGAACTGTTTTGGATATACCATGGGAACACTTATAATGTACGGAATTTTTACTATGTTGTCAATACTCATTTACAGGAAGGAAAGGTTAAATAGAAGATAGGGCTAAGCTTTATATTTCACATAGAAAAAGCCCCCTCGCATTCGAACGAGGGGGCTTTTTCTAATTGCTAAAATCCAGTTAAACTACCTTTTAAAGCTGGCCCAGAATCTGGTTGAGCAGATTGGTCAGGCCGTTCAGCAGGTTGGAAAGCGGCGAACCGCCATTCAACAGGTTGGCTACTGCGCAAAGCAGGTTGCCTAACAGGTTGCCCGAACCCTGCTGAGCAGTAATGTTCAGGTTTACCTGGTTAAGATCAACTACCAGGCCTAACAGGTTAAGATGTAATGGCCCAAGCGTCAGGTCCAGGATCGTACAGGAACCGGCAGCGGCAGGTGCTGCTGCACTATTGGTGCTGGCAGCAGCAGTAGATGTTAAAGACTGCCCGTTAATAGCAGTCACAGGTACACTGACTGCTACATTAGTAACACTCTGAGTATTGCCAAGAGCATCAGTCAGAGTACCGGATAAAGTACCTACGCCATAAATCTGTCCATTGCTTTTGACAAACCGGGTAATGGTGTAAGCACCGGCGAAAGTACCACCAGCATAAGTACCAGTAACAGGTTGAGTTACAGAGCCACGCGAAGGCGCGGCAGCGCTCACGCTAAAAGGTGTTACGAAGATGGCGCTTAAAAGTAACATTGCAAGCGCCAGTACACTAACCTTTAACTTCATTGTCGTTCCTCCATGTTCAGCGGTATGAAGAGCAAACTCTGCTCTATTGCACCTTATTACGTACCTTCAATACTATCCAATTAAGGATATTTCGGCAGGCGGCCCAAGCTGGAGCTTTTAGGACGGTTGAGCCTACCTCTTAAGAGGTCTCTTTCTTAACCTGTCTTACTGAGCTAAACATAGCTGTACTAACTACAGAATTCGCACTCTCGCTCTAAGCCGGTTAAGAACAGATTACACTACGGCAATTAGTGTGCCAATAATTAATTTTATATTAAATATTAGCCTTTAGCAAAATAATTTTGGTTTAAATATTGCCTTTTGTAAAGCATAAGAGCAATCTTTTTTCGATCTAATATATTGACAGATGTCTTTTTCAATGATAAAATCGTACCGTATAGTACGGTACGGAAAAAGTATGGAGGTATTATGGAAGAGCAATCAACAGGCTTATCCCGAAGTGAAAAGAAACGAGAGCAAATCCGCACAGCCGCTCGGCAGCTTTTTCTTCAGCACGGTTTTCAGGGAACCAGTACGGACGCAATTATGGCGGCGGCTGGCATAGCCTCTAAAGAGACCCTCTACCGCTACTTTCCAACCAAAGAAGAGCTTTTTGTGAGCGTTGCGCGCGATCTCACGGTGGAGCGCCCGCCCTTGCAAGAGTTAATTTCCCGACCTCCCACTCCCCAAAATCCTGAGGAACTGCGAAAAAGCATTCAAGCAGTGGTGCAGGCCATCCTGAGCAACATGTTGCAACCCGATTACCTGGCCGTGATGCGGATCATAATCGCGGAACTGCCGCGCTTTCCCAGACTTGGGGAGTTATACCAGCAGGCGGTTCCGGCGCGGGCTATAGAATACCTTACAGCCCTTATTCGTAACGGCCAGGCCAGCGGAATAGTAGATAAGCGCAAAGAGCCTGAAATGATCGGGCGCATGCTTCTTGGTACTCTACTTACCTATGGAATTTTTGATGGCCTCTTACAGGGCGACTCTGCGCCCCGGTTGCCCCCGGCAAGCAGTATCAATTCTCTTATTGATAACATGATAGAGCTTCTCTCAGTCGAAAAAGAGTAATTTATAAGACCACTAAAAGGAGTTTGCCATGAAATCATCTAACGGTGCAGTCCTGGTGACTGGTGCATCTTCGGGTATGGGGAAAGCCTGCGCCTTACGCCTCGACCGGGCAGGTTATACCGTTTTTGCGGGAGTGCGCAAAGAGCGCGATGCCGAGATGTTAAAGCAAGTAGGCTCAGAGCGGTTAGTGACTGTTATTCTTGATGTTACGGATGAAAAAACCGTCTTCGAGGCGCGGCGGACGGTGGAGGCCATGGTGGGCGAGGCCGGGTTGGTTGGGCTTGTAAACAATGCCGGGGTGGGAGTGACCGCGCCAATCGAACTGGTGCCCCTGGATGACCTGCGCCGTCAATTTGAAATTAATGTAATCGGGCAGGTAGCCGTAATCCAGGCCTTTCTACCTCTGATCAGGGCTGGTAAAGGCCGCATTATCAACGTAGGTTCGGTAGGCGGCAGAATAACCCTTCCTTTTGGTGGCCCGCTCTGCGCCTCCAAATACGCCATCGAGTCGATCAACGATGCCCTGCGCATGGAACTGCGCCCCTGGCAGATTCCCGTTATCCTGGTGGCTCCCGGCAGCATTCGTACCCCGGCAGTAGATAAGCTGATGGCGGATAGCGAAGCCATGCTCAGGACCTTTTCTAGGGAGGGCCAAAACCTCTACGGGCAGTCCTACCGGGCTTTTGTACAGGCTTTTTTTAAGCGCGAAAAAGATGGCGTAGCGCCGGAAGTAATGGCGGAAACCGTACTGCGGGCTTTAACAGCAAGCAAACCACGCAAACGCTACCCGGTAGGCCCCCTTTCACGCTTATTGCCGTTACTGGCACGCTGGCTTCCCACAACCATCCTTGATACTCTACGGTTACGCCTCTTTGGTCTTTCACGGCCACAGCTTGATAACCCGGCTTAATATTCTTTTCCTGAGTCGTTGCTGAATAGTGTATATTTTCAAGAGAAGTCCCATCCGATAGCTTAAGATGCCAGGAGCAGTTATGCTAGATACACTATCAACAAAGGCCAAAAATTTATTAGAACGACGACCACGCGATTTAAGAGGTCAGCCCTCAAAGTTAGCGGAATTAGAAGAAATTCTGGCTAAATTTAATTGCCCTGTAGATCACCCGATCGTACCTTTTCAACTTGCACTGGGTGGTTATTTCTACTTTGTAAGAGGTCAGGAAACAAATCTTAAAAAACTGGGAGTGCCGAATGATGCTTACATTGATAATTACATGCAACACTGGTTTTGCGAATGTCTTGAAGAAAACAGCACTCAGTGTGAGATAGTAATGGATGAAAATGGTCAGATCTACTATAACGCCTATGGCGGTTACGAGGTAGTTTCCTTTTCATCAGCTTCAGTCTTTATTGAAAACGATGCCATGTTTGATAGTCTTTTTGACTTATCACCTTCCTGGTATCGAATACAAATGGGCTTTGATCTAGAACAGGCAAAACACCTGGAAATTGAGCTGTGTGCAGCCGGATTTGAACCCTTAGCGGAAGCTACCGATGAGTTTTCAGGATGGTGGATTAGTTCTGAGACAATAATCAATAGATTTAGAATTTGGGAGCCCAAAAAATTATGGTTCTCTTTTTCTGTTTTTGGGCTAAAGGTCGAGAATATAGAAGAAGTTGAAAAGAAGGTTTTCAATAAGCTCGATATTCAGCCAGTTAATAAGGATATCGGAATGATAAAGATGAGGAGCTGAAATGTCCTTACTTTCTGATTAACCCGTGAATAGTGACATCACCAGATAATTGCTGACTTAGCTAAGGCGGTTTGTCACCTGTTTGTCACTTGCATGTCATTTTAACGACAGCCCATCTATGCGATACTATCCGAGGGAAGCTGAAGGTGAAAAGGCGTTAGCGACACAAAAGAAGCTTCCAAGAAATTCTTGAATAAATAATAAAAGAAAGATAGCGAGTAAAAGGAGCATAGTAAAAATGAAAATGACCAGGAAATTCAAGCAGACTTGCTTTGGCTTACTGGCAGCCCTGGCCCTCTTAACCGGTGGCCTGGTAGCTGTCGAAAATAACAACACCAGCAAACCGGCCAGCATCACGCAAGCCGCGGGCGGCAAAACTGGCGATGTAATTGTGACCGGCCAGGTTATTGATGGCGACCCTTCCCAGTGGGGTCTGTAAATAAAATTACCCGTTAAATAACTCTGTTATAAAGTCCATATAAAGAGCAATAAAGGCTGCTTTCAACACTCACAGGCTGAAAGCAGCTTTTTCCTATCGTTTAAAGTTCCTGTTACATCTCGCACAGTCAGCATATACAGTAAGTTCAATCTGGATGGCGGGAAAGCACAGGTTTAGTTCCGGCTCTACAATTTCTTACTGGCAATGCTTACACCCATGCTATCCTGGTTGGCATTCCTCGTCCCAAATTTTGGGGATGCTTCATGCCCGGAAAGAATTAAGCCGGACCACCTGCCCCGACTCCGCCTGGCACTCCGGTAAGCTGTTGGGCAAGTTCCCAGGCCTTTTGAGCTAGCGCCGGGTCGTATGAGACTTTAGAGGAGCGGCCCATTTTCCCTTTTGAGTCTAAGTAAACGCCGCTAGCTCCGGCCAGTTCGGGTGAGGTGGCCGCTACCACCGAACTTACCGCCGCCTTTTCAGTAGTAAAGACCTTTTTGCTCACAAAATTATAGACCGGGAAGAAGGTCCGCATAAAAGGAGGCATCGCATCTGTTGTTATGCCACTTTGCATGTCGGTGTTAGCGCCGCCCGGGTCTACCGAAATAACCGTCACCCGGCTATCTCTAAGCCTGCGCCCCAGTTCGTAAAAACTTACCAGATTGAGTAACTTCGCCCGCCCGTAAATGTCCATACCACGGTACCACTTTTTGGCCTCAAGATCTTCCAGCACATTCCTGGCCAGTTTGTGCGATCCGGAGTTAACATTTACGATCCGGCCTTGCTCGCTCTTTTCCAGGATGGGCAGAAGCAGGTTTGTGAGTAAAAACGGCCCTAAAAAGTTGATAGCCAGGCTGGCTTCAAAACCCTCGCCGGTCTCCTGGCGCTTAGAATACAGGCCCCCTACATTGTTGATCAGAACATCCAGGCGATCATAACGGTTCAAAACTTCCGCTGCCAGGCGGCGAATATCGGCCAGCAGAGAAAGGTCAGCCGTGAAGGCTGTTACCGCCAGATTGCCTGTAGCCGCTTTAATCTCACTCAAAGCCGCCTGGTTTTTGGCATGATTACGTCCGACAATAATTATCTCGGCGCCAGTCCTGGCAAGGGCAGTAGCGGTGGCTTTGCCAATCCCATTGTTTGCCCCGGTTATAAGTATCCTCTTGTTTGCCATGCTATGTGTAACTTGACTGTCCATATAAGACTCCTTCTAAGAGGTTTTTAATCCCGGTCGTAAAGTTGTATCAATAGAGTGGTACATTTATTGGTGTACTCTATTTTATAGAGTATATATAGCAAGGGCACTCTAAAAAAGCAAGTACTTGTTAATATAGATTCAGTGAATTATACTGGTAGAGATAGCAGTTGGAAGAGCTAGTTTTTATCACCGGTGTAACCGTGAAGGGGAAGTTTTATGGCCAGCAAGAGTGGGGAAAAACTTGATAAGTTGGAAATGATGGGCTGCGTGGACCCGGACACCAAAAAGCTTTACATGTCTTTTATGTTATTACAGGAAAAGTGGGTGCTGTTCATAATTCAGAGTCTTTTAGAAAGGCCGCTGGGATTTAATGAAATCAGCCGCAAAGCGGTAAATGTTTGTACGACCACTCTCTCTCAACGGCTCAGTTTGCTGGAGAAAACAGGCCTGGTTACCCGAACTGTCCAATCCACCATGCCGCCCCGCACCAGCTACGAGCTAACCGAGGCAGGGCGTGGTTTAGAGGTAGTAATTGAGGCTATCCGAGAGTGGGGCGAGAAGTACGTAGACGAGGAAAAAGCTCAGGATGTGGCTTGCTCATGAGCACTTATCAAACGAGGGGAGCGGAAGCCTGGCTCTTCCACTCCCCTCGTTAACGGCATAGGAGAGATAAGTGAGAGGGCTATAGTTTTGATGAAGCATGGATAATTTTGATGAAAAAGCTTAAGCAGGCAAGACCGCTCCTTGCCTGATAATTTCCAGTATCTCTTCCACCCGGGTGCATTTCACGCGCGGGCGGTTCTGAAGTTTGCCTCGCGTCACCTCATAATCGTTAAGAACCTGCCAGTCCCAGTAGGTCAAGTATTCCAGCCCCTTTTCTTTTTTTAGCTTGGTTTATATATCCGTTTTTTTATAATCAGTTACCCGTAGATAATCCGGCCCTGGCCGTCCACGGTAACGTTGTATTTGGCCAGGGCGACCCGGGCAGGTCCTCTTTCGGGAGAGCCGGTTTGAGTGTTAAAAGGTACGCCGTGCCTCGGGCAGTAGAGCGTTTGCGAGGCTTCTTGAAAGATCAGCTTGACCGGTTCGTGCGTACAAATACCGCTGAAACAAGCTACCGAACCATCCTGGCGATGCACCACGAAAGCGGCCTCTTTGGTGTCCGGGGTCGTAATAGCGATAGCCTTACCGGCAGCCAGGCTGGCGATAGTAGCCAGGACCGTTCCAGCCGGGGCCGCAGCGGTTGCAGCGGTTGTGGCGGTTGCGGTGGTTGTAGCTGCCGGGGCAGTGGTATCGGTCGCAGCAGCGGTGGTGACTACGCCAGTAGTAGCCGGACTGGTTGTCGCAACCGCCGGGCTATTGGTGACTGGCTGGGTAGCTGCCGAAGTGGTGGCGGCGCTTTCAGCGCTATTGGCGACAGCGCCGGGCGCGTTGCCGCTACTACCGGTAGCGACTGTTTCCGTTTCGTTGCCGTTTGCCATGACCCGGGCAGATATTCCGCCCGCCATGCCACCGACTACCCCGCTTAACATGACAGTCCCGGTCACCAGCAGGAAGCGGCGGCGGCCCATGCCTGTATCCACCGAGATTGTGGCAAAGGCCGGTTGTAGAGGCAAGTTCGGGACTGACGTAGGGATTTTGGCCTTAGCGCCTGCGGCAGAGGCCGCCACGGCGGCCGAATTGCCCGCCTTACGCTGCTGATCGCGACGCCGGTAGACCACAAAGCCAATCGACTGGGCTACCACCACAATGCCTGCCAGGGCCATTACGCCCAAGGTTAAGACCAGATTGCGGCTGTTAGTAATCTGCTGCCCGAAGGTGTGCAGGAGGGCTACCACAAAAAGCAGGTAGTTAAAGCGCTGGAGCTGCTTCCATTTCGGTCCCTTAAACATTTTCAGAAAGTAATTGTTAGAAAGCACCAGCAGGAACAGGATTACCAAACCGGCGATCAGGCCAAGATCGTTGCTCAGATTAAAAAGGTCAAAAGAGAAGGCCAGGCCTGAGCCGTCCTGCTTGAAAAAGTAGAGCAAAAGATTACCGCCAAAGTAGAGCATCAACGAGAAGACCATATGGAAAATAGCCGTAATGCCGGCCCAGATCCCCGCGTCGCGCCTGAACATGATATTGACCGGGTTCTTGCGCTTTTTAAGCATATTAATAGGGCCAATTAGCAGGGTAAGCAAGACCAGCAGCAGGGCCACATAGCCCGTGCCAAGCGATAGCGTATCAAGCAGAGATTGGTCGGGTCCGCCGATGAACCCGGACACGACACACCCTGCCAGGCTGAAGAGGAGGAAGCCAAGCTGGTTGGTCAGCCTGGGGTGTTGTTTTCTGTAATCAAGTAAAGAGGAAGCCATTCGAAATCTCCAAATGATAATAACTAAAGATTGATTATTTCTGAGTTAATTCTAGATCAGAAGAATTAGGCTTTTCTTGGAAAAGTATGTGAAATTTCTAATTTATGGGTTCTAGAGGAGGCGCACCAAAAACCTCTGTCTCAAGAAAGAGCAGAGGTGAAATAGAAATGGTCTATTGTGGTCTGATGGCGAATAAATCAGGGCAAAGAGTGGGTGCCTTTCACCGCCCATGCGCGAGCGATCAATGAGAGAGTACCATCTGCCTGGAACGGTAAGATGCTCCGAAGGCGTTCCCGCAGGGCGACTCGCTGCTCTTCAGGCAGGGACATGGCGTAGCGCGGCGCGGGAGCCTGCCCACCCAGGAAGGGAGTCCAGTAATCGTCAAAGTCACGGAAAATAGTTGGCACATCAATTGAGCGTACCGTTATTTCCACGAGCCTTGCCTCCCTGAAGAGCGTGGTGAGCGGTTTGGGCTGGCAGAGCGGGAAACGCTGTCCCTCGTCTAGCTCCAGCGCGGCCGAGTCCAACGCCAGAGCGGCATCCCAGAAGTAGCGCATTAGTTGCATTCGACCTGCATAGTCCCACACATAAGCGGCGACTGTACCTCCCCGCCGCGTCACTCGCACCATTTCAGCAACTGCACGGTCAGGCTGCGGCACAAAGTTCAGCACAAGTCCCGAGACTGCACAATCAAAGCTACTTGCCTCGAAAGGCAGGTTTTGGGCATCGCCAGTCGTAAAATGGGCACGTTTATCCCTAACCTGCTGGCTGGCATAAGCCACAAAAGCATCGGAGCGGTCAATACCGGTCACCCAGTCCGGTGCTACCAACTGAAAGATCGTCTGGCTCAATGCCCCGGTTCCGCAACCAACGTCGAGCCAAAGCGCTTGTGGCGCAACTCCCAACCAGGTCAGAAATTGGTGAGCCACCAGACGACTCCAGCGTCCTATGTATGGCTCATAGGTGGAGCCACCGGACCAGACCTCCTTTGTCACAGCGGGTTCGCTCATAGTGTCCCTCTGGGGAGTGAAACCTCCAACCTCAGTCCATGCTATTGACCGGCTTCTCTATAAAAGTTGATGGAAATAATGTTGGAACCACAAAGTGGAACTGATTACAACTAACTGTTATAGCTGCCGTAGCCCAGGCTAAAAGCGTACTGCAAAAACCACTCAGGAAGATCTATATAATGATCCGTACTGAAATGCCAGCCAACTCCATTAGCCCAGGCTTCAGTGGTATCGAGTTGCGCCGTATTCCGGTCAATCTGGTAAACAGTATTTAGCTCGGGATGTTCATTGCTCGAATTACCCATAAAACGCTCAGGCTGGTATTTCTTGAACCAGGTATTGGACTGGTATAACTCACGCCAGGCATGTTCCACCATTAATATATCGGTCACTTGCATGACTTCTTCGCCGGGCTGACCAATGCCAGTATTGGCAATTACTGCGCGCAACTGGTTCTTTGCGAGAGTATAAAGTTCCCGGTAATAGTCGCTTTTAGCATCATCCAAAAAGTTGTAAACCTGGTCGTAAAATATGCCGTCTACATCCTGTCTCAGATATTCAATAGCCTCCGCCTTAACTTCCTCAACAGGTCTGTTACCATAGTTGGTATCTACGTAAGCAAAAATGCGCACCCCGGCATCCCGAAAAAGCTCACGTACCTGTGGGCTGAGGTTTAGGTACTTTGGTTCAAAGGTATAGAAGGATGCCAGCAATAGATCGGGCTTTGCGGCAGCTATAAGCCGGGCATATTCATTAGGAGTTCCGGAAGGGTCGGCAATCAGCCAGCCGTAGTATATTACAAATAAATTTTTGCCCTTAATAAAGCGGTATTTAGCGGCAGGGCCAGTAACTAGTTCATTCATAATCCTCACCGGTTACTAAGCCATATAAGATGAGTATAAAGAAGGAAACAAAAGTCGCTCAAGAGTCCTGGAAGCATCAATGATATTCAGTATAAAAAATTTTTGTAGTTTTCGCAATACTAATAATAGTCTCTTGCAGAGTTCAAGCAAAATCAGCTTGAGTTTTTCTAAAATACCAAATTACAAAGAAAAGAGGGCAAGTCATGACTTACCCTCCCCATTACTTATGTGTACCTAGTCAAAACAAAACTGACTAAAGCGCCACTGGCAATACGTCACCAGTTATTAACAGAGTCAGGTACACATGGAGAATAACGGTAACCTGAACTGGTAGGGCCAACCAGATTAAGATCGCGCCGTGCTGAATTCATGTGCCAGGCATTGGCTGTTGCACAATCAGGGTTAGTATTGTACTCAATATTAAAGACTGCCTTGCCATGATCCAAAAAGCTGCTCTTTAGATTGTCACATTCCTGGTACTGCCAGCATTGCTCATTCAGGCTCCAATCGAAATATTGCCACAGGTCGGGGGCTTCGGTCGTGTTGCCTTTCAGCCCTACTGATAACCCCATAGAGTGAGCCATATCGGCAATCTTCTGATTATAAAGGTTATTCTGAGCTTTAGTAATTGGAAAGCCTGAATTGTTACTCCAGACTTCCGTCTCGTCCGGCTCAATAGCATCAAAGCCTTTATCCTTGCACCAGTGTTGCATACGATCCTGCATGATGGGCAGGATTACATCAGTCTGTCTGATATCAAGCCAGTAAGACCCATCCCAGCCCGTATCGGTATTCCCGATAACAGATTTCGGAAACCGGCTGGCATCCGAGCGATAATTCTCATAAACGCCCGCATCAAAGTAACAAATTACTTTAACATCAGGCCCAAGCGCATGTAATTTAGCAACGGTATCAGCAGAAGTTAGTTCACCGTCAATGTCGTAGACGCTTACATTTGGTAAGACATCCCTGGGAAACGCAAAATCCTGGGAGAGCTGCCAGTGCCAGTGAATAGGCTGAGTCGTGGTTGGCTTCCACCAGCTACCGGTTGGAGATTGAGTGGGTACTGGTGTAGGAGTGGCCGGAATAGTTGGTTTAGGTGTTGGTGTAGCGGTAGCCGGAATGGTTGGTTTAGGCGTTGGTGTAGCGGTAGCCGAAACGGTTGGTTTAGGCGTGGCCGTGGTTACCGGTACAGCCGGCGTCGTTGGGGTCGCAGTAGCAGGTTGAGGCGTAGCCGTTGCAGTTGGCGTAGCAGTGGCCGGTTTAGGTGTAGCGGTATTAGGTGCTGTCGCTGTCGCAGGCGCACTGGTAGGAGTAGGATTATTACTAACAACCTTTACCCCATTAACAGTAAAGGAGACCGGTTGTGATACCTTGCCATTACTGGAAAAGGAAACACCGAACTGCACGGAGCGGTTATTGGCTCTCAAGACGGCGTTAGCTCCAGTATTATTGCAGGTGATGATGTTGTTGGTTGTACTGCACCTGGTATTCCATTTATCGGTTATGTGTTCATCCTGGGATAGCTCCCAGCTAATAGTCCAGTTTCTAACCGGGGTACTTCCGGTATTGGTAAGCTTAATAACCGTAGAATAGCCATCGTTCCACTGCTCGTCTACCGTATAATTAACTCTATAATTACCTCCCTGGAAAAAACCCAGTCCCGCATCCGCTTCAGAATGCTGGGTAAAGAAAAGATTGAGCAGCAGGGTGGCCAGTAACACCATCAGACTGGCACCGGCAAACCATCTCCAGTATTTTTTAAGTCCCTTAAAAATAACCAATAGCAAATCCTCCTCTTCTCAATGGATTAGGACAAACCGTAATTTCTCTTAACTTGGAACGGAACGAGCAGATTTAATGAGCAGACAAATAATTAAATCAAGCTGGAACTGGAGCTGGGATGAGAGTGCAACGAAGATATAAAATGTGTAAATGACGTTGTCAGAATCTTTCTCGGTATGATTTTACCTTTTATGACTGAAATAGCAACCGCTCATAAGTACTGTATTCTTTAGTACTTTATGGAGAGCTAATTACCAGGAATAGCAGGACTTTATTACCAGATTGAACCTGAAAAAAAGGGGGAATAGACCAGGACCTGTCCTGAATTGTTCACGATTACATTTTGAATAAAAACGGCAGAAAAAAGGCCGTTAACTGTTAACGGCCTGAAAAATTTGGACTTCGCGACGTAAAGACGATTTAGCTGGCTAACCTGCTAATTAATTTGAGACAGATAAGTTTATTATCAGTGGCAGGAGAATTAGGATTATTGGGAATTCGGCCATTTGTTAGTTGCCGGCCTCCAAAATTTACGATAGTAAGATTCTGCACCTTTGTTTTCCCTAACAGAACCAGGCCATCATCCGGCACACCTGAACCATCAATAGTAACTTTTTTATTGCTACAATCTCCTCCCGTAAGGGTTACTCCCGATGGAAGAGGAGGCAGCTTACCATTCACTTTTACAAAGTTAGCAGGTCCTAAATTTGAGAAAGTGATGGTATCCCCACTATTTACATGGTTTAAAGCGTATGAGAGCGTACCTGGAGTATTGCTATCGAAAGTCTCACCGGCATCGTTGGTTAGAGTTACAACCGGTACGAATACCTGAAAATTAACAGGGGTAGAAACACTGCCATCGGGATTGCTCACGATGATTGAGAAAGTACCGGCCGCTTTGATATCCTCGGCAGCAATCTGGGCAGTCAGTTCCAGCTCATTAACAAAAGTGGTCGGACGGGGAGATCCGTTCCAGTTAACTATCGAACCATTCACAAAATTGCTGCCGCTAACCGTAAGAGCGAAGGGCTTCTCCTTTTGTACAATCGAACCGGGAGTCAGTGAGTCAATTGATGCACGTACTCCTGGAGGTGCAACAAAACGGTCCAGCACATTACGAGTAGCTCGCTGAATACCGGCGTTATGATGATCAACCGTCTGAAAACCACAGAAATCAAGTCCATACGCCCAGTAAATCGTGCCGGTTGAAAAGACCCACGCTCCGCTGGTTGCCTGATAAATTGTTGCATGGGAAAAGCTTTTTACGCCATCCTGGTCCGTCACAGGCGAATTAGAGAGCTGAACCAGTCCCAGTGGCTCAAAACCATTATTGTACCTTCTGTCCCATTCATACCCTACAATACCCGTAACCACTGTCCCATTGCTAAAACCGGTTCCTGCGTAGACCCAATGATCGCTGTTATCCACTATAAATGATTGGGCCGGGTCGCTGTTACTCCATGCGTCAAACATTACCCCCATAAGCTGATTCTCAGGACGGCTATAGGCAGGGTTAGGATTAATTGGAGGCAGTTCACGCCACAAATAAGTGGTTAAAGGACCAGGATAGAGAGGATCTTCTTGATAATTATTTTTATAACAGACCACTACACGGTTAGGTACGCCTTGCCCGGAGCTTTCCAGCCGCATCTGCCAGTAAATAGCATTAGCTCCCAGAAAAGCAAGATGCTTACCCGCATTTCTAAAAGCTAATGTATTATCGTACATCTGCTTGCTCCAATATTCATCATGTCCTACTGATAGAAAAGCTTTGCGATTATCCATCAGTTTTGGATTAGTATGCAGATCAATATCGGAGCAGTAAGAAACATCGTAACCATACTGCTCTATAAACCGTAAGGTCGGCATTTCGTAGAAAAAGAATTGGCCCATACCAGTTTCGGAATAGGGGCGATCAAAAGAGACTTTACGGGCAGGTATGGCATTGGTGCTATTTGTATCGTACAGGCTTCTGCCGCCATAGTTGTTATAAGCCTGGTAAGTGGTAACGCTGGATTGAAACATCAGGTCAGAAGGGCTGGAGTCATTCCGCAAAACAAAGTGAATATAATTTTGCCACCCTTCCGCGTTAGTCAATTTCACAAGGTATATGCCTGTTGTCCAGGTAACCGGTATGGTGAGTGTATAAGCTACAGGCCAGTTACAGACAATCATACCCAGAGTATCGGGAGCGGGAGTAGGATAGTTCTGGCCATCAAGCGGTCCAACGGTTTGCATCAAGCGTCCGCCCGCTCCGTTGTACCAGCCAATCCGGTATATTTCCATTGTATAGCTCTGGGCAGTGTTTAGCGAAACATGAAAATTGATCGACTCGCCTATATTTACACTGGTCGCGGAAGCATAGCCTTTAATTTGCTTTATATTATCATCTCCGGTTTTCGTAATTAACCAGCCTGTATTGCCGGGCTGGCTATTTTCCAGCACTATTGGGTTTAAATTTTGAGAAGGAGCAGTAGTAGTTCTGGGAGTAGGGTTTGGAGAAGGCTGACCAGATTCCTGTTTTGTGGCCGCAACCGGTATTGGGGTGGGAGTAGTCGTTGTAGTTGATTCCGTACCAGGGCGAAGTACTGTTGCCAGGCTGCCTGCGCCAGCTAATCCGGCTAATCCAATCCATCCGTACTTCAAAAAACGGCGACGACTAACGGGGCGCCGGTACGACATAAATGTTCTTCCTCCTAATCTAGTTGTTCAGGAACTTCTAGAACCGCTATCAACACAATGTTTACTTTTAGCTGAAAAATTCAAGTTTCAATTAATCGGTACTTTGAGCATGATGATTCTAAAATGCTGTGAAATAAAAGTAATCTACAGTCTCCAGAAGGTTTTTTAACAGTTTAGATGACAACCACTGAAAAGCGGCAGCACCGGCCAAAAATCCAATCATACACAACCTAAAATTAACTAACAGGCTCAGTGGTAATCCGAGTGCAAGCATTACTAATAAACCACCAACTACCGCCTTCATAGCAAGGGTGGGGCGAGATAAGGTAACAAAGAAAGTGCAATTGAACAGACCTTGCCCGGTTAAGTAGTAGGTAAGTAATCCAAAAAGAAATAGAATCACAGCAGTAGCAGGATTGGGTCCAATCAGTCCCTGGAGTAAGCCACCATTCAGAATAAACCAGAAAGGCACACCAAATAACAGGCTTAGTACGGCTAAGGCTACACTGAAACGCTCTCGCTGTGCCCAGTAAAAATCAAACAAGGCATCGCTGAATTGCCTGATATCCTTGCCAGGAGTCGAGGCATGTGCCAGTGGAAGTTCCTGCCAGAACAGGCGCAAGGCTCGCTCGGTGACACCTCCGACTAACACAAGGGGAGGTAAGGAAAGCGTCAGACCCACTTCCAGGTTAGTAATTGAACTTAGCCAGGATTGGTCACTATCCAGTCTTCCAGCCCAACCAATCAAGTGAGGGGCTGATATGAAGAAAACATAAAGCAGGCTGTAACCAAAGTAAGGCGCCGCCTCGTGAAGCATATATGACGTTGAAGGAAACGTGCCGGGACTTTGATCGGTTGCTTTAATACGCCTGGCAAATGCCCGCCACCCAGCCATGACTATGAGACTGAGCGTTACCACAAAACCCACTACCGTGCCTACCAGAAGATGCTGGTCAGTAAAAAGGGCGGTAATCTGATTGGCAGCCAGGTCAACGAGTAAACCTGAGGTGAGAGCTATCCCTAACCAGATTTGACCTTGCACCAGGGCCAGCGGTGCACCTGCCAGCCAGATAATACTCAATCCAGCAAAAGAGAGGCTGAAAATAAGCCTATCCTGGAAGCTAAAATTGCCGGCCCAACCTGCCGCCTGTTGTATGAAAGCGGCTAATGCCAGCAGGAAGAGTGCTGAGAATCCTAAGCTGCGAACCAGGAATTGCCAGGCAGCCAGAGGGCTACCCAGGCTGATACAGATTGACGCACGGCGCATGGTTGCCTGTAAAAAGCTGCTCCCTATAAGTAACCCGGCGCTCATACCCAGGCTAATGGCCATCATTTGATCACTGGCCCATTGCCCTATAATACTGTAAGACTGGATAATGAGTAAAACTATCAAACCGGGGAAGAGAGCCACCGCGCCTTGAGCATAACTACCCCAGGCTACTCGAAAATCCTTTAGCCTTTTGCCGAAAGGCTGAGCTTCCCTTTTAGAGGAGTTATCCGGTACAACTTCTTTAGGCCCTGTATCGAGTACTGCCGCTGCTGCCTCTGATGTCAAGGTTGATGGCTGTTTAAATTTTCTAGAGTGCTTATGTAAAGCTGCTTTGCTTCTTAGATACTTTTGCTTGTGCCGGGAATATTTAACTGTGGGTTTAACAGTAGTAGCCGCTGACTCTAGCTGTGTTTCCCCCCTCACCAGCTTTAAAATCTCTTTAGAAAGTTCAAAAAGATCCGGGGCGCCAAAGTGCTTGAAGGCAATGCTATCGGTGTTGCCCATTGTCTCCAGTAAAGCAGCTACCTCTAAATAATCAACCGGACTGGCATCTCTGTTACTGATATCGTTAGCCAGGCTGCGCATACCTTCCAGATCGCGGGGAGTCCACCCGGTCGGTTGAAGAGCCAGGGTGATGTTTCTTAAGGCTTTTGATTCTTGCGGCTGTTCAGAGCCATCTTCTGTACACGCTTCTTCATATGGTTCTTCTTCCGCTTCTACCGGGGAGTTTTCACGCGCGGTAGTGGCTTCTAACAAATCATGAATTATAAGCGCGGTAGGCATGGTCCGCCCGGTAAGGCGAAGATAACTGGAAAGATAGGCTTCGCGTGACTGGTGTACGCTGAATTCCTGTAAAGCTTTTTCACGGGCGGCTTTTCCATAAGTCGTACAACGTTCGGGGTCATTCATCAGTTCCAGCACTGCGCGGGCCATCTCTTCGTGGTTACGCGGTTCAACTACAATCCCGCACCCTTCGATTTGTTCAGGCAAACCACCTACTTTGGTAGCTACTACTGCTTTACCACAAAGCATCGCTTCAAGAGTAGCAAATGGAAAACCCTCGGAAATACTAGAAAGTAAGACGATGTCACCTTCATTATAGGCAACCGCCGGATTTGAAGCATAACCAACAAATTTAACTACTCCCTCCAAACCGAGATCACGATGCAAAGCCAGGCATTCTTCGTAATAGAGTTGGTCCTCAAGGGAAGGCTTTCCATAAAGCTGGAAGATAATATCCGGACGCTCCTGGTGCACCAGCGCCGCCGCTTTTAAAAGAGTAAACAAGTCCTTAAGCGGGTTGATACGACCCACCCAGACTACTACAGGGGGATCTCCTACCGGCTTTCCACCGGCGTAGAATTTATCTCCGTCTGCACCATAATAAATGGTACGCAACCGGTTGAGCTCTGCCCCGTTTTTAATTTCCCAGCGCTGATTATAGTCACAGCAGGGTGAAATTTGATCTCCCATAACGTAACTTAGTTCGGTCATACGCCGGGCGTAACGCAGCACTAGTAGCTTCAGAAAGAGGGTATTATTGGCATCAGATTCAGCCAGGTAGCGTTCTCTTAAATATATCCCGTGCTCGCTAAGCAAGAAAGCCGCGCCATATTCGAGTTTGGCAATTACCGCTATCATGGTTGCCATACCCGCCGTAGAGGCATGGGCAATATCAACTTTTGGAATCGACATTGAAAGGGGGAAAAACCAGTGGTAGAGCCATTGTAAACCCTGAGAAATATCATGCAGGGAATATTGAGGGTCGGTAAAGCCGTGCTGGTTTGCGGCAAGCGGAAAAACCTGTTGTGCAAATTCAACGAAATAATCCCAGACCGCTCTCGAGCGAAAAACCGCATCAAAATCATATTCCTGAAAAAAGCGATACATCCGGTGAATGTAAGTTGCCAGATTTTCGGCCTCATCGTTTTTCAGGTAAAGTTCTTCCAGGAAAACCCTGAGTAGGGGTACAAATTCGTTCTTAACCAACTCTTCGCTGGTTTGGCGTTTGAGTCTGAGTAATTCACCCAAAGCCAGGTCCTGTCTCAACTCAAGCGTTTCGCGTACGCCCCATAATGGCACAGGACGAAAATCAATCACGTTTGGTTGAAGATTGATTTGAGGCTTGAGATGAGGACTTGCTACCAGGCTAAAAAGGGTAAAATTTACCTCCGGTAAATCACGAATCAAAAGGTGACACCATGTGCTTACACCACCCCAGTAGAAAGGATAGGTTCCTTCTGTAATCAGCAAGACATGCAGGGGGGATTTTTCTTTAGAATCAAAAGACTCCTCTTCATCAGAAGCAAAAGAAAATGATTCAGTCTCTTCTGTTTTGGTCGCTACAGCCAGCGCAGTCTGCCCGGAAGGCTCGCTGGTTTCGTTCGTTCCTGTTAAAGCTTGCCCTTCAAGGGGGGTTTTAGAAATAGACAGTTCAACAGGTGAAAGAGAAAGTTTATTCTCTGTTTCTATCTCTCTCAAAGGTAAAGACTGAAGCTGTTCATCATTCAGCCCCAGCGTATAATGAGAAGCCCTCTTATAAGGTGTTCCTTTTCTAATCATAGCCGTGATTTACCCGTAATACATTTTGCCTTAAATCCGATATTAGCGATACCAACCTGATCACAGGTTGGTATCGCTTTTATATTTGGCTATTATGGTGCTGGCGTAATAGTAATAGTCTGACCGGCGCTCATATTCAGATAAGAAATGGACTGGCCGCCATAGACTTCCGTATTACTGCCGTAACTGATACCGGTCAAAGGTATTTGCGCTGCCTTAGTGGTGGTTAAAACGATTTTTTGACCGGGATAGTAAGTACCTTTGATGCCAGAAGCATTATAGGCCATCCGGTTAGCCATTTTAATACCAATCTGGTGCATCGTCAGGTTTTGGATTGGCAAATTGTACATTTTAGTGTACTTGGTAAGTGTAGCTTCCGTCAGGTCGCCCAGCAGAGAATGAGTTCCGTCGTATGTCCCGGCGTTCGGTTGGTGGAACATGAGTGGATCAATATTCCAGGTCAACAGGTAAGATAGCCAGAAATTCGACTCGTCATTCAGAATCTCCTGATAGCTGAGGTTATGGTCCCAGTAACGCCAGGTACCATTTGCGCAGGTCCCGGTAGGCCCGTAGTAACAATTGTACTCAGAAACCCATTGCGTGGGGGTTCTCAGATTGTAGAACAGGCTGGAAGCCTTGCGCGGAATAATCAACAGACCTGGTTGCAGACTGCTATAGAAGCCGGCATTGGGACTGGGATTATTCCAACCGGTAGCAGAAGCATCCGAGATGATGTAACGCATACCCATACTATAAGCCTTCTGCTGGAAGGTCTGATTATACAGGCCTGAGATGTCAGGCTGGATCATAGAGTCTGTGTAGTAGGGGCTGAATCCATTAGACGAAGCGAAGTTGTTATTTTTTTGGAGCTCAGTCTGAGTAGTAGCGGCGTCAACGTAATCCAGGTTCTGATGGGTATAGGTGTGATTGATCCAGTTAAAGTTAGCTTTGCCCGACTTGGCAGCCGAAGTAAGCGTATCAGGGCTATAAATCCCGGTAGTACCTTCGGCGTTGAAAGGCCATTCAATCTTCAGGTTCTTAGCCAGGGGGTATTTTGTCCGGGCGGTATTCTGCCAGTTTATAAAAGCGTTGAAATCGCTTCCAGCCATTCGGAAGGTTAGGCCGGTGGTGTCTGTCATTGCCTGGGTATCCCAGATATCATCGTCAATAAACAGGTCGTCCGGCTGAACATCCATAGTAACGTGACGTTCACCCAGGAAAATACCTTTCGTAACCCAGTTGATAATGCCGTAAGATAGTAGCTGAGAATGGATCAGGAAGGAATTGTTCTCAGCCGTGATAGCCAGGTTTTGCCGTCCATCCGAATAGGTCTTGATGGCAGCGATAGTGTAACCGTTGGAAGTAGTCAACAGCGGTGTGACATTCTCGCCGGGAGCAACTGTAGCCAGATAAGTCCAGGCGTACTGGATGGTAATTGGGCTACTGGTATTCAAGTAGGAAAAGACTGTCTTTCCATTAGCGGTTAAGTTGGCCTGTAAGGGTGTAACGCTGGTATCCTGGTAGGCATAGGTAGGATCTGACAGACCATAAGAATCGGGATAGCCCGGATAGGTATAGGTAGTGGCTTGCCGTACACCAAACATGGTCTCGTAGTTAGCCAGGGTGGTCCATTCGGCATCGGTGAAGGCTGTGGGATAAGAATTAGTAGTTGGATCATAATAGACCAGACTACCGGAGGTCAGGATTATCCCCTGATAATAACCATGCGAGAGGCCATCCCACAATGTACTGTCGGTAAGGGTGTTATTGATAGCGTTGAAACTATCGAAAGGTACACCTAACTGATTAAGGAAGGCTGTCATACCCTGATAATCGTAGTCCGGGTAGTTCGGTGCATCGGTGTTAATAAGCAGGATCTTCATATCGCGCGGATCTTTGGAATGATCCACCAGGGCAGCGGTAGTTACGGCGGAGGTAGCAACCTGTTCATTTAAAGCGAGGCTTCCGACAGTTTTGGATTTTTTGCCTCCCTTTTTATTAGGCGGTGGCGGCGGCGGTTGGGTAAGACGGGGTTGCGGCTTCGGCTTCATGGTTGGCTGGCCTACCTTTTGAGGCTTAACCTGGTGATGCGTAGCTTTATTAGCCTGGTTAGCTGCGTCAACCGTTACCGGCATAGCCGAAACAGTCAGGACAGCGCTAAGCAAAACCACCATGAATAAACTCATAATAACGGACTTGATCGAAATTCTCTTACGACTCACTTTGAACCTCCTGAACTCTTACACGTCTTCTGTTAAGAGTTTTCCAAACGTATCCCTTACACAGCGCTTACGACTCGCCAGCTATTAAACCTGACCAGTGTAAACAATTGGTTGCGTTAAGTCCTACTACTAGCAGCATCTTTTTGCTTATAAAATGTGCCGTTGCTAACTCATGTCTGGACGCAATGGCCGGGATTAATTCGGCTGACATGACATAGAGCTAACGTTGCTTAAACATCAGAGAACTGCTAACAGGCTATAACGAAGGTTTAGTGCGAAACAGCCAGGGTAGCGGTAGCACTGTTTCGGAAGCGAAAAGGAGTTTCAGACTCTGCCGGAGTAGCAGAATTCTCCTCACCAAGTTCCAAAATAGTCTGGGCCAGGCGGCGGCTATCATGGCGTAGAATTGTTTTACCTTTAGCAAAGGGGCCAGCAATGATCTTCCCGGCCAGTTGACTACAGCGGTCGAGGTCAACTGCTACCGGTAATTTGTGTTCTTTTTGATACATTCGATGAATTAGATCACTGATTTCCCCATCATTAACAATTACATAGTCCAGGCATTCACCTTCCATCAGGTATTCGGTAACTTTGCTGATGAAATCGGAAGCTTTGTAACCTTCGGTTTCTGTAGGGTCTGTAACAAGGTTGCAAATATAAATTTTAGGAGCCTTTGCTTCTTTAAGCGCTTCCGCCAGGCCTTCGACCAGAAGGTTTGGTAGAATACTGGTAAAGAGACTACCCGGCCCGATCACAATTTTATCGGCCTGTAAGATCGCTTCACGCACGGGCTGGTAAAGTTGCGCCCGGCGGGACAGGTAGATATATTCAATTCTGGCGCTCAGATTATCGGTACGCAAGTCTATGTTGGTTTCGCCCACTACACTGCTACCATCTGAAAGCCGCGCTACGAGATCTACGTCATTAAGCGTTACGGGCAATACCCGGCCGTCTATCTGTAGCAACCAGCAAAGTGCCTCAATCCCAAAAGCCGGACTGCCTTCCCAATCGTAGGAAGCTGATAGAAGTAGATTCCCTAAACTATGCCCCTTCAATCCTTCGCCTTTGCGAAACCGGTAAGTTAACAAATCACGCCACTTCCGGCTGTGCTCGTCATCAGGTAACAGCTCGCAAATACATTTGAGAATATCACCCGGGGGTAAAATTCCCTGTTCATCTCTTAAACGCCCACTGGAACCACCACTATCCATCATAGAAACCACAGCAGTAACATCGGCAACTTTTTTAAGTTCGAGCAGAACCGTAGAAACACCCGTTCCGCCTCCAATCACTACTACTTTTGGCAACCCCCTTTTACGCACATCTTTATATATGTCAAGCATTTACTAAACCCTCCCGTTACTCAAGGGTGACGCTCCTGGCAAAATTTCGGGGACAATCAACAGCGCAGTCGCACTGAAGTGCAGTAGACTAAATTAATCACAGGCAAATCCCGTATTGGCGGAGAAGAATTTTCCTCTCCGCCCGGTACTACTACCCCATCTTTGAATGAGCAAAAGAATCTTACAGCACCAGAATCTTTTCGCGCTGTTCTGCTATTCCGGCTGTTACATTGCGGGTATCTACGATCATTCTGGCGTGATTGACCACAAACTCAATGTCAAAGCTACTATGATCGGTCACGATAACCACGCAATCAGCGCTTGCCAGGGTATCGGCGGTCAATTCCACCGAATTCATAGTTAAATGGCCTTCTTCAAAGACCGGGACAAAGGGGTCGTGATAACTCAGGGAAGCCTTACTGTGGTGCAGGAGTTCCACAATCTTGACTGCCGGAGACTCTCTAACATCGCCAACATCTTTTTTGTAAGCTACCCCTAACAGAAGGATACTGGCATTATTCAGGGATTTTCCCTGTGAATTTAAAGCTCGGATAACCAGTTCACGCACATAATGGGGCATCTGCAAGTTGATTTCACCCGCCAGTTCAATAAAGCGGGTATTAAAATCATGTTCGCGAGCTTTCCAGGTGAGGTAGAAGGGATCAATCGGAATGCAGTGACCGCCCACACCGGGGCCAGGTGTAAACTTCATAAAGCCGTAGGGCTTGGTACTGGCGGCGTCCAGCACTTCCCAAAAATTCAGGTTCATCCGGTCACAAAGTAAGGTCATCTCATTGACCAGCGCGACGTTGACTACCCTGAAAACATTCTCAAATATCTTGCACATCTCAGCCACCTGGGTGGACGAAACCGGTATTACCTTTTCTACCACCTGAGAGTAGAAGGTCTGAGCTACCGCAAGACAATCAGGAGTATAGCCTCCCACTACCTTTGGCACGTTGGCGAAATGCCAGTTCTTACTGCTGGGGTCAATCCGTTCGGGAGAAAAAGCCAGGAAGAAATCCTCACCGGCGCGTAAGCCGCTTTGCTCCAGGATCGGTTTGACTACTTCTTCAGTAGTGCCAGGGTAAGTAGTGCTTTCCAGGATAATGAGTTGTCCGGGCCTCAGGTTCTCAGCAATTGACTGAGTAGCGCCTTTAACCGCTGTCAGATCGGGGTCGCGGGTCTTGTTAAGCGGGGTTGGCACGGCGATAACAATCACATCCTGGTCACTCAAGTTGGA
The DNA here is from genome assembly GCA_036261665.1 of Chloroflexia bacterium. Lineage (GTDB taxonomy): Bacteria > Chloroflexota > Chloroflexia > Chloroheliales > Chloroheliaceae > 54-19. Next base: position 63,550 of record DATAKM010000104.1, read on the forward strand.
AAAGTTAGAGGTAGCATGGAAACGGCCAGAGTCGACTACACCCTGCAACCGGGTTGAAGTAACGTCTTCAATATAACTATCTCCGCTGTTTAACCGGTCAACCTTCGCCTTTATGACATCGAAGCCCGTAACCGGAAAACCGCTCTCGGCAAAGGTAACAGCCGCCGGGAGCCCTACATAGCCCATT